>CAZIRP010000047.1:0-46777 GCA_964541665.1 uncultured Caldilineaceae bacterium | reverse complement strand
ACCGCACCTACTTGCTCGCTATTTGTGCGATCTCTATTTAATTTCTCTATTAGTTGGTTGAACACGCGCCGGGTCCGACTTCTGGCCCCGCCATGGGATTCCAGGCTGTCCGGAAGTCGTGACCGGCAGGCTCCGCAGAAATTCTGTTTATCTGGTGGCGTTTTCCCGGGCTTTGGCCTGTGCCATCTTCACCGCAACCCCAATGGCCGCGTTCATGCTGTCGGCTCGGGCCCGGCCCGTCCCGGCAATATCGAACGCGGTGCCATGATCAACCGACGTCCGGATGATTGGCAAGCCAATGCTGACGTTGACGCCGCTGTCAAAGGCAAGCAATTTCATCGGGATGTGGCCTTGATCGTGGTACATGGCCACAACAATGTCGAATTCGCCTTTGGTGGCGCGCAGAAAAACCGTGTCCGGTGGTTGGGGGTCAGAGACATCTAAGCCGCGGGCGCGGGCGCGCTCTACCGCCGGTTGGATCGCCAGCCGCTCCTGGTCGCCAAACAGTCCGTCCTCGCTGGCGTGGGGGTTGAGCCCGGCTACCGCAATGCGTGGCTGCTCGATCCCCAGCGCCTGACAGGAAGTCTGGGCCAGATCGATCACCTGCTCGACGCGTTCAGGGGTCACCCGCCGAATGGCTTCCGCCAGCGAGACATGCGTGCTCACATGCACCACGCGCAATTGGTCGCTGGTCAGCAACATACTGACTTGGGCGGCATTGGTGCGTTCGGCCAGCAATTCTGTGTGGCCGGCATAATGAAAACCAGCCAGGTTCATGGCGGCTTTGTTGAGTGGCGCGGTGACAATCGCATCAACGGCACCACTCAGCGCCAGATCGCAGGCATGAAAGATCGCTTCGACCGCGGCGCGCCCTGCGGCCGCGTTGACCTCGCCGGGATTGATCTGCGCGGGATCAGCATTTGCCAGATCCCGCAAGGTGATAATCCCAGGAGCATATGCCCCCTGCCTGGGCTCGTGGATCACGTCGAAGGCGGGCGGTGGAATTTGGAGCCAACTGGCGGCGCGGGCCAAAATGCGGCGGTCGCCAATCACCAGAGGGCGGCAGAATTCATAGATGCGATGATCTTGCAGGGCTTTGACAATAATTTCTGGCCCAATCCCCGCTGGATCCCCCAACGTAATCGCCAGGAGGGGTCTTAGCTTCATGCAGTATCCTTCCATCCATTAGAATATATGCAAGCGCAGAGAATGGACGACAGACGGTTCCAGCGTCTGTCGTTACGGTTCCAGCGTCGATTGGATGCAGCGCGGCCCGAAAGCTCAGGCTTCGCTCAAGGCCCAGGGGCAACGCATCACGCCGTTCGCTGTAAACTCCAGCGGCACCTCTTCGATGATCGACAGCCGCGGATGTTCTTCGACAGCCTGGCGCAAATTGGGGCTCACCCACAGATGATCGACCGTGAGCGTGTCGCGGATAAAGACCATCCGTGCGTCAGCCTGTGGCCGCGCACAGCCGCGCACGCCCACCTCGATGGCTGCCCGGTCGCTCGGCATGGTAATGGGCAAGCTGACGCGGAACATGCCAAAGATGCCCGAGGTGATGCAATTGGTGTAGGTGGCGAACCAATCGATCTTGTTGGCGACGCGCGCGGTGGTCACATTGGCCAGCCCCATGCCGGCCGCGTTGCCGTGCGTCTCTTCCGTCAGATCCAATATGGTGATCACCGCCACATCCACCGTGCCAAAGGCTTCGGGCTGGCGCGGGATCATCAAGCGGCTGATGATGTTGGTGTCCATGCCAGTGCCGCTGATATTTTTGCCCAAGTTGCGCACGACCAGCACATCAATCTCGGGGAAAGGCAGGCTGGCCATGAGGGATTTGGCTTCGGCTAAACACTCAGCTTCGCGTTCCAGGCCCACTTCCGCGGCAGTCAGGCCGACGATCTTGGCTGTGCCATCGTACGCATTTTCGATTGGGCAGATCGCGCCAACAAAATTGGTATTGGTCTCGTAAATGCGGGCCGCTGGCGCGAGATATTTTTGGAAATTTGCGCCGCCGCCAGCGTGCATGAGCGCGGCCCCAAATTGTTTGCCCCACCCAATGACGCACATCTTAGAGGGGCCACTTTCCAGGTGGCTGCGGAAATCGGTATGCGGCTTGATGCGGCTGACCAGCAGACAATGGTCGGCCTCGGCTGAATCCAGCCCCTGGTAGAGCGGGGGGCCATCGGGGATCTGGCCGATCTCTTTGACTTCCATGGTGGCGCGGATTTCGGCGCCGATGCTGGCTTCGGTGACCCCCAATTCGGCCAGCATTGTCTTTTGGCCTTCGGCAGTCGCGCCGCCGTGGCTGCCCATGGCCGGTACGACGTAGGGGTGCATCCCCGCTTCGCGCAGCCCATCAATGGTCGCTTTGACAATCTGCGGCAGGTTGGCAATGCCCCGGCTCCCCGCGCCAACCGCCACCGTATCGCCCGGCTTCATCCGCTGCAACATGCCACTGGTGCGCAAGGCTGTTTTGGTGGCTTCGGCAATGTCGTCTACTTGTGGGGCATCAAAAACCTGTTTGACCGCCAGCAGCGAAGTGGGTAGCTCGGCGGGGAAATGGAGGTGCTGAATTTGTTCGAGTAATTTCATAATTGATTCCATCCCTCTTTAATGAATTTAGGGCTTACGCAGGCCCGACCAAAGACCGCTCTGCCCAGGCTCTGCTTGCCCCGGAAACGGTTTAGGCGCTGCGTAAGTCGTGTGGTTATGGTAAACTGTGCATGGCAAGCTGCATCGTTCCACGCAGCCTGGCGTAAAAGCTGGTTGATCTAACGCGAGCTTATCACCGTGGGGATCCTTTTGTCAAACAACCTGGGAAAGTCACGGTTCTTTCTTCTCTTCAATTTGTTCACCCAACAACCTTACAAGTTTGGATTTCTCCAGTGAGGTGCTATGCTCTTCAAGCCTTTTTTGCCTGCCTGGCCTCTTCGCTCTAATTGTTAACGCATTTTCCATAGGAGTCCCGCATGTCCAAATTGAATATCCCCAATCGCAGTGAAATCCCCGCGGAACAGACTTGGGATCTGACTAGCATCTATGCAACGCCCGCGGCATGGGACGCGGCCCATGAGGCAGTTGCTGCTCGGCTAACCGCCGTCTCCGCTTTTGTTGGCACCTTGGGCTCCAGCCCGGCCCGCCTGGCAGAATGGTTGACCCTCCAACAAGAGATCGTCGGCGAGGTTCAGCGCATTGTCATGTATGCGTATTTGGATCATGCTGGTGATACCAGCAACCAGGCGGCAGCCGCGCGGCGCAGTCGCGGGGATTCGCTGGCTAGCCAGGCGGAGGCTGCTCTCGCCTTTGCCGAGCCCGAATTGATGGCGATTGGCTTCGACCAACTCTATCAGTGGGTTGCAGAGGAGCCCGCGCTGGCGATCTATCACCATTATGTCGAGCGATTGGAGCATAACCAGGCCCATGTGCGCTCTGCGGAGGTTGAGGAGCTGCTGGGGCAGGTGAATGATGCGTTTCAGATGGCGAGCAATACCCACGGCATTCTGACCAATACGGATCTGCCTTTTTCTCCGGCAATCGGCGCGGCTGGAGAGGCCATTGAAATTGGCCAGGGGACGATCGGCGCGCTGGTGGGCGACCCCGATCGCGCGGTGCGTGAGTCGGCGTGGACCAATTACGCGGATGCACACCTGGCTTTCAAAAATACAATGGCGAATTGTCTGATCACCGGCGTGAAGCAGAATGTTTTCCGGGCACGTGCCCGCCGGTATGCGTCCGCGCTGGAGGCTTCGCTCGCGCCCAATCATATTCCAGTGGCGGTCTTTCATAATTTGATCGAAACGTTTCGCAAGCATATTCCGATCTGGCATCGCTACTGGCGGCTGCGCCGTCAGGTGTTGGGGCTCGACCCGCTCTGTGAATATGACATCAAAGCGCCGTTGACCCAAGCCAAAATTCACGTGCCTTACACGCAAGCGGTCGAGTGGGTGGCCGAGGGGATGCAGCCGCTGGGCGAAGAATATGTCTCGGTGTTGCGTCGCGGCGCGCTGGTTGAACGCTGGATCGATATTTATCCGAACAAGGGCAAGCGAGCCGGGGCCTTTTCCTATGGCGGGCCAGGCACGCATCCCTTCATTATGCTCAACTCGAATGATGATCTCTTTGGCTTGAGCACGCTGGCCCACGAGCTGGGCCATTCGCTGCACTCCTACTATTCGTGGAAAACGCAGCCATTTATCTACGCCCGCTACACACTTTTTGCCGCGGAAGTGGCCTCGAACTTTAACCAGGCCCTGGTGCGCGACTATCTGCTCAAAACCCAGCTGGATCGCGACTTTCAGATCACCCTGCTCGAAGAGGCGATGTCGAATTTCCACCGCTATTTCTTCATCATGCCCACCCTGGCCCGCTTTGAGCTCGCCATCCACGAGGGTGTGGAGCGGAATCAATCATTCAGCGCCGACAGTTTGATCGACCTCATGGCCGATCTCTTTGCGGAAGGCTACGGCGATGAGATCAGCCTGGATCGGGCGCGTACAGGCATTACCTGGGCTGAATTTTCGACCCACCTCTACGCCAACTTTTATGTCTTTCAATATGCCACCGGGATTTCGGGTGCCCATGCCTTGGCCACAAAAGTGCTTGCTGGCGAAGCCGGGGCGGTTGACCGCTATCTCGATTTCCTGCGGGCAGGGGGCTCGCAATATCCGCTGGACGCGCTCAGGCAAGCCGGGGTGGATCTCACCACGCCGGAGCCGGTGGAAGCGGCTTTTGCGGTGCTGGAGAGTTATGTGGAGCGCCTGGAGCAATTGCTGCTTTGAAGTCTACCGGAAGCGCGCTGTGACGTCCAATTCGTGGCGCAGAATGGTCATCTCGGCTTCGGTGGGGGGCGGTGTTGTGGATAATTGCTCGGCCACGCGCAAGGGCCAGCCCACCTGCGCTTGCACCTCGGCCACACTGCAATTCGGGTGTAACGAGGTCAGAACCATCTCGCGGCTGTCAGCGTCAAACTCGAAGAGCGCCTTGTCGGTGATCACCAGGGCGGGCCCGCCACCGGGAGCGCCCAGCGCGGCTCGACTGTTGCCCCCGCTCATGTGGCCGGGCGTGGTCTGAAAATCCAGTTGCTCCACAAAGGTGCGCCGGTTGAGGCGCGCGATGATAAAGACTCGCCGCGCCAGGAGCGCGATTTCGCAGGCCCCGCCGCTGCCCGGTAAACGCACTTTGGGCTGCTGATAATTGCCGATCACCGTGCTGTTGAGGTTGCCGAATCGGTCGATCTGCGCCGCGCCCAAAAAGCCCACATCGATCAACCCGCGCTGCAAATAATATTGGAAGAGATGCCCCATCGACATTGCGGCCAGGGCCCCGCTCACCAAGGTAGGGTCGCCCACCGAAAGTGGCAAGCGGCTGGGGCGAGCGCCGTAGACACCAGCTTCGTAGACCAATTCCAGGCGCGGGGCAACGGTGCGCTGTGCCAGATTGCAGGCAATATTGGGCAGACCGACTCCAACAAAGACCACGCGAGCCCCGGCCAGCGCGCGCGCCGCGGCAACGATCATCAACTCCGTGGCAGAATAGGTCATCGGTACACTCCATAATTGACTTCCCCGCTCCACGCTGGCCCAGGTTGCAGCCTCTCCCAGTGGGCAGCCCCATATTTCGCTACATAATCAGCACGATTGGCGACCCCATAGACCCATTCGGCCAGCCATTGCGTCGTGGCCTCGTGGCTTTGCGAAAGCTGATCCCACTGCAGATAGAAATCACCATCGCGATCATAATAGCCCTGCACATAGGAGGGATGCGCACCGTAGGGCTCGTGGACTACCGCATCCACAATCAACGACGGGATCACCGTGCGGTTGGGGTCGCGCCGAATCACCGCTTCGTCCACAATCTCTTCGGCCACCACAATCACCCGTTTGGCGGCAAAGGCTGCTTCGGCCTGCATGCCCAGCAACCCCCAGATTTGCGCATTGCCTTCGGCATCCGCGCGCTGTACGTGGATAATCGTCACGTCGGGGTGCAAGGCTGGCACTACATAGATCGGCTCGCCGCTGTATGGATCGGTCACCTGGCGAATTTGATCATTCACCGCAGGCAAATCCGAACCGCTGAAGGTGCGCAACGGGTAAAAGGGCAGCGCGGCAGCTCCGGCCAAAAAGCGCGCCACCAAGCCAAAATGAGTATATTCCTCCAAAGCCAAGGGGCGGGGAATGCCTTGTTCGACGGCCCGCCGAATGGGATAGAGCGAACCCACGCCAGGATTGCCCAGATACGAGAAGATCAATTTATCGACGCAACCCGCCGCGATCATCTGATCGTAAACCAGATCGGGCGTCATCCGGCAAACGGTGAGCGAACGCCTGCCCTGGCGGATGATCTCATGGGCCGCGGCAAAAGAGATGAGATGGGTAAATCCTTCGATCGCCAGTGTATCACCATCCCGCACCAGGTCGGCGATGGCGTCGCGCATGGTCGTAAGTTTGGACATGGGAGATCCATTAGCTTGATTTTTTGCTGTTGAATGCGGCTAAGCTATGTTACACTCACTGTTCAGCATTGTGCAATAATCCAGCCAGTTGATTCTCGGGAGCGGACGATGAGCGATGTGGTGATCGTCGATGGGGTGCGTACGCCGATTGGCACGTTAGGTGGTGCGCTCGGCAGTGTGCGCGCCGATGATTTGGCCGCGCATGTCTTGCGGGCCTTGATCGAGCGGACTGGTCTGGTGCCCCACCAGGTGGACGAAGTGATCCTGGGCTGTGCCAACCAGGCCGGGGAAGATAATCGCAATGTGGCGCGCATGGCCGCGCTGCTGGCCGACTTTCCCCACTCGGTCGCAGGCATGACGGTCAATCGGCTCTGCGCTTCCGGGCTGGACGCCATCATCAGCGCGGCGCGGACGATCCAATGTGGGGAGGCCGAGATCGTGATCGCCGGGGGTGTGGAGCAGATGACGCGTGCACCCTACGTCCTCAGCAAGAGCGAACGACCTTTCGACCGCAGCCTGCAACTCTTTGATACCAGCCTCGGTTGGCGTTTTCCCAATCCGCAACTGGCCGCTCGCTTCCCGCTCGAAGCCATGGGCGAAACCGCTGAGAATATTGCTGAGCAGACCGGCATCAGCCGGGAACGGCAAGATGCGTTCGCCCTGACCAGCCAGGCGCGCGCGGTCGCTGCGATCAATGCCGGCCATTTCCGCGCCGAGATCGCGCCGATCACCCTGCACCCGCCGCGGGGCGAACCGCACGTGGTGGACACCGACGAACATCCGCGCATGACCTGGGTTGCAGATCACTATGAGGTCAGCACAACGGCGGAGCGTTTGGCGCGGCTCAAGCCTGCCTTTCGGAAGGCTGGCTCGGTCACCGCGGGCAACTCGTCGGGCTTGAATGATGGCGCGGCTGCCCTGCTCCTGATGAGTGCGGCACAGGCCACCGCTTTGGGGCAAAGACCGCTCGTGCGCATTCTCGGCTCCGCGGTTGCTGGGGTGGATCCGCGCTTCATGGGCCTGGGGCCGATCCCGGCCGTGCGCAAATTGTTGGCTCGCACCGGCTTGCGCGTGGCGGATCTGGATCTGATCGAGCTCAATGAGGCCTTTGCGGTGCAGGCGCTGGCGGTGATCGACGAGTTGGCTCTGCCGCTCGAGCGCGTCAACGTCAATGGGGGAGCCATTGCCCTGGGCCATCCGCTGGGCTGCTCCGGGGCTCGCCTGATGACCACGCTGATCCACGAGATGCAGCGACGGCAGCGGGCCGGGGTGGCATCTTCACCCTATGGCCTCGTCACGTTGTGTGTGGGCGTTGGGCAGGGGGTCGCCACCCTGGTCGAGTGGGTTGGAGACCGCCAATCATGACGCTGCTGATTCTGGCCGATGATTTGACCGGGGCCGCGGACAGTGCTGCTCGCTGTCACCAGGTGGGGTTGCCCGCCCGGATTCAAGTGCATGGGGATCTGCCATCCGCGGCTGCGGGGGTGATTGCCCTCTCCAGCGATTCGCGTTATCTGCCTGCAGCAGCCGCGGCTACCCGTGTGCGTGCACTGATGCGCCCTTGGGTGGGGCGATCGGTGCGCTGGTATAAGAAGATCGATTCGACCTTGCGCGGCAATATTGGGGCGGAATTAGCGGCGATGGTGGAGATGTTGACCACTGCCCAAACAGTGCCGCTCGCGATTGTGGCCCCGGCCTTTCCCGCCCAGGGGCGCGGGCTGGTCGATGGTCGGTTGGTCTTTGGGCAAGCGACAAGTGATGCAGTCTCATTGCCCGCGCTGCTGGCTGAACAGACGGGGCGACCCATCGGCACGCTTGGGTTGCAGCATGTGCGCGCGGGCGCGGAGATGCTGGCCCACGAATTGCGCCGTCAACAAGCAGCCGGTCATCAGATTGTGGTGGTCGATGCGCTGGATGAGCGGGATCTTGAAGCGATTGTGGCCGCGGCGCAACAAGCCATCCCCAACGCACTGTTTTGCGGCAGTGCTGGGTTGGTGCAGCCGCTGGCCCGCACGCTGCTGAATGATGCCTGGCCCGGACAAAGCGTCGAGTTGCAGCCTGGTGCACTGCTGGTGGTAGCGGGCAGTGGCAGCCAGCGAGCACACGAGCAACTGACGCATCTCCGCCAGGCTGATCTGCTGCCCTGTTGGACGCTCACCGATCCTCTGTTGAAGCCACAGGTGTCCCCGCGAATGCGTGAGGTCGGGCTTGTATTGCAACTGCCGCGGCCCGCCCCTGATACGCCGCTGGAAGGCGAGAGCGCGCGCCGGTTTGTGGCGGCCATCACCGCGGTGGCTGCGGAGCTGAGCGCGGTGATCGAGCCGCGGATCTTGCTCCTGGTGGGCGGTGATACGGCCATTCATCTGCTCGAACGGCTGGGGATTCGTGAATTGGTGGTTTTGGCCGAATTGCTGCCCGGTATCCCGTTGCTGGCGGGCGAAGCAGCAGATGGCAGGCGCTATCAGATCATCACCAAAGCGGGTAACTTTGGGGAGGTGGATACGCTGGTGCACCTGGTGAAGCAGGGTTTGGCTGAGGTGGGGTAGACTTGCTGCTTCGAGGAAGTTGTTAGCTCCCTCGAAGATTATGCACTATGTCCGGGTGGGTCTAATCAGAAGGGCAAGCGCAGGACGACCAGCGGTTCAGGCGCCACGTAGAAGAGGTGATCAATGCCCATGGCCAGGAAGAGCAGGGCAAGATAGATGAGGCTGAACCCATAGAGCCGCCAGGTGCGCTCGGCACTTGGCCGCAACCAAATGTCCAGCGCGTACCACAGGAATGTGCCGCTGAGGGCCAGGGCCAGGACCAGATAGACCGGGCCCAGCAGGCGGAGAAAGACGGGGGCCACACTCACCACGAGCAGAAGCACGCTATACAAGACAATTTGCCATTGCGTTTCCCGATCCCCTGCAATGACGGGCAACATGGGGACACACGCCGCGCGATATTCTTTTTGGCGACGCAGGGCCAATGCCCAGAAATGGGGGGGGGTCCAGTAAAAGATAATCAGAAACATAAAGATCGGCAGGAGAGACAACTCGTTGGTAACGGCTGCCCAGCCAACCAGCGGCGGGATTGCCCCGGCCGCGCCACCGATCACGATGTTTTGCGTGCTGGTGCGCTTGAGCATGCGCGTATAGATCAAGACATAATAGAGGATGCCACTCAGGGCGAGCAACGCGGTCAGCAGATTGGTGGTGAGCCAAAGTTGGACAAAACTCAGCGCGCTGAGGCCCAGACCAAAGAGCAGCACCTGGGTGGGGTGCATACGCCCTGCCGGGATCGGGCGGCGCCGTGTGCGCGTCATGACATGATCGATGTCGCGGTCGAGGTATTGGTTAAGCGCATTGGCCCCACCGGCGGCGAGGAAGCCCCCAAGCATGGTCCACCAAATCAGGGTAAAGCTGGGCGGCGTGTCGGTGGCGACAAACATCGGCACCAAAGTCACCGCCAACAACAGGGAGATGATCCGCGGTTTGGTGAGCGCCAAATAATCGCCGAGCGTTTTGCGCGGCGAAAGTGGGCGGCTTTCCAGTGGCGGGGGGTCCAGGCTCTCGTAGCCTTTAACCATTCTACTGTGCAGTTGCATGAAAACTCCGGTCTTGCGGTAAGCAATTCAAACCCCTGCTCCAGTGGGGGAGAAACCTTACGGTTTACTGCCCCTACACCTGGCGAGGTAAAGTTGGTAATTCAGATGTGTTTCCCGTCTGGCTGGCGCTCTGTTCCCGAGCCTGGCGTTGGCGACGGCGCTCCTGGAAGAAAACGTATTGAATATAGCCAAACAGAAAGACGAGCGCAAACGTAAACCATTGGATCGTATAATTCACGTGTACAAATTCATCGTAGGGCGCGGGCGGCGGTGTTCGGATTGGTAACTGCGTCGGCAAACGCCCTGGTTCTGGCAGCTGGGCCAGGAAAGCAGGCATCAGCTGATAGGGTAGCTGCTGTTGAATCGCTTCAACATCAACCCGAAACCACTCCAGTTGCGGCTCTGTGGGGAGCGGTGCACCGGCCAGCGTCTGCGACTCTTTGATGATCCCCACCACTGGCTCGTTTGTCGGCTCGACGAACTTTGCCAATGCTTCTGGGGTAGCCTGATCCAGCGAGACCCAGCCACGAGCGACCAGAATGGCCCGTTGGTCATCCAGCCGTAAGGGGGTAATAATGTTGACCCCAGGGATATTATCGCGGAAATCATTCTTGAGTAAGATTTGATGGTCGTAATCAAAGGTACCCGCAGCCTGAATCCGGCGAAATTCGAGCTCAGTGAGATCGGCCGGTAATTCGCTCTGATTGAGATTTACTGGTTCAGCATCCCACCGCGCGGCCAGCAGTTGATTCAGCTCCTGTTTCTGCGTGCGGCGATCCATCTGCCAAATTCCCGCCCAGATACAAAGCGCCACACCTGCGAGCACGATGAGGGTAAACAGCCAATATTGTCGGCTGAACATCTTCTTGAGAATCACTGTTACTCCTTGGTTTGTAGACGATTCCAAATGCCTACCAAACCGATGATGAGCAATAACCCGGCGCCGCCCCCGCCGACCAGCAACCAGTTGATTTGGCGAGCCTCTAACACATCGCGCTCGAAGATCACGGTGCCAAAACCAGCCACCCCTTCGATCTCGATGGCTATCTGCCAGCGCGTGGCCTGAGGCAGCTCGACATCAACCTCATAATAGAACTCATTCAACGTCGTTTGCGGTAGGGCTGCTACCACAATTGCTTGCGACGGTGCGGTCAGCGGGGTGAACGTTACCTGAACATCTGCATCGGTAACGGGTTCGACCAGCACATTGCTGGGCGCTCCCGGCTCTGGCGCGCGGATGACCGCGAGCGAAAGATGCACCACCCCAACCCGTTGAGGCTCGGGCAACATCCACGCAAAGACATGGTAAGGCCCGGCAGGTGTATCCGTCAAGACAGGCACACCACCGGCATGGGCGAAGCTGCTCTTCGGCCAGATGAGACAACACGCTACCAGCAGTAAGACAAGCCAACCGCGCGCTTGAGACACTGGTTTCATACAGTATGACGCGCATTCAGGCGCGCTTCAGCAACTTTGCGCCAACGATTCTGGAGGGCGCGGGCTTCCAACCCTGGAGCGATCATTGCTTCTTCATGATCCCATTCACTGATGGGGGGTGGCCCTGCGGGCTCTTTTTTGAAGAGACTATTCAACAAAAAGACCACTCCCCAAATAATCATCTCGCTGCTTAGCGTCCACATGATCATACCACCAATTGCCTGATCTGCGAGTACGCTAACTCCCCAAAAGCGGGGAATGCTGGCGTAATAAGTATAGACCACTTCACTTGCAGTTGCGATCACAACACCGGTGATCACCTGAGGCGGGATTACGCCAATCAACATGGCGAGTCGTCCCCAGACTTCTGCGTGTCCGTGAATATGGGGGGCGGCGTTTGTGATGTGCCACCAGAAGAGCATTGCTGACGCAAAAAAAGTCAGGTGCTGGATGTCATGCACGGTTGAGTTGACCAGGGCCCAATTGTAGAGTGCAGGGTCGTGCCAACCGATATAAAAGACAATAAAAATGAACCAAGACAAGCCTGGGCCTGTAGCTTTGGCCAATCCGCGGCGGATGGGCGACTGGAGACGAAATAGCCCAGCGAACCAACGGCGCAGCGGTGCTGGCATCCCCCATAACATAAATGGAAAGGGGTTGGCAAGGCAGATCAGCGGTGCTGCCACCATAATCTCCAACTTGTGTTGGATCATATGGATAAAGAAAAGCTGGCCGCCCAGGAGGTCGATGGGCGACATTAGCGCCAGGGCTAATGTCGCCAGACCACTCAAATAAGCTGCCAGCCTTCGTCGTGTCGCCAATTGACGGTAATTGCTACGTCGGCGGAGGCGTATCCATCCTGTCACATAAAGTGTGCCCAAAATGGATAAGAGCACGGTAACATCGATGCGCCAGTCCCACGTGGACAGTAGCGCCTGTACTAATGGATGCATACGTTTAGTTAAATCATGAACTAAGTTGTAGAGGTCTCAATCCGCCATCAGCAGAAGAGCGCAGATTGATCGTAGAATTCATAACCTTTACAAGCTAATCTTATCCTTCTGTTTGCTAAGCGAGGATTCTCTTAGATCCTATCCATAACCTTTACGACTGAGGCTGTCCGTACGCTGAGTTAGAAGTTGTGCCCACCGTATGGACAGCCTCTTAATGGACAGCCTCGCCGATCAGGTAGAGCGCCGGGTAGAAGAAGATCCAGACCAGGTCGACATAGTGCCAATAGATGGCGCAGGATTCAACGCCCCAGTGGCGGTCGGCTGAAAATCTCCCCTTACGACCCATATTCCAGATGAAGGCAATAAAGACCAGGCCACTGATTACGTGAATGGCGTGCATGCCTGTCATCCCAAAGACGACTGCACCAAAGGCAAATGGTTGGTCAGCATCCCCCCAGGGCGTGAAATGGCCCTCGTAGAGCCCAGGGAAAAGACCCCATTCGAAGATCATCACCCCGAACAAGAAGACCAGGCCAAGCACAAAGGTGATCTCTAAGCCACGCAGGAAGGTGCGGCGATCCCCATGTTCGATGGCAGTTTCGGCCATATTCATGGTGTAGCTGCTGATCAGCAGGACGACCGTGACGAGCAGGCCAATGGTTTGATCCAACTCGGGCCGATGGTTGCCCCACAGATAAAAACGCGTGGCAAGCAACCCACCAAAGAGAAATGCTTCAGATACGAAGAAGAGCCAGAGACCCACGCGGTTGTTGCGCCAGGCAAGGGCATAATTTTCACCATGGTCATCATGCGCGTGATGCTCGGCCCCAGGGCCATGGTGGGGTTCGACCGCAGGATGTTCCAGCGAAGGTGTTGCGACACTCATAGCCTAGTGGCCTCCCTCGGAGCGCCAAATGCGCGAAACGTGCATGAAAAAGTTGACGACAAAATAAGCTTTCGCCAGTGCTAACAGAAACATGATGGTAGCACCTGTTTCATAGATCGCGGCGAAATATTCGATACCGGTTAACACGGCCAAAACCAAGGCAATCGTCGTACTCAACCGATAGGCCTTAGCTCGCTTTGAGTTCATGGCTCCTCCAAAAATCAAGTAAGTGAGACTAAGTTGCTATCCTGAAATTCTGCACCCGGCTGAGTGGGGAACAGTAGCTTCGGACACCACTGCAACCGGGTTCGGGATAGGCTTTAATCATCACCAGCCGCGGCCGGTGCTGTTGAGACATACGCTCCCGGCAGGCCATAGTCATAGGGCTCTCCCACCACGACAATGGGTGAAGCAAAGCTATGCTCTGGCACAGGGGATGGGATCTGCCATTCGGGCGAGCGCGAGCGCCAGGGGTTGGCTCCTGCCACCTCACCGACTTCGGCACTGTTAAACAGGTTGTAAATCATCAACAGAATGCTGAAGGCAATGGCATAAGCGGCAATGGTGACGATAACCTGGCCGACCTCAACCGCGCCCCAGTTGCTGTTGATCATACCGCCGAGGGCCTGTTCGTAATCGGCGATGCGGCGGCGCATCCCCATGGTGCCAACGGTCATCTGGCCGATGGACATGGCCCAGAAAGCCGGAGTCATGATCCAGAAATGGAGCTTGCCCAAAAATTCATTGTACATCCGCCCGGTGATCTTCGGGTACCAGTAGTAGATGGCCGCGAAGAAGGGGAAGACGAAGCCACCAAAGATGGTCGCGTGGAAGTGCCCCACAACAAAGTAGCTGTCATGCAGCGGCATGTCCGAAGCAACCGTGCCCAGGATGGGGCCACTGAGACCGCCGATGAGGAAGACTGAGATGGCACCGAGCACAAAGAGCATGGGCGTTGGGAAGACGAGCTTGCCACCCCATAAGGTACCCAGCCAGCTGAAGAATTTAACCCCGGTCGGCACAGCCACCAGCAGGGTCGAGAGCATGAACCAGACTTGCAGGTTCTGGCCGAAACCAGTGACAAACATGTGGTGACCCCAGACGAGGAAGCCGATCAGCGCAATGCCGATGCTCGAAAGGGCGACCCAGCGATAGCCAAAGAGCGGCTTGCGGGCAAAGACTGGCAACAATTCGCTAATCACCCCAAAGCCTGGCAAAACGAAGACATAGACAGCTGGGTGCGAATAGAACCAGAAGAGATGTTGGAAAAGCATGGGTGAGCCATGCTTGATCGGATCATAGAACCCCATGCCCAGCAGACGTTGCATTGAGGCCGTCAGGAAGGCCAGGGCGATGAGCTGGGTGGCGGTCAACTGGATAAAGCTGGTGGCCAAAACACCCCAACAGAAGATCGGCATCCGGAAGAGGCTCATGCCCGGTGGGCGCATCAGGAAAATGGATGCAATGAGGTTTAATGAGCCCAGGATGGACGAGAAGCCAAGCAGGAAGACAGACCAGAATACAAACTGGAACCCAATCGAGCCGATGGTGCTCAGCGGCGGGTAGGCTGTCCAGCCACCATCCCAACCAAAATAGATGCTCGCCAACAACAGGGTGATGGCTGGCACATTGATCCAGTATGCAAACGCATTCAGGCGGGGGAAGGCCATATCTTCGGCCCCCAACATCAGGGGCAAGACATAGTTGGCCATACCGCCAATCCCAATGAGGATTCCAAAGAGTGCGGCCCAGCCATGCATACTCATGGCCGTGTTATAGGTGTTTTCATTCATGAATTGCAGGCCGGCCCGGATCAGCTCGGTGCGGAAGAGTACCGCAAAGCTGCCGCCGATCATGATCATCAGGAGACCGGTGACGCCGTATTGAACGCCGATCACTTTGTGGTTGTAGTCCACCCCAAAGTAGCGGGTCCAGGCTGGTTTGCCTACAGGCGGACCATGCACCATGGGGGTCTCTTTGCCGACCCACCACTTGGCCCAATCCGTAAGCGCGCCGACGCCGATAAGGAAGCCGATCGCCCCGAAGAGAATGCCAATCACCCAGACTAATTCTTCTGACCACGGATCCATGCCTGCGGCCAGCCGAATTAGCATTACAAACGCCATCCCGACGGCAGTGCCCAGCACTTGGCCGACCAGGCCACGAACTAACCCTAAATCCATCAGCGACATAGACATCGTTTATCTCCTTATACCGCTGTTGTACTAAACCTTTAGCTCACGAGCGCACTGTACGCCCAACCCAGCAAGGCACTCGTCCTTCATTTCTGGGCGACTGCTGGGGTTTGTTCTACCAATTGTTGATCTAACCAGGCAATAAATTCATCTCGCGGCACGATGGTAACCGGGGCCGTCATCCGCCAGTGGGAAAGCCCACACATTTCCGCGCAGACCAACAGGATCTTGCGGCCATGTTCGACTTCGTAATCAGCGCTGAGAATCGTCGGGGTAAAGCGGAGGTTATTGACTTGCCCACCGAGGAGGTCCGACTTCACCCGGAACTCGGGGATCCAGAAGGAGTGATTGACGTCGCGTGTCACCAGTTCCATGTGGACACGGCGCTCATGAGGCAGGATTAACTCCTGGCTCTGAACCCCATTTTCATAGGTAAAGACCCAACCCCACTGGAATCCTTCGGCCTGAATGGTGACTTCGTCTGGGTCTGAAGCGAGAACGGCATCGAGGCTGCTCAAACCGTAAAAAGAGAAGATCACCACGATGACGAGGGGCACGGCTGTCCAAACAATCTCCAATACGGTGTGGCCTTCAAAGTGGGCTCCCTCAGTTTCATCGCCCTCTCGGCGACGGAAGACGACCACTGAATAGAGCATGAAAACAACCACCAGGGCAAAGAGGAACGCAATTACCCACAAGTGCCACCCAATCAATTCATCAATGATGACTGCTTCAATGCTCGCCTGTACCGGCAAAGGTAATACTGTCGCAAGCAGCCACTCGAGAAAAACAGTCGTGATCGCAATCAACACCCCGACAATAATAAAATGTCGTCGATCGGTCGCAGACTTTGGCATATCGTCTAATACTCCTACGCCTTCGTACAACTCGGGAAAATGACCTCGCGTTCAAGCGCCCGCGATGTGCTTGGTAAACTAGACAATCGGCTTACACCATTGCACTTCAGAAATCCGGCGAGCTTATTAGAGCGCGTCAGTTTCTTTCTATTATACGCCAGATTCCTGAAAGCAGTGAATAGTCAATCCGCCCAAATAAGCTATCCGCCAGCCAACTGTTGCCAACTTTGATAGCTAAGCGCGGCCAGACCAAGCGTTAACAACAGGGGTAAGGCAGTCCAGAAAAGTTCGCCGATACTGCCCAACTGAAGGCTGTTTTCGCCCGTACTGGCTTCAGTAGCCTTGCGCATCCGAAAGGTTGACCAGAGGATCAACAATTGGACAACTAGAAACAGGAGCAAGCAGAAGATCGTCAGCGCTTGCAAGAGCCGAGCTGATGCAAAATTGTTTGCTTGCAGTTGAGGCAAGGAGAGTACTGTTGGAGGCAAATAACTAAAGAGCAGCCAAAACCCAACGGCTATGAGACTTAAACTAGACCATAGATGACGTTGCACAGGACTTCTCTAACCTTTATTTGGCCGGAATCGAACCACTCGATGCTGGTGTTTAGCAACTGGTATACTATATAAAGTTGTGCCAGTCAAGCTGTGCGAGATTGTACCAAACTTCACAAGGGCTGTCAAACGAGTGTTGCTCATCATTGGGCTTATGGGGTAGCCAGAATGGATTGACCGCGCTTGTTCGTTATGTTTAGAATCATTCTAAACATGGGTTGACGGGGAAAATAAAGTATGCTATAATCCCCTTATTGTTTAGAATGATTCTAAATTATAGAATGTTAAATTAAAAAATCAGGCCCTCCAGGGGCTTATTTGGGAAATTAGTGCTATGTCAACACCGAATCCACCGAATCCACCGAATCCACCGAATCCACCGAATCCACCGAATCCACCGACTACCTACGATAAGTTGTTGCAGACGCTGCGCCAGGCTGGCTTGCGGATCACTCCGCAGCGCCGGTTGATCTGTCAGTATCTGGCCACAACCCA
The DNA here is from genome assembly GCA_964541665.1 of uncultured Caldilineaceae bacterium. Taxonomy (GTDB): domain Bacteria; phylum Chloroflexota; class Anaerolineae; order Caldilineales; family Caldilineaceae; genus CFX5. The sequence continues at coordinate 29,354 of CAZIRP010000047.1, read as the reverse complement.
GAGCCACCCCACGGCCGCTGGGCTCTATCAATCACTCTCGGCCAGCCACCCCGAATTGAGCCTGGCTACGGTTTACAATACCCTTAAGGTCTTGTCCGAATTGGGCGCGCTGGTCCAACTCAACCTGGGGGACGAACATACCCATTACGAAACTAATCTTGCGCCGCACGTCAACTTGATCTGCCGCCGCTGCCGCCAGGTGATCGACGTGGAATCCGCACAGCCTGTGGATGCCGTGCTGGCCGCGTTGCCAAGCAGCATTGGCTTTCAGGCGGCGACCGTGCATGTGCAAGTCTCGGGCCTTTGTGCTGCCTGTCAGAAAGCGAGTGAATCATGACGGTACAGACGGGAAAATCTTCGACGCATCAACCACAACAAACGCTCGCTACCCGCTTTGACCCAATCTGGTCGCTGTGGCGCACCAATTATGAATTGGGCCTGGCACTGATAACGTTGATCGCGCTGTTGCTTGGCTGGTTGGGAGCCAGCCGGGGTTTGCCCGATTGGGCAGTCCTGGCTTGCGCGCTGATCGCTTTTGGCGCGGGGGGCTATTCCGGCTTTGTGGGCGCGGTGAGCGAGGCCCGTCAGGGCAAACTCGATATCGACTTCCTGATGATCGCGGCCGCGCTCGGCGCTGCTTTGATCGGTGAATGGGAGGAAGGTGCGCTCTTGTTGTTCCTCTTTACCCTGAGCGGTGCCTTAGAATCATTTGCCATGGAGCGCACTCGCAAGGCCATCGAGGCATTGGCGGTGTTGCGCCCGGAAACGGCGCGGGTTCGCCGTCCTGCTGGCGAGGTGATGCTGGCCATTGATGATATTGCGATTGGCGATATTGTGCTGGTGCATCCTGGGGAACGGCTGCCCATGGATGGAAACGTGGCCGAGGGCAACAGCGAGGTGGATCAAAGCTCGATCACCGGCGAGAGTGCTCCTGTCTACAAACAACCGGGGGATCTGGTCTACGCGGGCACGATCAATGGGGGCGGCGCGCTGGCGATTCGCGTTGAGAAAGTTGCTGCCGAAAGCACGTTGAGCCGCATCATCAAACTGGTGGAAGAGGCGCAACAGGATGCAACGCCCACCCAACAATTTATCGACCGCTTCAGCACCCCTTACACCTTTGTGGTGATTGGTATGACTGTGCTGGCGATGCTGATCCCGCAGTTGTTGACGAGCGAGCCGTTTGATGAAACGCTCTACCGAGCCATGACGCTGTTGGTCGTTGCCAGCCCCTGCGCGTTGATCATCAGTACGCCGGCCAGCATTCTGAGCGCCATTGCCGCGGCGGCCCGCAATGGTGTGTTGTTCAAGGGGGGCGTCTATTTGGAAAAGCTGGCCAACGTGACAACCTTTGCCTTTGACAAGACTGGCACACTCACCCAGGGCCAGGCAGTCGTGACCGATCTTCGCCCTTTTGCTGGCTTTGATGCAGACACCTTGTTGGCGCTGGCTGCCGCGGCTGAACGCCAGAGCGAACATCACATTGGCCGGGCGGTGCGCGAGCGAGCCACTGCCGATGGTTTGAGCGTAGCTCAGCCCACGCACTTTCGGGCCTTGGCTGGTCATGGGGTGCAAGCAACCATTCCGACCGAGACAGGTGCGTTGACCGTCTTTGTGGGCAATGAAAAGCTCTTCGCCAATCAACCAGTCTTATCCACCCCGGAGATTCGCCAGTTGATCGCCCAGTTGCAGGTTGAGGGCAAAACTGTGGTTCTGGTGGCACAGGCCCAGGGCCCCGTGGTGGATGCCGCCACAGCGTGGCAGCCGGTCGGGTTGATCGCAGTGGCGGATACGTTGCGGCCGGAAGCCTCATCCGCGGTGCAGGCGCTGCGCCAGAGTGGCATCGAGCAGGTGGTGATGCTGACCGGCGATAACCAGGCCGTGGCCGAGAAGATCGGCCATGAGGCTGGGGTTGATCAGGTTTACGCGGAGATGTTGCCCGAAGACAAGGTCACCATCCTGAGTCGTTTGGTCAAGACCGGAAAAGTCGCCATGGTGGGTGATGGCATCAACGATGCGCCTGCGCTGGCCAAAGCGCATGTGGGGATCGCCATGGGCGCGGGAGGCACGGATGTGGCGCTCGAAACCGCGGATATTGTGTTGATGTCGAGCGACCTGGCCAAGTTACCTTTTGTGGTCACCTTGAGTCGGCAGGCCGAGCGCGTGGTGCGCCAGAACGTGATCTTCTCGGTGGCGGTGATTTTGCTATTGGTGACGCTCACCATTGTTGTGCCGCTGTTTGTACCCAATTTCCAATTGCCGCTGCCGCTTGGCGTGGTTGGTCACGAAGGCAGCACCTTGCTGGTCGTGGCGAATGGTCTGCGTTTATTAGTCCGTAGTCCAGAGTCCGTAGTCCAGAGTCCGTAGTCCAGAGTCCGTAGTCCAGAGTCTGTAGTCCAGAGTCTGTAGTCCAGAGTCCGGCCTCAGGACTACGGACTCAATAATGGACCAGCGCCTGGCGGGCGAGGGTGCGCCCCTGCTCGGTGAGGATGAGCAAATCCTGCTGGCGCTGGATGATGCCGCGGCGTTCTGCGGCGCGTACCACCCGTTCGGCGAATCTGGGTTCCCACCGGATCTCTGCCACCAGATGATCAACCCGATTTTCATCCTCTGCTTCAGGGTGATCTTCATGCTGCAACAGATGGATCGTCAACATGGTCTGGGCGAAATCGAGCGCCTGGCCGCTGCGCCGCCGCAGGATTGTGAGCAACCCCTGTTCTGGCGCGAAGATCAAAATCACCATAAAAACGAGACCCGTGACTGTGGCCATGCTCCCAGCGATGTTGGCATTCAAGCCGCGTGCCAGCCAATAGCCGCCAATCGCACTGATCACCGCAATCAGCGCGCTGAGGGCCAACATCCAGCGCAATTGATTGGTGAGGAGATAGGCCGCGGCTGCGGGTGTCACCATCAGCGCCACAACCAAAATCGAGCCGACCGCGTCAAAAGCGCCCACCGCGGTGATCGAAACCAGTGACATCAGCCCATAGTGGAGCAGGATCGGCGAGAAGCCCAGCGTGGCCGCCAACCCGGCGTCGAATGTGGCCAGTTTCAACTCTTTGTAAAATAGCCCAATAAAGAGCAGATTGAGCAGCAAAATCGCGCCCATCACCACCAGCGCCAGCGGCAGATCCAGCCCGAAGAGGGTGACCCGGTCAAAGACGGCGAAGGCCAATTCCCCTAACAACACGGCATCCACATCCAGATGGACCCCGCGGGCAAAGCGTGAGATCAAGATTACGGCGATGCTAAAAAGTGCCGGAAAAACCAGCCCGATGGCCGCATCTTGTTTGACGAGGCGTGTGTTGCTCAGCAACTCGACCAGCGCCACGGTCACAACCCCCATGGCCGCCGCGCCGAGGATCAACCACGGGGAATGCAAGTCCTGGACGACCAAAAAGCTCAAGACAATACCCAGCAGCACTGTGTGGCTGATGGCATCGCTCATCAAGGCCATGCGCCGCAAAACCAGAAAGACGCCTGGTAAGGCACAGGCCACCGCGACTACAGCCGCAATCAATTGGATTTCTATCTGCGTGATACTCATACCGGTGCTCCACTGAGAGACTGGTGAGGATCTGAAGCGATTCCCCGAGTTCAGGCCGGGTAATCTCTCTTCAGCTCTCCCTCAGCTCTGTTCATCTCTACGATTTTGTCCACTTGTCAGCCGTTGAGCCGCATCAACCCCGGTGGGGGTCAGGGCCCAGTCATCGCCGCCAGCGGAGCGGACAAGCCCGCGCTCGGCCAGGGTCTGCAAGCTCTGCTGGACCGCGCCCGCGCTCGAGCCCATCAGCCGCAGCGCGGTCACCGAATGGGGATGGGTGGGCTCGTCATGTTGCGCGGCCATGTGATAGAGATTGCTCAGTACCTGATCGGTCTGTAAGTGACGCCGATTGCGCTGCTGTTGGAGCCAATTCCAGACCAGGCCCCGATTGGGCGCAAACAGCAGCGAGATGATGACGATGACGCTGATGCAGAGTACGATCACCGGGCCCGTGGAAAGGCCTTGGCCCAAGCCGCTGATCAGGGTCCCGACCACGCCGGCCAGCGCGCCAAAAATGGCCGAGAGGGTCACCATCAAACCGAGGCGATTGGTCCATTGGCGGGCCGCGGCTGCCGGTGCAACGACCATCGCGCTCATCAGAACCACGCCGACCGCCTGCAAACCAATCACAATGGCGACTACCAACAGCGCGGTAAAGGTCACCTCGATGAGTTGCATGGGAAAGCCAGCGCTGGCCCCAAAATCACGGTCAAAAGCCAGCAGCTTAAACTCTTTCCAAAAGAGCAGCATCAACAAGATCGCCAATCCCCCAAACGCGGCCATGGTGATCACATCTTCGGTGAGGAGGGTGGCTGCCTGCCCAAAGAGAAACTTGTTCAGCCCGGCCTGGCGTGCATCGGGATTGCGCTGCAAAAAGGTCAGCAAAAGCAGGCCAAAACCAAAAAAGACCGAGAGAATAATGCCCATTGAGCTGTCTTCTTTGATGCGGGTGAAGCGATTGATGACGAGGATAATCCCGATGCCAATCAACCCGGCGGCAGCCGCGCCCAGCATCAAAACGATCGGCGTCTTGAGGCCAGTCAGCATAAAGGCCAGCACGACCCCGGGCAGGGCCGCGTGTGACATGGCGTCGCCGAGCAGACTCTGGCGGCGCAGCAAGGCAAAAGCGCCCAGCGCGCCACTGACCAGGCCCAGCGTGGCTGCCCCGAGGGCAACGGTGCGCAGCGTGTAGTCGAAGAATAAATCATGCAGGAGTTGCGCTATATCCATGACTCACCCTCCAGCCTGGGGGGATAGCGAGATAGGGAGAGCGGCAGTCTGCTCCTCATCTCCTCGGCTCCCTCTCCCCCCATGATGACTGCCATTGCGGCTCAGGAAGGCAACGCGACCGCCATAGGTCAGGCGTAAATTCTCTTCGGTGAAAACCGCATCCACCGGCCCACTGGCGATCCGGCGCACATTGAGCAGCGTGACCCAATCGAAGTATTCGGGCACGGTTTGCAGATCGTGATGAACGACGCAGACGGTTTTGCCCGCGGCGCGCAGTTCTTTGAGCAGGGTGACAATCGCGCGTTCGGTGGTGGCATCGACGCCTTGGAAGGGTTCGTCCATAAAATAGACTTGGGCATCTTGCGCCAAAGCGCGGGCCAGAAAGGTGCGCTGTTGTTGCCCACCCGACAGCTGGCTGATCTGGCGATTGGCATAGGCTTCCATGCCCACTTTGGTCAGTGCCTCCAGCGCTTGCTCGCGCTCGCGCTGACCTGGGCGTTTGAACCAACCCAGTGCCCCATAACGACCCATCATCACCACATCTAAGACGCTGGTGGGGAAGTCCCAATCCACGCTGCCCCGCTGGGGGACATAGCCCACCAGGTGACGCTGTTGGCGGTAAGGCTGACCATAGATCAGCACCTGGCCGGCCGCGGGTGGGATCAAACCGAGGATGGCTTTGATCAGGGTAGTTTTGCCCGCACCATTTGGCCCGACAATGGCCATCAACGTGGCTGGCGGCACCTGGACATCGACATCCCACAAGACTGGCTTATCACCATAAGCAACGGTGAGATCCGTGACCTCGATTGCTGGTGTGTTCATACAATGCTCCTGTTTTTTGGATACAGAATATAGGATTTGGGTTCCGGGATCGTTGTATTCTGTATTCCGTTTCTTTACGATTCGTCCAGCAACGCCGCGACGATGGTATCAATGTTGTGGCGCACCATGCCGAGGTAAGTCCCCTCTGGGGTGCCGGGATTGCCCATGGCATCGGAGAAGATCGAGCCGCCGATTTCGACCTCGAACCCTTGCGCCTTGACCGCGGCTTGCAGCGCTTCGATGTTGCGCACCGGGACAGAAGACTCGACAAAGAGCGCGTGAATCTGGCGCTCGACAATAAAATCGGCCAGGGCGCGCACATCTGCTGTGCCTGCTTCAGAGGCCGTGCTGATCCCTTGCAGGCCGCGCACTTCAAAGCCATACGCCCGGCCAAAATAGTGAAAAGCATCGTGCGCGGTGATCAAGACGCGCTGCGCTGGCGGAACCCGAGCCGCTTGTTCTTTGACGTAGGCATCGAGTTTGCTCAACTCGGCCAAATACGTGCTGGCATTGGCCTGGTAAGCCGCGGCATTTTCGGGGTCTACCTCGACATAAGTGTCGCGCACAGCCTCGGCAGCGTGCATCCACAAGCTCACATCAAACCAGACGTGGGGATCAAATTCATCGGCGTAGGCTGTCCAGGGCAAGAGCAAGCCCTCGTCGATCTGCTCAGCCACGGCCACACTGGCCTTGCGTGCGGCCAATTGTTTGAGGATGTCGTCCATCTGTGCTTCGAGAAAGAGCCCATTGTAGAAGATGATGTCGGCATTTTGCAGCGCTTCGACATCCCCTTCGCTGGCAACATAGAGGTGCGGGTCCACCCCAGCGCCCATCAACCCATGAATACGCACATGCTCGCCGCCAATCGTGCCGGCAATATCCGCGATCATGCCGGTGGTGGCAACGACCGAAAGCTGGCCGGATTGGTTCGAGGAATTGCTGGCATTGTCCGCACAGCCAGCCAGGAGTAAGGCCAGGGCCAGGAGATAAAATAGGGGGACGCGTGCGACGCGTTTCATGACATAATATCCTTTCTTTGTACATTATTCTGTATCAATAATAATATTTTTAGTCTTGACTAAATTTTAATTAAAATAGCATAAAATAAAAAATCTGTCAAGTGGGCCAGTAAGATTTTGTGGCGGTTAAACCTCGCCACTGCACGCGCTGGTCTGGCTGGGGTGCACCATAAATTAGCGCAGACCAGGCCCGGGCAGCAAGAGGATTGGTGGGTGGTACGTGGAAACGCGGCAACAAAAAAGCGGGTGTGACGATCACACCCGCTTCCTTTGTCGATTTTCATATCGAGCCGATCACCGCGCTGACACCGGCTATTCAGCGCTCTGGTGAATTTCTCGCGTTGCCCGTGAGGCTTACGAGACGACCACCACTTCCATCCCAACCGAAGCCCAATCGTAGAGCAGCTTGGCCTCGTCTACCCGCAGATTCACACACCCGTGGCTGACCGGGGTACCAAAATTGTTGTGCCAATAGGCCCCGTGGATGGCAAACCCCTGATAATAATACATTGTCCAGGGCACGTCGGGCGTATCATATCCAGGGCCGCGCATCCGGGTTTCGTCATATTTCACATAAACATTAAAGGTGCCCGGCAGCGTGCGCCAGCCCGGTTTGCCCGTGCTGACCTGCGTCTTGAGCACAATGGTCTCCCCTTGCCATGCGGTCAGGGTTTGCTCGCGGACATTCACCTCGACCCAGCGCTTGCCGTCCGGCACGCCCGCCCCGAGCACGCCATCTTCCCACTGGATGATCTCCGGGGCAATATTCAGTGCCGGAGGCGGCTCGTCGGTCGCATCCGCGGCATTCTCGACAACTAACGCAAGGTTGGCATTGTTGATAATGACTGGGGTATAAAATTCATCATAATTTAAGCCTGTATAGACCACGCGCAAGCGCAAAATATGCTTGCCATCGGGGTAGCGAGTGGTATCCAGCTCGCTCAGCAGCGCGGCCAGGGGCTGCATCTCTTCGCCGACTTCTATAAAACGTGCTTGCTTTTCATCGCCATCCACCAATATATCCAGCTGCCATTTGCGGAACCCTTCATGCTGCGCGATGCCTTCGATGGCCACCACGCCGCTGATGGTGCTTTCGGCTGCTGGTTGGACAATCCCATTTGCCAGCGGCGCGGCCGCGGCTGTGCGGAACGATGCCCCCCAGACTGCCCAAGCCATGAGCAGACTGAGCCCCATAAGCCAATAACGCTTATGTTTCATACGTAACTCCTTTTATCGAATTACAATCGTGGCCCCAATAGACTATTGTAACAATGGTAAATTGAGATAATCCTCAGCAACAAACAGGCTGCCTTGGGTGGCCCCTTGTGGCGCTAGTTGTGCCAGGTGACGATTTAACTGGGCGGCAGATTGTTCGCCCTGCAATGTGGCCGCAAACGCCCGCGTGATGGCCGCGACCTGTTCGCCTGTTTCATGGACAAATTCAAGCCGAAAATGATGGAGCCCTGCTGCTTGCCAATCGATCAAATGGCGACTGGCTTCTTGCGCTTGCGCCCCAAAGACCGTATTGCGACATCCCACATCGGCCATGACTGGGTGGGCGCGGCCTTGCGGGTCGCGCAGTGCCACGCGATGTTTCTCGCAGGGGTGGCCACAATCTTTATAGCTCGTGCCGGTGGATAAAAAGCGGCAGAAGACACAATGTTCGGTGTGAAAAACGGGCAGGTGCTGATAGGCCACCACTTCGATCTGGCCTGGGTCGAGCGACTGGGCCAACGCCGCTACCTGGGCTGCGTTGAGATCATGCGTGGGGGTGAAGCGCTCCAGCCCCAGCTCCAACAAGGTACGGGCGCTGATCGCATTGGCCGCGTTCAAGCTGAAGTCGCCGATCAACGGGGGGTGGGCGCGCGTTTGGAGCGCATTCAATAGCCCGCTGGAACGCACCAGGATGGCGCAGTCCAACCGGCAGAGAAAATTGACGATCCGCTCTTCGTTGGGCTTGAGGACCCGTGGGCTGGCCACCCGCGCCACAATGCCCGCGGCCTGGATCTCGGCCACCGCGGGGCGCAACCCGTAGAGATCCAAATAATCGAGCGTGATGCTGGCCGGTTGCACCTTGAGGGCGGCTTGCAATTGCTCGGGCGTGCGCACCAGGAGGTGGAGCTGGGGTTCGTGGCCAGTTGGTGCCGCAGCAGGCAGGGGCGCGGCTTGCAGCGCTGCCAACACCGCCAGCGGTTCGGCTACCGGTCGGGCCCAGGGTTGTTGCTGTTGCGCGGCCAATTGCTCAACGGCCTGGCGTCGTAATTGATTCAGCAAAGAAGGGGCCGCAAAGGGGTGACCGCTACAGGTGAGTGTCAATTCGCTCAGCTGATAGGGCGTGTTCCCGAGCCGCCCCAGTTGCTCGCTGAGATAGGCTTCATCCAGTGCGCGTTGTTCGGCAGCAACCAACGGCATGGGCGATTGCACAGTCACTTGGTGGTGGGGTTGGGCAACAACTTGCCAGGTGATGCGCAGGGGCTCGCCAACCGCAGCAACCACCGCGGCGCGGATTGCCTGTTTGTGGTGCGGCGTCGTGGCTTGCAATAAGGGCCGCGTCGCCTTGTCCACATCCGGGTCGTGGCTGCGCCAAAGCAGATCGCCGGCGCGGATGCGGGCAAAATTGATCGCGCCGTTGCCAAATTCTACGGTCAGGTGGCCGTCAGCAGTGGCTGTCACGCCATAGACACGACCGCCCTCTTCGGGCAATTCGGGGCTGCGCCAATCTGCCGCGTCAAAGACCACGCCATCCCCTGCTTTCAAGGGCGATATGCGCGCCGCCGGGTCGGGCAGGATCTGCACCCGGTCGGCCAACACTGCGGCCACCCGCCCGATCAACACGCCACGATGGCGAGGCGACCGGCCATTGACCACGGTTTGGTGATTGGTGCCACTGAGGAAATGGGGGGCCAGGCCGCGCGAATAGACCTGTTCCAGGTGCAATTCGGCTTGCCGCGTGATGCTCAACGGTCGCCCGGCCCAGGCTTCGTCAACCGCCTGCCGATAGGCTTGTGTGGTCAGCGCCACATAATCGGCCCCTTTGTAGCGCCCCTCGATCTTGAGCGCGCTGACGCCCAGTTGCACAATTTCGGGCATCTGCTGCAGGGCATAGAGATCGCCCGGTGAGAGCAAATAACGAGCATCGCCCAGTGGTTTGACCACTTCATCTACGACAAGTTCGTAGGGCAGCCGACAAGCCTGCGCACACTGGCCGCGATTGGCGCTGCGCCCGCCCCAGGCTTCGGACGAAAAGCATTGCCCCGAATAGGAGACGCAGAGCGCACCATGCACAAACAGTTCAAGCTCGCAGTTGGTTTGGCTGCGGATAGCGCGGATCTCAGTGAGGCTGAGTTCACGTGCCAGCACCACTCGGCTCACCCCAAATTGTTGGGCCAGGGTCACCCCTTCGGCACTGGTGATGCTCATCTGCGTGCTGCCGTGGATCGCCAGATCGGGCGCAATCTGGGCGGCCAGGCGGGCCACGGCCACATCCTGCACAATGATCGCATCGGCGTCGGCCTGGGCAATAGCGGCTAAGGTTTTGGCCGCTTCGCTCAATTCATGGTCAAAAATCAACGTGTTGAAGGTTACGTAGCCTTTGACCCCGCGGCCATGCAACGTGCGCATCACCGCGGGCAAGTCGCTCAGATCAAAGCCCACTTTGGCGCGCGCCGTAAAATGTTTCAGACCAAAATAGACCGCATCGGCACCGGCTTCAATGGCCGCCTGGAGTTGGGGCCAATACCCCGCCGGGCTCATAATTTCAGGTTTGGTCAACATACAGGCATTGTAAACAACCTGGGGGCTTCTGTCTAGTTCGTGAATTGAGGGGGATGAAAGACGATGGACGGGAGGCGATGGCCGATGGTTTGTACTTCCATCCATCGTCTCCCGTCCATTGTCCACCGTCTGTCCGTTAGTCCGCCAGACGGGGTTCGCCCAGCGTTTGCAACAGGCGATTGGCCCAGGCGAACATGGCCACGGCGTGGGTGAGGTCGAGGATTTCCCAATCCGACAGGCCGTGGGCGTACAATGGTTCCGCATCTTCGGGGGTGATCTGCTCCGGCGTTTCGGTCAGCTTGCGTGCATACTCGGTGATGGCCCGTGTGCGCTCATCCAGCGGCGTGTCGATGCCTTCGTCGAGAACGCGCTGCATGACGTCCTTCGCTTTGGTGAACTGAACATAGCGCTGGGCGTGGATGGCTGCGCAATAATAACAGCCGTTGATGCGGGAAGCGATCACACTACCCCACTCGCGTTCGGCGCGTGACATGCCGCGCGGCCCATACATCACCGCATTGAATAAGCGCGAGCGAGCGCGCAAGGCATCTACATCCTGAACCAGCAGGAGATAATAGGGCGATGTCTTTGCGGTCGGCGTGCTCTCTTCCAGCACAGCCACCTGTTCGGGCGTGGCCGTGGCGAGATCCTGCGTCTCTATCCAGGCATCCCACTCCACAGCTTCCATGGTGAAATGTTCTAAGCGGCTCATTGTGGCTCCTTGTTCAAGAGTTGTAACCCAGCCAGTACGCGCACCTGAAAGCTCATGAAAGCGATCAACTGGGCAATGCTGACCACATTGCGGGCTGTGAGATCATGACTTTGTAACGCTGCCAGATGTTCCGGGGTGGCCGTGCGCGGCTCCAGTGTCAGCCGGTCGGTATGGGCCAGGATGGCTTGTTCCCGTGCAGTTAAGGCCTCGCCAGTTGTGCCGGCAAAGACCGCGGCGATCTTCTCCGCGGGGACGCCCTGGTCGCGCAAGGATGTTTCATAGTGGTCGATCAGCGGCTGGCTGCGGTTGAGCACGGCCACTCGCAGGGCGATCAGATAGCGTTCCGCGCGGCTAACGCCGGCAAAGTCCGCGGGTTCGAGCAGGGCATCATAACTCTCCTGCGTGTAGCGAGCGACATCGGGACGGCGAGCGCGGGTCTCGGCCGCGGCTGAGCCGGGTCGAATGCCCGCCAGCTGATCCAACAAATCGGGTCCTGATTGATTTTCGTTTGCCATGGAAGTCTCCATAATTTGCCCAAGGGCTGATGGCTGCGTCGTATCTACATCGTACGAGCGCTTGCTTGATTCCTGACCGTCTGAGGGGATGACGCCGGTTGCCAGCCCAACTTCGGAGCCACCTCGCGAGCCACTATCTCCAACATGTGGATGGCCTGAGCCAGCGGTGGGCTAACCGGGTTGAACTGGATGATCAATTCGTTGGCAAGGGGGAGGACGCGGTCTGCTGCCAGGGTGGCAGCTACTTCTTCGGGGTGACCGTATGCAACGTGCATCTGCTGCGCATAATATTCGAGCGACTGGCCTGCAGGCAACAGACCGCGGCGAACAGGTTCTTCGCAGGCGCGCAACACCCCGGTTTGTAAGCCAGCCAGCGCGGTCTGTTTGTCCGCGGCGGGATAGACCCCGCGCGAAAGGCCGATCCGCGGGGCAAAGGGTGCCTGCCAGGCGGCCAAATAGGCTTCGGCGAGCGGCAATTGGAGCTCGTCAGTCGGCTTGCCACTTGTCCAGGCCGAGCGGCTGAGCAGCAGCGCAGTCTCTTGCTGCGCGATATACTGCACACCGATCGGGCTGGCCGCGCCCTGCCACAAACGTTCGACCAGGGTGGGCGCGGGCGGGTCGAGCCGCTGCCCGGAATCATTGAGCAACTCACCGCGCAGGGTTTGTTGTAACTTTTTGAGCGCTGCCGAATTTAGTTCGCGCCGTTGGGCCAGATCCAAACCAAACGCTTGAAATTCGCCCGCTTCGGCACCGCTCCCGACGCCCAATTCGAGCCGCCCACCACTTAGCAGATCCACCACCGCGGCATCTTCGGCCACGCGCAAGGGATTTTCCAGCGGCAGCACCACAAGCGCTGTCCCCAGGCGGATCTGTTTGGTGCGTTGGGCCACAGCTGCCAAAAAGGGGAACGGCGAGGGCAGCCGCCCCGGGTGAATCCGAAAATGATGTTGCGCTACCCAGCCGCTGTCAAACCCCAATTGGTCGGCGGCGACGAATAGCTCGATCGTCTCTTGATAGATGCGGCCTGGGTCTTCATTCCCCTCCACATGGGTGAGAAAGCCCAGCCGTAAACGTCGAGTCATGCGACATCCTCTGCTGGTTTGTGGCGTATACAAATGGACAAGTATACCGGGTTTCGTTGACAGTGATCACCTGTGGGCTGCCCTGTCGATGTATGATAATGCTCAGCGCCGCTGTGGGCTCTGTATCCGCTCTGCCAATCCGCCTGCGCGTCAATCAAAACGCACGCGCATATTGGGGCGATGGGGCCAGAGTTTGGCCCAGCTTCCGTGCCGCGTGTAGCGGCCAGTGTGGATCGCGCAACAGCTCGCGAGCCAACAAAACGACGTCCGCATCCCCTTGCGCAATGATCGCTTCGGCCTGCTCCGGCGTGGTGATCAACCCCACAGCCGCGCTGGGGATCTGCGCCTCGTGACGTACGGCCCGCGCAAATTCGACCTGGTAGCCCGGTGCCAGCGGGATGGCGGCTGTGGCCACATTGCCACCTGTGCTGCAATCGACCAGATCGACCCCTTCCTGGCGGAGCTGACGCGCCAACTCGATTGTGTCGATGATGCTCCAGCCACCCTCTACCCAATCCGTGCTGGAGACGCGCACCGCCAGGGGCAATGCTTCGGGCAGGGCTGTGCGCACATCCTGCACAATTTCGATCAGCAAGCGGATGCGGTTGGCAAACGATCCACCATAGTGATCGGTGCGTTGATTGGCAAGCGGCGAATAAAAGCTGTGCAACAGATAGCCATGCGCGGCATGGATTTCGATCAACTTGAAGCTAGCTTCCACCGCGCGCTGCGTAGCCGCCACAAAATCCTGCCTGAGCGTTGCCAACTCGGCGACCGTCAACTCGTGCGGGGTCGGGTAACCTTCCCGAAAAGGGAGCGGGCTCGCCCCGACAATTGGCCAAGTTCCTTCAGGATCAGGCAGTGGGTGGCCTCCATCCCACGGGCGGGCCGTATTGGCCTTGCGCCCGGCATGGGCCAATTGGATGGCTGGAACGGCCCCATATTCAGCAATAAACTGGGTGACCGCGCGCAATTTATCGATATGCCCATCGTGCCAGAGACCCAGATCGTGCGGTGAGATGCGGCCATTGGCTTGCACCGCGGTCGCTTCGGCGATGACCAGACCGGCACCCCCGACAGCCCGCGCGCCCAAGTGTACCAGATGCCAGTCATTGGCGAACCCATCCTCCGCGCTATATTGGCACATCGGCGAGACGCCCACTCGGTTGCGCAGCGTCACACCGCGCAAGGTAAGGGGATCAAATAGGTGGGGCAAAAGTTACTCCTGTGAAATTTGTGCATAAAATGCTTTATGTTCGGCACGATACTGCTCACCGGCCCGAATCGCCACCGGCAGAATATTCTCACGCGGCGGCAGTGGGCAAGTGGTGTAGGGGGTGAAAGCGCAGGGGGGATTGTACGCCTTGTTAAAGTCGATACTGACTTCTGCTGGCCCGGTTTTATCGAGCGCCAGAAAACGGACGGCTGGATAGGTCTCTTGCCCCGCGGTCTGATCGCGAAAGATCACGTTCAATTGATTGGGAATGCCATAATCGGCCACGGCGAAGCTGAGCGGCACCCCATGCAACGCAAAGGTCACCCTCCCCACGCTGTGAAAGCTGGTGGCTGTTTGGAGCGATGTTTGGATCGGCAACGCGCGCGGTGCATCATAAGGGATGAACTGGCCCCTCACTCGATAGTCCGGTTGAATGGGAAACCAGGCGCAGCCGGGAAAAGTGCGCAGCGCGAGATTAGCCGCATCGCGCACGCGGATGGCGGCTTGATCGCCATAGGTGTGGACAAAAAAGGTGATGGTGCCAATGCTGACCAGTGTCGGGTCGGGGCGGGCCTGGTTGCTGATGAGCCGGATTTGGGCGCGCTCGGGGGGCTCGCCATCCACCAAAACGAGGCTTGGGTTGGTCAAAGTCAGCTCGGCCTCACCCGCGGCAAAGTCGATCCAGCCCAGGTGAGCAGGGGCAGCCGCTGGCAGGCGGATCGGGTGCTCTGCCCCGCTGCCGATCGTCTGGCGACCGGGTTGCAGCGGAAAAAGCCCGCAGAGTGCCAGCCAGCCATCCGCTGCCCGCAAAGCCGATTCTCGCTTACTTCGCCATGCTTCGACGCGTTGTTGATATTCGTCACTCGTTTGTCCGCTCACGCTGCGGTTCGCTCTCCCAAATAGGCATCCTGTACCTGAGGACTGTCGAGCAGCGTCTGCGCTGCCCCCTCCAGCACGATGCGTCCATTTTGCAAGACATAGCCGCGGCTGGCGATCTGCAAAGCCAGGTTGGCATTTTGTTCGACCATAAAAAAGGTGACGCCCTGCTTGTTGATGAGCTCGATCTGCTCCAAGACACGGTCAACAAAAAGGGGCGAGAGCCCCATCGTCGGCTCGTCCATGCAGATCAACTGGGGACGTCCCATCAGCGCCCGGGCCAGGGCCAACATCTGTTGTTCGCCGCCGCTGAGCACCCCGCCCGGCTGGTTGATGCGCTCCTTCAGCCGCGGAAAAAGCTCGAGCGTGTTCTCATAATCCTGTTGGATGGCGGCTTTGTCGTTGCGTTTGTAAGCGCCCATCAGCAGATTTTCGCGCACAGTCATCTGGCTGAAGATGCGCCGCGCCTCGGGCACCGAGCCGATCCCGCGGCGGATGATCTGCGGGGTGCGCAAGCCGGTAATCTCTTCCCCCGCAAAGTGGACACTGCCAGTACGCGGCTTGACCAAACCAAGAATCACCTTCATGGTTGTGCTTTTGCCGCTGGCGTTGCCCCCGAGCAGGCAGACGATTTCGCCCGGGGCGACCTGCAAGTTTAGGCCAAAATGAACCTGCACCGCGCCATAGAAGGTGTCGATCTGTTGGAGTTGCAAAAGTGGATCCATAGGATTTTTGCTCGCTGAACTATGTACTGCTCAATGATGCCGCCCGAGGCAACGCGCCCCACACCAGGGGGGACATGCGTCAGGCTGGTTGATGTTTGCGCCCCAAATAGGCTTCGATCACTCGCTCATCGTTGCGCACAACTTCGGGCGGACCTTCAGCGATCCGCTGCCCATTGTCCATGACGATCACCCGATCCGACAATTCCATGACCAGGGAGAGCTTATGTTCGATCAACAAGATCGTCAAGCCCGATTGTTTGAGCTCGCGAATAAATTCCAGCACTTCGGCGGTTTCGGTTGGGTTCATGCCGGCTGTGGGCTCGTCGAGCAGCAGCAGGCGGGGCCGTAACACCAGCGCCCGGGCGATTTCCACACGGCGGCGATTGGCGTACGAAAGGCTAAAGGTGGGATGATCCAGCCGCGGGGTGAGCCGCTCGCCAAAGCGGGCGATGATCGCCTCGGCTTCCTGGCGCAATTGTTGCTCTTCGGCGCGGGCCGCGGGTGTGCGCAGCAGAGACAGCCCTAATTCGTTCAAGAGGCCGAGCAGCGGGAACCCAGTGCGGGCCGCGTGCCGACGAGCATGAGCGCCGATCAGTACGTTGTCGCGCACGCTCAGATTGCCAAAAACGCGGCCATGCTGAAAGGTACGAGCAAGGCCGCGCGCGGCAAACTCATCGGCGCGCAAGCCGATCAACGACTCCCCGGCAAAGCGAATATCACCTTGTGTGGCGCGATCCAACCCGGTGATCAGGTTGAAGAGCGTTGTTTTGCCCGCACCATTCGGGCCGATCACACTGACGGTTTCGCCTTCATTCACCACAAAGCTGACATCGTCAACCGCCAGTACACCATCAAAATTGCGCGAGAGATTGCTTATTTCCAAAAGTGCCATAGCTGTGAGAGTACTCGCTAAGTGCTATCCTGAATTCTGCGCCCCTGAGCGACCATGGCTCGAACGGGCAGCGTGACCATTCCCAGGATAGCTTAGGGAATCTCCATAAATCTCTTACCTCGTGGAGATTGACAGAGACTGGTCGAGATGTTGACTAGTTACACCGAACCAAACAGCCCTTGGGGCCGGAAACGGATGATGGCCAGGAGGGCTAAGCCATAGACGATATAGCGATAATCGGCAAACCCGCGGAAAAGTTCGGGCAGGACGGTGAGCGCCACCGCGCCGACAACAGCGCCAAACATGTTGCCCATCCCGCCCACGATGATCATCGTCAGCGCGAGGATCGACGTCGTGTTCGTGAAGGTCTCGTGGTTGATATAGGTGTACATGTGCCCGGTAAACGCGCCGCTGATCCCCGCGACAAAGGCGCTGGCAGCAAAGGCCAAAGCTTTGTAGCGGTTTAAGTTGATGCCATATGCCTGGGCCGCCACATCATCTTCGCGGATGGCGCGCCACGTGCGGCCCAGCGGTGAGCGCAACAGTTGCCAGAGGAGCAAGGCGCTCAATACCAACAGCGCCAGCGAATACCAGTACACTTCATGCGCAAAGCGGGCTGTCCAGCCAAAGAAGGTTGGGGCCGGAATATTGATCAGCCCCAGCGCGCCATTGGTCAGGCTCTCCCAATTGAGAATTGACTGGCCCACGATTTCGCCGATCCCCAGCGTGGCAATCGCCACATAATGGGCGCGCAGCCGGAAGGCGGGCAAAACGAGCAGCGTGCCGATGATCGCGGTGAGCACACCCGCAGCCAAGAGCGCCACTTCAAAGGGCCAACCCAGGCGGATAGTCAGGAGGGCTGAGGTATACGCCCCAATCGCCAAAAAGCCAGCCTGGCCCAGCGACATCTGCCCGGCCACCCCAGTAACCAACGAAAGGCTTAAGGCCACCATGCCCATCAACCAGGCATTGGTCAGGATTTGCAGCGTGTACGGGTCGCGGATCACAAATGGCAGGGCCGCAGCAATGACCACGAGGCCGGCCAATGCCCAGGGGGGCAACAGCAGGGCGCGGCGATTGGCCAGGAAGGTGCCGGTAAGCGGCTCCGGCGGCAATTGGCGCTTGCGGCTAAAGAGACCGTTCGGGCGCCAGACCAGGACCGCCAGCAGGATCACAAAGGCGAACAGATTGCGGTAGCTGGCCCCCAGGGAAGCCACGCCATAACTTTCGATCAGCCCCAGGAGCAGCCCACCAAAGATGGCGCCAGGGATATTGCCCAGGCCACCGAGCAGGTTGGCGGCAAAGCCTTTCAACCCAGCCTGAAAGCTCATGGTTGGGTACACTGTGTTGAAATAGATCCCCACCAATACACCAGCCAGGCCGCCAAGGATCGAGGCGATGGCAAAAGCTGCCTGGTTTACCCGATCCACATCCACGCCCATCTGTTGGGCCGCGTCACGGTCCTGGGCGGTGGCACGCAGGGCCCACCCTAATTTCGTATAGCGCAAAAAGAGAAAGAGGCCGCCAGCCAGGATGATCCCGGTGGAGGCGATCAAAATATCGGTGATGCCGATGAAGACACCGCCGACTGCAAAGCGAGTGGAGCGAAGAGGATTCGGAAATGATTGCGGATCCGGCGTAAAGAGAATCTGCACCGCCTGATCGAGCACAAAACTGATCCCGATGGTGGCAAGGAGGGGCGCAATGCGGGCGGTGTTTTGCAGGGGGCGCAGGCCAATGCGTTCGATGGCCATCCCCAGAAGGCCACAAACCAACGCAACCAACAAAAAGGTGACAGACAGCGGCAGTTGGAACCAGGTTACACTGACCCAACCGACGTAGGCCCCAATCATATAAACGGAGCCGTGGGCAAAGTTGATCAAATTGCCCACACCAAAGATGAGTGCCAGCCCAATCGCGGTCAATGCATAGACATTGCCAATAACCAGGCCGTTGATCGTTTGATCAAGAAAAGAGTTGAGCATCGAGATATGGGGTACCGTATTCGGCATACAGGGTTCGGAGGAACTTCCCCCCGAACCCTGTAGCCTGGTTGGTTATTCGACTAAGTCTGCCGCCACAAATTGATCGCCCTGGACGATCAGATGTGAAAATTCGGGGTCGAGCACGCGCCGGGTTTCCGGGTCAAAAGTCACCGTCCCGTAGATGACGCTCGGGACATCTTTGAGCTGGGGCAGGGCGCTGTGGATGCCTTCGCGCGTGGGGCCACCAAGTTCGATAGCCGCGGCCATCAGGCGGATTGTATCATACGCGGTCGTCGAGAAGAGATCCGGTTCTTCGTTGTATTTGGCGCGGAAACTTTCGACATACGCCTGGACTTCAGGGCGCGGATCGGTGGTGGTGAATTCGCCAAGAATGTGAGTTCCCTGGGCCGCTTCACCACCCAGGCTGATGAAGTCGGGCGATTGCATCGACGCACTGCCCACGAACGGCAATTCGAACCCCGCCTCGCGCGCCTGCTGGGCGATCAAAGCCCCGTCAGCCTGGTACGCGAGGAAAATGATGCCATCTGGATTGCCCGCACGCGCATTGGTCAAAGCCGAGCGGAAATCTTTCTCATCGGCCAGGTATGCTTCGTGGGCCACGATTTCGCCCCCGAGTTCCTCGACGCGCGGCGCAAAGAGATCGAAGGTTGCTTTGCCCCAGTCATTGTTGATCTGGAAGACTGCCAGGCGTTGCAGACCCAAGCCGGTAACGGCCAAATCTGCCAACGCGGGTGAAGCCTGCAACTGGGTCACTGACGTGCTCCAGGTGTAATCGCCACCGGCATAGGTGAAGTCTGGGTGCGAATTGGTGAAGCCGAATTGTACCAAGCCACCCCGCTGATAGATCTGCGAAGCGGCCATCGACGCGGTGCTGCTAAAATCGCCCAATTCGACGATGATGCGCGGGTCCGCAACAAATTTTTGCGCGATCACCACCGATTGCTTGGGGTCGCTCTGTGAATCTTCGAAAATATACTGGAGCGGACGGCCGTCAATCCCACCCGCCGCGTTGATCTCTTCGAGTGCCAGGTCGAAGCCCTTCTGCCATTGCGCGCCATATTGCGCGTTTGGCCCGGTGAGCGGCCCACTCACGCCGATGTAGATCGGCTCGCCCGCCTCTGCTTCAGCGGATTCCGCGGACTCAGCAGACGCCGCGGCAGGTTGACTCGACGGGGCGATTGGTGCAGCGCAGGCGGCCAGTAAACCGCTTAGCAGCAACACCAACAGCCGACCCGTCCATGTCCATTGCTGGATCTTCATGAAACTTTCTCCCTTAAGTCTGAATGGTTACTTATGGAACAATTGGTTGGTTATGTACACGCAAAGCCAGGGCTATTCTGCATCGAGAAAGCAAACAACCTTACGGAAATGGCCGGGGCAATGACAAATCGCCCAGCCATTCAGTTGACTTCTCTATCAGAAGCGTCACTTCCTATAGTCATTGTGATATCTGTTTGCCACGTGTTTATTGATATCACGCAAACTTGTCGAGCATGGCGAAAAATGGCCCAATACGCTACGCCAATGGCAGCACGATTGCAATCATGCGCCAATTGTCACAGCTTTCACACGGCCATCTACGAGACCGTTGAACCGTTATAGCGTTGTTTACCCAAAAATTGATGGAAACGGGTGAGGACGCGGGCTACTTGCGATTGGCATCAAACTTGTTTGCGCCAATCACAAGCCCCGCGAAATACAGTAGCAAGCCCCGAAGCGGTGGAAGGTTGTAAATTCGCGGCGGTAGTTATGCAGGTATGACATCACAAATTGTTTCAAGACCATGATGCAAGTATAACAGAAAATGGTAGTGGATAACCAATAAACTGTGTCCCCGTTTGAATTTCCATTAGTTTCGAATTCCAGGCGGAGCATACCTACCAGTTTATACAGAGCACGGCGGACAGTATAGCATCAATAAAAGGTCATTGGCTAGCCGACGTTACCGTGGCAAACACTAAACCGAGCTCATTGTGCCAGGAATCCGCCGCGAAGCGTGCCCAAAATGGCTCTGGCCTGCCTCCGTAACCAGTGGGGGACGCACAAAACGGGCCAGATTGGCGTACCAATCCAGCCCGTTCTGGAGTCAGGATAAAGCCCAAAAAGCGCTTGAAGCTACCGATTTCCCAGCTGAAACGAAATATCGGCGCGAGCGGTGGGTGTTGCTACACCTGTACCGCGGTCGATTTGGATTCGGCGCGCACTTCATCCGCCGTGACTTCGCGCTCGAGTGTGTCCGAGAGGTAGATGCCTTCCGAGATCAGCATGGTGTTGAGCGCGATTTCATTCATCGGGATCAGATCCACCCGGCCTTGCAGCGCGGCGATCCAGTGATGTTGCGGGCTGTCATAGATGTCGCCCACTTCATGAACGGTGTGCTGCCGCCACTGGAAGCGCTCCAGATTGGTGGTCAGGTCAAAGTCAATATCTTCGATGGTGCGGAAAAAGCCGAAGGGATCCAGGCGGATGCCCCCTTCGCTGCCAAAGATCATCGAGCCATCAAACTTGTCCATGTGGACTGCCCAGGCTTCGACAATGTCGAGCGTCAGCCCCCCGGCTAAACGCACAAAGCCCAAGCCCAATTCTTCCACGCTGTAACCGCTGCGCTCGCGGCGGCGCGCATCCATGCCGGTCTCTTGATAGGTCTTGCCCGAAATGCGCAGCACCTCGGGATTGCCCGTCAGAAAGAGGATCGTGTTGATGTGATAGACGCCCATGTCGTAGAGCGCGCCACCCGCCGAGTTTTGCTTTTGCACAAAGGTCGGGCTGCCGTAGCCATCCACATAGGGGCGCCCCCGGCGGCGATGGCCCACCGAGCGGATGTGATAAAGCTTGCCCAGGTGCCCGCCATCGATCAGCGCTTTGGCCGCCTTGGCGTAGGGCTGAAAGATATTCTGACACTGGATGTGCAGCTTGCGCCCCAAGTCATCGGCCCGTTTGAACATAGTTTCGGCGTCGATATAGGAACCGGCCATCGGCTTTTCGCAGAAGACATCTTTGCCCGCTTCCAGGGCCGCCACCGTTACTGGCATGTGAAAATTGTTGTGCAGACAGACATCCACCGCTTGAATGTCATCCCGTTGCAGCAACTCCCGGAAATTGGTATACACATTCGGGATCTGGTAAAGCTCGCCGACCCGTTCGGCCTCCGCCTGATTCACATCGGCGATGGCCACTACTTCCGCATTGGCAACTTTGGTGTAATTGGTCAAATGGTGTTTGCCAATCTGCCCCACGCCGATGACCCCTACGCGGACTTTTTCAGCACACATGCAGCTCTCCTTGCTTTGTTATCTGGTTGGTAAATAAGTTTTGTGTTCGGTCTGAAAATTCGTCCAATGCTGGTGAGTGAAACCAAAAATCTGCGAAATCTGTGGTTTCTAAGCCGTTTCCTGGTTTGTCCTGGCTCACTCCAGCACGCGCTTGAGTAAGGCCAATGTCTTGCGCGCCGCGCCCAGTTCGTCACCATCTTCGGGCGTGCTTTCGATCCCCCAGGTGCCGCTATACCCTGCGTCTTGCAGAATTTTGATCACGCGGGGGATGTCCCAATTCGGCTCGTTGCCCTGTTCATCAAACTTGAACGTTTTGAAATGGGTGATGGTGGCGTAGGGTGCGTGTTGCGGCCATGCTTGTTCATGCGTGCCTTCAGGCCAATTGTACGAATCGAACAGCAGGCCCAAACCGGGCACAGCTTTCAACAACCGTTCGAGATTGTCCGGGTCTTTGAAGGGCCCCCAATGATTCTCGATCACAATCTCAATATTCCTGGCTTTCGCATAGGCGATCAGATCCTTGAACCCGTCAACGACAATCTCGAAGATGTCGTCGGCACGCTCATTGTTGCGCCCACCGGCATCGATCCGCACCTGCGTGGCGCCCAACGCCGCGGCAATGTCGATCCAGCGGTACGCCCGAGCCCGATTCTCTGCAATCCCCTCGGCAGTCGGCTCGTAGATGTGCGCACCATCCACCGCGATGCACCCGAAAGGCAGCCAACTTTGTCGCCCGCGGCTTTCACCTGCGCAATATACTCGTCATCATCAAAACCGGCTTCGATATGTTTCATCCACGGGTCGAGTTGGGTAAAACCAGCGTCCTTGCAAAAATCAATATACCCAAAGACATCGATCTTGCCCGCCGCCGCAGTCCGGTGGAAGCTGTACGAACAGAGGCTATAGTTCACAAAATGCTCCTTTGCTCAAAGAAGATGTTATACGACGTGACCTTTAGGCCCATTTGACGAAAGTCAGTCATTGAGGGCAAAAGTGTAAGCGTACAGAGTAATGGAAAGGATGGGATGGGCGAAGAGATAAAAGCAAGGAATCAAATCGGATTGGATCGACTGGGTGCTTAACACGTCCGCAGGACACCGCTTTGCTCCGCTTAGATCAGTAAATGGAAATGCTGCCAACACTACATCACCGCGCTGCTCAGACCAGTTCACCATCTTGGTCCGAGTAATACTGTCTTCCATGTTGTCATTGAGCCAGCCAAATGCACTATTTGTTAATTTTACAATATCCAATCGAGGATGCCGAATCAATATGGCGTTTGATCTTGGAGAGCCGCGCCTTCAGCGCACTGCCGCCTGCAGCGTCTGTATGATGTGAAAGTTATCTTCATCGTAGGGTAGAAAAAAGCGTCGTTGTCGGTCGTCAGCGGTCCATCGCCGACATAAGTGCGTAGCGTCTCCGCCAGATAAGAAGCCCAGGCGGCAGGTGGTCCCAGGTCGTTGATGACGATCTGGTCGGTAGTAGCGGCGAGCAACGCGGTATGCAACATATTCATCGTGAGCGACTCCTGTGTAGCCAGCACAAGTGTGTGGCTGCCACCGGTATACCAGGGCGTGACATGCGGGAAAATATGTTGGAAGGTACGCAAAATACGTTTGTAATCCTGCTGGCGCAGGTTGTGAAAGGGAAGCCACTGAAGAAAGACCCCATCAGGCACCAACCGGGCGGCGACGCTTTCGTAAAATTCCCGCATAAAGAGCGCCCAACTACTTGTGTTGACCGGATGGGCGGCGGTGGTGATGATGTCGTAGAGATAGGGCGTTTGCAACAAGAAGTTGCCCGACCTCCCCACCCACGCGCCCGGCGCGGCCTGCATAGGCGCGCGCCATCATCGGCAAGGTGGCACCCATTAGAAAAGTCGGTGGGGCCAAAACGAGCAGCGAAAAAAGAGGCCGGAACAGCGTCAAAGTGAAATGCTTTTCAAACAACTTATGACTTACGCCGCGCCTGTGAGTCCACGAGGGAAGGAGGAATGCTCTGCACTTGACTTTTCAGTCTAGGCTTGCGTACGTTCTACAGCTTTAGGAGAAGAAAAAGGGCGAAGCATCGTGCCCCGCCCTTGTGCAGAACCCACAACAACTTACTCGGTATAACCCTCTTCCACGGCGATGCGCTGGAGTGCATCGGTCAACTCCTCCTCAAGCGCCGGTAAGACATCGGCTGCGTTCCCATTGGGGTCGAGGAAGAATGCGCTCAGCGCATTGTTGGCGATCTGGTTGATTTCGTCCCAGCGCACAATCAAGTGATTGCTGGATTCCAGACCATAGCGGAAAGCGCCCTGGTAAACTTCTTTGACATCCGCCGGGTCCATGCAGCCAAACTGGCTGAACCACTCCTCTTGCAATAGCGCTTGGGTGGGTGGTGTATTGGTGGCCTGCATGTAGCCGCGCGCGTTGTCTTCGCGGACAAGGAATTTGACGAAGTTCCAGGAGTCATCCAACGCCTGGCCTTGTAGTCCACGAGTGATGACCCAGGGGTCCGTGTAGATGACGGCGCGTTTGTCGGCACCGGGTGAACCCCATACATTGGGCGCTACGCCCCAGCAAAAGCCGCCTTCAACCTCTGGTTTGATCGGTGAATAGACCCACCAACCCCAACCACCATTCTGGACAATGGCAACACGCCCACTCTCGAAGGCACCGCCCAACTGGCTCAACGCCTGGGTGGCAGCATCGTCCGGGGCAACCTGATCCACGTAGACCAGGTCGTGATGCCGCTGATAGGCCTCAATCACCTCGGGCGTATTGAGCGTGACCGCGTCGGCGAATCCGGTTTCATAGGCATCCGCCGGCCACGGGAAATGGCCAAAGAGCATCGCTGGGCCTTCAATGTTCTGTCGATTATGGATCAGGCCATATTGGGCGTTGGCCGGGTCGTCATAGCTCTTGGTCAACTGTTTTGCCATATCGACCAGGGCCTCCCAGGTCCAACTCTGATCATCCCAATCGGTAGTGGGGTATGCGACGCCCGCTTCATCCAATAAATCCATGTTATAAAAGATGTAGCTACCGGTGGTCAGGAAGGGCAGACCCCACGTCTTGCCTTCGCTCTGGTAGATGGCGAGTACCTCGGGGATAAAGACACTCGTGTCGAAGTTGTCACGCTCGATCAGCGGCGTCAGGTCTTCGATCAGGCCACGATACCGATCACTGGCAAAACCGTCGCCACCCCAATTCGTAGACCAAACATGCAGGGGTTCGCCGGCGGCGATCATAGCTTCCCGCTTGACAGCAATATCGGGCTGATCGATGTTGAGGATGTTAAGCCGAACGTCGGGCTGTTCAGCAGCCCAGGCCGGGGCGATCACTTCTTCTTCCCACTGGTTTTCCACGGGGCCTGTACGCACCATCCACACGAGCTCACGCGCACCGGCAGCCTGGGAGGCCACTGGTTGCTCACTGGTCGTTGCACCGCCCGGTGCAGCCGCCGGACAGGCGGCCAATAGAAGCGACACAACGACCAGTGTCCCCAGGGTCAACAATCGTTTCTGTCTCAGCATACCCTTTGGTTCCTTTCTGTTGAAAGCACGGAATTGGTAACAAGGATGGAATCAAGGCAAGTGTGGCTTGAACCACTAGTGTGGCGATCTGCCATACCTATAGGGAGAAACAAAGATCAACCTTAACCCATCGCGATTTATACTGAGCCCTCTTTGAAAACCAGCGTACCTTTCAGTGAGTAAACGGGCAAACCATCCAGTTTTCTGAATAAGCGCGGTATAACTGATCCACAACTTACGCAGCACCTGAGGCTTTACCAGGAGAGGAAACCCTCTTGAACCTGGATTTTTAGTCAAGGCTTGCGTAAGTCTATGATCGATCAGCCCTTCACACCACTCACGATGATGCCTTGGATAAAGTAGCGTTGGGCAATAAAGAAGAGCACAATACAGGGCAACAGCGAAGTAAATGCTGCCGCCATATACCAGTGCCATGGGGTTCCGCCAAAGGGAGTGCGGAACATGGAAAGTCCTAACGAGACGGTAAAAAGGCTGTTGTCGTTGATATAAATCAAAGGCCCCTGGTAAAAATTCCAATGAAAGATAAAGGACATAATCGCCACGACACCAAGCGCCGGTTTGGAGAGCGGCAACACGATCCGCGACCAGATCGTCAGCCAGTTCGCCCCTTCAATGATGGCAGCTTCGTCATATTCTTTGGGAATCGTCATATAGAATTGGCGCAGGAGGAAAATCAGATAGGCGCTGCCAAACCAGGCGGGGATGATCAGAGGCTTAAACGAATTGAGCCAGCCAAGTCGCGAGAAGAGCACATACTGGGGAATCAGCGTTACTTCGCTGGGGATCATGAGCGTGGCTAACACTAAGATAAAGATCGTATTGCGGCCAGGTGCTCGCAAACGGGCAAAACCAAAGGCAATAAATGAGTTCGAGATCACCTCGGCGATCACGACCATGATGGCAAAGTAAAATGTATTGAGGAAATATCGGGGGAAAGGATTGGTGTTGATCAGCGCCTCGTAATAGTTTTCCCAGTGAAAGGTTGTTGGGATCCACGCCGGAGGCGATTTGAATGCTTCGAGCTGGCTCTTGAGCGAGGTCGAGAGCATCCAATAGGCCGGGAAGAGTACAATGACAAGGCCGACGGTGCAAAGGATTGTCGCCACCACGCGCGTAAAATTCTCTTGAAAACGCTGCGTGCGAAAGATACTCGTCCGTGCTGTCGCTACGCGCTGCGCATTCAGGGTGCGGGTTGAGAGAGTCTGCTCAGCCATAAAGTTCCCCTTCCAGTGTTACATCATTTTCTCGTCGCCCGGAGTTTCATAATAGACTGCCCGGCGCGAGGCATGCAACGCGAGCACAGTCAAAACAAGAATAACAATAAACAAGAGCCAGGCCATGGCCGAGGCATAACCAAAACGATATCGGCGGAAAGCATTCAGGTAAAGATAGAGCACATAGAACATTGAAGAATAGGCTGGACCGCCCTCGCCATTGGAGATGACATAGGCTGTTGTAAAGACCTGAAATGAGCCAATGATACCTGTGATAAAGGTGAAGAGAACGACCGGCGAGATCATGGGCAACGTCACGTTGCGAAAACGGCTCCAGGCACCCGCACCATCGATACGGGCCGCTTCATAGAGCACGGTTGGCACGCCCTGCAAGCCCGCCAGATAGATGAGCATGGGGCCGCCAAATCCCCACAAGCTCACTAATATAAACGAAGGCAAGACCCATTTCGGGTCAAAAAACCAGCCTGGTCCTTTTAGTCCCAGCGGGATAAGCCCATTCGGCCCGACCAGCCAAGAAATAAAATAATTGACCACGCCAAAGGTCGGGTTGAGCATCAATTGAAATAAATAAGCTACAGCCACGCTGCCGCCGATCAATGCGGGGAGATAGTAGGCAGTGCGGAAGAGACCCAGGAATGGCACTCGCTGATTGAGCAACATGGCCAGGCTGAGCGAGAAGACGATCCCAAGTGGCACGCTAAAGAGCGTATACAGCCCCGAAACCTGCAGCGATTTGTAAAAAACTTTGTCGTCGAACAAGGCGCTGTAGTTTTCAAGACCGATGAAAGCCAGTGGTCTTACACTGCTGTTGCTAAAATTGGTAAAACTGATGCCCATGGAGGCAAGGATAGGCAAGCCACGGAAGAAGATAAAGCCGATCACCCAGGGCGCAATAAAGACCCAGAACCACATCGCCTCACGCCGGGCAAGCTTTTGTTTGGGTAGAATGCCAAGCATAGCCTCTCCTTCTTGGATTTAAGGACTAAGGATTAGGTAGCCGAAGATGCTGTGTTGCTTAATCCCTAAATCCACGATCACTGAAACACCCACACATTCCCATCAATCGTTCTTACATACACCCGCCCACCAGCAATCACCGGCGCGGCGTTGAGTAACCCGGCCTGATCCTGCCACCACACCTCTTTGCCATCGCGCTGCTGCAATGCACGTATCTGGCTCCCACCATCAGCGCGGGTGATGACATAGAGTTGGTCGCTTGTAATCGCCGGCAACGAAACATAATTGGTCGTGGCATAATTCCATGCCACGGTTCCATCCTGCGGGTTGAGCGCCCAAAGTTGATTGGTTGCCTTGACATACAAGTGGTGTTGCGAGGCCCCAGCCGGGATGACCTGTATATCGGGAAAATGTTTTGACCATCGTTGTGCGCCGCTGACCCGATCCAGCGCAAAAATCGTGTCATTGCTAGCCAGCGCGACTTGGTCGCCAAACAAGATGGGTGCAAAAAAGAGCGTGACTTCACCGTGGTCAAAACGCCAATGCTCTTCACCGCTCTTGAGGTCTATGGCGTAGAGACGAGTAAAATCGCTAAAATAGACCAAACCATCAGCAATCGACGCTGACGAAACCACCGGAAATTCGCTCTCGAAGCTCCAGATAACTTCACCCGTGCCCGCATCCAGAGCATAGAGCGCTTCCCCAGCACCGACCAGCACCAAATTGTCCACCACCACGGGTGAGGTGACATGCCCACCAATGTTATCGTATGAACTACCCACCCTGGCGAATTGATGTTGCCAGATCCTGGCACCGGTATCGGCTCGTAGCGCTACCACAGAGCCGTCTTCTCCCGATTCGACGCGCACAAAGACGACATCACCGACCACCGCTGGTGAAAAATAAGAGCCGATCAGATTGACCTGCCACTGCTCGCGACCATCGGCCAGTGTCATAGCGTGGAGCTTCTGTTTGGTGTCGGCGAAGAGTAGACCGCCAGCAATTGCCACCGGACTGGCTGATTCAGCTGAACTGGCTAAGGCAAATTGACCGATGGCGTTCAAAGGGAGTGTCAAGGCTTCGTTTGTTGCCCGATTGCGCTCTGGCCCATAACCCTCCATCGGCCAGGAGGCGGTCGCCCAGTCGGCAGCGGTGGTTGTCGCACCGGCGCGCGCACAACCTGTGAGCATAGTAAGTGCCAGCACAACAAGCAATATATTTGTAAAACGCCAGTTGATGATGCTCATCAACAGCACTTCCACAAGTGAAAAGTGACGAATAACGATTGGGAATGAGTGCTACAGTGGTTGTTCAGCAGAAAGCTGATAGACGGCCAATAAGGAGTATCTAAAACAGCACGCGCAGTGCTACAGTGGTTGTTCGGCAGAAAGCTGATAGGCGGTCAATAGGGAGTATCTAAACAGCACCCGCTGAACGGAACAATCTATAGGACTTATGCAGCGCCTGAAACTCTACCAGGGGAGGAAACTCTCTTGCAACCCAGATTTTAGTCAGGGCTTGCGTAAGTCCTATCTAATGTCTCAGTGAGGATATAAAACCGATTATAATGTATTGCGAAATGGTTGTCAAGCGTTATTACAACGCGTTTTCAGGGCAATCGCGTCATAGCCTATGCGTGGGGCAAGGTAGCGGAATCCACCGTTTAATTTGGGCGTCATCCCTATGAGCGCGGATTGATTACCCACCAGTGAGGCAAAATTTCACAAAATTGGCGTCACGCGATTGCCCTACAACGCGTTTAGAAAATCGGCGGCTCTTCAGGCGTGCAGGGATGTATCCCTATCCATTCGATAAGCCTGTTTTGCCAGGCCATAGGCCAGTGCCTGCGCCATGTCGGCCGCGTCTGCTTCGCTCACAATGTGGCGCGCCACCAACCCAGCCAGCCAGTTGGCGCTGGCCCGTCGCCACAGAT
>CAZIRP010000046.1:0-46974 GCA_964541665.1 uncultured Caldilineaceae bacterium | reverse complement strand
GCAGGATGGCGACCCGCTCACCTTCCACATCATCCAGCGGCCAAGGCACGGGGTCCTGCTCGGGGCTGCCCCCGACCTGATCTATGTGCCCGACAGCGACTTCTTTGGCAGCGACAGCTTCACCTTCCAGGCCGCTGATGGCGCGGCCCGCTCCACCCTCGCCACCATCACCATCAACGTCAAGGAGCAGCCACTCCCCACGCAACCAGGGGAAGTGGAACCAACACCGACACCGCCGGGCAGTGAGCCACTCGAGCATCAACTCTATCTGCCGGTGATTGGCAAGTAGAGAAGTAGGGAGATGGGGAGGTAGGGAGATGGGGGCAAGCCCTATGTACGTGTCTCCCTGTCCGGGTTGCTATCTACGCACTGATCAACGGCAGATAGAGTTGATCAGTGCTTGGTGGCAGACTGGTCAATGGCTGCAATCGTGCTGCTTCCAGCAAGGCAAGCCGCTGGGCTAATGCTTCGCGTTTGGCAACAATGGCCGGGTCTGCGTACTGGCTACTTGCTTCGTTAGCGAGATTATCCATTTCAAAGGGATCCACAGGCAGCCCTTGTCCATCGCGCAGGTGATACAGCTCAAACTGTGGCTGCTCGACCCCGTTGGCATCAAAATAGCGGGCGTATTTCCACTCGCCATCGTCATCTTGAGTGAAGATGGCACGGATATGTTTGGGCGGAGCAGGGATCTCCTTTCCGGTCGCCGGATTGAGGATCGGGCCATTGGGGTTAGCAGCCCAGATGTCGTCAAACGTGAAGAGAATTTCGTGCTGCACGGGCGTATCTGGCTCAGTCAGCAGCGGCGTGAGATCAGTACCCGGAAAGGAGTATGTCTCGCGGTCGGGCACTTGGATCAGCGTTGCCAGGGTGGGCATCAAGTCGATCAGGGCCGCGTAGGCATTAGTCTCCTGCGCCGTCGGAAAAAGCACCGGATTGTGAATGATCAAGGGTACGTTCACTGTCTCTTCATAGACTTGGAAGGCTTTCTGGCGCATTCCTCCATGGGCCATCCCCATTTCGCCATGGTCAGACGTGTAGATCACGATAGTATTGTCGCGGATCTCCTCCGGGATGGCGTCGAGCACAGCGCCGACATGTCGATCCACCTCTTTTACCAATCCGGCATAAAAATTACAATAGCGCCGCATCGCTTCTGGGGTGATCAGCGGGCCCAAGGGCCCTTGTACGACGTTACGCAATTGACGATGGCAGGTGGGTTTGGTGTCTAGCGTGTCCGTCACCGTGACGGGCAGTGAGATACCTTGTTCAAAGTCAAAATCGGCATAGTTATTACAGCCCCCCTCCTCGACCTGATCCCAGGTATTGGGATAGGCCAATACATCATGCGGGTTGCCCAGCCCCACCACCAGCATAAATGGTTCAGCAACCGCAGTCTGAGTAGTCAGAAAGTTGATCGCCTGATCGGCAACCTGCTGGTCGAGGTTGGCGCAGCCGCCGCCGAAGTTTTCCACTTTGGTGTCATTGGCAAGTGAGGTCGGTTCCCACTCGTTGAAGCCATAGGCTGCTACCTGCTCTGCGGTGGGGTTGCCGCCATCTTCGCCCTTGCTCATGTGCCATTTGCCCTTGAAGATCACCTTGTAGCCCGCCTCCCCGGCCAGCTTGCCCATTGTCTGAACCTCGGGGGATAGGGTTGGCTCGCTGGGCGAGACTGTGCCTCCTTCGGTCAATGTGTGGAGCACACCATGGTGGGCAGGGTGCAACCCAGTGAAGAGTGTGGCGCGACTCGGTGAACACATGGTCGTACTACAAAAATGGCGACGAAAGCTGAGCCCGTTCTGAAGCAGGCGCTGGCGCGCGGGGAGATTGGCCTCCACCCAACCATCCGGCCAGTGCATTGGATAGCGCTCTTGATCGGTGATGATCAGAATGATATTGGGGTGTTCCAGTTGACCGGGACTTTGGCTGGCAGCACGCAGCGGCCTGGCGTTTGCTGTATCAAAGCCCGCACAGGCCAACGCGCCACCGGCTATCGTCGCACCGATAGCTGTCAGGAAGGTGCGCCGACTGACCCCAACGCAACTAGATTCCGGTGTGGGCGGTGATACATTGACTGTAGTAGACATGGCATTTCCTTTACAAAAGATTGAGCGAGAGCAGCAATAGCCGCTGCGCCAAGCGCGGCTTGTCACCTCGGACGCTCCACGCTAGCGTTCTGGTGCGGCGGCGTGTGCACTTCGAGAAAGGCAAACAATTCCTGCAGCGTGGCAAAGCAGATCAATTCTCCGCTCTGCGCCGATTGTGCAGAGGCGCGCCAGGGTTCCGCTGGGTCATCCCGCCAGAGACGCACCAAATAGGCTCGGTACATCGCGGGGGAAGATGGGGCTGGTTTGGACACGGCTCACTCCGTTTGACCACAATGGCGTGTATGTAGAAAGCAGATCGTCGAGAAGAGCTCGAGTGCCAGAGGGTGGCGAGCGCTTCAGCCCTGATGCCGCGCCCGCCACCGCGCTATCTGCTAGCGTCTCACCAGTGGCAAGTAGAGTTGATGCTCCAACGGTTCGGTGATGGGTGGCTGGGGTGTCGGTTCTTCTTCACCGGGTTCCTCCTGGCTGGGCGGCTCCTCCTCACCGGGGGCTTCTTCACCGGGCTCTTCCTGGCTGGGCGGCTCCTCCTCACCGGGGGCTTCTTCGCCGGGCTCTTCCTGGCTGGGCGGCTCCTCCTCACCGGGGACTTCTTCGCCGGGCTCTTCCTGGCTGGGTGGCTCCTCCTCACCGGGGGCTTCTTCAACCGGTTCATCGATCCAGTACTCATAGCCGGTCTCGTCGGTGATCAGCGGCAGCTCGCTGGTGGCGATGACCACCTCCCCTTCAAACTTGCGGATGTACGAATTGGCCTGATCGATGCGACCAGCAAAGCGGATGGTGTCGGCAGTGCCCTCGCCAGTCATGTCGGTCCACTCATCGCCGGTGATGTCCACGCTGAAGGTGTCGGCACCGAGGATGCCCAAGGTGACCGTGTCGTTGCCGAGCCCAGCCGCAAAACGCTCCCTGAACTCGGCCTTGCCATCGGGGGTGCGCCACCCGGCACGCAAGCTGAGGTTGACCTGGTCGTTGCCAGGCCCACCCTGCAAGTCGGCCACACCATCGGGGTCGAGCAGGGTGTCGTTGCCCTCACCACCGATCAGCACATCGAAGTCGCCCGTGCCCCCATTGAGCACATCGTTGTGGTTGCCGCCGTCGAGATAATCGGTGCCCAGTTCACCATAGATCAGGTCGTTGCCCTCGCCGCCGCAGATCACATCATCGCCCGCTTTGCCGTTGAGGATGTCGTTCCCGTCGAGACCAAGGATCAAATCGTTGTCTGGTGTGCCGATGAGGTTGTTTTGTCCAGCTGTCCCGACCAGAATATTGCCATTCCAGATCGTATCATTATCAGGATGAGACGCGGAATAACCGCTATCTGTCTGATAGACATTGTAGCCACCACACACACCGAGCAATTCTCTCGATGCTTCCACGGTATAGTGGACGCTGGCGCTACCCACGTTGTCGGCGTTATCTCGTGCGCCTTCACAGGTGGCAGTAAAGCGGCCAGTGCCATCAGGATCACCGCCATTGATGCTGAGCATGGCGAGCGCTGCCACCCCCGAGAGTCCATCTTGCGTGTCGCACCCGGCGGCGGGAACGTTGTCTTGTTCATAGACCGCGCCCTCACTCACGCCGGTCACCGTGACCACAGGTGGGGCGCGGTCGATCTGCACGGTGACCACGTTGCTGGGCTCGCTGCTGTTGGCGGCGTTATCACTCACGGTCGCGACGGTTGAAGTCACTGCCGTGCCTTCGCCCGTGAGTACTTGGTCGGCTGGACAGCCATCATCGGGAATACCGGAAAGCGCATCGACGCAGGCGAATTGCACAGTCACAGCGCTGTTATACCAGCCAGCAGCATTCGGTCCACTGGCCGCTGTTGCGCTGATCGTCGGTTTGGTCAGGTCTAGCTTGACCGCGTAATTGGCGCTGCCCTGGTTGCCAACCAAATCAGCACAGGTGGCATTCAAGGGATATTCGCCTTCGCTACTCGGGGTGCTGCTTGTGACGCAGCTCGCTGGGTCGAGGCCACTGCCATCGGCCCCATCTGCCCAGTTCCAGGTGACTGTGAACTCGCTGTTATGCCAGCCATTCGCATTGGCTGCCGGGGCCACGACAGGATTGGCCGTTGGCGCGAGCATGTCCACCAATTCAAACGCACCAATGTCACAATGGGACCCTTGCGGGCGAGTGATCCCCCGCTGGTCCAAGCTATTGGTCATCAGAAGGTCGGTGCACGCAGCGTCATCGCCGCGGTTGATGGCCAGGCTGCCCCCTTGCAACGCATGGGTGAAGGTGGGACCGCCGTTGTCTTGCAGCGGACCTAATTTGGGGTCGCCTTGCTGGTTCTCAATGTTGTCGCCGTTCACACAACTCAAATCATCGCCGAACAGCGAATGGGTAGCGTGAAGTGTGCCCCCGCCGGTGCGGACGCAGTCACCGTTAAGGTTGTTGGCACTGATCGTGTTGATCAACGTTGTCGTACCATTGTGAGTGCGAATCCCACCAATCCCAGCAGTTCTCGGTGCATGATTGTTATTGACCGTGCTATTCACCAGCGTCAAAGCACCATTGTTGATGATCCCCCCACCAGTCTCCTGCACGACGTCGTTACCACTGACTGTACTGTTGACCATCAGCAGCGACCCGCCTGCAGCGGTTTCATTATAGACACCGCCGCCTAACCGTTCGGCGATGTTGTTGCTGATCGTGCTGTTAAACACTTCCATCTCGCCCCCGTGGTTGCGAATCCCGCCCCCATTCAGGCTGTGATTGCCATCAACGGTGCTGTCAATCACGGTAACAATCCCTTGTAGATTGTGAATACCGCCGCCCCTGGCACTCACGGCCCAGTTGTCCTTGATGATGCTGGCGGTCAGCGTCAGGGTGCCTTGATTGAGAATACCGCCGCCACCATCACTGAGGGTGTTGGCATTGCCCCGGGTGATGGTGATCGCGTCCATGGCAACGATGGTGTTGGGGTTGATGGTGAAGGGGCGCACTCCGCTCAGATACTGACCATCCACCGTGTGGCCATACCCTTCAATCCGCAGCCGGATCGCTGGGTTGGGATTGTCAATGGCTGGGGTCGGCGTATCCAGCGTAAGATCGTCGCTGAGGTTGATCAGATACTCGCCCGCCACAGTCGCTTGATTGAAGCAAGTAATGGCATAACCCAAATAGGCACCGTGGGCGACTGTCCAAGGAAAGGCCGGACAGATGGACTCAGCTTCAAAGGCCCCCAGGTCTACCGTATTCCCAAGAATACGCGGAAAACCGGGGCCACGCTGTTCGTAGACCGTATCAGGCGGTAGCGCGTCGTTGCTGCCCGCGTCTATCGCCTTGCTGCCGGCGAGCAGGGCATGGGTGAAAGTAGGGCCGCCATTGTCTTGCAGCGGGCCAAGATTGGGGTCGCCGGTCAAGTTATTGATATTGATACCGTTGACACAGCCTAAGCTACTTTCAATCAGCGAATGGCTAGCGTGAATGAGACTCCGATCCCACCATGCGCTCCAACATTCACTATCACCGCCATTATTGGCAATGAGCGAATTGGTAAGCGTCAGGACACCATTGTTGGCAATGCCGCCCCCGTCATAACCAGGGGCATCATTCGCGCTGATGGTGCTGTTGATCACACTCAGCTCACCAATATTGTGGATACCGCCACCGTGCCAGAGATCAGCGCGATTGCCGCTGACTGTGCTGTTGAGCAGCGTCATCTTGCCAACGTTGTAAAGACCGCCGCCACCACCTTGTCCGCCTTCGTGGTGATTACCCATGATCGTGCTGTTGGTGAGGGTCAGCACACCAGCGTTGTAAATGCCGCCACCCCCTGTATAGCTCCCATAGCCATCGCCACCCGTGATGGTCGCTCGGCTGAGCGTCAGATCGCCCGTGCTGGCAACCTCCAGGATGCGATAGTGCCCCGACCCCGAGTTGCGGCGGATGGTGGCACCATTCCCCTCGATCTCCATGCTACTGGTAATGATCGGCAACCCAGTACCAGCAGCATACGCCGCGGTGAGCGTGTAATCCCCAGCCTGTAAGCGGATGAGGTCGTGGCCATTGCCTGCAGCGCAATCAGCATACGTCGCGGCATCCTCATTCGCATTGATGATGGCTTCGCTCAGTGAGCAAAAACCATCCCCATCGTTGATCGCCGGGCTGTTGGTGGTGACGACAATTGGTGCGTCTGTCGCAGCGGATTCAACCGCGCCCATATCGACGGTTCCCCCCTGAATGCGCGGGAAGTCCGGACCGCGCTGGTCATGGACGATGCCATCGGGGATATGCTCATTGTGACCACCATGGATCGCCGGGCTATTGTCCAGCAGCGCGTGGGTGAACGTGGGGCCACCGTTGTCCCGCAACGGCCCCAGCAGAGGATCACCGGTACGGTTGCTGGTATTGACCCCATTGACGCAGCTTAACCCATCTTGGATCAATGAATAGAGCGCGTTGATTTCCCCGCCCGAACGGATGCAATCGCCGCCAGCATTGTTGGCAACGATCGTGTTGATCAGCGTGATGACGGGTACGCGGGTGCGCTCCTCATTGTAAAGCCCACCGCCACGATCACCAGCTTGATTATTGGTGATCGTGGTGTTGACCAGCATCAGGATCCCATCTCGGTTGTAAATGCCACCACCATCGTAGCCATCGGCGACCCGGTTGCCACTGACCGTACTATTCTCCAAAGTCACTGTGCCCAGGTAATTAAAAATACCGCCTCCCCAGCCCAAAAGGCTGGCATTACCACTGAGCGTGCTATCGCGCAGCAGCAGTATGCCATTATCGTTGTAAATGCCACCGCCATACCAGGCGATGTTGTTTCGCACCGTGCTGCTATTGAGCGTGGCTGTACCGCTATTGTAAATGCCACCGCCATTTGTGGATTCCGTGCCGCTGCTGCTGACTGTACTGTAATTTAGCGTTAGCTGACCGCCGTTGTTATGAATCCCGCCACCGATTCCTTCGCCACCGCTGACGGTTGTATGATTCAGCGTGAGGGCGCCGGTGCTGGTGACATCCAAAATGCGATAAGACTGGCCTGGTTCGGAGGTGATGATCGCGCCGTTGCCTTCGATCACAAGGTTGCTGGTAATGCTCGGCAAGCCATTTTTCGGGCTATAGGCCGAGGTAAGCGTATACAGGCTGCCAGCCAGGGTAATAACGTCGTCGCCGCTACCGGTGGCACAATCGATATGCGTTGCGGCATCGTCGTTGGCGTTGATGATCGCTTCGCTCAACGAACAGAGATCGTCACCATCGTTGATCGCCGGGTCGTTGGTGGTGACAACGATCGCATCCGCCTGTCGCAGCGGCGCGGATTGCACAGCTGCTACGCCATTTAAGGCCAGGGCTAGCGCCATCCCGGCCAGCGACGTCCCGAGTTTGCGCTGCCAGCGCCGCCGCGTCCACCGCGGCAGCCAACACAACATCTGGTAACAGTGCGTAAAGCGTTCGAGCAGGACGCGACCATAGCGCGCCAACCAGGGGGCCAGCCGAGGTCTTTGGCTCATCTGCTGGTGAAGCAGCTGCCAAAAAACCTGGGCCATTTCATCCGAGGAAGATTGATTCGACTCCATTTTGGTCTCCTTTGGAGGATGGGCAAGGAACAAAAAGCATGCTTACACCCACTCTGCCAGTGGGCTTTCCGCCAGGGCTGCATCGGGCAGCACAAAAGAGTGAGCCAGCGGCGTATCGTCTTCCATCAATAATTCGGGGAAGCGGATGTTGGGCAGCACCTGCACAGCGAAGATCTCCTGCACGCCCTCCTCAAAGCGCAAGAAGCCCAGGGTTTGCCCGGTTTCGATGTGCACCACCCAGACGCCACAGGTGCGCGCGTCCCCCAACCGATCGATCAGGGGTAAGCCACTAAACAAGGCACTTTCGCGCACCTGCGAAAGGCCAATAAAGGCCAGCGGGCCATAGAAATCGAGACCGCGGGTAAAGCCGGGCAATTGGGTAATTGTGTGCACACTGGCTGGCAGCCTGCCCTCTGCCCGAGGATCGACCCAGGCCAAACTACCCTGGCCCGATTCCAGCAACCAGAGGCGATCTTGATACCAGCGCGGCGAATGGGGCATCGCCAGCCCCTGCACCAAGATCTCGTTGCGCCCGATGTCCATGAGTAGCCCGCCGCTGGCTTTGTTGGCGCGCCAGCCCCCCGGCGTATCGGTCGCGCCCAGGGCTGTCACATAGGTGGGACGCCCATCCACCATGGCCAACCCATTCAGATGGCAGCGATCTTCGGGCGCGTAGGCACTGACAAAAGGGGGCCGCCAGCGCGGGTAAAAACTATAGTCGGCGTGCAAGGTGCAGAGACAACCAAAGCGCGTGTTGACAAACCACAATTGGCCATCGTCGGCAAAGGCCATCTCGTGGATGTCGATATCGCCAGTAACGTGAATCCGCCGTGGGACATAACAGGCATCATGGCTGGTACCGGCGGCGCTGCGGTCAAGTTTGCGCGCCACTGCTGGCAGGTTATGCAACTCCCAGATACTCTTCTGCCCGCCAATGGCGAGCTTCATCCCGCGGCTCCCCGGCTGTAGCGCCAACCCCATTGGCTTGTAAAAATCGCGAAAGTGGGTGTTAATTGAACCAGCGCGGCGCTGGCCATTAGCGGCCATCCCAGCGTCGCAGCGCACCAGGATCACCTTATTAGCCTGGTAGGTGGTGACCGCCAGGCTAATGTTGAGTTGGTCCAAGATGTCCAACAAGCTGTCAGTATAGACACTGCGCACTGTTTGATGCTGGCTAGAACTGGTAGTCATGATCACCCCGCTAGACTCAAGGAAACTCGTTTACGCCTGCCCCACTCTAACCGGTGACCATAACCATTGCGTGTCTGCCGAGTGATTGTTGCGTAACCAAATCGGGGGAAGATCATGACCACATGCGCCAAAAATGTATCCAGCACCGCCAGCAACTGACATCTACCTTACAGCGATGTATAATTGAAATAATGCACTGAGAACGCTTTATCTTTCAGCAACGCCCAAGTGATAATGAGCCTACCTCGCCTTACCCTCACCTTTCTCGGAACTTTCAGCGCCACCGTAGAGGATATTGCAATCACAGCCTTCCGCACCGACAAAGTGCGCGCGCTACTTGCCTATCTCGTCTTGGAAGCCGCGCAGGCGCATAGCCGCCATACATTGGCTGGGTTACTCTGGCCGGATCTCCCCGAACGACAGAGTTTGGACAATCTGCGCGTCACCTTGTATCGCCTGCGCCGCACGTTAGATGCAGCCCAACCAGGGCTGAGCAACCAGGTGCTGACGGTCACTCGCCAGAGCGTACAACTCAATGCCGCTGCTGTCTCCAGCGATGTGCTCGCCTTTGAGGCCGGAACAACCATGGCTACGCCACCTGCCTACAACGCAGCGCTGCTCCAGGAACTTGCCCAAGCAGTTGCCCTCTATCACGGTGAATTGCTCGCTGGCTTCAGCTTGGCCGATGCCCCAACTTACGAAGAATGGTTGCTTCTTCGCCGCGAACAGCTTGCTGCCCGCGCCCTCTTGGCCGTGAAAACCCTGGCCGATGCCCATGAAGCCCAGGGCGAACTGGAGCAGGCACATCGCTACGCCACCCGCTTACTCGAACTCGATCCCTACGGGGAAGCGAGCCGCCGCCAGTTGATGCGCATCTTGGCGCGGCTCGGTCTGCCTCACCAGGCCTTGGCCCAATATGCCGCGCTACGCCAGCTCCTGCGCAACGAGCTGGGGGTGGAGCCGAATGTTCAGACCACCACCCTCTACGAACAGATCCGGGATGGCAAAATTGAGCAGACCACCCAGTGGGTGGCCGACCATGCCCCGGTTGCACCCCTTGCCGCCCAGGCCGGACACGGGGTAGCGCCATCTCCAACGAGCGAGATTCCCTTCACCGGTTCGTTTGTTGGGCGAGCCGACGAAGTCGCCTGCTTAACTCGCTGGTTGATAACCGATAGCAGCCCCGCGCGGCTGGTCATGGTCTTGGGGCTGGGTGGGGTCGGCAAGACCAGCCTGGTCGCCCATACGGCGCGGGCACTGAGCAAACAATTTGACCGCGTACTCTGGCGCTCGCTGCTCAACGCGCCGCCGCTGGATAGACTCGCGGCCGGGCTACTGCAAACGTTGGCAGAACAAGCCCTGGTCGAACTTCCCATGAGTCTGGACGAACAACTGATGCTGCTTATGGATTGTCTGCGGCGGCAGCGAGTGTTACTTGTTCTGGATAATCTGGAAAGCATTTTGGACCCGACCGAAGCGGGTTGCTTCCGCCCTGGCTATGAGGCCTACGACCAACTACTGTGGCGTGCGGCGACTAGCGATCACCGCAGCGCGCTGCTCCTGACAAGCCGTGAGCGACCAGGCACCGTTGCCCGACTGGCCGCTGACACGCCACGGGTGCAATCCCTCTGGTTAAAAGGGTTGGATGAAACTGCCGGTCAAGCACTGCTGGCAGAACGGGGTACTACCGCTCTATCCGATGCAGGCTCGGTATTGGTGACGCGCTATTCTGGCAATCCCTTGGCGCTCAAATTGGTTGCGGATACCGTACAGGAGCTTTTTGCCGGGGATGTTGCGAGCTTTCTCGCCGAGGATGTGCTGATCTTTGATGATGTTCGGAAAATTCTGGATCAACAATTAGCGCGCCTGACCGAATTGGAGCGGGCCATTCTCTTTTGGCTGGCCATTGAGCGAGAACCTGTAGATGCCCAGACGCTCCGCCGGAACCTGGTGCAACCCACTAGTCATCACTTTCTAGAGGCCCTGCGCAACTTACAGAATCGCTCGCTGATCGAGCGGCACCACACCGGTATTGGCTTGCAAAATGTGGTGATGGAGTATTTGACCGATCACTTGGTCACAGCCACTTGTGCAGAGCTCCAGGCCGGGCAGCTTGAACTGCTTCAGAGCCACGCACTGCTCAAAGCGCAGTCCAAGGACGATGTACGCCAGAGCCAGGTTCGCCTGATTCTGGCACCGGTGGCCGAACAAGTGCAAGCAACCTTGGGCAGGCAGGCGCTGGTCGAGAAGCTGCATATGCTGGTGGCCGAGTTGCGCCAAAACGCAGCGGGGCGGCCTGGCTACGCCGCGGCAAATCTGCTCCATTTGTTGCTTCATCTGGAGGTAAATATCTCAGGCTGGGATTTTTCCCACCTGAGCATGTGGCAAGCGGATCTGCGAGGTGCGAATCTGGCCGCGCTCAATCTCGCCAGCGCCGACCTCACTGGTACGACCTTTACCGAAGATTTTGGGCGGATCTTTACGCTGGCCATTCATCCGCGGGGCCATCTGCTGGTGGCGGGTGGGGCACAAGGCGCGATACGTATTTGGTCGTTCCCCGATGGGCAAAGCGCTCAATTGCTGACCGGCCACACCAATGCCGTCATGGCCGTGGCCTTTAGCCCCGACGGCGCTTTACTGTTCAGTGGCAGCCTGGATCGCAGCATTCGCATCTGGGATTGGCGGACTGGCCGCTGTCTCCGGTGCTTGAGCGGACACAGCAGCGGTGTGTTTGCTCTCGCAATCAGTCCCGATGGCAAACGATTAGCCAGCGGTGGTCAAGATCACACCGTGCGGCTGTGGAACGTTGAAACCGGTGCCCAACTCGCGGTCATTACGGGCCCTAGCGATGTAGTGCTCTCTCTCGCGTTTCACCCAGCAGGCGCGCTGTTGGCAGTGGGCAGCCTGGATCATGTGATCTACCTGTGGGATCTCTCTTCGCGATCACATAGCGGGTCTGTTCCGGGAGGGGATGCTGGGGCGCGGCTCCTCACTACGCTATGTGGCCATGAGCATCAAGTACTCGCGCTGGCCTTTAGTCCCGATGGGGCTTTGCTGGCCAGCAGCAGCGGCGACACGACCGTCCGCCTCTGGGATCTGGCAGCCCGGCACCTGCTGGCTACACTTCGCGGCCACACCCATTGGGTGCGTAGCCTGCTCTTTAGTCCCGACGGCACCCGCCTGATCAGTGGCAGCGCTGACCGGACTATCCGAATTTGGGATGTCTCGAACCAGCGGGCGCTTGAAGTTTTACGCGGACACGAACACACTGTCCGGGCAATCGCCCTCCACCCGGATGGTTCACTACTGGCCAGTGGGGGATTGGACGACACCATCCGCCTGTGGGATCTGCGCCGTCAGCAACACGAGCGCGCGCTCCGCACGATCCGCGGCCATGTCGCTGCCATTCGCGCGCTGGCCTTCAGCCCGGACAATACGCTGCTAGCTATCGGCGATGGGAAGGGCTGGGTGCGCCTCTGGCCGGTGACAGATTCGAGCGTAGCAGCCACCATGCCGCACCCCCTCCCCGGCCGCGGTATGCAGGTAAATTGTGTCACCTTCAGCCCGGATGGCCGCTGGTTAGCCAGTGCCGACGATGATCGGGTTGTGCGCATCTGGGAACTGTCCAGCCACCAAACCATCGGCCTGTTGCGCGGGCACAAAGCCGCAATCCACGCCGTGCGTTTTGCTCCGCAGGGCAATATAATGGCGACCGCGGGCTATGATGGCGAGATCTATCTGTGGGATATCAATCTGCCTGCGCAAAGTCGGTTGCGCAAAATCCTGGCCGGTCATACGCTTGAGGTTAACGGGCTAGTCTTCACCCCAGACGGCAAGCAGCTGATTAGCGGTGCCGCAGACAGCTCGTTGCGCGTTTGGGATGTAGCCACAGGCCAGTGTCTACAAGTCGTCGAAGAGACAAATGGACATTGCAAGACCCTCGCTTTTGACCCCGCCCGCTCATTCGTGGCCGCGGCTGGGTGGGCCGGGGTCATTCGGCTCTATCGCCTCAATGGAGCGAATCATCTCGACCTGGTTCAGACCATCCAGGCCCACGCCACTCGCATCGACCAAGTCGCGTTCAGCCCAGATGGGCGACGCCTGGCCAGTGGGGGCCAAAGTGGTACCGTGCGACTATGGGATGTGGACACAGGCCGCCAACTGCTCCGGTTGCATGGGCACACCCAGCCGGTGGAGTCGGTGACATTCGGGGGTGTTTTGGGTGCTGGCAGCCATTTTCTTGCCAGCGGCGGCGAGGATCAAGTCGTGCGGCTGTGGGTGCTGGCGGGCGAACCGCCCACAGGCAGCCTCGCCCACGTCTTACAGGTGCCCGGCCCTTATGCAGGGATGAAGATTACCGGGGTCACGGGCATCAGCGACGCGCAGCGGGCAGCCCTGGTGGCGCTTGGAGCAGCGGATGAAGCGCAGTTGGGCGAGCCAGGCCACGCGGCTATGCCATGATCAGACCATGGCTGCACCCATCACGAGGGCGCAGACCAGGAGCGTGATACCGACGCGGATGGTGCGTTGAGGCCGGTGCGTGCTGATGAGCCAGGGTAACGCTGGCCAACGCACGGCGGCACCAATCACGCCGCTGGCAAGCAAAACCACCGCACCATTCCAGATGGCCACCGGCACCAGCACCCAGTTGATCATCAGCCGCGCAAAGACAAACATCGCAACCGCCACGGCGCACCCGGCGATCAGATCCCAGCGATCTCGAGCCGCCACCCTACCCCGGACACCCCACACCCGCATCACAAACCAGATAATTGGGACCAAGAAAAGAGCTATGGCGAGGCTATCCATGCGTTTTCTCCGACGAGCAATTGATTGGCAGCATCATCGACCGAGGCTGCTGTATTCGAGAGGATGATCACCGCGCGGCGATGGGCGAGATCGAGCACAATCTTGCTGGTGAAGCCCCCAGTCAGCCCATTCGCATAGGTCACATTCTCTGCCTGGTAGTTCCGCATCATCCAGGCGTAGCCAATTTGCAGATCCCCGAAACGCCAACGCGGGGTGAGCGCGTCGCTTCCCGGCGCAGCGCCATCCAGCAGCGCCCGCACATAGCGCACCAGATCGGCAGGGGTCGAGCGCACGCCACCTGCGGGTGACCAGCCATTGATTGTCCAGGGGGCCTCGGCAACTCCTGTGGCGCTATAGCCGGTGGGGGCATCGCTCGCCAGATTTTCAGGCATCAGGGGCAGGCTACTCGCCGACATCCCCAACGGTGTGAAGAGACGCTCCTGCAGCAATTGCGCATACTCCATCTGGGCGGCCGCGGCCAGCGCATGTCCCAGCAAAGCCACGCCCAAATTGGAATAGACAGGGACACCGCGCTCGGTGAGGGTGGCTTTGCGAGCAATGGCGAGTACCCCAGCTACATCATGGACGAAGGGATTGCGGTGGCGGAGGTGACGCAGCACGAATAGAAGCCTATCCGCAAGGTGCATG
Organism: uncultured Caldilineaceae bacterium; assembly: GCA_964541665.1. GTDB lineage: Bacteria > Chloroflexota > Anaerolineae > Caldilineales > Caldilineaceae > CFX5. The sequence continues at coordinate 32,684 of CAZIRP010000046.1, read as the reverse complement.
CCTTGCGCAGAGAGACCGGCGCGGTGGCTGGCGAGTTCAGCGAGCGTTACATCGGCGATGGGTGTGTTGTGGAGCGGGAGCAGAGCCCCCACTTTTGTGTCCGCTGTGACTTCACCACGGCGGATTGCCTCGGCCAGCAGCAACCCGGTAAATGTCTTGGTGAGCGAGCCGATCTCGTACTGCGTGTGTTCGTCTGCGCCAAAATGGGCATAGGTGATGGTAGCCCCATCCACCACGGCGATGCTGACCCGATCCAGCGCGCCGGGCAAGAGCGCCCGCGCCCGTGCGGCCAGCTCGGCATTACCAGTCACCATTGTCGAGAGCGTCGGTGGAGCAGGCCGAGCGAGGAGGCCGAGCAGCGCCACGGAAAGACCAAGCGCGAGCGCGATCCCGGTGCCTTTGTGGGCCTGGAGCAGGTGCTGCACAGCCTGAAACGTGGCCATGCCCTGGGGCTTGCGGATAACCCATTCGGCCACGGCGAGGTTGATCACCCAGCCCGCGCCCAGCAGGAGATCACCCGTGAATTCGCTCGGCTTGCTGAGGAGCAAAGCCCCGGCCATTTCGGTCAGCACCTGCGTACCCGCGCCAAGCCCGATCGCATAGGCACGCGTCATCCAGGCGCGATGGCCGGCCACATTCCCACGCCGGATCGTGGTAAAGCCCAGGAGTGTGGCCACGACCATGGCTGACCCAAAAAGGAGCCGGAAGCCATAGAGCAGATCACCCGTGCCCTCCTTGCGGGGGTAGAAGAGTGTCATCCACAAGCCAGAAAGGCCGATCAACAGCCCACAGATGATCAGGATCCGCCCGGCCAGGCGATGCCACGCGGGCCTGCGTCGCCGGAACCCGGCTGCAAACTGGAAGGTACCCAAGCTGGCATACAGACTGGCGCTTACGATATGGATCACCACTGGCAGGGGCGACGCAAAGAAGCGGGCATTGGCCGGTGTGATGGTCGCGCCGCGGACAAGTTCGATCAAGCGGAAGAGGCCAAAGGCGATTGGAATGGCGCTCAGGGCGAGCAGTCCGGTCACGACCCAGAATGCTGAACGACTCTTTGGCGACGCGCTGCCTTTCCGAGGTGCCGCTTCTCCCGCCGTATCAGGCTGAGGCGCAGCAGAGGCTCGGCCTGCATCATAGACATTTGCGTTCATGGTTAGATCCTTGGGTGGATGATGGGCAAATTTACAAAGGAGACAAGCAGCCATGCAGCCGCCTGTCTCCTCCATCACTTGCCTGCGAACTTACTCGGCGTTGGTGGCGCGAAGCTGAGCATTTCCGGCACCAGGTACGGCGCGTGCAGCGGGCTCGCGCTGTTCAGCCCAGAGTGCATAGCCCAGCCCGGCCAGTGCGATCCCGACCGGTACGGCAAATAGGCGGTCAAACGGGTGCGGGACAAAGGAAGCAGCCAGGAGCGGCAAGACAACGCTAAAGGCCAGCAGGCCACTTGCCCACCGCGGCAGGATGCCCGCGCGGAAGGTTGCGCTGCCAAACAGGAGCCCACCCAGCATATAGAGCAGCCCCGTGAACATCCAGACCATGGGAAGCGCGCCGAGGTTCAATGTGCTGGCCTGGTTATTGATCATGCGAAAGAGACCCTCGACAACCTGGGGAGCCGCGGCCGCCAACACGGGGGAGATCACGGCTTCGATAAATTGGAAGGCGAGTGTGAAGGCCCAGAAGAGGCTAAACAGGAGATAGCCGACCAGACCGAGCCAACCGGCAGCAGCAATTTGCCGAGCATAGAGCCCCGTAATACCGAACAGACCGAAGAGGCCCATTGCGACCCCTAAGAAGTGGACAATTGCCCACTGAGTGGTGGGGACTGACGCAAGGGTATCTGGCGGGTGGATCGCCTGAATGACCACAAACAGGATACCGGCTGCCATCGCGGATAAACCGCTCCAACGGCTGAGAGTCGAGACAGTTAGCTTCATTTTGTTCTCCTTTTGCTGATGACTATGCTTGGGCCTGGTTTCTTTGATGCCTGTAATCTGCTGCATCATGCTCATGACCTTGACTCCCTGGCAGCAACCTGAATGACCGAGACCAGGGTCAGGCCGAGATCACGCACTTTCCTGAGCACGCTGTGTAAGGCGGCTTGATCAACCACCGGGCCAGTGAGAAGGGTAGTCCCGTCACGTGTATGGGTAAGGTTCATGCCATCAAAGCGCTCAGCCCACCTGGGATCCAACTGGCCCTTGATGCAAATTTCGTACCATGCAGGCTGGTCATCCTTCGTCGTTGCTCGGTGTAATTCGCTCATGCTTTGCCTCGTGTTTGTTCCTCGATGTTCTCCAGCTGGATGAAGCGCCAGGTCGCTCTGTGTCGATTGTGCTGCGCCCATAGGATACAGCTGGCGGTGGGGAGCTGTCTTCCCCACATGTGGGGATAGGTGTGGGGATTGTGAGCAGGGTGGGTGTGGGGAGAGATGAGGAGGAACCCTGGCAGCAAAAAGCCCCGCCCAGCAAGCAGGAATAGCGCTTGCCCTGGCAGGGCTCGTGGATGACGCTCGGGGCAATCCGTGCGTGCGGCTAGATCAAGGCCAGCTCTGTTGCCCGCAGGACGGCTGCCCGGCGGTTATTGACGTTGAGTTTGCTGTAGATGCTTTTGGTGTGCGTGCGAACTGTGCTCAGTGCGACGACGAGTTCGTTGGCAATCTCGGGCCCGGAAAGTTCGGTCTTGAACAGGCGGAGCACTTCAAGCTCACGCTCGCTGAGGGGGTCCACCAGGGGTGGCCGTACCGCGGATAGGCTCGGGGCTTTCGTTTCTGGTTCGCCCCGCGCAAAGGCAGCCAACAGGGTATCCGCATAGGCAGCAAGATGAGTGGGCCATAGTGGATGCTGCATCCGGCATTCTGTGATCAGTGTGCGCATCGCCGGGCCTTCATCCAGAAATATGCGGATGTAGCCTTCTGGCTCCGCCAGGATCAGCGCCCGGTGTAGCGAGCGCAGAGCAGCCCGGGTGTCGCCTTGCACCTGATGAACAAGCGCCTGCACGATCAGAATTTCGATGACGCTGCCTGTCCGCTCGCCACTTTCCGCGGCGCTGAGGAGACGCGCCAGGAGGGCCACAACCTCAAGCAGAGCATGTTTGGTATCTGCCTCGTGCTGATAGCGAGCCAGGAGCACCCGAGCCAGGGTTATGTGCTCGAATTCGCGCGGATAGCTGGGGCTGTCCTGGAGAGACAAGCCCTGCTCACGCCCCCAGTCAAGTGCTTCGCCCAAGCGTCCCTGAGCAACCCACACCCGCGTCCGCAGCGCGGCAATTGGTCGCACATTGGGGGCAAAATCACTGCGATACAGCCGCGCTGCTTCGTCGAGCAGATCAAGTGCACCCGCCCAATCGCCTTGCGCCGCTCGCAGACGAGCCAACGCGACACGCCAGCGATAGCGATTTTGGGGGAATCCGGTATGCTCGCCCAGTTCCTGGCTGGTCAGCAGCTGCTGCATCGCCGCGGGCAGATCATCACGCTCCCGGAGGATCTCGCTCATGCCCACATACATATCTGCCGCGCCCCGCAGCACTGGCTGCGCCCCTGTTGCAGGCCGCACCGTTGCAAGCTCCAATCCCTGCTGGTAGATCCGCAGCGCCTGGTGGAGACGCCCCTGCGCCATCCGGATAGCAGCCAGGGTGATTGCGCCATTGATCGCGTCAGCGATGTTCCCAGCCTTTTGCAGACTCGCCATCCCCGCTGCAAATGTCTGGTACGCCACCGCGAGATCCCCATTCGTCCAGGCGACAAGCCCCAGAAACCCGGCTGCCCCGCCGCGCGTCAGGAAGTCATCCTGCGGAGCGAGGGCCAGCACCTGCTGGGCATAGGTCACGGTTTGCGGGACGTCGCCTTGCGCCATGGCCAGGCCAGCCCGGGCAAGCGCGATCGTGCCGGGCAGACGGCGAAATTCCTCCTGCGCCAGGCCAATTGGTGAAGGCGCGGGCTGAGAATCGGCTGCTGTGTCCAGCCACTGTTCGGCGCGCTGCAGCCACTCCGCAACACCATCGATCGTGCCGGTTGCCAGGAGCACGTGGGCATACGCAACGCTGAGCACTGGCCTCCGGTGCAGCAACTCTGCGGGGAGCGCCTTCAGCCAGCCCAGCAAGACATCTTCCTGGCGATTCCTGCGCACCCCTGGCCAGGCTCGCTCGACCAGGTCCGCGGCGCGCGCAAAATCCGCGGCTGCCAACGCATGTCGGATGGCATCGGCCAGCGCGCCATGCTGCTCGTACCACTCGCTTGCACGCTGATGCAGCACAGCCACCTGATCGGGCTGTTCCGTTGCCAGGTGCATAGCCAGCACATCCGCAAACAGGTGATGATAGCGATACCAGTGCCCTTTGTCATCCAGCGGAATGAGAAAGAAGTTGCCGCGCTGCAACAGGGCCAATCGCTCCTTGCCGCCCGGCTGACCAGTGACCGCATCGCACAGGGAGCCATTCAAGCGATCCAGAATGGCCGTGTGGAGCAAGAAGCTGCGGATCGATTCAGGCTGACGGTGCAGCACCTCTTCGATCAAATAATCTACGATATAACGGTTGTCGCCAGCGAACGCCCGGATAAACCCGGCCACATCTTGCTGGCCCTGCATCGAAAGGGCCGCCAATTGCAGACCGGCAATCCAGCCTTCGGTGCGGTTTTCCAGCGCGGTGATGTCAGCCGCGGTGAGGCTGAGGCCCATCGCCCGGTTGAAGAAGTCCGCGGCTTCGGCTTCTGTAAACCGCAAATCCGCGGCCCGCACTTCGGTCATCTGGCCGCGGGCGCGCAAACGCGCCAAAGGCAGCTGGGGATCCTCGCGGGTGACAATGACCAGATGCAGCTGGGGCGGCAGATGATCGAGCAGAAAGGTGAGCGCAGCTTCAACCGCGCCGCGCGGCCCGCCAGTATCAATCAAGTGGAAATCGTCCAGGACCAGGATGCATGGATCAGGCAGGGTGGTGATGTCGTTGAGCAGGGCGGTGAGCAGCGCTTCGCGACCAGCCGGATCTTGGGGAGGCTGGGGAGCCTGCAGCACAGGCAGCACCCCTTGGCCAAGGGTGGGGGCAACCGTCTGCAGCGCGCTAACCAGGTAGGTGAGAAAGCGGATGAGGTCGCTATCCTCTTCGTCCAGCGACAGCCAGGCGGTGGATCGCTTCGCCGTGGCGGCCCATTCACTCACCAGCGTGCTCTTCCCAAAACCAGCAGGAGCCGCGATCAGCGTCAACTTGCGCGCCAGCCCCTCGTGCAGCCGCTCGATCAAGCGGGGCCGGGAGACAAGTTTGGGGCCGAATGCCGGAGCATAAAGTTTCGTGCGCAGCAGTTGATTCATGGCGGTGATGTTGGAACACACCTCAGGAAGTGGGCTGCTCTATCGTCGCACAGGGGGCCAAAATCACCAAATCAGCAAGCTGGGCTCTCTGGGGAAGCTCGGTTTCAGGTACGCGGCGGCTATGGCCTGCGCTCAAGGCGAATTCACCGTCGTTTGCCCGGCGTTGCTCGCTGTAATGACCCCGCCCCACTGGCAGAGCAACTGACAACTGCGCTGCAACGCCGGTTTTCCGCCCACCAATACCGTCGGCGACCCGGGCACCCAGGGCGCGGTCGTGGCCGGGATGCAAGGCTGGGGCGTCAGCGTACCCAATGCCGCAGCCGTCGCCGCCGCCACTTGCGGATTCGTCACCGCGGTACACAGGCCAAAAGGCAGCACATTCATCATCGGCACGTTATCCTGAATATTCGCTGCGGGCTGCTGCTCAATTGCCACGCGTGCGGCAGGCAGCACGGTCAGCGATGAGGGGGCTGTCCCAAACGAACAGCGAATCTGCGCCCCATTGACTAAATTCTGCGCCATCACTTTCTCCTCAGCCTCAATCCATGGTTGATCCAGGCCCGTCACGCTTGATAACATAGGGCTATCCGTAAATTCTGGGTCAAGCGAGCTTTGGAAGCTGCAACCAGGTTACGGATGGTGCTTAGGCGATCACCTCAAAGGTTCGGCGGGCCCAGTGACCCTCCGCGCTCTCCTTTTCCACCAGAATTTGCTTGCGCCCCACCGTTGCCGCGCTGCTCGCCGTGATCGTCACCTGATCATTCGTTACGGTGGCACTCAAACCGGCCGCGGTTGTGCCATCCAATTCCAGCAGGCGGATCGAATCCAGCTTCACATTGACGGCTGCGCCCCCTTCATCGCGCGCCGCAAACACGAGCGTAGCGCCATTATTCTGCACCGTTACCCCGGCCAGCGGAGCCAGCGTCAGGTGTGGGATCACCTCCATCTCCGCTGTCAGATCAGCTCGCAGATCCGCATGGCCCACTCGCACCAGCAGCCGCACACGCGCGGTCGTCTCTGGCGGATTGTCGGCCTGCAAGGTGATCCTGGAGATCACGCCATCGCCCACAAAGGCTTGCAGCGCAGCTGGCGTTGGCTCCGGGTCGATGCGCGGCGGGTCGGGATTGGTGACCAGCGCGGGCGGCACAGGGTAGGTCACGCTGTCCAGCCGGAGGGTGCTGACCGGCTCGGCAGGGATGATCACATAGGCCGTGTCGCCCGGGCGGAGCTTGCCAGCCACGGTTGCGGGGTCCAGAATGTCGCCCGCTTCCAGCGTGACCGCCCGCCGCACCGGCAGCGTATTCACCACGCGCACGCGGAACCAGCGCACGGGGATATGCAGATCGCCCGTCAGGTGGACACCGCGGTGGGCATTGAGCACAGCATCGTCATAATTGCCGTCGGCCCCGCGCCGATAGACACGACTGATCTCCACGGCTTCGGGTTCATTGGCCGGTGTGTTGCGGTTGAGCGCCACCAGTTCACTTGTCCCGTCGGTCAGCAGTTGCCCCCCGCGCCCCGCGTAGGGCACAGTGATGGCATACCGGCGCACGCCATTGGGGGTCACGCTGATCCGCGCGCGCTGGAGCTGAACCAGTTCCAGCGTCCCAGGCAGAAAGTTGCCCGCGCCATCATCGGTCAGCGTTGCTGCCACTGCCTGCCCAGCAACCGTCACTGCCACATCGGCCACATCCACATTGAAGAAAATGGTCTGACGGCCAAAGCCAAAGGTAGAATCGCCTTCCTGCGCCTCCAACGCGTCGACCGCGCTGGTTACCCCATTGGGAACCGTTACGCGGTGCTGGCCCGCGCGGCAGAAACTGACATACATGCCAAAAGAGCGCTCCAGCCGAGGCGACACAGGCACATAGCCAGCAACCGCCGGGGCAAAACCGGTCGGCCCCGCGGCTGTCGTGGCCAGCGGCGCGGTGGCAGCTTTGCGGAAATAATGATCCGGCACCGCCAGGCCGGGTGTGTCTCCGCCCGCTTGCGCATCCTGATTGGGCGCATCCTGATCGGGAACACCGGTGGTTGGCCCGCCCCCCGTCCAATCGGGGACGACGCGCAAGCCATCGTTTCCTTCCTCCCAGTGCACACCAGGGGCATCCCGATGGCCCGCGGTGACGAGGGTATCGGTGCGGCGCACATGAAAGTACCAATAGCGGCCAATGTCACCCACGACGCCGCGGTAGCGTTTGGTCTCCTTGTCCAAGGTGAAGGCCCCGCGCAAACGCCCAATCGGGCTGTAGAGATCGCCACTCTCTGCGGATGCTTCCTGTTCCATCTGGGAAAAGTGGCCATTATCGCTACTTTGCACAAAGGCGTTGTCCCAAAAGTAGTAGCCAAAGGGGAAGATGAGACTCCACGAGGTTGTGCCAAAGAGATAGCGCGCGATGCGCGCCACAATGCCGCCAAAGGAATCATTCGCAGGCTGCAGCCGATATTGGAACTGGCCATAGGGATCGAAAAGCCAGCGCATCCAGCCAAAGCCAAGCTCCTGGAGCGCTGCACTATCGGCATTTCCCAGCGGGTCGCCCTCATCGATCTTGGCGATGCGAAATTCGCGCTGTGTGCCCGAAGTCGCCGGTGCATCCTCCAACTCGATGATGCCGTCGCCGCGCACATGCGTGACATTGGTGCGCTGGCTATTGGCGCCCGAAGTAACGACTACACGATCAAAGACTTTGAGCGTCGGCGGCGCGCCGCCATTGCTGGCAAAGAGCTGGATCGCGGCAGGCTCCGCGGCGTTGGGCACCTGCGCGGGATAATAACGATGCCAATCCCAGGCCGAGTCTGGCGTGTGGGTGGAATAGGGCGCAACCTGGACGCTGCCTGTGAAGGCTGGCTCCAGCGCGGCGGTCAGCGTGAGCGAATTGCCGCTGGCGGGCGTGCTCAGTGAGCGCACCACCGTCTGTTCGGTACCATCCACCATCTTCTGCACGATGATGCGATTTGCCCCGCTCAGCGCGGTGACAGCCGCCTCATCATCCAGCGTGAGCGAAGTACGCTCCGCCCCCACTGTCGCGGCATAGCGATCGCCCTTGCCAAAGATCGCCCGCCCGAGCGCGTAAAAGAGCCGCCCGATCCCATGAAACAGGCCGCCATAAACCGAGCCAGTGAGCAGATTCAAGATGCCGCCGTGGGTCAGGATCTGCTGGAAATTGAAGATGAAATCTCGCGCCTCATCCGCTGTATTGGGCAGCAGCGTCATCCAAAAGCCATTGGTGTCGGCAAAGTTCAGCACCTTGCGGACGCGTACAGGCTGGTCGCGCAGCCCATTCAGCTCGGTGACGCTGAACTCGCGGCTGCCTGCACTCGACTCGCTGCCCAGGCGGATGGTCTGCACCGTGCCATCATGCGCCACCTGCACCCGATCCTCACGGGCAAATGGGGTCTCGCCCGGGTTCGGGATACGCAGCACGCGCGCGCCACCGCTGGTCGCCAGTTCGGCCACCACATAGGGCGAATAGGTGGGCTTCTCGATATTGGTTGCCAGTTCCAGCAGCCCCTCTTCAATAAAGAGCGGGAACCAGGCCAGCAGCAGCGGCCCCCACGCCGCGGATTGGCGGGTGTGGATCAACTCGTGATCGATCAGGCTCTGCCGCCGATCCAATTCCCAATGCTCCGGGTCTTGCGGAACCAACACCGTCCCCGGCCCGATGTGGGCGCTGGTCGCCAGCCGCTCGGCCTCTGGCGCGGGCACCATCGGCGACACCAACACCAGATTCGTGCCGGTTACCCCCATGAGCGCGGGCTCGTCGCGGATCACAATGGCCCGGTCTTCCTGGACAAAGTCAAGCGCAAAACCGGTCTGCGCGGGTGTCGGCGCGTGAAGAGTCAGCGTGGCCGCGCTCGTGGTCAGGTCCCGATCCAGCGTAATCCTCACATCCAGGTTGGCGCTGGCCAGGGTGCGGCAGGGGATGGTGCGCGCGCCATCCGCCACAGCCAGGGTGACATCCTTGGGCAGACCGTTGGGCGCCCAGACCGTAAAGGCCAATCTTGTGGTCCGCTCCTGGTCACCCACTGCCGTTCCGCCCACCGCGCGGCCATGGATACCCGCCCAGGCCGTACCAGTGGCCGGGTCCACAGGCACCATCTGCTGACAGGTTACTGTCTTGAGATAGAGATCATGCACATTGTCGACCGCGGCACGATGGGTCACCGTTACCAGATCACTGGCTACGGCCACCACCCGCAGCGGCACGCCTACATTGTCCCACGTCACCGCGACAGTGGCTTCGGCCAGCCAGCGCGGCATCTGCACAGGCTGGGCACCGATCATGGGGAGTAGGGCGACCGTCACGCTGGTGCCTACCGTGCCCGCCGTCGTGGTCCCACCGGCAGGGGTGACAGCCACCGCGTGGCGTTGGCCGCCATCGAGGGTCAGCGTATTGCCTGTCCCAATCTGCGCCACGCGATATTGATTAGTCACACTGGCAACACCCGGCGCAAAGTCCACCGTCACCTCGTTGCCCACAGCCAACCCATGCCCCGGCACCGTAAGCTGGAGCGGCCCAACCACGCGCCCCTGATAGCGTGGCATATTGGTTGTATTCAGCCGTACGACGCGCAACGTGGTGGCCCCGGCGCTGACAAGCACCTCCCGATCCAGCGTCACTGTGGCTTCAATTGTGCGGATACGCCGCACCTCGCGCGTGCTGCCACCATCCACAACCAGCGCCTGAGCCGGGCCAAAGCCCGCGGGGGGATTGGTGGCCGCGGTAAATTGCTGGCTCACAAAACTTGTACCGTTTGTCCACGCCGCCGACGCTACCCCCGTGGCCAGGGTCGCCAGCGTGCTCCCGTTGAATTGTTGCAGCAGCAGCGCGGGCGGCGTGCCAATATTCACCGGCTCCTCCAGGGCCAGCACCTGCTCGGTGGTGATGGTCAGCCCAGCGCGATCAAAGCCGCGCACGGGGAAGCGCTCCACCTCGTAGGGAGTGGCCGGGTTGCCGGGCAGCGGCTGATCAAAAACCAGCGCATCAAAGACGCGGCTGGTAATGCGGCGCACAACCACCCGCCCGTCGTTGTCTTCCAGCCGCACAAAGCCGCTGGTCGGTGCGCTGCGTACTGCGGGTGGCGTGTAGGTGATGTGCGCCGCAGCTTCGCGATCAGCCGTGCGCCGACCAAGCTCGCTACCGCGCGCCAATGCCTGGATCTGCACCGTAGCGCCGGACGCGCCCGTGCTCGCCAGATCGCGATCAGTCTGCACAGTCTGGCCCGCCACAGCCTGCACCACAATCGGCACTTCGTTGCCATTCCCACGCACCACCAATGTTGCCCCCACCGCGGGCAACGTCGCCCCGACCGGATACTCGATGCTGGTGGCAATGGCGGCACGCGTCACCGCAATTGTTCCGCCCGCCACTGGCGCATTCAGGATGAGGATAGGCTGGCTGAAAGGATCAGGCGCGGCCGCGTCCAGGGCCAGCCGCGCCTCAAGCCGGGTGATCAGCCCTGCCCCGACCACGCTGCCCCCCTGACGCAGTCGCAGCGCATCACCTGGCCGATAGGCGCGTGCCGAGCCCTGCGTTTCCAGATGGGTTGGCTCCGTGGTTTGGGCCAGCGCTTCGCTGGGATCGGGCGGGTCGAGCTGGCGCAGCCGCACATCTGTTGGCCCAACGCCAGTATGCTCGCTGTCTACCCGCACACGCGTGGTGCCGTTGGGGGTGCTCACCGAAAGCAGCCGAAAGATGCCGCGGTTATTGGCCGCATCGCTCAGCAGCACATTTTGATCGACGGCCAGACCGGTTCCCGTGGCATTCATCACAATCACCGTGCGCAGGCCGATCCGCCCCAGCACCGAGCGATCTCGTGCCTCCAGCTCGCGCAGGGAAATGGCGGTTGGTTCGGGAATGCGGGTGATGATTGAATCCAGGTGCAGCCCACCTTGGGGAAAGATGGGGATGGGCGCGCCAGGAATCACGGGTTCGGCTGGGCCACCCGCCCGGCTCCAATTGGCTGGACCGTTGGGCCAATTGGTGACGCCAGGGAAGAGCGTACCGTGCAGCAGCAGTGGCCGATGACCTGCGGGGGCCGCGTGCAACACCGTCCCGTACAGGGTTGGGCGAAATGATTGCTGCGGGTCAATCACGCGTGCCTGGGCCAAAACGTGTAACTCGTCGTGCGGCACCATCACCAGATGCTGGAAGGTCCAGGCGCGGCCCGGCGCGGTGAGCCCATCTCGGCGCACGCCGGTCAGCTTGAGCCGGTCACTGCTGGACAGGGATTCATAGTCAAAAAAGTCGCCGATCTGGCCGGTGAAGAGGCTGCCAAAGAAGTTGATCGTCCAGTCCAGCCCGAACCACCCCACCAGATTGTTGCCCAGCGACCAGGTGAAGTCGCTCAAATAGACCCACCAGGACAGGTTGCCCGTGGGGTCGGCGCGGCCAATCGGGTCATACCGGGAGATGGCATAGCGGTTCACCTGGTGATGCTCGGTCGGGAGCGGCCCGCGATAGCCCATTGCGCGCCGTGGATCCGCCTCCAGGCCGTGATACGGGTCCGGGCTGGTGAAGGTGCCGGTACGCGGATCCAGTGTGCGCGCGGGCAGGTGGGTCAACCCATGCCAGACCATGCCCCCATAGAGGCCGGGATTTGTCGGGTGTTCCAGCAGCCCTTCGCCAAAGGCATCGCGCGGGATGCGCGTCACCCCGTGGCGGGTGATGATCCGCACGGGCGTGCAGGTCGGGTCCAGCGAATAGAGCGCGGCAAGCGGCGCGCCCACCGGCCCGTCGATGCGTGCCAGACAGGCATAGCCATCCCACAGAAAGGTTGTGAGCACTCTGCCATCCGCCGCGGTGATGGCCCAGACGCGGCCCAGGTCATCTCGCTGCCAGGTTGCGGGAAGTGCCACTGTATCGTGGCGGATGTCGTCGCGATAGCGCAGGGTACGCTGATGCCGCGGTTCTGTGACACGCACCAATCGGCCCTGCTGCCAGGCCAGGGTGCGCTGTGTGGTCGGGGTGATGATGCGCACGGGGCCATCCTCGCCGTAGCAATAGCGCCACGTTGCACCGCTCTCGGCGTCACAGGCGATCACCCGCCGCGCCGCGTCCCGCGTGATGCGCACGCCATCCACCTCCGAGAGCCGCTCATCCGCGTCCCAGCGATAGCGTTCCAGCCAATTGTCGCTGGCGGTCCTGACATGCCGCAGCAAGGTTCGGCCAATCAGCCGTTCGGACACAACAGCCAGCCCCTCGTCAAAATGGCGACCGTCGGCCCGCGCTTCCAGGTAGACGCGACCATTCCCAACCAGGCGCAGCAATTGCCCGCTAGCCGCGCGCGTCATCTGCAATGTGTGCGTTGTGCCGGGGATAGAAAATGTTTGGGTGTAGGATTCCTGAGCCATAGGTCAAACCACTTTGGGCGATTAGCCTGAAATGCGGCATGAGTAGACCGGTCTCTGGCCGGCCTTAGTCACGCAGCAGACGTGAGCCAGCGAAATTCAAGAGTGTGGCTGTACAGCGTATTGATTCGTTGACCGGGTAAGGCTTCGGCACGCGGGCCCTACCCGACCGTGACCGATGCTTCGACCTGCACCGATGCATTGGCCGACGCATACTTGATCGTGTTCAACAGGGCAACAATCTCTGCCTTGATCACATCCACCGCCGTGCTGATGGCAGCCACCAGACGCGCCGGCAATTCGTTGATCACCTCGATCAGCGCGTTGGGATTCAATGCCTGCAAACGGGCCCCCACCTCCGCCAGCGAACTGTCGATGCCAGCCAGGGCCGCGGTAGGCACAGCCGCCGCGATCTGATCCAGCACGCCATCAAAATCAGCCAGATCCCCCAACAGGGTCGCCGGGTTGAGGGCCTCTAACGCGCTCGCCAGCGCATCGACCACCGCAAAGAGCTCCTGGGCGAAGCTGGCCGGGTCATAAGCCAGAAAAACATCCTTGATGGCCTGGTGGATTTCGGCCAACTCGGCGGCCAGGCGACGCGGATCCAATAAGTTGATCTGCTCCTCCACCACTTCGAGCACGGCCAGGAATTTCTGGGCCAGGGTCGCGGGGTTCAGATCGCGAATGATGCGCTCCAAACGCTGGAAGGCAGCCACTAGATCGGCCTGAATTGCGGCCAGGCCCGCGGGCGCGCGGCGCAGCGCCGTTGTGATGAGCAGGTCCAACTCAGCGGCAATTGGCTCTGGGTCTAGCGCAGCCAGAAAGGTATCCAGATCCTGGGTCAAGTCGTGGAGCAGGTTTTGTTCCAGTTGGGTGACTGCATAGGCCAGGCTGTTGCCCGCGCCGCTGGTCAACTGTTGGGCCGTGCCACGAACCTGACGAAGCGTGTCACGCAGGAGAGCATCCAGATCCGCTCGCAGTTGACCGGGGCGCACCGCGGCTACCGCGTCCACCGAGCCTTGCAGATCGATCTGACTGCCATCAAAGTTGGCTTCGATCGCCAATTGCGCGCCAAAGTGCAGGGGGCCGATGGGCAGCAGCATCTCGTCCCAAGCCGCGAGGATGCGCTGCTCCACGCCCATGATGGCCTCCGGAACCGAGCGTAAATCCACGGCCAGCCCGCGCCCCAGCCCATCCAACCGGGCGAGAAACTCCTGCGCGACGCTCGCTTCAAGCTGGGCAATATAGTCGCGCAGCCGATTGGGCAGATAGCCAAACATGCGGACCACATCACCCGGGCGGATGGGCAATTGCTCGGCAGGATCCTGGGGCGTGCCGGGGCTGGGTGTGGCCGTGTCGGGCGGGCGCGCTTCCAGTGTGCCCGGCGGCATCAGCTGCTGGATGGGTGTGGTCGCCTGTTGCGTAACCTGTTCCCCCGCGCGGTTGATGGTACTGGCCAGGTTGCGCACCGCGTCCTGGGGTGATTGCAAATTCACCTCGCCCAAAATGTCGTCCCAGGTTGCGATCACCGGGGCCAGCAGCCGGTTGGGGTGAATCTTATCCAGCAGATCCAACACTTCCTGGTAGGGGCCCCGAATCTCGTTTACAGCTGGCCGCGGGTCAAGCTGGCGGATGGCGTTAGCGGCCTCGGTGATCGTCTCGGTCACGCCAGCCAGGAGCGCGGCGGGGTCGAAGGCGCGCAACTTGTCCAGCAGCTCGGCGATGATGGCATCGATCTCGGCAATCAGTTCGTCGGGGATCAGGTTGGTCAGCGCCTCGGCCACGGCATCCAGCCCCTGAGTCACTTCGGCGGGGATGGCAAAATCCATCTCGGCCACCTCAAATGCGGGCGCAAAGACCACATCCAGATCGACCTGTTCGATTTCAGCGACAAGCTGTTCAATCGCGGGGCGTAAGGATTCAGGCAGCGCCGTGTTCTTGAGCACTTCCTCGGCGGTGGTCCGCAGCGCGGCGATCACGTCGACGACTTGCGCGGTGGCGGCCTCAATGCCCACCTGGTCGATCGTCGCTGCGATCTGCTCAATCGCCTGCTTGAAGCTTTCCAACTGGCCGATGATCCGCTCCAAAATATTCTGAGCCTGGGCAGCCACAGCATTGATCTCACTGGTAATCGTGCCCAGCGCAGTGGTCACACCCTGCAAAAAGCCATCGATCACCGCTTTGAGCTCGGCCACTTTCGCCTGCACGGCCCCAACCAGGTCGCCAGCAATGGCCTGCTCAATATCATCCAGCACCTTGCGCGCGTCACGCGCCACACCATCCAGATCAGCCGCTTCGATCTCGTGGGCAATATTGGCCAGGAAGTGGGTAATCTCGCCGCGCAACTCGGCCAGGCGCAGATGGGCGAGCAGATCGCGCAGCCACTGTTTGAGGGCGGCCACGGCTTTGTCAATTGGCTCCACAAAGAGTTGGCGCGCCGTATCTTCTGCCAGATCCAGGCCCTGATTGATCAGGGCACTGACCTGGTCAAACTCGGCTGTTTCCAAAAAGGTGCGGGCAGCCACAAGTTCCTGGTGCCACTTTTCCATAAAGGAGAGCACGCCCTCTTCTGCCGATTGCAGGGTCAGCCCCACCGCGTTCAGCGGCGCAATGAGCTGGCTGACGGACAATTGGCTGATCCGGGTGTTGATCTGCCCCAGATCGGTGCGCAGCGAGTTGAGGGTATTGACCCGCACCCGCGCCAATTCCTGTAGCGAACGCTCCAGTTCGGCTACCTGGCCGGTGTTGGCCGCTGCGATCACCCCGTTGAGCGCGCCCTGCAAGCCGCTGAGGCGCGTGCGCGGCAGCTCGATCTGGGCTGTCGCAGCGAGGAGCGCATCCACCTGGGCGCGCAGCGTGCGTAACTCACGGCCTTCAAAAGGTTGCAGCAGACGCACCGCCAATTCGGCCAGATCCGCAGGATCGCGCGGCATTCGGCCTTCTACGATGTCTACAAGCTGGCGAAACTGAGCCACCCCGGTCAGCGAGACGGGCGAATAGTCGGCCACCAGCTTCTGCGCCTGCCGTACCAGATCATCCGGCGAATGGGGGCTGAGGAGACCCGCCAGGTTGCGCGGATCACCATTAAGCGCCTCGATGATCTCCAACAGGAGGCGGATGCCAGTCTGCACAGCCTCAAACCAAGGCCCGATCGGGATCTCCGCGCGCAGGGGCGCGGCCAATGCCAGCAGCGCATCCAACAAAGGGCGCAGGAGATCCGCCGGGTTGTCGATCCCCTTTTGGATCGCGTCAATTGCCTGGCCCAGATCACCCAATACAGCGAGTGCCGCGCTCCCTTCCAGGGTAACGCTCAGGTCTGCGCCGCTGGTGCTAATTGCGACGCGGGCATTGACGATGGCGGTAAAATCAAGATTGGTCAGTTCGTCCAGCAGGCTCATGGTGTACCCTTTGGCGATCCGCAGAGGATCTCTGTGGATCGGAATGGCTTTTAGCGCGCATAGTGGAGCGTCACATCGGCCAATTCCACCGTGACAAACAGCTCGGATGTGAGCACGGGCGGCCTATTCGTAAAGAGATCCGCGGCCAGCGCGACCTGGGGGTAGTGGATGCGCGGCGCGGTCATCTCGACCAGGGGTCGGCCCTGCATCAACACGGGGCGGCGATTGGGTTCCGGGTCCCGGACTGCCAGCTTGAGGCGCGGCTCCGGATCAGCCACCCAGAAGAAGCGACCGCTATTGGCGCGCACCTGAACAGTTAGCGGGCCAGCATGGGTGATGACCTGGGGGAGATCCACCCAGATCACGCGCAGGTCTGGGCTGGCGGCAAGCTGAATCACCCCCGGATCGGTGAGCGGCGAGCTACTCTGGGCGGTACGACCGGGGAGCTGTGCCGGGGCCAGCCAGACGCTCAATTCGCAGGCAACCGGCGCCCGCCCGATCAGGCCAATACGGGCTACGGGATAGCGGGCAATCTCCTCATCCAACAGGCCGCGGCTGACCGGTTCCGTCCCCACGATACGCCCGCGGATGTTGCCCGCGGTGGGGGGCAGATCCTCATTCAGCCGCGCCAGCAGCCGCAGCCCAGCATACGTTACAGTCAGGTCGGCGGTGACCATGCTGGGCTGTTCGGCATCCAATGGGCCGCCGGTCAAATCCAGGGGCAGGGTCTGGGCCTCGCCGTGGACTTCCGCGCGAGTTACCCCAGCGAAGGTGCGCCGCAAAACGCCCTGCAATGGCTGCCACGCATAGCTGAAGGCCGTGCCTGTTTTGGCGGCCGCGCGCCACTGAAAGCGCAGCGGTTCGTGCGCGGCCAACTGCTTCTCGAAGGCGGCCTGGCCATGGGAGATCAGCTTCAGCGGGGTGTGGGGCATGTCATCCAGGTAGAGACCATCCTGCGTGAAGATGGTCGTCGCATCGATTTGATTGGTCACCGTCAGGTTGTCGGGCAGATTCTTGACGCGGGCGCTCGCGCTGCTGATCGCACTGGTCAATACTCGCTCGCCTTCACCGGCAAAATTTTCCACCACACTCACCCGCACCTTGTCGATTGGCTGCATGTCGTGCGGCAATTGGACCGTGGCACCGCTCATGGTTGCCCCGGCGTAGAGCCTGGGGGTGCTGGCGCGCCCGATGTGCGGGACGGCGTAGATGGGCAGCCACCCGGTTTGCGCATTGGGGATCGCAATCACCAGGCGTGCGCTGGCAGATGGGCTAAAGGGCTGATCCGCTGTTGCGCCTTCGGGCCGATAAGTAAAGCCGCTGAGGGTCAGCGCGACGGGGCGCACCGGCTGCCCCAGGTTGAGGATGTGATGCTGGCCGCTCCTGGTCATCGAGAGGCCGCTGATGGTGCGTTCAGCTTGGGCCGATGCACCAATCGTCAGCGTTCCCGCGGTCACCTCCACCGTGTCTGCGCCAGAGGGACGCGCCCAGCTTACGGTTTCGCTCACCGGTTCTTGCGCGGTCATGAACTGCTGGTCGAGCAGCGCGCTCGCGGGGAACAGATCCGTGGCCACCCGTTCAACCAGTGCGCTGAAAGCCGCCTGTTGGGCGAGCATCTCCTGTTCCAGAATGATCATGGCGCGGCCCTCACAATCAGCGGAAAGCGCCCGATTTCCAGCCCGCTGCCGGTTGCGCTATCGTCCACAGCCAGGATCAGCACCTCGGTGGCAGGCGTCGCGGGCGGGGTATAAGTGACCGCGGCCGCGCCATCGCTGACCGTGAGCAGGCGCACGCCATTCTCGCCAGCCGCGCCACCACTCAGCGTACCCTCTCCTGCCGTGCCATCGGGTTTTTCGAGCCGCGCGGCCAGCGTACCAAAGGGGGCGCTCTCCAGATCGCCTGCAGTGACGCGGGCAGTTCCTCTGGCATCCACCGCGATCGTCAGGGTCACCGCCGGGCCATTGGCGACAAGATTGGGCTGGGCAGGCTGGATGGTGATGGGGTGAACGACCCCGCGGATGCGGATTTCGCCGATCTCCACGCCGATCTGACCACTTTCGCCCACCGGCCAGAACCAGCCTTCCAACGCCAGGGTGAGCACCAAGGGCGCAGCCTCGGCAGCGTGGATGTCCAGCGGCAGATCGGCATTTTCGATGATCAGCGCGTGGATGCGAAAGCCTGGGTCTGGGGCCTGACCGGCAAACGCGGCCCCAGTGCGCACATCGTCGGTGTCCAGGGCATAGAGCACACGATCCAACCATTCGATGAGCGTTCCCCGCGCCTGATTCGTGTCGTTGGGCACAAACGAAAGCGCCACCTGACCGCGCAAACGCACCACTCGCCGCGGTTCAGGCGCGCCGGGCACCACTTCTGATCGGCGGTCGCGGAACTCAGGGCGCATGGGTTGCAGCGCACGCACACCCAACAGGATGCCGGTCTGGCTCGGCGCGCCGGTCGCGATCTGCACCTCGTTTCGGATCACAGCCGGGAGCCGCGTCCGCAGGGTTGTCTGGAATTGCTGCTCAAACTCAGATAGCATTGTCTGTCTCGGAATCTACGCTCGCGGCCCGAATCCTGTTCAGCTTTTGGCCGCAGCTTGCTCTTGCAGCCCAATCCGTCGCAACCGGCCAACTGTTGTCTCCAGGAGGGCGGCCAACTCTTCATCATGCAGCGCGGCCAATTGCGCAAATGTCTGAATCCCGCTGGCGTGGAGGCGGCGGGCGAACGCCTCGCCCACCCCGCGCAACTGGGTGAAATCAGCGGGCGGGGTGGGCGCAGATGCAGCGCGTGGCCCCACAATCACCTCGTTGCCCAGGCGTGTGTTCAGCCGCCCCACATTCTGCTTGACCGTGTTGAGATCGGCCTGGATGGTCGCGGTAAATTCGCGCAGGCCACTGTCGATCTCGCCGCGAATCCGGGTGTTGATGCGGCTGTCCAGCGCCTGCACCTGCCCTTGCAGGGTTGACAGGCCATTCTGAATACCCTGCAGCTGGGTGACAACAGCCTGTTGCGCCACACCGCTCATCTCCTGACGCAGCGCGTCGATCTGGTTGCTGAGCGTGGTATTGACGCGGCTCTCCACCGCGCTCAGCGCGGCCAGACGTCGATCCACATCACTCAGGGCTGCCTCCAGCGCGGCCGCAACCTCGCGCTGGATCAAGTCGCTGGGGATGGTTTCCGAGCGCTCTTCCAGCGGAGCCAGCCGGGTGTTCAGTGCATCCAGCGAGACAAAACGCTCGCCGAGTCGGGGGAGCAACGTATCCAGCGTGCCCCCTGGGCGCACCCGCAGATCATCGATCTGGGTCTGGAGATTGCGCAGGTTCCTGGCGAACTCGTCGCTGCTGATAAAGCGCTCGCGTCCCTGCTCGTCAAAGGTGATGGCAACCTGCTCTTGGATGCGCTCCTGGACGGACCTGGTGATCTGGCCCGTCAGCTCCTCGCCAAAGGTGGCCAATTGACTATTGAGCCTGGCCCTGCTGATAAAACGCTGATCCAGCGTGGCGATCAGCTCGTCCAGACGGCCATCCAATTGCTGGCGGATGCCGTCGCCGATCATCGTTTGCTGGGTGCTGGCAAAGGTGGCCAGGCGCTGCTCCAGATCGTCCAGCGCCACAAAACGCTGGATCAGCTCGCCGCGTAAGGTGTCGAACAGACTCGTCTGCTCCCCCCGCAATTCGCTGGCAACGCTACCCAATTGCTGCCCCAACATGTCCTGCTGCACATAGCGCAGATCGAGCTCAGCCCGTTGCTGGGCCAGCGAGGTGGCAAGCTGGGCCTCGGTCAAGGTACGCAGATCCCCGGCAAGTTGGTCGAGCAGATCTTGCGGCGGGCGGGTGCGCACATCGCGCAGAGCGTCATCCAATTGCTCCTGGGTGATGAATTGGCCCTGGAGTTCGGCCAGCCGAATTTGCAGGGTCCTGGCATCGAGCAGTGTCCCATCGGGATTGGTAAGCCGCTCCTGTAGCAGCTCCAGGGTGGAGACTCGCCCAAACAATTCGTCAAAGTTGGGGAGTTCCCCACCCACGCTGATGCGCTCGCCCAATACCAGCGCCTGGTCGATATTCTGCTGAATCGTGCCCAGGGTGGTGCGCAGATCCAACACTTCGTCGCGCGCATCGCTTTGGGCCTCGAATTTGCGGCGCAGGAGGGTGAAATCCGCGGCGCGGCCAATGTCGCCAATCTTGACATCGTTGAGGTTGACGCGCACTTTGCCCACTTCTTCCTGGATCAGGGCAAGTTGGGCTTTGAGCTTCTCGTTATCGCGCTCGAAGGTGATCAGGCGGCGGTTGACTACCGGGTCGGAGAGTCCCCCCTGTTCGATCAGCGCCCGCAATTTGGGCGTGAGCCAGCCGACATCCACCGCTTCGACGTGCTCGTGTTCGGCCACTGCGCCGCCGGTGCTTTCCACCAGCAATGTGCGCGCCAGTTCGAGCACCGCGCCGGTCAGGAGGTTCCAGTCATCGGCGCGGATGAGGGCACCCTGACGCATCTCGGATAAGGGGATCAGCCGCTGGGTCAGCGCGGCCAGTCGCTCCAATTCTGCTACAGTTGCCATGGGTTAGCCTCCAAAAATGCCAACATGCCGACCGAGAGCGCCGATGATCTTTTTGTCGGCCTGTTCATACATGCGCAGTTCCTGTTCGGGCTTGATGCTGGTACCAGCCGCAATGTGCTGCTGGGCCCGTTCATTCAGCTCCTTGACCCCTGGCTCGGCCAGGAAGGCGTCGGCAGCTTCGCCCTGCTCGACGGCAATCGTTTGAATTTCGCTCACGATCAGGTTGCTGAGGGAGTTGAGCTTGCGCGTATAGTTGATGGTTGGCTCGTGGATCAGCAACTCCAGTTCGTCGATGCGTTCCAGCATACGCAGCCCGCGCTCTGGGTTTCTGCTGGTGATGTTGTCGTTGATCTTGCGGCGCAATTTGGTCGCCTCGATCTCGCGGCGCAGTTCCACCAGGCTGCGGCCAAAGGCTTCGGAGAAGCGCACAATGTTGCCCTGGATTTCGTCGATCTTTTCGGCGATTTCCGGGTGATCATGACCCTTGGGCGAGACCAGCTTGGTCAGCGCCAGCACGGTGTTGGCCAGATCCTGAATCGCGCTGGCCATCAGGTTCCAATCCGAGGCCAGAATGGCTTCGCCGGGCTGCTTGTTGCCGATGGGGCTGACCGTCGCGTTCACCGCCGCGGCCGTCTGTTGCACGGGGGCCAGGTCGGCATCGGGAATATCGCGGATCGGCGTGTCACGGAAGATGTCTGCTGGCACCGGAACAAAGATTTTGGTGGGCGCGGGTTGGGGGAAGAGACGCACCCGCCGCTGGTCAATGACGTTGATCAGGTTCGGATGGCGCACGGCCACCTGATAGAAGCCCGGGTCCAGATCGCGCATCACCAGCGAACCATCCAGAAAGACTTTGCGCTCGAAGGTCTGCCCCGTTGCCTCGTGAACCAGCGAAATGGTTGCATCACGAAAAGCGGGTTGATAGCCTTGCAACTGAAAATTAAATGCCGCTTTCATGTTCATTCTCCTTGATAAAACCCAGATGCGCCGGGTGAATGCTGCAGGTTGCGCAGGATTCGGGAAACGGCGAGCGTGGTGGCCGCTGGTTGATGCGTGAGCGGCCTGCTAAAACCATTGCAAGTCCCCATATGGGAAGGTAACTTCCCAAAAGAGCGTCAACTCATGATCGTCGCCTTTGCTGATCGGGTCGAAGGTGACCCGATTGTAGAGAATGGCTTCGGCCTCGTTGCTGCGCGCAAGCAGGCCAGCCTCGCGCACGGTTCCCACCGCGGCAGCCTCGGGCAGGGTGCCCCGCACCCGCACTTTGACCACTCGCCGCGTCTCGTCCACCTCGCTGGTAAAACTTTCCGGCGGGATGGGTGCTTCGGTGGCACCAGTCAGCTCGGCCGCGTCCACGGTGAGCGCGCTGGTATCGAAGGTTTCCGGGTCTGGATCATTACTCGTGCCCACTGCCATATGGGTGATGGGTGAGCCCGCGCCCGAAAAGAGGGTGGCGATCAGCCCTGCACCTGCCCGCATCACCGCGTTATGGGCCTGGCGCCGGGTGATCACGGTCCCGGTTGCTTTATCTGTCAATTGGAGAGTGACGGTTGCACGCATGGCAGAACCTCGTCTTCATCAGCTACTTATGCAAAGGTTGAATGCTCGAACTCGGTTACCGAAAAGACGCCAGTGGCTTCGGGCAGGCTATCCGCGCCGGTGGGCGCAACTTCGCGCAGCACAATGGGCATGATTGCCGTGAGAAAATCCCCCAGCGATTGGGTCTCTTGCAGCGGCTGAAAAGTGACCCGGTTGCGCACCCCAGCCGCGGCCAGTTGACTCACGCCGCTGCGCAGGGAGAATTCCAGCCGCTGGGCCGCGGTTAAGGCTTCAGGCAGGCGACCCGCAGCGTTGAGCAATTTGCCCGCGGGCAGTTGCACATCAAAGGCCGCCGGTTGGCTCTCGCGCCAGACAGTGTAGAGCACCAGCGCGGGCGGTTGATAAAAGAGCGCATGGTTTAGTTCTGCCTGATCATACCGCCCCTGGGTCATCCGTTGGTCGGGCAAAGAGAAGAGAAAGCGACTCAGCCCCTCCTCATCAAAGTGGGCCAGGGGAAAGAACCAAAGCTGGTTTTGACCCCGTTGCAGGGTGATGGCGCGCGCCGGGCTGACAATGTCGCTGCCGGCCCACGGCTGCCCAGGGATCACCCCTGTCACCGAATAGAGGCGGTCGCTTACATCTTGCCGCTCCAGCCGCCCTTGCACTGTGCCATCCGCCGCGGGGAAAAGCCACAGCCGCTGGCCGGTCTTGAGGCGGCCACGATAGACCAGGGCCTCGCCGCGCGTCGCGTTGACGATGATCGGCACATACTCCTGGGCCTCGGCCAGCCCGACCAACAGAAATCCGGCAGGGGTTTCATCCAGCCCGGTCTGGTCGATTGCAAACTGGTGCAGCGGCTCCAATCCGCCACGCTGCGGCACACGCCGAAAGCGCAGTTGGGTAGGGTTCTCGTCAAAAAAGGGCAGCCCGACCGTGGGCGTTGCTGGCCACACATCCACTGTGGGAATCAGATCGATGGCTACGGCCTGCTGATAGGCCCGGCTATATTCGCGCACAAAGCGGCGGATCGCAGCCACGGTCACCGCGCCATCCTGGAGGCGTGCATTGCGAAAGGCGTGCACCCAGGCGCGAAATTCGCCCAGGGATTGCCATGCTTCGGGCGCAATGTCCAGCAGCGCGGCCAGGCGGGCGGCCTCATCCAGCGCAAAGGTGGCATCAAACCAGTGCGCCCGCTGCACCATACGCGCGTCCTCGTCCCAAAACTCCAATTGCAGCGCGGCTTGGGCCAGCAGATCGCGCACCAGTTCGCCGTCGCGGTACAGATGGGGAAGGCGTTGGCCCATCTCTGTCAGATGATTCATCAGATGTTGCCCTCGCGCACGGCCAGGTTGAGCGCGGCAAGTTGCAACGTCTCGTTGGTCGCAGGTGTGTAGGTGCCGACGCCGTCGCTCAACTGCTGGAAGAGGCCACCGGCATCCTCGACCGTGACCAGGGTTTCCGGGCGCACCGCGGCATATTGGGCATCGTTGCGGATCGCGGCCAGCAGATTGGCCACGGTCAGCGGCGTGTTGGTCGTGAGCCCGGCCAGATAGGCCGCGACCGCCTGCTGGATGGCGCTGGTGGCCTGGGGCGCGGTCACGCCACCGACCAGGAGGATCGGCAGATCAACCGTCACATCCGCGCTGGTGGCCGGGCTGGCGGCCGGTGCAAGCTCAAAGAGCGGCGGCGCAAAGCGGACATTGGTCACCTCCAGGACTGCGGTCAAAGGTTGGCCGATCACGGTTGGCTCGAGCGTGACCGCGGCATCGACCACACGCGTATCTTCCAGAACCAGCGTGGTCAGGCGGGCAGGGCGGATGGTGCCATTGGGGGGCAGGCTTTCGAGATAGGCGGTCAGGCGGCTGGTGATGCCATTCTCGAGCTGCAGACGCTCGTTGTCCGAGAGGTGGGCACCCGCCAGGGTCAGCGCGACGTTGAGGGTGATGACTTGGCGCGCGGCATCGCCAGCAAGCACGCGGATCCCCGCGGGGCGAAAGTCGTCGATGCGCTCCTGCACCAGCCGCCGGATTTCGGGCGTATCATTTTCGTACGCGACTTCGATCTTGATTTCGCCCGCAATCTCGTTGGGTCTTTCCGTGACCGCCACTTCGCGCACCCCAGGAATGGAGCGGACGGCAAACTCCAGCGCGCTGACAGTGCCGCGCACAGATCCGCCGAGCGCGGTGCGCGTACGGCGGCGCAGGGCCTCATCCGTCTCAGAGCTAGCCTGTTGGCGCGCGCCTTCAGGATTGGTGACGCTGGCGATACCGGCCACCAGAATCTCCAGCCGATCAATCGCACCTTCAGCCACCAGCGCGGTCCCGACGCTCTCCCCAGCCGCCATCACATCGCGGCTGGTTTCACCTGGCTCCAGCGTCAAGGTGGTCAGCGTTACGTAGCGATTGCCATCCGCATCGGTCACCGCGGTGCCCGCGGGCACGGAGATCCGGCCAGGGCTGCTGCTTTGGCGCGTGAACCGCACCTTGACGACCGGATGGCCAGCGGTCAACCGGCTGACCCCCACAAGCGCGACGACTTTGTCCAGCGCGTTGCCCTCGGCGGTCTCCAAATAGCCCGACTTGTAGACATGCTCCAGGTGGAGATAGCCCATGGCCATTTCGCGGGCAATGGTCTCGATCAGGGTGCGAGCCACCGAACCCACGTTCAGATCGGTCACAGGGACGGGGCGTGTCTCAAGCGGGTAGTAGTTGACGGTCAGGATGGAACCAGGCTTGGGCAGCCGCCCGGATGCGCGGAAGCGGATCGCATCAAATTCGCCCGCAACGCCGCTGAGCGAAACCAGTTCGAAGTCGGCACTCGTAAAGCGATAGGCGATGTCGGTTGTGTGCGGTTCGCTTCCCACCACCACGGTGCCTGCCAGGTGTGATACGCGCCGGATGGGGCGGTCGCGCAGCAGCAGCGGCTCCAATATATCGGCCCCGGCGGGCACCGCGAGGCTCTCTTGAACAGTGCCACCGGTCAGCGTGGTGAGCATGTCGCGCACAATCGCGGGATATTCGCGTGGTAGATAGCTCATATGCCTACCTCCAGGTCAAGCTGGAGCGGATCACCTTGATCAAGCGGGCGGACGATCAATGTAAAGACGAAGGAATCCAGCGTTTCTGCCGCGGGGTCAAAGACGAGGGCAACGGCCTTGTCCGCGACCCGCGGCTCCTGGGCCACGACTTCCAGCACATAGGCGCGGCAGAGGTCGCGCAGGGCACTGGTTTTGGGACGACCAATCAATTCATGCAATCGCGAGCCATAGGTGGCGTGGCCCAACGCGGCCAGGGAACCGTGCGGCGTCAAGAGGCGCAAGAGCAAGGCATGGGCCAGATTCTCGCGCCCGCTGATGGTGCCAAAATCAAGCGCCGGTGCGCGCAGACCATTGCCCAGCCGCCCGCGGATCGGTTTGGCCGCGAGGGTCAAGTCCATGGCCGATGCGTCATGCGCCACCAGGAATGGGGCCACTGCCAGGTCGGTACCAAGATGATCAAATGCCATGGGTCAACGCTGATCCTCTTTTGTATCATCCAAAGCTATGCGCAGGCACAGCCGGAATGAATTCCAAATTCGTACTAATTGAGATTCACCGTACCACCGGAGATATCCACGGTGCCGCTGCCTTTGATCTCCACCTGCGCACCCTGCAGCGAAAGTTTGCTGTCGGCTTTCAGGTTGATCTCGCTGGCGGCCACGTCGATGGATTGGCCGTTCTTCAGGCGGATCGTCGCGCTGCCTGCTTCGAGCAGCGCCTCGCCATTGCCCGCGCTGGTGAGGGTCAACTTCATATCGCCCACCTGCAGGATCGCCTCGCCCTCCTTGAGCGAGAGGCGCAACCCGCCGGGCATGTCCAGGGTGATGGTGGGCTGATTGAGCGTCACCACCAGATTGAGATCGCCCGTGGCCTGGCCCGCGGGCACGCGAAAGACCAGTTCACCATCTGCGTGCTGCGGGGGCGGCTGATCTGGGTTGTAGATGCGGCCAGCCACGATCGGGGCGTTCATATCGCCATCGGCAAACACCACAAGCACCAGATCATCAAGTGCGGGGATGGCAGCGAAACCCGTTGCGCCCACCGCGACTGGCACCTGTGGCAGAATCAAGCCGCTGTCGCGCATCTCCACGGTCACCGCGTGGTTGGGTGGTGCGGCGGATGGCCCCGCGGGCTGCGTTGCAACGACCCGCCCGATCCCGGCGGTGGCGTGGTTCCGGATGGCGTGCCGGACAATTCGCGCTACGCCATCGTACAGTCCCCCACTCATAACAGCCCTCCGGCAAAATTGAGCGCGGCGCCCAAGAGTGTATCCAGCCCAAACGTGGCCAGGTCCGCCAGTTCGGCGTGGACAATGCTCTGGCCCGCGTCCACGCCTTGCAGCCGGTGATCGATGCGGGTGACAAGCCAGGGCCCTTCGGGAATTCCCGCGGGCAGCCCCTGCACCTGTACAACCCGACCAGGCCGAATGTGAGGCAGCAGGAAACAGTGAGCGGTCAATTCTCGGCTCGCAGCTGCGCGCGCCATGTTGATGGCCTGTCCGGCACTCACCGCGGCGCTGGGGGTCTTGAGAAGGGGCGATGGGACGCGCCGCGCGGTCACGCTGGGGGCCGGGGCCGAGGCCGGGAGGAGCGTGGCCGAATGGCGTAGGGCACCTGGTTCGGCGGGATTCCCCGCGGGGCCGTTCCCCGCCAGGATCAGCTGATCCGCGGGGGGCGCAACAGCACTGGCCGCGTAGCGTACAAATTCACGCCCGTACAGCAGGGCCACATCTGGCTGGCCAGCGGGTCTGGTCACCACGTGCAGGCGGCCATCGGCACTGACATGGGCGATGCAGCCAGAAAGGGCAGCCAGCCGCGCGACATGGTCGGCAACGGTGGCATTCTGGTGGGCGACATAGCTGGCGAGGGGCAACGCGGCCTCCACGCTGCCTGCGGCCACACCTGCCTCTCTGGCCAGGCTGCGAATCACTTTGCCGCTGTCTTGCCCTTCATAGGTGGCCGCGGCCCGAGTATGAGCCAGAGCCTGCCCACCATCCACCAGCAGCACCTCAACCGTATAAAAACGGTGCTGGATGCGGCCAATGCGACCGGTGAAGACCAGCATCATCTCCCCGTCGCTCAAAAGGCTCAGCGCTGCATCGTCGCCCACATCCGCGCTGATTTCGACGCCACTGGGCAATGTCACACTGACGCAATTGATCTGCGGCAGCAGGCCCAGCGTGGCCACGCAGCCACCCACATGGCTTTCGTATTGTAAATTGCCCAGGATCAGGGATAAGGCTGGCTGTAACATGGCGTTGTCAGTCCGTCCACAGGTTCAAATTTGCTCGGTTGATAAATCTTGGGTGCCTGGCCATCGGAGCGACCACAGCCTGGCTAAGTGTTGAAAGCAGCACCCAGATCGCCCAGAGCCTGGTTGAGATGCTCGCCCACGCCCGCCGATTGCTGGATCGGTGCATCCATTGGTTGGAGGAAACCGCCAAGGCTGCCCAAATTGCCCAGCGCGCTCAGGGCATCGATCACACCCAGCGCGTCGTCGACAGCACCGGCAATCTCGCCCGCCAGATCTTGCAGATCGCCCAGAATGTCGGTGTCGAAGCCCAGATCGCCCAGCCCGAAATCATCCAGCCCGCCGAAACCTGCAACTTGCGCGGGCGGGGGCAGAGGCGGGCTTTCGCGCAGGGCAATGGTGTACTGATAAGTATTGGGTTGCCCGGCCACCTCGACGACGTGAAAGCGGGTAATCACGACCTTTTGCAACTCCAGCGCGCTGGTGATATTGGCGGCAAAGGTCAGCTCCGCGTTGGCCGCGGCGGCCTGTTGCAAAGTTTCGAGCTGACTCGTGGCCTCGCTGCCGAAAAGCACGCCCGCCAGCAAAATTTCGTGCGAAAGGCGACCGATATTCTGCTGAAGCGTCCCGGCCAACCCAGGAATGCGCGTGGCTGTGAAACCCCCATCCAGGCTGTGTTCCATGCGCTGGACATAGTGCAGCGAAATATCGCCCAGGAGAGGAACAGCATTGGCAGCGTTATCGGTCATCGGTCGATCCCTCGTAAATCGGCTTCCAGGTGCAGACGGGCGGCGAGCTCGTCGATCAGATCATACAGGGTCAGATCATGCACGGTCAGATCATGCAGGGTGGCGGGCGATAGCGGGAGGTGATCTGCCTCCTGTTGGGTACGAGCTGCCGGGGTTGCGTGCCCTTGCGTGCTTGCCCGCAAACCAGGCATGATCGTTGCTGCAGTCAGCCTGTCCACTTCCGAGCCCGGTAGCGAATCACGCGTGCTCACAGGTGGCCATGCCGTGCTCGTTGCGGTGCGTGCTATCAACGGGGGCGACGCAGGGTGTCCGGTTGCGCTCGCCTGATTGGGCGACGCTGCACCGGGCGCATCGCCTGGCTGCTGTTGACGCGGCACTGCGGACAGCGGCCCCATCTCCTTCGGGCTGCCGCGCAGGCGGTAGGTCCTACGCGGGTGAATGAATGGTGCAGCAGCTGGCCCTGTTGGCTGGTGTGCCCCTGTCAACCGGGCGGGGGCTGAGTCCAGCCTGGTCGGCTGCAACGCCGCGCTGCCGGGCATTGGCGCGGTCTGGGCCACCGCTGCTGGCGATACTGGGGCAACCACCGCAGGGAGACTGGCGCTCACCAGTGGCCGGGCGGGGCGGCTCGGCGCTGAGTCGCTCGCTGCCGGTTGGGGTGGGTGGCCCGGCGGCTCTCCATCCGCGGCGGGCTGGGCAAGCGGCTGGCCTGGTTGGTGGATCACCCCGGTAGATTGCAGGCGCTCCAGCAGATTGGCCGCAAGCGTGTCGTGAATGGCGGCGAGATCGGTCGCGGCTGGTTCGTGAAAGAGCAGGCGCGTCCAGCCATCTTCCTCGCGAGGAGCAACCAGTTTGGCGAGGCGGTCAACCTCCACGGCGTCGGCCTGGGCAAGTTGTGCGGGTGACCAGCCAGTGGCCTGCGCAACGAGCAGGGCGGCTTCGCCAAAGGCGGGCAAGTCGGGCTCATTGGCCCCGGCCAGCGTCATGGCGATGATGGCCGTGATCAAGGTACGCTCGCCCGCGTCGGCGCTGCTCTCCGTCTCCCCCGCGGGGGAAGTGGCTGCGGCACGTGCGGCGTCGGCGACAAGGTGGCCCATGGCCTGGTGGGGCGTGCGGGCAACCGCGGCATAGGCCACCAAACGGGTGCGCTCATGAAAGGTGAGCGGGCCCACAACGGGGCCATCATCACCACCTATCTGCAACGCACCGGTAGCGCTATGCAAGCGAATAGGCACCTGGTGATCACCGATATAGGCAATGCCAGCGGCAGGATCGAGCTGTACGGACATGGATCAATTAACCAATCTCTTCGCGCACGCGGGTGGCGATAAAGCGATAGACTGATCGCCCATGCTCACCTACGCCCAGCGAAAAATGTTTGTCAGTCAACTGGCAATCGTCAAAGGCAACGGTCATCAGCGTATCGCCCTGGCGCAACTGGGTGCTGACCTGAAAAGGTTCATCGCTCAGCAGCCCGTCGAGCGCGGTGATGGTGGAGGAGGCCGAGATTTGGCCCTCAACGGTGCGCTGACCCGAAACCATGCCGATGCGCTCGGCACTGCCCAGGGCAAAGATGTTGTGGCGCACTTGGCTATAGCGGTATTCAATCGCGCTCACACCTTCGACCAATTCGCCATTGATGAGCACAGAGCTTTCGTTGCCGGAAAAAATTGTGGGCATGGTCAAACTCCTGAATTATGAAACGGTTCACGAACCAAGGATCGGTGGCCAGTGGCCGATGCACTTGTCATCAATTTTTCACGCGGATGGTGGCGTAAATGTAATCGATGGCGCGCACAGGGCGCACCGCAATGTCGATGCGCACAATGCCTTGCGCAAAGTCGGTTTGGGTCGAATAGACATCGACCAGGAAGGCCGGGTCGCTGCCATCGGTGGAGGGGACCAGGGCGTTGGCGCGTTCCAGCCGGGTGAACGTGGCGATCAATTGCTGCTTGAGGGCAATGCGGGCATCTTCGGTGTTGAGCTGGCCGATAAAGTTCTCTGAGATGGCCTTGGTCTCGCGGATGCAGAGGTCGGCCACACGCGAAACAGAGATCTGATCGCCAATCGTGTTTATGCCTTTGAGCACAACCACGCCTCGCCCTGCACGGTTCTGCACCACCAGAAGATTGGTCGTTGGGCCGAGCAGCCGGTTGAGTTGGCTCTCGCGATAGGTGGCGGGCGGAATGCCATGCAGGGGGATGGTCTTGAAGGTGGGCGAGAATTGAGGGGCCAACCGGCCAATCATGCCAGCGACTGCGCCGTGAGCACCGGCAGGCGACACCAGCACAAAGCGCCGATTGCGCACCGCGGCCGAATGATCGCGGATCCTGTCCAAATCGCCCTGTTCATCAAGCGTGACAGACCCGAACGCGATCCGCGGTGCGCCATTGTCGGCTTGGGCCACGGCATGGGCGGCCAGGGCCTGGTGGATCTGGTGTACTTCGCCATTGGCGCGTTTTGGCTCGATCGCGGCCAGGATCAGGTCAATGCGCGTGTCATCGGCCAGGCGGTCGATGGCGGCCTGGTATTGGGCGACCGTGGGCGATGTTCCAGCGCTAAAGGCTTGCGGGCCGGGCGTCAACGCGGGCAGCGCATCGGCGACATCGGCAAAAGAGCTGAGCACACGCACACGAATATAGTTGCTGGATTGCAGCAGCACAAAGGGCAGATACTTCTCGCTATCCGGGTCCATGTTCAGATCCGTATAGCTCTCTTTGAGGCCGCCCTGCAACACCTGGATATCGGTCACACCGGCATCGGTGTCGATCACAACACTCAGGCCATTGGGGTCCACGCCATCCATCGGCAGCAGCTCGATAAAATTGCCCGCGCCGCCATCTACGGTCACGGGGATCGGATCACCCTCGCTATTGAAGTTGAAGGTGCCATCCGCGGGGAGGTTGTTGGCAAACCCAGCATCGGTGGCCACGATATAGCGAGACTGGTTGTTGATCACCGTAAAGAGATCATCAGGCGCGCCCGGCAGGATCTGCAGGTTGTCAAACTGTTCTACGACGATGCCATTCAACTGAAGGCGCAAGGTGACCCGCACCAGATTTCCCTCCGAGTTGGCGACACCCAGCACTTCGGCGCGCAAGTCGTTGGCCCATGAGCCCGGCGAGCGCACGGTGAGCATCACAGCGGGGTCGCTATCCGCATTGGGCAGGGAGAGCCTGGCACGTGCGCCGCCATTGACACTGGCGACGAGAATTTCGCTGATGCCATTGCTGATCGCGTGGACGATCTCGGGCATGGAGGCTTCTGTGCCGGGGCCCAGGAGCTCGGCGATTTCACTACGCCGGGTGATGCCGATCAGGCGGCCATCTGCGGGGGCCCGGTCCACGATCCCCACCACGCCGAGAATACCAGCTTGGGCTGGCAAGGGCGGCAGGACATCAAACCGCGCTTCAACCCGTACACCGGGGACGACTAAGGTTGTCATAGTAGGATCTCCCAATCTGGCAATACCACGCTTCTATTTCCAGCACGCGTCAAGGACCGCGCGACGTTACATCCAGCGACATGTGTTCACGGGGAATCAGCTTGCGCGCTCAACGGCGCATCAATTTAAGGCACCAGCCTGGCCATGGCGCGCCAAAGCCAGCTCAAATGCAGTCAGCAAAAATTACCAAGGAGAAGGATAGACAAAAACGAGAAGAGACGAGTAGAACAGAGGCCACCACTACAGTCGGGATGGCTGCCCGCTTCAAAGTCACGTTGGGGGCGACTCAGAGTGGAAGGAGGTGACTATGAAATCAGCATAGCACGACCAGACAGGCCGATCAATCGCTAATTTGTGTGAGGGGCATCCCCAGCTTTTGGTGAGCAGCGTCCAGAACGGGAGCCGGGGTGGGACGCTGGTCGCTATAGATCCACTGCACAATCTCCATTCGCCAGGCGGCCAACGGAAGCTCTAAATCTCACAATTGCCAAAGGTGCAGTGCGCGCTCCAGCGTTAGCCACTCGGTGGGAATCAGGGGGCCCTTGCGCACTTGGAGCGACACATACTCCATGAGTGGCAGGGCCAGCGCCTGGATTAGAACTTCGGTATCTTTCAGGTTGATGTCTCAGCCCACCGCACCTGCGCGAGGGCGTAGTGTCGCTGACACAGCCTCTTTGGCTTGGGTCTGGGGGACGGCAGCGTGGCCAGTACGCCGCTCCCACTCGGCCTCATTCGCCGCCACTATCCATTCGACGATGGATGCTCGCTTGCTCATGGGCATCTCCTGAAAGCCGCAAGGCGCATCGCCAGTTTTTCTCGGTGGCCTTGCGGCTTTGTGTGAGAACCAGCCTGGCCTATCCAGCAGTGAGAGAAGACTGCTGCCAGACCAGAAACGCCCGCGCCGCCGTCTGTTCAGCACGCTCGCTGTCGGCGTTGCGGCCAGTTGATCAGGTGTTCGTAGTCGCGGTGCGCCGTCGCGTCATAGGCTGATTACGGTCGCGCCGCCAAACCTTATAGAGAAATTAAATAGAGATCGCACAAATAGCGAGCAAGTAGGTGCGGT
>CAZIRP010000045.1:0-47036 GCA_964541665.1 uncultured Caldilineaceae bacterium | reverse complement strand
TTCAGTTTACTTGCTTTGAGGAGTCTTGTCTTATCCCGAACTCACGTTAAATAGACAAAGAGGCCATCCCTATATGGAGATGGCCTCTTTGATTGCGGCGGGGGTTTGCCGAATCCTGTATTCCGTATCCCGAATTCAGGTCTGTCGTTATTCCGCCGGGGTGAACTCCATGATCCCTGTATCAACTTTTAAGGCAATGTGGAGCGCGCCATCCTGGATCAGATAAGTGGCCGCGGCCTCCAGATCCTGCAAAAACCTGGGCCCAAAAGAGTCATCCGGGCAAGCCATGCGCGTGGACATCAGCGGCCCAAACGCCACACTGCTCTCATCAGCCGTGTAGGAACCGCCGCCGCGATTGCAATCCGCCTGGACAGTAGCCTGCCCATCCTCGCCAAAGGTCACCGTGTAGCGACTCGGGTCACTCGGCGTCAGCACCGTGTCATCCGAATAGAGGATCTGGCGCAATTGCCAAACCGGGCCGACCAGGGCCAATTCGTCCGTTGTGCCTCGCGTTGCATCGGTCTCCATCGCTGTGTCCTCCGCGGTCAGGGTGACGCTGCTGCCATCCGCCAGGGCGAGGGTAAGCACATCGCCATCCACCGTGTAGCCTGTTGCCTGGCCAATCTGCTGCATGAACACGGTATCCAGCGAACCTTCGGGGCAGGCCACCAACGTGCTGATCAATGCGCCCATGGTCAAGCTGCCTGCTTCAGCCGCATATTCCCCGCCGCCCTGATTGCAATCGGCCACCACAGCCACATGTCCATCTTCACCAAAAACCAGCGTATAGCGGCTGGGATCGTCCGGGGAAATTTCGCTGCCATCCGCGGCGGTCAAGGTGCTCAATTGCCAGGCAATGCCGACCAGCTCGGGAGCAGATGCGCTGCTCTGCTCTGAGGAGAAACCTTCCTCACCCACCGTGAGTGAATGCACCACCGAATCCAGGGTCGTCAAGTCGGGCAAGAAGGCATCGGCCGCGGCCTCGGTCAGCAGGATTTGGCTTTCCGTCAGATAAACTTCATATTCCTCAGCACTGTTTCCCGCGGGAAACTCTGCCGGGAACTCTTCGGGGAAGAGTTCAGTCTGGAGCGGCACGAGTAGTGCCACATAATATTGGCCATCAGCGCTCAGCCCCTGGAAGGTGTATTGGAAGCTGGTTGAGATGAGGGGCGATGCATCATGGAAGAAGGCGGTCACATAGCGCACACCGCTGCCATTGCCAAAGGAGATCAGCTGCTCCGCGCCGTGAATGACTTGTGGCGCGCCGATCAGGGGCAAGTAGGGCAAATTTTGCAGCTCGGCCAGATCCGGCTCGGTTGGGCTGCTGGCAAGCAACTCGGCCAGGGCATCGGCCTCGGGCTGGGCCGACGTCTCCGCCAGATCAGCCACGTCGTAGACAAACAGATACGGATTGATCTGCGTCCCATCGCTGAGCTCAACCGTCCCCGAGATCACAACCCGGCGTGGGCCCTGGGTCATGTCCGGCGGGGTCATCTCGTCGATATTCTGCTCGACCCAGCCACCGCTCCAGGTGCCTGGCAACAGGGGTGCCGTCTGGAAGCGAACATGTTCGATGGTCACGACCTCCTCACCAATCGAGATCCCACCGCTCTCCTCGGTGATCGGGGCGCTCTCGGTCAGTGGCTCGGTCGCGGTGATCGTCTCCACCGGGGAGATTGCTTCGCTGCTGGTGATGGTCGCGGTTTCTGTGAGCGCGTCGCTCTCGCTGACCGGTTCCTCACTCGGCGCTTCGGTCGGCTCTGCTGCCGGTTCTGCGGCGGCTGGCGGCGCTTCGGTCGGTGCGGGAGCGGGCGTTGGGTCCGCCCCTCCGCAGGCGGTGATCAGCAGCCCCACCAGCAGGACGATGAGCGCATGTATCGTTCGTTGGTTCATTGATTCTTTTTCCTTTCATGAAAATTCTGCGCACACCCAGACGGAATTCGCCTGGAGCATTTCCAGATCGCGGTTGCAGCTGCCAGAGTTCGGCCCTAGCCTATTTTAGCGCAGAATTGCGGATAAATTCCTGGTAGCGAGCGCGTCTTTCCTGATCTCGTATCAAGCGCTGCCTGCGTCAACGCCTATTATAGCGCGTAGAACACTGTGAATTAGAATATCGGGTACTAGATGTTGGGTACTTATCTCGTACAATACAGAATGCCGTTATCACCATCTAACCAATGCTGCCTACAGGGCAGCGATTTCAGGGGGTTTGCGTTACGCATATGCTTCGTCAATTTTTTGCCTATTACCGACCCTATCGCGGACTCTTTTTCCTCGATTTTGGCTGTGCTGTGATCGTTGGCCTGCTCGAGTTGGGGTTTCCCTTGGCGATCAATCAGTTCATCGACCGCCTGTTGCCTAGCCAAGATTGGCCATTGATCTTGCTCGCTTCGGCTGCTTTGTTGGTGATCTATGCCCTCAACACCGTCTTGCAATTTGTTGTGACCTATTGGGGCCACATGCTCGGGATCAATATCGAAACCGACATGCGCCGCAAGCTGTTTGATCATATCCAGAAACTCTCGTTTCGCTTCTTCGACAACAACAAAACCGGCCACTTGATCGCCCGCATCACCAATGACCTGAACGATATTGGCGAGATCGCGCATCATGGCCCCGAAGATGTCTTCATTGCCATCATGACCTTGATTGGTGCGTTTGGGCTGATGTGGATGATCAACTGGGAATTGACAGTGCTCACCTTCCTGGTCATCCCCATCATCATCTGGGTGGCGATGCACTTCAGCCGCAAGATGACCCGCACCTATCGCCAACTGTTTGGCAATGTGGCCCAATTTAATGCGCGCGTCGAAGACGCGGTCGGGGGCATCCGCGTTGTGCAGGCCTTTGCGAATGAAGATCATGAACGCAGCCTCTTCGCGGTCGATAACACCAATTATCGAGCCACCAAACTGATGGCGTACAAAACTATGGCGTTCAGCTTGTCGCTCAGTTATATGTTGATGCGCTTTGTCTCACTCTTTGTGATGCTCTGCGGCACCTGGTTTGTGATCCGCGGGGAGTTGACTTATGGGGAGTTCGTCGCCTTTTTGCTGCTCACGAACGTCTTCTTCCGCCCCATCGAAAAAATCAATTCGGTGATCGAAAGTTATCCGAAAGGTATTGCCGGCTTCAATCGCTACCGCGAGATCCTCGAAACCGCGCCCGATATTCAGGACGAGCCGGACGCAATCGAAGTCAAATCGCTGCAGGGCAACATCCGCTACAGCAATGTCAGCTTCGGCTATGAAGCCCACCGCAAGATTCTCCAGAACATCAATTTGTCGATCCAAGCCGGGGAAACAGTGGCCTTTGTCGGCCCATCTGGTGCGGGCAAAACCACCCTTTGCAGCTTGCTCCCCCGCTTTTATGATATCGACACGGGCAGCATCACGGTGGATGGCATCGACATTCGCCAGATGACCCACGCCTCGCTGCGGCGCCAGATCGGCATTGTGCAGCAAGATGTCTTTCTCTTCTCCGGTTCCATTGCCGAAAATATTGCCTATGGCAAACTCGAAGCCAGCGAAGCTGAGATCTGGGACGCGGCCAACCGGGCGCAACTGGCCGACTTTATCCGCAGCCAGCCCGAGGGCATGGCGACGATCATTGGGGAGCGCGGGGTGAAATTATCGGGCGGGCAGAAACAGCGGCTGGCCATTGCGCGCATGTTCCTCAAGAATCCGCCAATCCTGATTTTGGATGAAGCAACGTCAGCGCTGGATACTGAGACCGAGCTGGCGATTCAGCAAGCCCTGAGCGACCTGGCCAAGGGGCGCACCACCTTGATCATCGCCCATCGCCTGGCCACGATCAAAAACGCCGACCGCATCATCGTCGTCACCGAAAATGGGATCAGCGAACAGGGTCGCCATCAAGAGCTGGTGATGGCGGGTGGCATCTATAGCCGTCTGCATCAAGCCCAATTTGGGGCCTACGGCGGATAAGCGTACGGCGCGCTGGCGAGCGAAGGTCCTGGTCAGCGCGCCACAGTTCACCCCAGTTTGCACCATGGCCTGATCCTGAACACACGAGTTGGTTTAGCGGGCCAATGGTGTGCCTTGTACCACAGCATTCAATAGTTCCAGAATGGCGCTTGCAGTCTGCTGGGCGTGTTCCGGGTGAAAGACCAATGAACCGTGCGTCGCTTCGGGGATGGTCACATGGCGACTGTTGGTGGAGAGGCCGGGCAACTCGGCTTGCAATTCAGCCCACCACGCGGGTTGATTGCTGCCTGCGCTCAGCACAAACAGGGGCAGATCACCAAGATCGCCCAAGTGCAATGCCGCCTGATAGATTGCCGGAGCAGCGAGGTTTTCAGCTTGTTGACTCTGCAAGAAAGTTGGGTCCGACCAGAAAGCACTGGTCTGGGCATGGTGCAACTCGGGCAGATCCGGAAAATCCAATTCGCCACCGGTCGCGAAATAGAAGCGAAAGAGCCCCAGCCGGGCCAGGGGCGGGAACCAGCGAGCAAGCGCTGTAAATTGGTCCAACTCGGCCTGGAGTTCTGGAAACCGCGCAAGCTGCTCGGGGTGCGAGGCATCGAGCAGGAGCAGACCGACGACTTCATCGGGGTGGTCGGCAACAAATTGGCGCGCATACACACCACCAAGTGAATGGCCGACCAACAGGTAAGGGCCGGGCACGCTCCCCGCCTGCAAGAGACTGTGCAAATCAGCCGCGGTCTGCGCCAGCGAGAGTGGCTGCGTTGTGGGTTCGCTCCACGCCCGGCCAGCCCGATCATACGAGCAGACGCGCGTCTGTTCCGCGATCAATGGCTGCACCCATGCCCAATAGGGCGACATCCCCCCCGACATCGTCTCAAGAATCACGGTAGGGGCTTCGGCCCTGGCCGTACCCGTGCAATAGAGATGCAACCGATGCTCAGCGACGGCGATCAACTCGCCGGGTGGCGGGAAACGCCGTTGATCCGCCGCAGCACCCACGGCCTGGTAAATGACTCCGACAAGGATCAGGCCGATCAAGAGGAGCAAGGGGCCACCAAGCAGGCAGCCCAAACGTCGTCGCCAGCGTGTGGGGGCAGGTACGGAGTCAACAGGTTGTGTCATAGATGGTTGTGGGCGAGTGCTCGGTGGCGGTCGTGGCGGCTCAGATCCTTATGTGCTCTAAGCCTGGTGGGTAAGTAAAGTTGAATGGGGGCTGCTCGGCCCCGAAGCGCGGATCGGATAGCGGGCAAACCCCGCGCTTGCCATCAAGAATGTGGACGATGCTGCGCCATCAGGTTGCGCAGGCGATCCAACGGAATGGCGTGGGCCACCCGGTTCTGAAAACCGCTCATTGTTGCGGCCCCGGTCAGCGCGTTGAGGATCGATTCCTCGACCGCGTCGGCTGTGGCAACAAAGAGCGCGTCCATCTGGGCATGGGGCAGCATTTGGAGCGTCACCGGTGTTGAGCTGTTGTGGGGGATACGATTGCCGGTCGCAAAGGCCAGGAAAATATCCCCGCTACCGTTGTGGCCATACCCACCAACCCGCCCCAACCCGATTGTGGCCCGCTGCGCCAGGCGTTTGCATTGCCCAGGCAACAAAGGCGCATCAGTGGCGATTACGATGATAATCGAGCCTTCGTCGCGGGGCGCGCCCCACGGATCGGGCACTTCGCTCACGGGGATCAGTCTGCCAATCGGCACACCATCCACGCGTAGATGTTCTCGCCGCCCATAATTGGCCTGCACCAATACGCCGACGGTATAGGTTTGGTTCGCCAGGGTAACCCGGCGCGAGGAGGTGCCAATGCCGCCCTTGAAACCGTGGCAGAGCATGCCCGTACCACCGCCAACATTCCCTTCCGCCACCGGCCCCGATTGGGCATTCTGCAGGGCCGCAAAGACAGCCTCCTGCGTGACATGCCAGCCATTGATGTCGTTGAGCCAGCCATCATACGTTTCGGCCACCACCGGCAACAGCCAGCTAGATTCCGGTTCGTGGGTGGTGATATAGGCCACGAGTGCATCGCGCACAACGCCCACTTGGTGCGTGTTGGTGATCGCAATCGGCGTGCCCAGCAAGCCCGATTCCTCAAGCCAATGCACGCCCGTCAATTCGCCATTGCCATTGAAGGAGTGATAGGCGGCAAAGCATTGCTGGCGAAAGATGTTCCCGTCACACGGCACAATGGCCGTGACCCCGGTACGGGCGACACGCGGCTCGTCGTAGATCAGCGTGGTATGGCCGACCAGGACACCCGGCACATCGGTGATGGCATTCTGGGGACCAGGCGGCAGGTCCCCAATCCGAATGCCCAAATCGCGCAGGCGTTGGCGGCTCATACAGCCGGGACCGCCGGTCGTTCGCTATGACCGAGCGCTTTGTGCGGCGCGATCTGGTTGCGCACCAGTTGCTTGAGTTCTTTGATGTCGGGGAAGCGCCCCTGCTCGGCCCGGGACCAAATGCGTTCGCTGCCGATATAAATATCAAAGACGCCGCCGCTGCCCGGCAGCAGTGCCAATTCTCCCAGATCCTGCTCAAAGGTTGTGAGTAATTCCTGGCCCATCCAGGCGGCGCGCAACAACCAGCGACATTGGGTGCAATACTGAATAGCGACTCGTGGTTCTTTGGTCATTTTTCACCTACGCTTACCCTGCGTCAACCATCTACAGTGTAAACATCTGCTCACGCTTGGGGCCAACGCACACGTGCGCGACCGGCACACCCACCAATTCGCGCAAACGCTCGATATAGCGTTGCGCCTGGGGAGGCAAGTCAGACCAGCGGCGACACGCCTGAGTCGAACTTTGCCAGCCTTCCCATTCCTCATAAATTGGCTGGGCTTCATAGAGCAACGGGGTATCGGGCATGGTATCCGTGACCACATCGCCATTGGGCAGCCGATAGCCCGTGCAGATGCGCAGCCGCTCAAATTCATCGAGCACGTCGATCTTGGTAATGGCGAGCTTGGTCATGCCATTGAGCCAGGCCACATAATTGACGGCCACCGCATCAAACCAGCCACAGCGGCGCGGTCGGCCCGTGGTTGCGCCAAATTCCTGCCCCACGGTGCGCAGCTTTTCTCCATCGGCGTCGTGCAGCTCGGCTGGGAAAGGGCCATCTCCCACACACGAGCTATAGGCCTTGACCACCCCCACCACATCGGTGATGCTGCGGGCGGGCAGCCCAGCGCCGACACTGGCATACACCGCCGACGGGTTGCTACTGGTGACATAGGGGTAGATACCCCAATCCAAATCGCGCATCAAGGCCAGTTGCCCTTCCAGCAAGATCTGCTCATCATTGGCCAGCGCCTTGCGGAGCAGCGGCACCGTATCGACAATGCGATGGGCCAGCTTGTCGCGATAGTCCATGCAGAGCGCGAACAGCTCGCGGCCATCCACCGGGGTGCCCCCGAGGATCTCGATCTTGCGATTGATCGTGCGCAGCGCGCTATCCAACCGGCTTTCCAACCAGTCCGGCTGCAACAGATCCCCCATGCGCAAGCCAGAGCGAGAGGCTTTATCGGCGTAGGCTGGGCCGACCCCCCGTTTGGTCGTGCCAATGGTGTCGGTGCCGCGGTCGCTTTCTTCCAGCTCGTCCAGCAGACGGTGATAGGGCATCAGCAAATGCGCGCGATTGCTGATCAGCAGCTTGTCGGTATTCACCCCGACCGCTTCCAGCGCAGCGAGCTCGGCCAGCAGCGATTGCGGATTGACAACACAGCCAGTGCCAATGATGTTGGTCACATGGGGATAAAAGATGCCACAGGGCACCAAATGGAGTATGTTTTTGCCAAAATCGTTGACCACCGTGTGACCAGCGTTGTCGCCCCCCTGGAACCGAAAGACCAGGTTGGCATCTTGCGCTAGATTGTCGATGATCCGTCCTTTGCCCTCGTCGCCCCACTGTGCGCCGACGACTGCTGTAACTGGCATACGGCTTTCCTCGTTCTGCTTTCCTCGTTTAAAACGGGTCGGTGGAAAAACAACCTGCTGATAAAAATCTGAGTGTCCAGGGATGCACGGGATACAGCTGGTTCTTCTGCCTGTACCTGGTGCCCTGTCTACTGGTTTCCCTGCTTCCAATCACTTGGCAGACTCTCCGCCATCCACGGTCAGGACCGCGCCGGTGATAAAGCGGGCGTCATCCGAGCATAAAAAGGCCGCGGCGCGCGCAATATCGATTGGTTCCCCCAAACTCTGCAATGGAATCAGCGGGATTTGCGTGGCAAAAAAGTCGCTCGGCATGGTGGCAAAGGCCTCGGTGCGGATCAGCCCCGGGCGAATGATGTTGGAACGCACGCCATGTTCGGCCACCTCAAGCGCCAATCGACGGCTGAAGCCTTCCAGGCCAGCCTTGCTGACCGCGTAGGCAATATCATCAAACTCACCGGCCACAGCGCCAATACTGCTGATGTGCAAAACATTGCCGCGGGTGGCGATCAGATGGGGCAAGGCTTGCTGCACCAATTCAAAAGCCGCGTCCAGATTGATCGCCAACACCTCGCGCCAATGCTGCATCTCCATATCGTCCAGGCTCAGCCCTGCGGAACGCGCGGCATTGTTGACCAGTACATCCAGCCGCCCAAACTGCTCGATCGTTGTGCGCACGAGGTGGGGAGCATCGCTGGCCACATCCCCCGCGAGCGCGACCACAGTCAGGCCTTGCTCGGTGAGGCGGGCGGCAGTCTGCTCCAGGACCGTGGCGCGGCGTCCACAAATTGCGACCTGCGCGCCTTCACGTGCCAACTGTTCGGCAATGGCCGCGCCAATACCTGTGCCCCCGCCGGTGATCAACGCCGCCTTTCCGGCGAAACGTAGCTGCGATTGAGAGACCATTGGCTATACCCGGCGTGACGAACTTTGTGGAATTTGATAATTCGGCGCTTCTTTGGTGATGGTGATGCTGTGGGGGTGGCTCTCTTGATAGCTCGCCGCGCTGATGCGCACAAACCGCGCTCGCTGCCACAGATCGGGAATACTCCCAGCCCCAACATAGCCCATCCCACTGCGCAAACCACCCATCAATTGAAAGATAAAATCGCGCAGATGTCCCTTGTAGGGGACTTGGCCTTCGATCCCTTCGGGCACCAATTTGCCCCCAACATCGGGGCTGGCACCATCGCCGCTCTGCCCCGACTGATAACGATCGCGTGCCCGGCCTCGCATCGCGGCCAGGCTGCCCATGCCGCGATATTCCTTAAACGAGCGCCCTTCGTGGATCACAATCTCGCCCGGCGATTCGTGCAACCCTGCCAGCAGGCTCCCCAACATCACCGCCGAGGCTCCCGCGGCCAAAGCTTTGGTAATATCGCCACTGTAGCGGATGCCACCATCGGCGACCAGAGTCACGCCTGCTTCGTGCGCGGCCGCGGTGCAATCGGCAATGGCGGTCAATTGCGGCATCCCCGCGCCGCTGACAATGCGCGTGGTGCAGATCGAGCCAGCGCCGACGCCAATCTTGACCACATCCGCACCGGCTTCGGCCAGCGCATGGACACCTTCGGGAGAGACCACATTCCCGGCCAGGATCACCAACGTGGGGAATCGGCTGCGCACGCCCCGGATGGTTTCGAGCACCCCTTTGCTGTGGCCGTGGGCGGTATCCAGCGCCACCGCGTCGACCCCGGCTTCGACCAGCGCGGCTGCGCGCGCCAAACTACTTGCGCCCACCCCAATCGCGCCGGCCACCAACAAGCGCCCCTGCTCATCCTT
The DNA here is from genome assembly GCA_964541665.1 of uncultured Caldilineaceae bacterium. Classification (GTDB taxonomy): domain Bacteria; phylum Chloroflexota; class Anaerolineae; order Caldilineales; family Caldilineaceae; genus CFX5. The sequence continues at coordinate 37,372 of CAZIRP010000045.1, read as the reverse complement.
GGCCGCGTGGGGGTAGGCTTCGCGCTTGAGAATATCTTTGTAGGTGATCAACCCCTTGAGATAACCATGGTCATCCACCAAGGGCAATTTTTCAATGCGATAGCGGTGCAAGATCTCCTGCGCCTCGGCCAGGGTTGTGCCAATCCGGGCGGTGATCAACCCTTCCGAAGTCATGTAATCCCGAATCGGGCGATTGTAATCGTTGGCAAAGCGGACATCGCGATTGGTTAAGATGCCCACCAATTTGCCGCTTTCAATGGTAATGGGCACGCCGCTGATGCGATAGCGGCTCATCAGCGCTTCGGCCTGGCCCAGCGTCGCGTCGGGAGAGAGCGTGATCGGGTCGACGATCATGCCGCTTTCGCTGCGTTTGACCTTATCCACTTCTTCGGCCTGTTGCTCGGGGGTCAGGTTGCGGTGAATCACCCCCAGCCCACCCTGACGCGCCAGCGCAATTGCCAGCTCGCTTTCGGTGACTGTATCCATCGCCGCGCTGATCACCGGAATGTTGAGTTGCAGCCGGTCATGTAATCGGGTGTGCAGATCCACTTCCGAGGGTAATTTCTCGGCATAGCCAGGCACCAACAAAACATCATCAAAGGTAAGCGCCTCTTTGGCAAAAAGTGTTTCGGCACGTGACCGGCTCAGCACGCCGTTGGTTGTATTGCTATTGCCCGCGCTGCCATTCACCGGGCTGCCGGTACGCGTGGCTTGGCTTCGCTCACGGTTATCCCTGGTCATCGGAAGGTCTCCTCATTCAGATCGATCCTGCGCCGCCGATCTAGTCTACCATTTGGCCAAAATTTCACCAATAAAAATGCCCCGGAAATCAGCCCGAGGCAACCTTGACACCTGTTCATACCATCATAAATGGCTATTTCATCCGCCGCGCCAACTCGGCTTCGATCTCGCGCCATTCGATGTTGCGAGCAGCCAACAACACCAAGCTGTGATAAAAGACGTCGGCCAGTTCGTAGATGATGCGATCATCGCCTTCGCTCTTGGCCGCGACGATCACTTCGATCACCTCTTCGCCCATTTTTTTGAGGATCTCATTTTCGCCCTGGGCAAACAATTGGGCGGTGTATGAGCCTGAGGGCGCATTTTGCTGGCGCTCTTTGATGGTGGTGAAGAGCGTTTGTAATGTGTTACTCATGGGCATAAAATACTTTCTCGATGATAGTCCCACTTGGGCGAACAGGTCTGGGGTCAAGCCCGTTCGCTGTTGAAGTGCGTCACTTCTATGATCAATTACGATCAATCGTTCAGTTCATTGTATGCCTACCTGGCCGCTCGACCCAAAAATCAGAGCGGCTGGTTGCGTTGCATACCCTACTCCAGGGTCCGAAAAAAGCAACTCACGGCCCCGGTATGGCAGGCCGGCCCAGCCGCGTCGACCAGGAAGAGCAGCACATCACCATCACAATCGACCCGCGCTTCGATCACCCGCTGCACATTGCCACTGGTCGCGCCTTTGTGCCAGAATTCCTGGCGGCTGCGGCTCCAAAAGACCGTTTCCCCCAAGGCAAAGGTGCGGCGCAGACTTTCCGCATTCATCCACGCCAGCATCAGCACCTGATTGGTGTGGGCATCCTGCACGATCGCGGGCACCAGCCCCGCTGCATCAAAGTTGATCAGGTGCAGCCCCGCTTCCAGGGTGAGGGTCTGAGATTCACTCATGCTGCCCCCGCAGTGCCGGATCAGCCACGGGGATGCGCACCGGGACGCCTGCTGCGCGCAAATGTTCCTTGACCTGCATGATGCTCAATTCTTTGAAGTGAAAAAGACTGGCCGCCAAGGCTGCGGCAGCACCGCCCTCGGTCAGGGCCGCCACAAAATGGTCGGGCTTGCCTGCGCCGCCGCTGGCGATTACGGGGATCTGCACGACATCGCTGACCGCGCGCGTCAACGTCACATCGTAGCCTTCTTTGGTGCCATCACCATCCATCGACGTGAGCAACAATTCTCCTGCGCCCGCCTGTTCGGCCTTGAGCGCCCACTCAACGACATCCAGCCCCGTATTGATGCGCCCACCATTGACATAGACATCCCAGCCGGGGCCGCGAGCCGCCAACTCATCTCCCTGCCGACGGCGAGCATCAATGGCGCAGACAATACATTGGCTGCCAAAGCGGATCGCGCCTTCGGTCAGGACAGTGGGGTTGCGCACAGCGGTGCTGTTGACGCTCACCTTGTCGGCCCCGGCCAGCAACAGGGCGCGCATATCCTCCACCGTGCGGATGCCACCACCGACCGTGAAGGGAATAAAGACGCTATCGGCCACACGGCGCACCACATCGATCATCGTGTTGCGTGCTTCGTGGGTAGCAGTGATGTCGAGAAAGACCAATTCGTCTGCCCCGGCTTGATCGTACACCTGGGCTTGGGCCACAGGATCGCCAGCGTCGATCAGATCAACAAAGTTGATGCCTTTGACCACGCGGCCTTCTTTGACATCCAAACAGGGAATAATACGCTTGGCAAGCATGTTGAATCACCTATCGTGCGGTTGCGCAAAGCTGATTTTGCAGGTTAGTTAGATGGTTAATTGTAGATAGGCCATGGCAGCGTCGAAGGCAGGCAACTGCTCGGGCGAGGTCTCGGTGAGCAGCGCCCAGGTTTCAGCGGGGTTGAGCCAGCGCGCTTCGCTATGGTTTTCGTGGCCTAATTGAATTTTTTGATTGGCGGTCTCGGCCAGGAAATAGACCACAAAGCGCTCGATTTCATAATGGCGAATGCGCGCAGTGTAATGCAATTCAGAACGGAAACCTTCGTGAAGTTGCAGAATGGTCAAGCCGGTCTCTTCGGTGAACTCGCGCAGCGCACAGGTGGGCGCGCTTTCATCTTTGTGCAGGCCCCCGCGCGGGAATTGCCATTGTTCAAAGAAGAGATTGAAGAGCAGCAAAAATTCAATGCCGTTCTCGGTACGCCGGTAGGGCACAATCCCCGCACTGTGGCGGACCAACGGGCGATGGCCAATGGCAATGGCATCCGCCAGAGCAAGCTGGCCAGTATCCAGCGCCTGGTCGAGGATCGCGCCCTCGATGTTGTAATGTTCATGCGCTTGCAGCCGCTCGATCTCTTCCAGAGTGGCATTGCCACTTTTGACAATGATCTGCAGATCGGTCATATCCCCCAAACGGGCTGCGGCTTCGATGGGGCAGTGATTGAGCTCATCACCCGCTGTGCGCTCGGTGTAGATCACCCGCTGGATGCCCATGGCCTTCAAGCGGTGCCCAAGCTCGGTCACCTCCGACGTGCTGCCCAAGAGCGAGTCGGGCATGATCACCTGGCCTGCTCGGCTGTCGAAGCTGATCACGAGGCGATCTGGCCCCCACAGCTCCAGGGCCTCGCTCACCAGGGCTGGTTGGGCCAGGAGCGTGGCGTTTAGGACCACCCGATCGGCACCCAATTCCAGAGCCAGGCGAATGTCGTCCAGGGTCTGCACACCGCCGTCAAACTGGATGGGGATGGACACCGCGCGGCGGATCTCGCGCAGGCGACAGAGATTCACGGGCAATTGGTTGAGCAGATCAGCCTCAGGCGTGGCAGGTTTGCTATAACCAGGCCGCTGCACCAGAATATTCGGCGAACGATGGAGCATGGCCAGGTGGGACCTGGTGGCACCCACTGGGCCATCCAAATTGACCAGGTGGAGCCATTCCGCACCTTCGTTCGCCCAGCGACTCGCCAATGAAACAGGCTCTTCGTCTACTGGGATTTCTGCATTGTGCTCACCAGAACGCAACCGAACACAGCGCCCACGGCGCAGCTCAATAGCAGGGTAAATGATCATATTTCTTGCGCTATTCCTCTGTGGCCCGACGAGGGGTTATGTCAACGCTCGTTTACCAATACGACTTGCGTATACTTGCAGCCTCTGCCCAGACCACAAGTGTCAATCACCCTCACTCTACCACAAGCCAGATGCGCTAAACGTAACATCCCATCCGCGTTGGCAATTTATGCCGAATCCCTCCTGGCCGGGCCAATCGGGATCAATGCCCGCGTGGCGATTCACCGGCCACGGCGCGAAAATCTTGCAGCAACCGGCCTGTTTCCAGTTCAACCAAGGCCACAGCCGCAAAACTCAGACGCTGCCACTCGGCCAGGATCACGCGACTTTGCCCCAACAACGCAGCTCGATAGAGACTCAGCGTCAACCCATGGCCGACCAAGGCCAGGGTCTGCCCGGCAAAGCGGCGGCCCAGTGCGGCAATGCCATGCACCATACGCTGTTGAGCGTGGGCGGCAGATTCCCATTCACCCGCGGGTTGGTCGGGCAGGGCAAATGCTTGCGCCACCTGGGCCTGATAATCTTCCACCCAGCCCGGACGTCGCAATTCGTCGAACTGAGGCTCCATGATCACAGGCAGGTCACGCTGCATCAAGACCGGCGCGATCGTCAATCTGGTTTTGGCTTCGCTGCTCAGGATGATCTGATCCACCTGCGGCCAGAAAGGTTGCTCAGCCAATCGGTGCGCCTGGACCTGGCCCCGCGGGGAAAGGTGCCAACGGGTTGCGTCCACGCCAGCATCGATCTGCGTATGGGCGTGGGTGATCAGGTAAAGCTGCGTGGGAGGTCTGTCGGACATTGGGTTTGCATCACCGGTTCAGGCCGCGCGGGCCAACTGCGCAGGCTGAACCTGCTCGCCAGCCACCATCCGCATAAAATTCGCCAAAATACGCAGGCCAACGGTGTGGCTCTTTTCGGGGTGCGGCTGAATGCCCCAGGCATTTTTATAGCGCACAATGCTGGGATACTCGATGCCATAATCGGTGGTGGCCAGGATCGCATCCACCGTATCGCAATAATAACTATGCGCAAAATAGGCGTAAGCACCGTCAGGCACATCTGCCAGCAGCGGGTCTGCCGCTTGATGATGCAATTGGTTCCAGCCGATCTGGGGGATGCGCAAGGCGCGCCCTGCCGTGAAGGGATCAGTCATGTTGGCTGGGAAGCGGCGCACTTTGCCCGGAATGATATGCAACCCTTCGTGGTGGCCCATCTCTTCACTCTCATCAAAGAGCAGTTGCATCCCGACACAGATCCCAAGGAGCGGCAAACCGGCCTGAACAGCGTCCAGCAGTGGCGCTTCAAAGCCGCCGCGGCGCAAGTTGTTGACACTATCACCAAAGGCACCCTGGCCGGGCAAAACAACCGCGCGCCAGCGCGTAAAATCGGTAGGAGCAGCGACAATATCAACAGGGATGTGCAGGGGGGTGGCAACGGTTTCAAAGGCTTTGAAGACACTGCGGAGATTACCCACGCCATAATCGACAATTGCGATCATCTTCGAGGTTCCTTGCTGAGAGAGGATGGTTAGGACTTGAACGTATCTCAAAATCTCGGTGCCTCGCTGGTTGTGGGGGCCAGGTGCCCACGAGCTACCAGCGATTTTGAGCGCTTTCTACGGATTATGCTCACCGGCTTCGGCAAGGGCAAAGGTGCGAACGAGGCCACTCGGGAATTGTTTACGGTGGATTTCGAAGGTGAGCGTGCGGATGCGAAACTCGGCGTGTTCGATCTCAACCGGGGCCAGTTTCCGGTTGGCAACAGCCTGTTCGAATGCACCCTCGCCCAAAACGGTCACCTGGCCGGTGTTACTCAACCACAACCCGAGCAGCAGGCGGTGGGCAACCAAACGATCACCCCGCTGCTGCGTCGGCATACAGAGCGGAATATAAAAGCCGATCAGCTGGTGCGCGGCATCAAAATACTTCTCGATCGGTTCTTCGCCGTCAGTGGGCCAAAACCGAACCCAGACATAGCCAGGGGCGGCGACAATCGTTTTGCCGAGCCACTGGGTCGCTGCGGTTTTGGCCCAAGTAGCACGTTCCACCAGCATTTTATCGAACAATTGCGACCGGTAATCGGTCATGTGGGAAAGTGTCTGCCATTCACCACTCTGCATCAAACCGCACAATCCTCGTTTCTGTTTGGTTTTACGTCGTGCTTCGCGTTGTGCGTAGCATTGATCCGCAACTTCTGCGCCACTTTATGCTGGTAAGCCTTCATGCTGGTAAGCTCGGATTCGAACGCTGCACCATTTACGGATAGGCGCTTAATATTTCTTGACGACCGAGCGATAGGCCATCGGCTCCCGATATTGGATCAACTGGCGATCTTCACGCACCTGGCGCACTTCATCCAGATCGATCGTCGCCACTGCATAGCCTTCGATTGGCTCTTCGAGAACGGTATAGACTTCGGCCCGCGGCCCGACCAGCAGGCTATCGCCCGAGAAATGGCGGGTTGGCTCCTCGCCGATGCGGTTGGCAGCCGCCACAAAGACCGAGTTTTCACACGCCCGGCTGATCAGGTGTGCGCGCCACGATTCGGCCTGGGCCTGCTCCCAGTTAGCGCTGACCACGATCAACTCGGCACCATCCAGCGTCAGGCTGCGCGCGGCTTCGGGAAAAGCCAGATCAGTGCCCAGCGTCAGACCAAAACGGCCCCATTCGGTCTCCACGGTGACAAAGCGGAAGCCATTGCGATAGACCTGGCGTTCTTCGCCCAATAAGTGAACCTTGCGATAATCGCCAGCGAGGTCACCTTCTGGCCCCAGACAGACCAGGCCATTGTACAAAATGCTCTCGACCTTTTCTTTGACCACCAACCCAAAGACGATGTAGGTCTGAAAATCATTCGCCCGTTTGGCCAGATAATTGCTGGCATGGCCGGGCACCCGTTCGGCCAGATCGGTGGCGCGCAGGCCAAGTTCGTTGCCGGTATAACTCAATTCCGGGAATATAATCAAATCGGTTTTTTGTTCACTGCAAATTTTTTCGACAAAGTCACCCATCTTGCGTAAATTGGCTTCGGTATTGGCCAAAATGGGCTCCATTTGCACCAAAGCGATGGTTACTTCACGCGGCATAAGCCTCTCCTACCCTGTAAAGAACATTTGTTTATTGGCTCAGTATAGCACAGCTTGGGCAATTCACCATTTACCGGGCAGATGCATTACAATAATAAGCACGATTTTACTGGAAAGGATTCAAGATGCAAGCATTAGGCAATTGGTGGCAACGGGTTTGGTTGATCCTGCTTGTCGCTGCTGTGATTATTGGGCTGGATCAGTGGACCAAAGGCTGGGTGCGGAGCAATATTCCCGATTACACCTATATGATCCCACTCCCCAGTTTGGGCGAATATTTTGTTTTTGAACATGTCCACAACTACGGGGCGGCCTTTGGGATTCTGCAAAATCAAGGCAATCTGTTTGTGATCATCGCGGTCGTGGTTGGCGTGGCGATCTTGTTTTATGCACGCACCTTGGATCCATCGCAGCGGTTGCTGCGCGTGCTCCTGGGGCTACAATTGGGCGGCGCTTTGGGCAACCTGATCGACCGCTTGATGCAGGGCTATGTCACCGATTTTATCAAAATGGGCATCCCTGGCCTCTATTATTGGCCAAACTATAACATCGCCGACAGCAGCATTGTCATCGGTGTCATCGCGCTGGGCATCTACCTCATCCGGGAAGATATGCAGCAGGCCAGGAACAGCCAGAGCGGCAGCGAACAGCCAATCGAGAATGCCCCACCTGAGCCCTCCTAGCCGATGAGCACTCTGCCACCAGCCGCCGACAGCGCGCTGACTTTTATCATTGGCGACGCGGATGCTGGGCAGCGGTTGGATCGCTGGCTGGCTAACCAGCTCCCCGAACGCAGCCGCAGCGAGATCCAACGCTGGATCGATGCCGGGCTGGTGAAGGTCGGCGAAAAAGTGGGCAAGGCCAGCTACCGGTTGGAGTTGGACGACACACTCACGGTGACCCCACCGACCGCGCCCGTGGATCTCTCCTTGCAACCTGCGGATCTGCCTTTGTCGATTCTCTACGAGGATGACGATCTGCTGGTGATCGATAAACCAGCCGGGTTGGTGGTGCATCCTGCGCCGGGCCACACAGAGGGGACATTGGTCAACGCGGTATTGCACCACAGCCCCGATCTGGCAGGCGTGGGCGGGGAACGGCGCCCGGGGATTGTGCATCGTTTGGACAAAGAGACTTCCGGTGTGATCGTGGTCGCCAAAACCGACACCGCGCATCGTCATCTGCAGGCACAATTCAAGGCACGCACGGTTCACAAGGAATATCTTACACTGGTGGAAGGGCAGATCGAACCCGCGCAAGGCCGCATCAATGCCCCGATTGGGCGCCACCCAACCGACCGTTTACGCCAGGCCGTACTCCCGCCCGATCCAGTCACGGGGGAGGCGCGTGGCCGACCAGCACTCACCGATTATCGGCTGCTCGGCTCTTACGCTACCGCGATCCGCGACAACACGGGCCGCGCCAACTTCAGCCTGATCAGCGTTGTGATCCACACCGGGCGCACCCACCAGATTCGGGTGCATCTGGCCTGGTACAAACACCCCGTGGTGGGCGATACGTTGTACGGCTATCGCCGTCCCCGTCTGCCGGTACCGCGCCAATTTCTGCACGCGCATCGGCTGCGATTTCGCCTCCCCAGCAGCGGCGAAGAGCGCGAGTTTGTTGCCCCGCTCCCCACCGATCTGCAGCAAGTGTTGGATCAATTAGAAACCTTGTGAAATCCACAGTTAAAAAGTCTTATCCACAGATTGCAAAGATTACACAGATTCTCAAGACGAAACCCCAAAATCTGTGTAATCTTTAGAATCTGCGGTTTCCAAGCAGTTTTTAGTTTTACCTAGACGGTCAACGAGCCTTTGGTGCTGGGCACATCCCCGCGGCGGCGGTCGAATTGGGTGGCCGCGTCCAGCGCACGCGCCAGCGCTTTGAAGAGGGCTTCCACCTTGTGATGGTCGTTGCGCCCATAGAGCACTTTGGCGTGCAGGTTGATGCGGGCGTGGAAGGCAAAACTCTCGAAGAGGTGTTCGATCAGGTCGGTGCCGAGCTGCCCGACCCGGGGCGTGGCAAATTCGGCTTCAAAGACCGAATAGGGCCGCCCACTGAGATCAAGCGCCACCAGGACGAGGGCTTCATCCATGGGCACAAAACTGTGCGCGGTCCGCACAATGCCACGGCGATCACCCAGCGCCTGATCGAGCGCCCGCCCCAGGCAGATCATCACATCTTCCGCGGTGTGGTGCTCGTCAATGTGCAGATCGCCCTGTGCCTGCACCACCAGATCAAACAAGCCATGGCCCGCAAACAAATTTAACATGTGATCCAAAAAGCCGATGCCGCTGTTTAGGTCGGCGCGGCCACTGCCGTCGATTTTCAGCGCAACGGAGATCTGGGTCTCTTTGGTTTTGCGTTCGACCTGCGCTTGCCGAACGATCGCTGTGGTTTGCATGAGCAAATTCCTCGTGATTCAGGCCAGAAGATGGAGTTCGGTGAGTAAGCGGTCGGTCTGTTCGGGGCGCCCCACCGAGATACGAATACAATTCTCCAGCCCTGGTTTGTTGTAGTAGCGGACCAAAATCCCCTGCTGTTCGAGCAATTGTTTGAGCTCGCGACCGCTGCGTCCCACCACCTGGCAGAGGATAAAATTTGCCTGGCTGGGCAACGGCTCAAGGCTCGGCACCTGTTGCAAGGCCGCAAAGAGCCGCGCACGTTCTTGCCTGATCACCTTCACCACGGCCTGGATCTGATCAGCGTGGCGGAGGCTGGCGAGCCCGGCGACGGTTGCAGCCACATTGACATTGTAGGGTTGCTTAAATTTCCATAGTTGGGCCATCAGCCAGGTCGGCGCGATGCCATAGCCCAAGCGCAACCCCGCGATGCCCGCGGCCTTGCTAAAGGTGCGCAACACGACGAGATTATCGTGGCGCAACACCCAATCAGCGCGGCTGGGGTGGTCGGCAAATTCCACATAGGCCTCGTCCAGCACCACCATCACCGGTAGCTCCAACAGGGCTGTGAGCTCCTCATCGGGCAGCCAGTTCCCCGACGGATTGTTAGGCGAAGTAAGAAAGAGCAGCTTGATCTGCCCGTTGGCGGGTTCAGCAGCGGCTTGTGCGATCTGCTCGCGGATCGCGGGCACATCCAGCGAATAGTCGGGCTTGCGCCAAACGTCGATCACGCGGCCATTGACCAGACCAGCATCAAAGCTATACATGCCAAAGGTCGGCGGCAGATTCAGGATCGCATCTCCCGGGCGCAAAAAGAGCCTGCAGAGATAATCGAGCATTTCATCCGCGCCATGGGTCGGCAAAATATGCTCGGCGGGCACACCAACAAACGCGCTGAGCGCGGCCCGCAACTCGGTGTGCTCGGGGTCGGGGTAGATGTGATAAAAGGGATATTCAGCCAGCGCCTCGGCGACCGCGGGCAGCGGCCCATAGGGATTCTCGTTGGCGTCGAGTTTGACGATCTGCGCGGGCGGCAACCCCAGCCGCTTACTCAACACCTCGAACGGCAAAATGGGGATGTATTCTTCTAGCTCAGCCACCTCGGGCCGCAGCAGGGCTTGCCAATCCACTGCTCCATTCATGGCACCACTCACCTTCCGACTGGTTGATCTGCCCATTTTGTCTGCGATCACACAGGAAATTCCAGACAAACAGGGCGGCACTCGACTGCTTGACAATTGCCATTATGGGCCAGAATCGACAGCGATGCAAGGTCAATCACACAGCGTTGCCGATATGCCGCACTTCCGGTATGATGCAACCCATATCCCTAACCCTTGAACCCAAACCCTGAACTTTGGAGCAACCCTAATGCCGATCCCAGCCTCGCCGCACTTTACACCCTTACCGTTGACAGCCGCTTTCAACCATGATCATCAAACGCTCAGCGGCTCCCTCAGCGCACCGGATGATCCCGCGCTGGTGACGGGCCAGCAGATCTACTTGGGTATGCCGTTTGCTTGTGGTGGCCGCAATGAGGCCAATGTCATTCTGCTTGACGAGAAGCCGGTGACGATTGACCTCGCCGACCGGACTGCGAGCTATCTGCTCTTTTTGCACCTGGTCGAAGATCGCAAAACCAATTACCGCACTGGTTTCGCGGACCAGGCAGTAGATGGCAACGAATTGGGCACGCTGGTGGCCGATTATACGCTTGAATATGCGGATGGAAGCCGCGAAACCACGCCGATCTTGCGCCGTTTTGCCATCCAGCAGCGCCACGCAAACTGGGGAGCCAGCCCCTTTCTGGCCGTGCCCGCCCGCAAAGCCGGGGTATTTAACACCCTGAGCGAGCAAGTGCAGATCGGGCAACCACCCACAAATGTCTATGGTAGCGGCGAAACTCGTCAGGTTTCGGGCCGCGAACGGGCGCGGGGCGACCATCTGTGGATCTACGCGCTGCCCAATCCCCACCCAGAGCGGCCGATCCGGCGGCTGCTGCTCAAGCCGCAACACGAACGAGCACTGATCTTCGCCATCACCCTGACTGATGTGACCAGCCACCCATTGCGCGGCGGGGTACGCCAGAAGCTCCGCCTGGCTCTACCACCCGAAGTCAAACTAAACGCGATTGGCGAACTGGAAGGCGTAGAGATTGACCTCGGCCAGGTGATCTCCGCGCGCGCCGCGCTCGATTACGACGAAGCGCGCTGGCTGGGGGATGAGCCGGTTGTGCTGCCTGCCACCAACGAACAGGCGGTGATCGTCGAATATGCGGCCCATCCGCAGGCGCGGCTCTACGTACCCACTGGCCCGGACCAGTACGAGATGATCGAGCTGGCCGCGCCGAATCGCGAGCGGGCAATCACCGTGGAACCAGCACGGCGCCCGGTGACGGTGCGCGTCGTGGATGCGGCCACCCACCAGCCAGTGCCCGTGCGGATCCATTTCCACGGTGCGCACGGCGAATACCTGCCCCCGCGCGGCAATCACCGCAAAGTCAACCCCTACTGGTTTGAAGATAATTATGGCGAATTTGTCAACGCGGCCAATCAATATGCCTACATCCGCGGCGAGTGTATTGTGGATCTGCCCCTGGGCACCGTCTATGTTGAGGTCACCCGAGGCTATGAAGTGCAGCCGCTGCGCAGCAAACTGGAGATCACCGCCGAGACGAGCGAACTCACCCTGCCGCTGGAGAAGGTGTTGGCGTGGCGCGAGGCGGGGTGGGTCACCGCGGACACCCATGTCCACTTTCTGAGCCCGACCACAGCCTTGCTCGAAGGCCAGGCCGAAGGAGTGCACGTCGTCAACCTGCTGGCCAGCCAGTGGGGCGAAATGTTTAGCAACGTGACCGATTTTGATGGCCAGACCACGCTGGGGGCCAAAGATTTTGGCGGCGATGGGGAGTTTCTGGTGCGGGTGGGCACTGAAAACCGGATGCAAGTGCTCGGCCACATCTCACTTTTGGGCTATCGCGGCGCGATGATCCATCCGCTCTGTAGCGGCGGGCCCAGTGAATCGGCCCTGGGTGACCCGCTCGAAGTGACCATGGCCGAATGGGCGCAACGCTGCATCGATCAAGGCGGGCTGGTGGTCATGCCGCACGCGCCCAATCCGCAACTTGAACGGGCCGCGGATATTGTGCTGGGGCTGGTGCATGGCATCGAACTGATGACCTTCAATCCGCTCGCTCCCGGCAATGGGCAGATCAACCCCTATGGGATCGCGGATTGGTATCGCTATCTCAACCTGGGCTACCAAGTGCCGGTGGTCGGCGGCTCGGACAAGATGGCGGCTTCATCGCTGCTGGGCGGCATCCGTACCTATGCTCAGCTCGGCGACCGTGCTTTTGATTACGAAGCGTGGATGGCCGCGGTCAAGGCGGGCAATACCTTTGTGACCGTGGGCCCGCTGGCCGAAATCCTGGTCGAAGGCATTGCCCCGGGTGGGCGGATCGAGCTACTCGCGAGTGGCGGCCAAGTCACGGTGAGCTGGCGGGTCGAATCGGTCAGCTTGCCCATCGAAGAGGTAGAGGTGGTGGTGGGTGGCGAGGTCGCCGAACAGGTAAGCGGTGGCGGACAATTACGCCTCAGCGGCCAAAGCACCATCAGCATTGGCAGCTCCACGTGGGTTGCCTTGCGGGTACGCGGCAGTTATCGCGGTCAGGCGGGCGAAATTGCTGCCCACACCAGCGCGGTGATGATCACCGTGGGCGGTGTGCCCCATTTTTCGCATCAGGATGCGACCGCGGTGCTCGAACAGATCGAGGGGGCGATGGCCTATGTGGAGACGATTGCCCCGCGGCCCGATGTCCAGCGCTTCAAACAGATGCTGGCGACCCTGGAAGGGGCCTATAACCGGCTCCATCAACGGATGCACCAGGCCGGCATCTTTCACCGCCACACGCCGATGCATGGGCATGGCCATGAGTGATGCGTGAGGCGCGAATGTGATCTGGCTGCCGTCCAATCATAATCTGCCCAAATAATTTGACAATCACCAACTCGCCTACTATACTGGGTCGGGTTGGTGATTTCCATTTTTGAGGCTCAGCAGTATTGAAAGGAGTAGGCCATGCAGCAGCTTGCCTGGCGGCCTTACCAGACAGATAGGTCCAGCCATCGTTCAAACCGAACCCCGGCGGGTCTTGCCGTACTCCCTCAAAGCTGCTTCTGTACCACCTCCTACCCCTTCTGTTGCGCCTGTAGCCAGGGCGTCGCGCAGTAGTGCGTGCACGCCTGTCAATTTCTCACCCTTTCGTCGCTCAACAATTTGAAATGAAACAACCGGCCCTGGTCGATCAGGTAAGCTTGTTTCTGAATGGACAATAATCCGCTTTGCGGCGAGTGGGCCAGCGAGTCCAGTCGTTTTGATTGGGGAATGTGCGTTCATTTTACGTTGTCTTCTTTACAAATCTGATAGGCCTGTCCTGAGGAAAGGAATCCGTCCCATGAGTGATTACGCTCATCCTGAAGTTTTGGTCAGTACCGAATGGGTTGCCGCGAATCTGAAAGATCCAAACATTCGTTTGGTCGAAAGCAACGAAGATGTTCTGCTCTACAGCACCGGTCACATCCCTGGCGCTGTCCATATTGATTGGCAAAGCGACCTCAACGATGCCACCGTGCGCGATTATATCAACCCAGACAAGTTCGCCGCACTGCTGAGCCGCCACGGCATCACCCCCGAAACGACCGTCATCTTCTATGGCGACAAGAACAATTGGTGGGCAACTTATGCGTTTTGGGTCTTCCAGCTCTTTGGCCACACCAACGCCAAGGTGATGGATGGGGGGCGCCTGAAATGGGTGGAAGAGAAGCGCGAATTGACCACCGAAGTGCCCAGCTACCCGGCCAGCAACTATCCGGTGCCGGCTCGCGACGACAGCAAGATCCGCGCGTTCCGCGAGGATGTGCTGCAACATATCGCGGCCAAGAAGCCGCTGGTAGATGTGCGCAGCCCCGGCGAATTCAAGGGTGAATTGCTCCACATGCCCAACTATCCGCAGGAAGGGTCGTTGCGCGGTGGTCACATTCCAGGGGCAAAGAATGTGCCGTGGGCACGCGCTGCCAATACCGACGGCACTTTCAAGAGCGTGGAAGAGCTCAAGGCCATTTACGAAGGTGAAATTGGCTTAAATGCTGGGGATGATGTGGTGGCCTATTGCCGCATTGGTGAACGCTCCAGCCATACCTGGTTCGTGCTGACCTATCTGCTCGGCTACCCGAATGTGCGCAACTATGATGGTTCGTGGACAGAATGGGGGAACGCCGTTCGCCTGCCCATCGAGCGGTAAGCTTCGAGCCAGTAGACGGGGGACGGGAGATGGGCTGTCGTCCGTTGCCCGTTATAGCAGTTCGCTGGCCGGATAGCTCCGGTAGAGCCAGCCTGGCTTTTGCAGGTTGGCTGCGCCGACATTGCGGGCGCGAACAAATTGATAGTGGCCTAATTCCGCCCGCCGTTGTTGGATCAACCCATCCAGCAAGGCGGGCGAAATTCCTTCATACGGGCCTTGCGGGTGGATGTCGGCTGTGTTCGCGACTTCGATCTGAAAGCCCAAATGCTCCAACAGGCGGATCACTTCCGGCTGCGTATACTCGCGATTGTGGCGGCCATAGGGACCGTAGGCAGAGTATTGGTCAAAGATATTACGGCCTTGCAACAGCAGGATCACATGTTGCAGACGAGCCACATTCGGGGTGGTGAGGATCAGCGTCCCATTGGGCTTGAGCACCCGTTTGATCTCCAGGAGTGCAGCCTGCGGATCATGGGTCAAGTGTTCCAATACCTCGCAGAGCAGCAGCACATCAAAGGTGGCATCGGCGTAAGGAAAACGCTCGGTTTCCAGGTTGAAGTGGTCAAAGTGAATGGGCTGCTCGTTGCCTGCCTGGTCGATCAGCGTTTGTGTTGCTTGTTTGCCCCATTCCTCGGCAAAATAGTTGGTGCAGGTCAATTCATATTGGCGAAAGCGCATCAGCAAGAGGGTCAAAAAATAAGGATTGCCCCCAATTTCCAGCAGTTTCCCCTGCCCGGCTGGCACCAATTGCAGCGTATACAAAAAGCGCTTGAGGGCCTCATTCAAATAGCCCATACGTTCCGGGCCAGGGCCATCCTCCTTGATGTGCCAGCGCGCCAGATAGGCGTAGATGCTGCTGAGGGTTTCCCCGGCGGGCAACGTGAGTGGCTGATCCAACTCCACCGGTCCCCAGGGCCGGGGTGGTTGGGGCTGCCAGGCAACTTTGATCTGATAGCCTAGCCATGTCCGCCACGCGTTGGGGATCAGGCGTTTGAGGTCAGCGGGGAAATTCTCTTCAAGCTGGGTATACAATTTCGTCAACATGAACAAACAATCTGCCTGGCTGAAGTGGATTTGACCGACAAAAATGGCACAAGTGCCCATTATCAAGCCCCTGCCCCGTTTGGACAAATCAATTGCTGGACGATCACCTTGTGCTCATTGCTGCATGGCTGGCGCATAAACAGGGGAAATTCCGCACCTATGGTAAACTCACGAGAGCTACCCCTTACTCAAAACAGGCTTTTGCGGGAGGAACCGAATGATTCGTGCTTTATTGGCGCAGCGGGCCGCGGAAAACCGCCCGATCCGCGTCGGGTTGATTGGGACTGGCAAATTTGGCGGCGGCGTGGTCGCGCAATTGGCACAAATGCGCGGCATGGAAGTCAGCGTCATCGCTGAGTTGGATCTGGAACGCGGGCGGCGCGCCTATACCCAGGCCGGTCGATTGCCCGCCGAAGCGGTGAGCGTTGCGCACAATCTGAACGAGTTGAACGATATTCTGCGCCGCGGCGGTCGCGCGCTCGTGCCCGACGGTCAACTGGTGGCCGAGTGCGAGCAGATCGATGTTGTGGTCGAGGCGACGGGCTCGCCCGAAGCCGGCGCACGCATGGCCTATCAGGCAATTCTCAACCGCAAACATGTGGTGATGGTCAATGTCGAGGCGGACATCACCGTGGGCGCAATTTTGCGGCGGCTGGCCGACAGCGCGGGGGTGGTCTATACGCAGGTGGATGGCGACCAACCCGGCTGCACAATGAACCTGATCGAGTGGGCGCGCACGCTGGGCTTCGAGATTATCGCGGCCGGGCGGGGCACCATCTTGTATGCGGATGATCCCATCGGGACGCCCGACGGGGTGCAGGAACGCTACGGGTTTAGCGACGAGATGCTGCAACGGCGCAACATCAATCTCAAAATGTACAATTCGTTCCGCGATGGCACCAAAGCGCAAGTCGAAATGACCGCGCTCGCCAACGCCGCGGGGCTGGTACCCGACAAGCGCAACATGCACGAGCCTTCGGTCAACATCGAAGAGATTGCCGAACGCTTCAGTTTGCAATCCGAAGGGGGCTTGCTCAGCCAGCACGGCGTGGTTGAATTGGCCAATAGTGTGGCCGCGGATGGCAAAACGCTGCTGCCAAACGGATTGGGCATGGGCGTCTTCTGTGTAATCCGCACCGATCACCCGTTTATCCAGGAGGATCTCCAAAGTTATTACGTGACGGCCAATGCCAACCAGCACAATTTCACCCTGTGGCGGCCCTATCATCTGGTAGCCATCGAAGCGCCGATCTCGATTGCCAATGCTGTGCTGCTCGGCCAGCCGACCGCCTCTTCGCTGCCTACGCCCATGGCCGAATGTGTGACAGTCGCCAAACGCAATCTCGAAGAGGGCGAAACTCTGGATGGCGGAGGTGGCTATACGATTGTTGGTTCTTGCGAAAAAGCAACCAGCGCCCGGCAGGATCGGTTGTTGCCGCTCGGGCTCGCGGCGGGGGCCCGGCTCAAGGTGGATGTGGCGGCTGGCCAGGCGATCACCTACGACATGGTCGAACCCGTAACTGATTCGTTTGTGTGGAAATTGCGCCAATTGCAGGACGCTACCCTCCCTTGAGGCGTGCGTGTTGGTCATGGTGATATAGCGTATAGATTTCAATTCCGAGGGACGTATGAGCCAGGATCGTGTGAAGCGCCTGTATCTGATGCAGGTTGGCTCTGTGCCAGAATATCAGATTCCGATTGTTTGTTATCTGGTGCAGACGAATGAGGGTAAAAATATCCTGATTGACAGCGGCCTGCCAGCGGTTATCCCTGAAGATGCCGCCGGTTTCGAGAATGGGCAGGATGTTATCGAGCAACTGGCGAGCATTGGTTTACAACCGGACGACATCGACATCGTCATTTCGACGCATTATGATGGCGACCATGCTGGCAGACATGCGTCATTCACGAAAGCACACTATGTTGTGCAGCGTGCGCATCATGCGGATGCCGCGAGCAACCCTCGTTATGCCGCCATTCGCGCGGAATGGGCGCAGCCGCTGGAGCGGATCCGGCTGGTGGATGGCGACACGGAGCTGCTGCCGGGGCTGGAATTGATTGAGACGAGCGGGCATGTGCCGGGACACCAATCGGTGCTGGTGCGGCTGCCCAAAACCGGTGCGGTGCTGCTAACGGTTGACGCTGTCCCCTTCGGTGCGGGCTTTACCCGTGAGGAGAAGGACGACTGGAGCAGACCGGACGGGGAAAAGAGCCGCGCCAGTCGCATCAAACTGCTGGATTTGGTCGAACGAGAACAGATCGAGCTGGTAATTTTCGGTCATGACAATGAGCAGTGGCAAGCGCTGAAACAGCTACCAGCGTATTATGAATAATGCGGGAGCCCGTTCAATACAAGCCCAAGGGCTCGCGGGCAGGCATCAAAAGATCACCCTCCGCTACACGAAAATATTCAGGGTAAAGGATTTGCGCTTCCCAACACGCAGCAGGCATAAATTGGCGGGCATTGGCTTCAAAATATGGCACAGAGAGCGTCAGCGCGGCACACAGATTGGCACTGTGCACCAGGGCAAAACCAGGGTTGGTCAGATCCTGCAGCGTCAAAAACAGGCCATTTTGCTTGCCCCAACAATAGGCCAGGAGCGAATGGGTCTGGCCTTTGCAGGTCTTGAGGGCCAATCCCGACCATCCTTGCGCTTCCAGGAGAGCCAGATTCTCCATTCGCTCCAAACTCTCGTCGATGATCACCGGTTTGAGCGCGCTCAGTTCATGGAGCGTAAAGCGATAGCTGGTAAGGTCACGCGCAAAAGGCTGCTCAATATAATCCAACGCGGCGAGCGCAGCCGGATTCTCTGCGGTCATCATCTCGATCATTGTCAGCAGCATTGCCGGCTCGGGACAAGCTTCATTCGGGTCAATCGCCAGGTGGATTTCAGCCGCCGGAATGCCAGCAGCAAGCGCGGCATTGTAAACCGCGCTGATACGCTGAGCATCGTTGGCTGGATCCTGGCCAAGGATCTTGATCTTAAAATTGCGCACACCATCCCGCCGGATCCAGCCGACGAGGTCTTGCGGGGGGCCATTTTCATCGACCGCGGCCCCGGTCAATGGGTCGTGCAGGCCGATCACATGTTGGACGCCCAAACGCAAGCGGCGCTGCCCCAGAAAATCCGCGGGATATTTCCCTACGAATGCTGCCCCAAGATACGCGCCCAAGTCCGCGTTTAGGTAATCCGCCGTGTAGAAGCGATAGACCGCGCCCCCCAGTGCCCGCCCCCATGCATCGTGCAGCGCGGCGTCGAAGGGGGCACAACAGATCAATGCAGCCAAATAGGGCAATGAACCAGGCGCGAGAGAGGGCAATTTTGCTTCTACCTCACGGATCAGCGCGGGCAGCAGCGATTCGAGCGCGTAGCCCTTCACCAGCGGATCGCTATAATCCCCATCCGTACGCAAGGCCGCGGCCACTGCCTCGCACAAGGTGCGCATGGCTGCATCTTTTTCCGCGTGCGAATAGGTGGGATCGGGAAAGGCCCACAGATCCGACAGGAGGATTGCGCCGGTGCCCTGGCTGATCTGGCCGCCGCGTGTGCGTACGGTGAGCTGAACCTGCGCGTATGTAATGTCGGTGATCGTGCCGCGGCTTAGTTGGAGTGGAGTAGCCAATCGTTCATGACGTAGCTGGAGCTGCACCGCTTCGACGCGAATGTCCGAACGCTTGTCCATGAATGTGCCTCGTTTGCCCGCTTCTGCTTATAACTTGTCCGTAGATTCTGCGCCAATTTACGCTAGTGCACCTGGTCTCGGAAGCCACAACCAGTTTACAGATAGGTTCTCAGGCGAACAAGCTCACTTTGTCGAGTGAAAATACTGGGGTCGATGAGCGGGGAATCGGCGAGAACAATTCATGCAAAACCAGACTGGCCGCGCCAACAGCAGGTGCATCTTCGCGCAGTAGGGAAGCCACAATCTTCGTGGCCGCGACATGGGTGGGGAGGGCGCGGCGCAAGATTTCTTGCCGCAATGGTTGCAACAGGTGCTCACCGGCGAGCGCCAAAGGGCCGCCCACGACGATCATCTCCAGGTTTAACAGATTGATCACCGAGGCCAAGGCAATGCCAACCCAGTGGCCCGCCTCGGCGAAAACCTGCCTGGCCGTTGAACTGCCAGCCTCGGCAGCCGCGACCAAATCGGCTAGTGTTAAGTGATCAAAATGTGTGCCCCAAGTCGACCAGAGCGGATTCTCCGGGTCGAGCCGCAGCAATTGGCGCACACGGTTGAGCAGCGCGTCCGTGGACACGACCGTAGCCAGACAGCCGCGATTGCCACAGCGGCAAAGTTCACCCTCGGGTTGGACAGTGATATGCCCCATTTCGCCCGCGCCAAACGTATGACCTAAATAAGGTTGGCCATTGAGCACCAACCCGGCAACGACCCCAGCGCCCAGACGCACATATAACAAATTGTCCACCGTGCGGCCTGCGCCATACCAGTGTTCGCCCCACGTGGCTGCATTCCCTCGCGAAAAGACTGCCACCGCAAAAGGATATTGTTGACGCAATTGATCGGCCAGCAGAACATCGTGCCAGGGCAACAAGACGGAAAGCCGAACCTTGCCCGCGGCCGGATCTACAATCCCCGGCACGCATACGCCGAGCGCCAGAATACGGGTGTGATCAATGTCGTCAATCGCTTTGGCAATTGCGCGGTCGAGCAGCGCCAGCAAGGCAGCAACGCTCAGCTCGCCCGATTCGTGCGGACAATAGCTCTGCCGCACAGGCTCGGCGTGCAAATTGGTCAGCACCACCCGACAGCCTCTGTTGGTTAATTCGGCTCCCAAGACATAATTCGTATCCGCCACCAGCGAAAGCGAGACGCGCGGGCGGCCGATCGAGGGGCTATGGCTACCGCTCTCCTCCACCAGACCGGCGTCGATTAGCTCAGCGACAATGGTTGAAACTGTCGCCTTGCTCAAGCCGGTCAGGCGCACGAGTTCGCTGCGCGCGATTCCAATACGCTGGCGAATCTGATCCAGGATCAGACGGCGGTGTAATTCTTTGCTATTCTCTAATTTGCCGGCAATCAATGTCATTGCTTACAGACTCAAACAAGCTACTCGACCCAAGCTACCTGATCCAAGCTATCACTGGAAACCGCAGATTCGCAGCTGAAAATTTCCAACTCTTCTCTGATTGCATACTATACAGGTAACTTCAGCGTAGCGAAAGATGCAACGCCAGCTGATCACAATTGTCAACGGCCAGGCGTGCATCACCAGGGGAGATTCTACAGTTAGTTCGCAGAACAAACAAAACAAAGCGACAAGCTGATCACGGAGATGGCTGGTGGCTTCGCAATCACCCCGCATGATTGGGTAAGCCAACCCTGGGGCAAATATCCGACTGCTTGACAATGGGGCCAGGGAATGATAGGATAACACTTAATTCATCAATCAAACAAAGTAACCCATCAACTGTGGAATATGAATTATGAGCGGTAATTTGGCCTCCCTACCTCAGTTGCCTCCGGTCATTGAAAATGAAACCGTCTTAGAAGATACGCTCTCGTTGCCCCCACCCTATCTGCTCGATCAACTTCGTCAATTGGATAGCGACCTGTTGATCTTGGGCGTGGGCGGCAAAATGGGCCCCAGCCTGGCCCGCATGGCCGCGCGTGCGCTCCAGGCAATCGAGTCGCCACACCGAGTGATCGCCGTCGCTCGGTTTAGCCAGCCAGCCTTGCGCACCCAAGTGGAAAGCTGGGGCGTCCGGACTGTCCCGTGCGACCTGCTGGATCGCCAGGCGCTGGCCGCTCTGCCCGACAGCCGCAATATAATTTTTATGGCGGGACAAAAGTTTGGCACGGCGGGCAACCCAGCGCTCACCTGGGCTATGAATACGTTGATGCCCGCGCTGGTAGCAGAACGTTTTCTCAGCGCCCGCATCGTGACCTTTTCAACCGGCAATGTCTATCCCCTGACCCCGGTGGCGTGGGGCGGCGCGGTGGAGAGTGACGCGCCCGACCCGGTCGGCGAATATGCCATCACCTGCCTGGGACGAGAGCGGATGTTTGAGCATTTTGCGCAAACCCAGGGGCTGCGCTGCGCGATTATGCGGCTGAATTATGCAATTGACCTGCGCTACGGGGTTTTGCTCGACATTGCCCAGAAGGTCAAAGAGAATCAACCGGTCGACCTCAGCATGGGCGCGGCGAATGTCATCTGGCAGGGGGATGCCAATGCCCAGGCGCTGGCGCTGCTGGGGCACTGCGCGGCACCCCCTTTTGTGCTCAATGTCACCGGGCCCGAACTGGTCTCTGTACGGCGCGTGGCCGAACGCTTTGGCAAACATTTTGGCACCCAACCAAATTTTGTCGGCAGCGAAGCGACAACAGCATTACTCAGCAACGCGGGGCAGGCGCAACGCCTCTTTGGCTATCCCCGTGTCTCGCTCGACCAGCTGATCGATTGGACTGCCGCCTGGGTCGCAGCAGGTGGCTCAACCTTAAACAAGCCCACCCATTTTGAAGCGCGTGATGGGAGGTTTTAATGGCCCGCCTCTCTCCGCCCTTGCTGGGTGCCTTGCACGATGGGTTGGTCATCCCTGCCCACCCACTCGCCATTACAGCCGATCGGCAGCTCGATGAACGTTATCAGCGCGCGCTCACCCGGTATTATTGCGCGGCTGGGGTCGGCGGCCTGGCGGTGGGCGTCCACACCACTCAATTTAAGATCCATGATCCCAAACTGGGCTGGCTGGGGCCGGTGCTGGAGTTGGCGAGCGAAACCATCGACGCCTCGCGCCAAGCGGATCCACGCCCTTTTGTGAAGATTGCCGGGGTGATCGGCCAGACCGACCAGGCCCTGCGCGAGGCAGCCCTGGCCAAACAATATGGCTACCACGCGGTGCTGCTGAGTGTGGCCGCCTTCAAGCAGGCCGATGAGGATCAACTCATCGCGCATTGCAGCCAGATCGCCGAGATCATGCCGCTGTTTGGGTTTTACCTGCAGCCTGCGGTTGGGGGCCGGGTACTCAGTTACCATTTCTGGCGGCGTTTTGTCGAAATTCCCAACGTGGTGGCGATCAAGATCGCGCCGTTTGATCGCTATCGTACGCAGGATGTCGTACGGGCCGTGATCGAGAGTGGCCGGGTCGCGGAGATCGCACTCTACACCGGCAACGATGACAACATTGTGGCCGATCTGCTCACAGCATTCTCTTTTGATGCGAATCAGCCCTCGACGCGCATTGTCGGCGGGCTGCTCGGGCACTGGGCCGTGTGGGCAGAACGGGTTGTTGCCATGCACCGCGAGATCCGAACACAGGTGCGCGAAAATCGGGTGGACTATGACAAGTGGCTCCCCCTCGGTGTGCAGGTCACCGACGCCAACGCGGCCTTTTTTGACCCCCAACACAATTTCCGCGGTAGCATTACCGGGATCCACGAGGTGCTGCGCCGCCAAGGGCTGATGCGCGGCAATTGGAGTCTGAACCCCAACGAAGGCTTATCGCCAGGCCAACTCGACGAGATCGACCGAGTTTATCAAGCCTACCCTCATTTGCAGGATGATCGGTTTGTCGCTGAAAATTTAGATACTTGGCTCCGGTAACACAATCCCAGCTCTGCGTGTGGGGGCTTGCAATGATCTGCGTGACGGGTGCAGCGGGCAAAACTGGATTGGCAATTATTCGGGCATTGACGGCGCGCGGTCGCAAAGTGCGGGCGCTGGTTCGCCGCGCCGAACAACAGGCAGCGGCCTTCGCAGCAGGCGCGCACGAAATCCACGTGGGCGACCTGACCGATGCCCAAGCTATCCACGACCTGCTGCAAGGAGCGACCGCGCTCTATCACATTTGCCCGAATATGCACCCCGCGGAAGTGACGATTGGGCAATTGGTGGTCGCGGCGGCCCGGACGGTCGCGCTGCCCCACCTGGTCTACCATTCTGTCTTGCACCCGGGTGTGGAGGCAATGCCGCATCACTGGCACAAATTACGGGTCGAGGAGCTGATCCTCAACGCGGGGCTCTCGTTCACCATTCTGCAACCGACCGCGTATCTGCAAAATCTGCATGGCGCGTGGCAGCAGGTCATCACCCAGGGAGTGCTCGCCCACCCCTACCCAGCCACCAGCCGGATCGCTCTGGTTGATCTGCATGATGTCGCTGAGGTGGCGGCCCGTGTGCTCGGGGAGCCGGAACATGTGGGGGCGATCTACGAATTGGTGGGCACGCCGCCGCTCAGTCAACACGAAGTGGCTACAGAGATCAGCCAGGTGCTGGGGCGGGTGGTGCGCGCTGAAGAGATTCCGCTCGCGCAATGGCGGGCCAAAGCGCAACAAGCTGGCCTCTCACCCTATGCCATCGACACGCTGCAGCAGATGTTTCAATATTACGCGGAGCATGGATTGGTGGGCAACCGAACGGTGCTGCGCTGGCTATTGGGGCGCGAGCCCACTACACTGGCGGCCTTCCTGCAGCGGATATAATGGTTCTTGCTAAAACCGCAGATGATAAAGATGACGCAGATTTTTGATTTTTCTGCCACAGCATCTATGGATGGGATTTTGAACGCGTGTTTGGCTTCTACGTAGGCTGGCCAGGAAATTCCTGTTTGCCCAACATAAGCCGCAGTCCCCAGACAACAACCCACGGAAATATTCCAACCAGAAGAACCCAAGGCCCCTGAATCACGGGAACCAAAAACGGGAATGCATTGGAAAAGGCATGAAATACAATCATCAGAAAGATGCTGCGGGTGCGATTGAATAACCAGACGTAAATATAGGTGATCCCAATCACCCCGATTGTCTGGCCAAGCAGGCCGATCAGGACGGCAATCACGGCCCCGATGGGTGGCACGTCATCAGGTACGCCTTGCAAGACGTAGAGGATGGTCAATGGATAATGCCAGATGGCCCAAATCAAGCCAAGCACCCACACGGTGCGCTCAGGGCTGAATCGTTCCTGCAGCCGGGGCAACAGATAACCGCGCCAGCCTGGTTCTTCGCCCAGTCCGCTGGTCAGAAGCTGGAGGATCAAGACAGGTACGAATAGCGACGCTGTTCTGCCAACAGTGAGGATTGGCTGGCCCAAATTCCCGGTTAGCCCCGCGAGAATGGCGGGAACAAAGGCAATGGCAGCCGCGATCAAGAAAGCCACCAGATACCACTTGGGCGCAAGGCGAGCGTCAACCGTATTGGCCAGCAGCGCTCTTACCCCTCTTGGGCCTTGTTCAAAAGCCAGGGCAAGACAGGCCCCAATCAGCGGGCCGTACACAGCCAGGCTGAAAATGATGGCAAGCATCACGTGCTGCCTGCTTGCAAACCCCTCAACAGCCAGCCGCGCATAGTTGTCCGGACTAGGCAAAGCGAGTCCCTGCTGGATTGCGCTCAGCAATGGGGGAACCCACAAAGCCCATGTCAATATATTGGCAACGAGCAGGTAAAGGAGAAGGGATTGTCCTTTTCTCGGGGGATGATTGCGTTCCATCTCGGGTCTCCGGTGGCTTGATGAACGACTGGTTTGACAAACTCCTGCCCTATATAGTTCACGATCCCAACTGCGCGACAATTGCCTGTGTGTAACGAGCATGGACCAGTGACCCTGGCCGCCAGCGCAAGAGGGGCGCTTGTCACTCGTTGATTCAATTGGGGATTGTTCCAGGCGAAAGGCGCTAGTGGCCGCTTCAGAGCTGAAGGCCAAGAGCGCAGTCTGCTATATCATATCATCCCACCCCATTAGGGCGTAAATTGTTTCCAGCGACCTTCAGAGACCACTTCGACCGCACCATCGACCACCTTGATCGCAGTCTCGTCGTCGATCGCGTATGCGGGACAGTCGAGGCCCTTTGCCCATTTTTCCGCATTGGCCATGGTGTTCCAGGGCAGCATCTCGTGTTCCAGATGGGGGAAGATTGCAAAATCGACCAGCCCCAGCGTTTCATCGCCCCCCGCGGGTGGCTTCCAGCCAACAAAGTCCTCCCCGATGCGCGGGGTCATTACCATGCTCCCGGCGCTCAGCCCCACCCAAACCATCTCTCGCAACGACGGGAGGAGATCCGCCAGCCCAGACTCCCGCATCCAGTAACACAGATACAAGGGGTCGCCGCCGTTCACCAGCAGGACATCGCTCTCTTGTACCCAGGGTACCCAGCGTTCTTTGCCAATGCTGGGCAGCGCGGTGAGTTCCAGGATACCCATGGATTTCCAGCCCAGTTCGACCATGGGCGTTCGGGGTTCCTGGCCGCTGATGAACTTCCAGGCCTGGACAGGGCTGACCATGGGGTGCCCATATGATGCGGTGGAGATGCAGAGAGCGCTGGCCTCGGCAATCGGTTTGCCCAGCAGATCCAGCAGCGCGTTGTGGATACTGGGGTTTTTGATGCCCGCGGAAGTGAGCAGTAATTTCATAACACTCCTCCTGATTTCCTCTCAGCCGTCTCTTACTGCCGTAAAATTTTGTCCAGCGCTTTGCCTCTGGCCAATTCATCAATTAACTTGTCGAGATAGCGAACATTCTGCACGACTTTATCTTCAATTTCTTCCACACGGTACCCACAAATGACCCCGGTAATCTTCGACACATTGGGGTTCATCTGCGGTGCCTGGGCAAAAAAGTGCTCAAAGTCAATATTATCATCAATCTGCTGCTGCAACGTTTGTTTGGTATAGCCTGTCAGCCAAAAGATAATTTCATCCACCTCTGCCTTGGTGCGTCCCTTCTTTTCGGCTTTCTGAATGTACAATGGATAGACGCTGCCAAAAGCCATACGGTAAATTCTCTGATGATTCATGCTATGCAGTCCTCCTGATTGGGATAGCGCCGACGCGGGCATAATTTACAAGCAGGACGCCGCTCGGGGTGACTTTGCTCTCGGTTACTCTGAACGCGGCGGGAATCGTGCCATCAGCAAACAAGCGTTTGCCACTCCCCAGCGTGAGCGGATAGATCATCAGCCAGAACGCATCGACCAGATCGTGTTTGAGCAGCGTTTGGAGTAGATGGCCACTGCCCCAAACGTGCAGATCCGGCCCTGGCTGTTGCTTGAGTTCAGCGACTTTTTCCACAATATCGCCATTTAGAAATATAGATGGCTGCCATGTACTGGAGGTTCTGGTCTGCGAGGCGACATACTTGGTAGCCGTGTTGACGCCCGGCCAGCTATCCCTATGGTGAGGCCAGTATGGCTCCCAAATTTCAAAGGTTGTGCGCCCTAACAAAAGGTCGAACGACGAGTTCATCTGTTTCCTCAGAGCTGTTCCCAGAACCTCATCGGAATAGGACGCTATCCACCCGCCATATGCGAAGTCATCGCTGGGATCTTCGTTGGGCCCGCCTGGGGCTTGGATGACACCATCGAGGGAGAGATGTTCCAGCACAATCACGTTTCTCATGGTTACGTCTACTTTCCCCATCAACTTATAGAGAAACCAGATAAATATCGCATAAATCGTAGGTGCGGTTTCTAACCGCACAGGTAGGCTAGGGCCAGAATATGCGGTTAAAAACCGTACCTACTTGCTCGCTATTTGTGCGATCTCTATTTAATTTCTCCATTAGAATTGTGGCTCACTTTTAGCGCCCATTGTAGAACATATTTTCTGATTCGTCAAGGGAATATCAAATCTCGCACCCAGTCGAAACTGCGATAGCTAGAATTTCCACCACCTTGCACCCAATTCCAGCTTATGATACCATCGCGCCGGTGTCCTAACCGCGCAGTTTGCGGATCAAGCCGTAGATGAACCAAGGAGCAAGGTATGATAGCTGGACAAGAACGTCAGGTAACACGCCCCTATATCATGGACAAAAATATGGGCGCGGCGGTTGATCTCGACAAAGTGAATCTTCCGAAAACGAATGGCGACGGCAAACCCATTGTGGAGCTGACCCAGGAACAAAAATATCTGTTTGACTTGCGCGGCTGGCTCTTAATTCCCGGTGTCCTGAGCGAAGACGAAGCAGCTGAGATGCGCGAATTTGCCGTGCGCCTGAAGCATGATCCGCAATCGATTCCCGAACTCGAACGCAATGCCCTGGGCGGGCCGCTGCAAAAGCTGGCGGATCATCCCGTAGTGGTCGGCTTTATGCACGAATTTGTCACCCATCCCGCGCTCTCGAATGAGGATTGTTATGGCTTTCGCCAGGAATCATGCAGTCTCTTCTACCGGACTGTGGGCGAAGGCAAATTTGGGCCCCACAATGGCGGCGGCATGTTGCGCTTCCCTGGTGATTCGCACACCTATTCCGTGATTCCGGGCAAGGCCAACGCTGGCTTAACACGCGTTGTGTGGGAGCTCAACCCGGTGGAAAAGGGCACGGGCGGCACGCTGCTGGTTTCCGGTACCCACAAAGGCGTCTATGCCGCGCCATCCTCAATCTATGATCCTGACTCGCGGATTTGGGAAACTTATAGCTGCCCGCCTGGCTCGTTGCTTTTCTTCACCGAAGCCCTGACCCACAGTGCCACCACCTGGACGAATACCAAGAACGATCGTGTGGCGATCTTTAGCTGCTACAACACGGTCAACAGCAAGTGGCACAACTGGAACCCAACCCCGGAGCAACTGGCGACAATGCCGGCCAAACGCCAGACGCTGTATCGTCCGGTCCATGCTCAAGACAACCTGGTCAACGGCAAGTATCACGGGTAGATGCTTATAGAGAAATCAAATAGAGATCGCACAAATAGCGAGCAAGTAGGTGCGGTTTTTAACCGCATATTCTGGCCCTAGCCTACCTGTGCGGTTTCTAACCGCACCTACGATTTATGCGATATTTATCTGGTTTCTCTATTAGAAGATCTAGTTTCGCTTTACTGAGCTTTTTTTAAGGTGTTTGCTCGGTGGCGGGGCCTCGTGTAGAATCTGGTTGTGCATTTGTCGCTCACAGGTGAGCCAGGGGTTAGCTGGTGCTTGCCCCTCAGCCGAAAGGAGTAGGTCAACCATGAATACTACAGTGCAACAGTTTTCCAACATTCTTTCCCGTAACTGGTGGGTGCTACTATTGCGCGGTATCATCGCCATCGTATTCGGCGTCCTGGTATGGCTGCAGCCCGGCATCTCGATCACCGCGTTGGTGCTGGTCTTCGGGGTCTACGCGCTAATGGACGGGATCCTCGGAGTCTGGACTGCTTTTGCGGGGCGCAAAGAACACAACGACTGGTGGGTTCTGCTTCTCTGGGGGCTCATTGGCGTTGGCGTTGGCATCTTCACATTCATTGCACCTGGCCTGACCGCGCTGGCCCTTCTCTTTTATATCGCAATCTGGGCGATCATCACAGGCGTGCTTGAGATTGTGGCCGCGATCCGCCTGCGCAAAGAGATCAGGGGGGAATGGCTGCTGATTCTCGGCGGCATCGCATCGGTCTTATTCGGTCTTTTCCTGATCATCCAGCCGGCCGCGGGTGCCCTCGCTCTGCTTTGGCTGATTGGGACCTATGGCATCATCTTCGGCGTCCTTCTGGTGATTCTGGCCTTCAGAGCGCGCAGCTTCGGCAGGCAACTGGCATCCTCGTAAACCGGACTACAGGGGAGCAAGAGGTGCGCGTCTGCGTACTGAAACGCCGACCATCAATTACTTACAATGGATGGCCCGCTGTGCGCCTTGTCGCTAAAGTGGGCCGTCCGACAGCTCGGTTGTAAACGTCAGCCAGAAGGAGCGATCAACACCGCATAAATCGAGCAACCTGACGGTTTTCGTGAATACACAGCTGCCTGTTCTTCAGATGCTACCTTCGGGGCTCATAGCGCATCGCCACTGCACCCGAGCCGATCTCCAGCCGCTCCACGAGCTTCAAGTCGAGAGGTTTCGAGAGTCCAGCGAACAGTGTCGGTCCATAACCAACTATCCTGGGATGCACGACGAACTCGTATTCATCGATCAGATCCAGTTCCGCCAATGCCAGGGGGAGCGTCACACCGCCGACAAAGATGCCTGTACCGGGCTCGCGCTTGAGTTGCTGAACGGCCGTCTCCAAATCCCCGCGCAGGATCTCCGCATTCCAGTCGACTTGATCCAGCGTACTTGACACCACGAACTTCCTGGCTGCGCCGATCGTCCTGGCGAATGGCTCCATCCACGCTTCCATCCACTCCGGGCGCGTCCCAGTCTGCGCAAACGGCCGCCACGCTTCCTCCATCATTTGATAGGTCACTCGGCCAAAGAGGAGCGCATCGGCCTGGGCAAGGTTCCTGGCGTGGTGGCGATGCAAATCCGGGCCCGGGGTGACAGCCCGATGATCGCAACAGCCATCCAAGGTAATATTAATCGAATATCGAAGGGGTCGCATCATGGTCTCCTGACGTCGCCAAACCCGTAGCTCGCTGACCGGGCATCAAACATATAACCTGATTGTAAATCAGACCCATGGCCGAAGGAAACCCCATAGATCATTCGCGCTTAAGTCAGAGTTTCTGCCCAACCGGGGCAAAATCGCTGCTCCTGCTCAACCGCAGCTGTTAGCATTGCATCCAGTATGCCTGTCGTCCGCCAATTCAACATCTGCTTGACGTCCGAGATGGCGACACTCGCTCGCTCGACGATCTCATATTGCGGTCGGAATTCATCCAGGCTGACTCTTGCCCAAAAGCGGACTTGATAATAGCTTGTCATTCCGCTGGGATTCTGAGGATCGTTAACCTCCTGACATCCCAGGTAAACGAGATGCCTGACCCGAGCGCAAGCTTCCTCTGCGGCTTCTCGAACCAAGGTTGCTTCACACGTCTCGCCAGCTTCAGGATGCCCACCGACAAGCTGCCATTTTTGATGATCCATGGACACGAGAACAACTCGATGCTCCTCTGTAAAACAAAAACCGCTCGCTTGCGTAACACGTTCGAGCGGCGGCTTACAGGAGGAATCATGCCAGGTCAGGGTCAAGGGGCGGCCTTGCCATGTCGATTCTTCAACTATCTTTGTCACTGCTTCTCCCGAATCCGCATATCAGGCCTCTGCTCCTCCTTCAGCAAATAACCACCGGAGACCGCTCGGCCACCCTTTTTGGCTCATTGCGAGAATGGCACGATAGTAGTCGTTGATGCCACTTACAGTGTAGTTATACTCGTCGGTTTCGTGGATGAGATAATTGACGATTGCAGCCGCACGAAATTGTTCCGCGTCGAATCGCCTATTGGCTGAACCCTGCTTGCAGTCGTAAGCCACAATCTCAGCAGGTCTCGTCATGATCTCCCAGGTAGAGACCGGCGTCTTTGCCCCATCTCGAAACCCAACACCGTTCGTGGGATCAAATGCCGCCCAGCGGCCCTGCACATGTGCTTCAATAATGACATGCCCACTATAGGCCATAGTCGTGTCGAACAAATTCACAATCCGAGCAGGGAGACCACCCACCTGACAAAGCAGGCACGCCACTCTTGCCAAATCGGTACACCAGTCGGAACCTCGGCGGACAATCTCTTCTTCGGTTCCACCAAACAGCAAGTCGCCCAGCGGAACATCCGGTACGGACTTAGCCATCTGGGCCGTGAAGGAGATGATCGCCTCAACAGGACGGTCAGGATCTCCGTGGTCTAAGCATGCACGGCCTAACATCCTTTCGAGTTCCGGACGATTCCCTTGTTCATAACCAATACGGATCGGCGTATATTCCGTGTAAAGGTAGTCAGCCGTCTCTGCACAAAGCCGTATCATCCATTTTGTGAGCGTCCGGTCCACAGAGCCACAGGCGTGAGAATCTCCATTGAGCATGACTTCATAGGCCGGGCCAAACTGCGAACGCCCCTTGAACTGCTTCCAATCGGTCACTATCGACACCTTTCCTGATGACCAGGTAGCCCTTAGAGCGCAAACTCGCGAGCGTCACAAACATAACCAGATTCTACACGAGCCCTCATCGCCGAAGGAAACCAGCCCCGATGGCGTAGCCACACTCCCGCGGCATCACTCCTGATGCGCGGTGAATCAGGCGCAGCGCATGTTCGGCGGAGTTAGTCTAGAACGTGCTTGAGTCAGGATCTCTTTCACTTGTTGGAGCACGCGGTAGCTCTTGCCTTATCCTCCTGCTTTTTCTAATAAGGACTGAATCTGTGCTGCTCGCTCTTGTAATCCCCGCCGCAGGCTTACCTGGAGTTGTAAATCTATCGGCGGGACGCGAATCGCTCGTCCTTGCCATTCAATTGTTTCTAATCGTTGGGCAGCGGCTGGCCCAAAATCGCTCACATTCGGATGATCGGCTGTCTCAGTGACACCTCCAACCCACTCGAAGCGCGCCTGCATAAATGCTCGTCCCCACCATCGACAAAACCAGCCTTGTACAGGTAAGACAGGTTCTATTAAATGGTCGGACAGGCATCTCCCTAAACGTTGTGCAGCGTGATCATCAACAATCAGGTCAAAATCACGCGGGGTAATGGGGAGCCCGCGGACAGCCAGTGCAGCACTGCCACCGAGCCACCAATCAAGCGCTTCGCCGGCAACCAAATCGAGAAAGGTATGCAGTGCCTGCTCCCAAGGCACTGGCACAACCCGGGCGCTCTGTAGAATCAGTGCTTCGGCTGAGCGAGCAAAATTCCGATAAATCTGTTCCAGATCTGGAGTATCAGCAGGATAGATTTTGGCAAAGCCCTTGGGGTGGGGGGTATAAGCAAGATCGTGGACAACCTGATGGTACTGGGGTTCAAGCTCAGCCAGAATAAAAGCCGTTTCATTCCCAACAGTTTCACACAACGTTAGCATGAAATTCCTTCTGTACCCTCGAAGCGTTATGTGTAGAGGTGTATCCGAGTGGTGGGATCACAAGGGCCGTAGTGAAACCCTTAGCTCACCTGTGAGCGACGAATTCACAACCAGATGCTATTATGTAAACAGCGGACACAGAAAGCACAGAAATCGCAGCGCCTACGGTGGACAGCAAAAGTGGTTTCTCTGCGCCATAGCGGCTCTGGGCGATCCTCTTTTTCTCGCCCAGAGCCGCTGGGACACAGAGCAAAAGCGATTGCTATATCTCGCTTACGTTCTCTATACCTCCTCTATCAAACACCCTATCAGTGCAGTGAGCTGCTTTTGTAGGTTACTGCGTAACGTGAGTTAGTAATTTTTCTCGCGACGCGGGCGTACAACCGTCACCCCATCCGGCTCGATCAGCGGCCGATTGTAGATGTAAGGCGGTTCCAGCACAGCCTGTTGTGCTTCGGTTAATTCGGCCACCCACTCTGGCATGCTGGTCTGGTAAACGCCACCCGCAAAGTGCAGATATTTGGGCGAATAGCGATAGAGCAGCGAGCGCCGTTGATGTTTGGCTTTCCACGGCAGGGTGCCATGAATCGTCGCCTCGTTGAAGATCACCATGTCGCCAGCCTTGCACGGCACGTTGTAGACCAGCTCCTGGTTCGCTTCATAATGCAAAATATCCTGCGGACATTGCAAATTGGCCTTGTGGCTGCCAGGGATCACGCACAGCCCACCGTCACCCGCGTTCACATCAGTCAATTGGAATTGGCAGACGATCATGCCACAGCGCATAACACCGTTGTTGTAGGTGTAATATTGTGAGCCGTCGTGATGATAGCTCGTCGAGCCGTGGAGATTCAGGCCTTCCGTACCATCCTCGCCAGTTAACATAAACGGCGCATGATCTAGCTTCCAGCCGCGGCCAAAGAAGGTATTCAGATAGGGAAGCAGTTTGCGATGCGCCAACAGATCACGGAACGGTTGACTGTGCGGCTGCTCCCAGGTCAACATGCCGTGAAAAGAGCCGCGCTTACGGGGGCCCGTTAAATTCCCCGCGGCATGTGAATTGGCGTCATCCACCATCTTGTCCCAGTTAGCGTCAAACGCAGCGTTCAGCGCCTGTATCTCGGCGGGGGTGAGAAAATTTTTCACCAACAAAAACCCCTGCAAGTCAAAAAGAAATTGTTCACGCTCGTTCATTCTGGTTCCTCTTAGGTTGTCCGCTTAATTTTCACAAATCGAACCGCCTAGCATACGCTTTTCACAGGGTAAACAATTTATAAAAATTAAAACGGTGCGGCACTTGGTTTGATTGATTCATTGATAAAAACTGGGAGCAAAGAGGTTATTTGCCAACGCAGTGTACCGGGATCTGCGCAACGACGCAACTCGTAAAACAGGTGCTGTGGAAAGGAGAAGCAAGATGAGGCCTCAACACCGTCTTGTTATTTGCTGAACATCCCTGGGAATATTGGGGGGAGAGATTGCTCCGCACCCCCAAAAACTGGTACAGGACCAATGGTGGAATGTGACAAAAAAACAAGGGGGGGGGGAGGAAAACCGCCAGCTGAAGCAATAGATGGCCGACCTCTCGCTGGATAAGCACATGCTCCAGGTGTAATGAACCCAAGAAGTTGGACACAAAAACAGTAAAAGTTACGAAACAAGAGCAACAACATGTTGTTGCGACAAGGCGGCTTCAAACTCAGAGGGTGTGAGATAGCCCAGGCTGGAATGAATGCGCTTGCGGTTATAGACATCGGTCAGAAAGCGACCGATCCGCTGGTAAGTATCGTGAAAGTCTTGATAGTCAGACAGGTCGATTTTTTCTTCACCGACCGAACGTTCTGGTTCAACAGGCCGCTGAACCGGGGCGGGTAGGGTCAACCCTTCGGATTGCTTACAGGCGGGCGATTCTTGCGGTAGGAGTTCTTTACCGCGATCTTCCCGTTTCGGAAAGTGAACAGATCGCAGCCATGAACCTCGACGCGTACCCCCTCTGCGCGTGTTCCCGTGAAGGTCCATTCCGACACCCCCCTCTCGCCAACGACGAAATGGCGCGCACTTCCCCAGTGAGCATCAGGAAACGTCGCCCAGACTTCGGCAAAACCAGCTTGAACAGCCTCACGCCCGACATATCGAGTGCCCCAAACCTCGGAACCGGCAGAGGCATCGAACACGCAATCGTCGGTCATAAATGACATGAGGGCATCGACATCGTGGCGATTCCAGGCATCAGCGAAATCCTGCAAGAACTCGACCGTCACCTGCTCAATGATATCCGGCATTATCAGAACCTCCGTTTTGTGTTCAATGACGACTATCGCCCTATGACACCGAGCCCTTAGCGTACCTGTGAGCGCCACAAGCACAACCAAGTTCTACACGAGACCACGCCACCGAAGGAAACAAGCCCGATGGCGCTTTGCGCCCACTTCGCGATCACCCCTGGGCGCAGCGAATCAGGCGCAGCGCATGTTCGGCGGCAGTACTCTCTTAAAATTTGTCACGACCGATAAAATCACCCTCAACATTCGCATTACCCGCAATATAAGCTCCCCCACCTGTGTGAATTTGCGTAACTTTATCGATCAAAAAATTTATATTCTGACTGATTACTTCACGACTAGAATCTGCTAATTCCAGGAAGCCATCTGAGCCGGATAAACCCAAAATTTGATTCTGCAATTCTCGCAGAATATTGAGAACCTCAAGGATTGATTTCCGTTTTCGATCTGCAAGTTGGCTAACAATTCTAATGTCTTCTTCCGTATTTAGCGATCCCAAAGATTGGCTAATCTCTTCCACGGCATTGCGAACCAAAAAGATTATCCGTCCTTCATGCTCATTTATTAAATAGAAGACTTGTTGCCACTCCTGACGTTGTTCAAGTTTGTCTACAATTGGGGCTATTTGTTGACCATAGATCTCTGTAAGATGATGCAATCGGCTGCAGATTTCTTCTGCGTCTCTATACCAACTCCGTGAAAAAATCAGCTCTACGTCACGTTCGATTTCGGCTATAGATTCTGTGCCTAAGTCACCTGGTTTCAGCAGTTTAATCTCAGTCAATGTTGCGTAAACATTTTGAAATGCTTGTTCGACAACCTGAACCATTTTCGTAATAAATTTTAACACCTGACGCAGTTCTTTACTCGCCACCTTACTATCTGAGGTAGCAGATTCCACCATCATCAGGATTTGTTTCGCTAATTGGGTAAACTCAACTTCGCTTTGTTCTCCCATCTATAATTCCCCCAACACTCACGCGGCGCGGGCTTTACCCAACCATCGACATACATTCTCATATGTAGCCGAACCCGAAACTCACCTGGGAGCGAACACAAGCACAACCAGACTCTCCACGAGACCCCACCATCGAAGGGAAAAACGCCCGATGGCACTTTGCGCCACTTCGTGAGCACCCCTAAGCGAATCAGGTGCAGCGCATGGTCGGCTGCTTGGACTTTAGCCTACCCCTTGACGTAAGAGAACTTCTCTGCCACTTTTCTATCCCGCACGCAGAAAACGTCGACACCACGGATGTGCCCATGCTTCCCATCTCGCTCAACCCACTGATAGCGCCAACGAACCACACCACGTTCCCCGCCCACGAAGATGTCCTCTGTTTCGAACGTCGCATGGGGCGAAGCGCTAAAGAAATGCGCCCAGTAAGCGCGCACAGCTGCTTGTCCACAATACCGTTCGCCATCCGGTGGCGGCGACGTATTTTCAAACACACAATCCTCAGTCATCATCGCCATTATAGCGTCCACATCATGCCGATTGAACGCCTCATGAAAGCGTTGAATTGCTTCAAGTGTGGCTTCCGTCATGCTATCTTCGTAAGGTTTGTTCGCCATAGTGAATAGTCTCCGGTCACTTCATATGAGACTCTTTGCTGCATACAATACAGAGTGCTGCCGAGACATAGACCTCTGTAAAGCTAGCTACGAGCAATCGCCGGTGATGGGCGATGCACTTACAGTATTTCAGGCGAGGCGGCGATATGGAATAGACGATTCCCCTCTTTTTAATCGGTTAGGAGACACCCATCTATCCATGGAGAACAAAGGCAAATACGGCCAGCGAAAGTGTAATGCGTTTTGGAAGTGGTTGTCAAACCATAAAAATTCATCATAGAGGATTCTCCGCATCACCAACAAAGCAGCCGAATCCGTAACTCACTGGCTGGCGGCGAAAGCACAACCACAAAGTGAACGAGTGAGCATGACCGAAGCAAACCGCACAGATCACCCCTGAGCAAAGCGAATCAGGTGCAGCACATGTTCGGCGGTGAAGCATGAGATACAGTGCTGTATCACACCTGCTCATGTACTGGCATAGACGTTATTGACTGACGAACCTGAACTTCACGCTTCACGCGCTCCGCCAAAGCTACTTCTGCTACTTCTAAATCGTATCGAGCCTGCAAGCGCATCCATACATCCGCACTTGTCCCAAAGTAGCGAGCCAGACGCAATGCAGTGTCTGCCGTTACTGCACGCTTACCGCGCACGATTTGACTGATACGCAGCGCAGGAACCCCTAAGTCTTGGGCAAGACGATACTGACTTAAGCCAAGGGGCTTCATAAAATCTTCCAGAAGAACCTCTCCAGGATGAACAGGAGGGAGACGCTCTGCTTGACCATACTCGCTTACTTCAATCATGATAATCTTCAATCCTCACTTGCTTCGCCTTGCCTGCCTCCCAATAGAAGCAAATACGCCACTGCTCATTAATCCGTATACTGTACTGGCCAGCACGGTTGCCACGTAATAACTCAAGGCGATTTCCTGGCGGCGAACGCAAATCTTGTAAATCCTCAGCATCTTCCAGATATAGTAGCTTGCGACGGGCAGTCCTTTGGATCGTCGAAGGTAACTTCCGTGAAACCTGCCCATTGAAGATCTTTTTGGTTTCTTCATCTGCAAACGACTCTATCATGCCACGATAGTATCATGACTCGACATGTTAGTCAATCACCTCGAAACATCAGTTTTACTTCTTGCGCATTTCCACCAAGTTCCTTTTAACCGCCGAACCCGTAACTCACTGGCTGGCGATGAAAGCACGACCACAAACTGAACGAA
>CAZIRP010000044.1:26782-47226 GCA_964541665.1 uncultured Caldilineaceae bacterium | reverse complement strand
GTGTGGGACAGTCGTGGTTCAGAGCATGTCTTCTATCGAGGCGTTGATGACCAGATCTATGAACTGTGGTGGCAGACTGTACAGGTATCTCAAACAGGCTCTACAGCCAGTTTGTCCGGTTATTACGTACACAGATGAATGTCCGGGGAGTGCGTACCTAATAGGGCAGAAAAAAGACAGTTATATTGCGTAAGAGAACATCATGCAACAACTACTGCTTTCTATATTTGCATCAATACTGTCCCTCGCTCTCTGGTTCTTGGGAATAATTGCTCCACTTTCTGCCCTAGCAGTTGTATTAGCACAAAATGACGCACCTACTGGACGAGCAACTGCCGAGGTACTGCGAATGCGTCATCCTGACATCGTGCTTGTGCGGTGTCGGCATGTGGCATGATACGTAATGATGATAAGACGATAGGTTTTCAGTAGGTTTGCATCGAAAAATGGAAGTATACTAGGTTATGAGCCGTCAAAGTCCGCTACCGGCCGGCGTGATCGGCGAGTGGCCGAGTGGTAACCCTGTCGAAGGTTTCTGCAGTCAGCACTGCAGAAACTGTGCCGTCATTGTGTAGTCTACGTGTGGCGAGTGCGTGGTATAGTGTGGAACATGCTTTGCAGGGTAGTCATTCCCTTGGCGGACATACGACCTAATCAAAATCTAAATGAGGTGGCAAATGAAACTTTTTAAGCTATCTATCATCGTATTTCTTGCTTCGATTGCTTCCTGTCTTCTTTTCTTGGAGAGGCTGAACGCGCAGTCAGCAGCTCCAGAAACGGTTAATCGGTTATCGCTAGACTTCGAGGGCCTAAGGGACTTAGAGAGTCTCACTGATCAGTTCACTCATATCGGAGTTTCATTTACGGGAGCCACAGTTCTCGGCCAAGGTCAAAGTCTTAATTATCTAGAGTTTCCCCCTCGCTCGGGTGTCAATGTAATTTACGACGATCCCGCTTGGCGGGGACTAATCACACTATATTTTGATCAGAATCTTGCGTCGAACATAACGCTTGTTGGAGCTTATATAACAGGAAATCGAAATGTTACAATGACTGCTTATGACTCAGTCAATAATCAGATCACTTCTGTTTCCACAGGTGGTGCAAATTATGCCCCTAGTGGGACCCCAAACAAACTGTTAGAAATTGTAGCTGATCGACCAATCATGAAAGTTACCTTTTTTAACGGAGGAGAAATAGGAAACACGTTTACTATTGATGATCTCTATTTTGATAGTGGTTTGAATTGCCGAGTCGATGATGTTCCTCTATACAAACAGGGAGGTACTGCTGAATGGGCGGATGATCCTTATGGTGGATCAGATACTCACCCTTGGTATGATAATAACGGAAAACTGGGAACGATGAAGCATTACGGGTGTGCTGTGACGTCCGCAGCAATGGTTGTCTCATATCATGGACTCATGCAGAATCGCCCTACAACTACACCGCGCGAGCTTAACAACTGGTTGAGATCAAAAGATGGCTATAGCCGGGGGGCAATTCTTTGGCCCAAAGTCGCAGAGTTCGCTCGAGACAAAAAAGGTATTCAACTCTACTATTATGAGGGCTGGGCACCGAATGAAGGCATCGTAAATGCATATGTATGCAATTCAGCACCCATGATCCTGAACACTAATTCTAGCCCTTATGCAAATGGGCACTTCGTGGTTGCAACTGGAATTTTGGACAATACATCCTGGAGCATCAACGACCCAGGTGGATATAACCTTCCCAACCTTAACACAAGCTCGTATATTGGCTATCGTAAATATGGTACAGTGCCTAAAGAACCAAAGCACTTGACCATAGCCATACACCCTCCCGCATCACACAGAATCGCCAGCGCGAGCGTTGATTACGTAAATGATTTCAATGCACCGTTTTCAATAATTGTTGTGGATCCTGCTGGACGCAGGACTATCTATGAGGCAGACACAGGTCACTATGAAAATGAAATTTTAGACGCCGAATTTCAGATTGAAACATTGGGTGAGCGTGATGGGACCGAATTGAGTATGGTAACCTATATGTTTGGAACAGGACATCCTTTAGATGGGGAATATACCGTTGCGCTAAATAGCCTTGTAGGCGGAGAGTATACAGTCGATTTGCTTGGTTACGATGTTGACGGCAACGCAAGTAAAGCAACAACACAAGTACAAGCTTTATCCGGGACAAACATTCAGTTAAGTGTTAATTATTCATCTGAACCTGGCTCTGAATTAGAATTGTCAGTTGAAACGGATGTTTTCATCCCCGGCGACTGCAACAACGACCAATCCATCGGCGCTGCCGACCTCACCGCGCTCGCCCTTGAATTCTTCGATGGCGACGACAACAACAACCCTGCCGACACGCCCAACGGCTCCTACCCCGGCACGCCGGCCTGCGACGCCAACGAGGATAGCCGTATCGGCGCCAGTGACTTGACTTGTATTGCGCGGCTCTTCTTCAACGGGGCGGGCGCTTGCCAAGTCGGGCAGAGTGCCACGATCCATAGCGAACCGACGCTCATGATCCCGGCCAGCACACCGGCGGAATCTGGCGGCCAGGTTACGGTGCCCATAACACTCCAGAGTAACGGCAATGCGGTGAGTAGTTTGCTCTTCTCCATCGACTTTGACGAGACTTGGCTCACCTTCGACCCGACGGACCACGACCAAGATGGCATCCCCGATGCGATCCACTTTAACCTGCCCGAACACTTTGTGCGCTCGGTCACCTTCGACAGCAGCGACCATGCTGGCGAACTAGACATTATGCTCGCCAGCTTTGCCTCACCCGCGCCTGCGCTGCCAGACGGTGTATTACTCAACCTGACACTGGGTACAGGGCATCCGCTTACGGCAACTGTGGCTACGGTCGAATTCTCGCAGTCACCCGCTGCTTCGTTTGGCGATCCCCACGGGGGAGCCATTGCTGGTATCGTCGCGGGTGGCACTGTGCAGATCGCCGATCCCGATAATGCCGTGATGCTCGAATCGACTATCTTCCTACCGTTTATCTCACAAAATCGTTAAGCATACTGCCAGACTGCTCCACAGATTTCACGGATAAAAATTCAAACATCTGTGAAATCTGTGACTCAAAGATCTCTCTGTGGCCAAGGCGTTGCCTGATCGTTTTGCTCTCTGGTGTCAAGGGTGAAAGGAGCCCTGCTATGCATCGTCCCCTGTGTGCATTGTTGTTGGGTGCCACTCTGATCTGCTTGCTTTGGCTCTGGGCACCAGATGCCACGGCGCAAGATGCACCGCCTCCGGCATCGCCAACATCTACGCCGATGCCCAGTCAACTGTTGGCGCAAGCAAAAGTTTCGACGCTAGACCATCGCCCCTCTATAACTGCAACTTATACGGCTAGAAACGTATCGGGCACGGTTTACCAACTCCCGGCCCCGGTTTGGGAATTTGGCCCGGCAAGGCATGAACCGGCAGCCGATGAACCAACCGCCGCTGTGCTAAGCCCAATGGCGGTGAGTGGTTGGCAAATCATTCTAAGCGAGAGTTTTGAAGGGGCCTTTCCCCCGGCGGGCTGGAGCCTATTCGACACCAGCAACGATGGCTTTGAGCGTCTCTGGAGCAGGGCCACTGCCCAGTCTTTCCAGGGAGCATGGTCTGTCTGGCCAGCGGGTGGTGGTGCCGATGCGCTCAATCCGTTTGTGAACCCGTATGCGAATAATCTAGATTCGTGGATGGTCTACGGACCGATTGACCTGAGTGATGCGACGAACGCATTGGTTCACTTTTGGCTCTGGCGCGCCACAGAGCCCGGCTTTGACTATCTCGCTGTGAGTGTTTCCGCAGACGGAGTCAATTTTGACGAACACGGCCGTTGGGATGGCAGCGAGCCCTGGGCCTTCTACACCGTCAATCTCGACGCCAACCTCGGTGATAATACGGTGTGGGTTGCCTGGCATTTTCACAGCGATGGTAGCGTGACCGATGCTGGCGCGTTTGTCGATGATATCGAGATCGTCAAGTTCGGTGAACCATGCACGCAAGTTGCCGGTTCGTATACGTGTACAATTCCGGCAGCAACCGGTTGGGAGACAACGCCGTTGACTCTGCAACAAGGCCAGCAGTTTACTGTCTTGTATGACAGTGGTAGTTGGACGGTGGATCGCTTCAGCCTTTCCTATGTTGGGCCACATGGGTATCTGCCGGAGGAAGATACTCAGATCTTTGCCGGATGCAAGGTAGATACAGCCCAGCCTTACGCCATGCTGCTTGGGCAGGTTGGTAACGGCGCGCTCTTTCCCATTGGTCTAGGTGGAACCTTTAGTGCAGATGCGGATGGTACTCTTTCCCTGCGCATCAACGATCAAGACGGTTGTCTTGGTGACAACGATGGCTCGATCCAGGTAGCCGTGAGCAGCGTCACCGAGCTGGTTGACCTCGAGGTGACAACGATTGAGGTGTGGACAGAGCCCATTTGTGAGGGTCAAGACGCAGAATTTTTTTCGTTTATCCGCAACAATAGCGTAAACGCAAGTGGTAGATTTGACATTCGGTGGGATGCCGATGGGCAATTCTTTTTTGGCGGCCATGAAAGCATTCCCGGTGGCGCTACGGATACGCACGGTCGTATCTGGCAGAACATCGCGCGTGGTCAGCACACCTTGACCTTTATTGCCGACGACGGCGATCAGATCGCTGAGTCGAACGAAGATAACAATGAATATACACTGTCTTTCCTGGCAATCGATTGTACGCCCGAACCATCGGTCGTGCGATTTAGCAGCTCCACCTATACGGCGCAAGAAAATGAGGATATCGCCACCATTGAGGTTTTACTGAGTAAGGCCGCGGCGACTGCTGTCACCATAATGTATGAGACGGCTGGCGGCACTGCGACTGCCGGCGCTGATTATACCGCCACCAGTGGCACCTTGACCTTCGGGCCAGGTGAGACTGCTAAGAGCTTTAGCATTCCACTTCTGAATGATATGCTTGATGAAGAGGACGAGACAATCAATCTAACGTTGAGCAGTCCTGGTCAGGCTGAATTGGGAATCCCAGCTAGCGCAGTCTTGACTATCGTCGATAACGAGCCTCCCCCCAACGTGCAATTTAGCGCGGCCAACTACAGTATTGTTGAGTCGGACGGCATGGCTGTCATCACCGTTGTACTGGATACGCCATCGGGGAAAACGATCCAGGTCAACTATGCCACGAGCAATGGGACGGCCACGGCCGACAATGATTATACGGCCATGAATGGGTTATTGACTTTCAATCCCAGTGAAATCACCAAGAGCTTTACCGTGCCGATCACCGATGAT
The DNA here is from genome assembly GCA_964541665.1 of uncultured Caldilineaceae bacterium. Classification (GTDB taxonomy): domain Bacteria; phylum Chloroflexota; class Anaerolineae; order Caldilineales; family Caldilineaceae; genus CFX5. Next base: position 41,942 of record CAZIRP010000044.1, on the reverse strand, counting down.
ACGCTTGATGAGCCCGATGAAACAGTCAACCTGGCCTTGAGCAATCCAGTAAATGCCACCCACGGTGCATCGACTAATGCCACGCTGACCATTATTGACAATGATCTGCCCCCGGTGCCCAAGGCTGTCTTTACTGGAGCGCCCACCTCTGGTGTGAAACCCTTAACCGTCACCTTTAGCGAGCAATCTATTGGCACAGCGACTAGTTGGGCATGGAGCTTTGGCGACGGTGGCACCAGCAATCAACGCAACCCAACCTATACCTATAATCATGCTGGCTCATTTACTGTAGCGCTCACCGTGAGCGGGCCTGGTGGCTCCGACAGCGAGACAAAGACCAGCTACATTCAGGTGAGTGAACCGTTACCGGCGACACCGCAGATCAATGCTATTGCCAATGTTGGTCTGGACGATGTCTATACGATCTCTTGGAGCAACAGTGCCAACGCCACTGGCTATACGGTACAAGAACAGCACAATGGCGGCAGTTGGAGCACGATTCATACTGGTGCAGCGCTCACGGTCAATCTCACCGACCAAGCCGATGGTGATTGGTGTTATCGTGTGCGAGCTACCAATGCCGCAGGGGACAGCGCATGGAGTGACCCGAAATGTACCACTGTGAATACCTCATCCCGACCACAGTTGACGATGGCTGCGGCGGTCAATGGAGCCCCGGGAGGTCTCGTGGCGCTAACCCTCTCTTATGACGCTCAAGGTCACGATGTTTCTAGTCTGCTCTTTTCGATAGACTATGACGAGCAGCACCTCAGTTTCAACCCAATTGATGTCGACAGTAACTGTGCGCCCGATGCTATTCAATTTAGTACCACGTTGCCGACCAGCTTTGTCAAGTGTGCTGATGTTGACAGCACCGATACAGATAGCGAGATCGATATTCGTATTGCCGATTTTTCAGCGACTCCCCATCCTCTGCCCAGCGGACCACTGTTGACGATAATTTTTTTTGTGCGCCCCAACGCAGTGGTGGATTCATTGGCATCGGTACAGATAACATTGGCATCGTTTGGCAATGCTCAGGGCGAGATCAATGGGAGAACCATCCCTGGCTCTGTACGCGTTCTTGGTGTCCCAGCCACACTTGAAATGACCAGTAGTAGCAACAGTCTGCCAGCCGATGGGGCTAGCACCACTACTATCCCGATTCGTATCTTAGATGCGGCGGGCCGGGGCGTTCCTGGCTATCTCGTCACCTTTGCCACCACATTGGGCACTGTTACCACTGCGCACACCACAGACACCACCGGGCGGACAAGCGCAACTTTAACCGCTGCAACGACGGCAGGAGTGGCCACGGTCATGGCGAATGCGGGTGACGTTCAGGATACTATCTCTGTCCAGTTTATGGCAATTGATGAATCCTCATCGATCTTCTTGCCATTGATTCGAAGATAGTTATATATATTGGTTGACTTTTGGTGTGAATCGGCCTGGATCCAAGCTAGGCAGGTTCACACTTTTTCTATTGGACAATCTCGCTCATCTAACAGACAAATGCTAAAATGGCCGAAAGCGCTTATGGGTACATTATTGACGGACAATCCATTTTTTATGTTTAGGGAAGCTCACAATGTTGGTGATGAAATTTGGTGGCACATCGGTGGGAAGTATCCAGGCATTTGCCGCGGTGGTTGAAATTGTCAAACAGAAATGGCTCGAACAGGCCAAAGCCCCGCGCCCCGGCGTGGTGGTTGTGACCAGCGCCATGAGCGGCGTGACTAATTTGCTGATCGAAACTGCCCAGCAAGCGGCTGCTGGCAACGACACCGCCAACCAAACCCTGATCACGACATTGCGCCAGAAACAACTGGCAGTGCTTGAGCACTTTTTGACAGATGCAGACGAGCTCGCCCAAGCCGAAGCTGAATTGAACGAGCGTTTGCAGGAGCTGGAACGGATCTGTCAGGGGATCGCCATTCTGGGCGAGTTGACGCCCCGCGGGCTGGATCTTGTCAGCGGGTTGGGCGAACGCATCAACGCGCCGGTCTTTGCCGCGGTGTTGCGGGCCACGGGCGTGCCTGCCGAAGCCGTGGACGCGGTGGACATTATGGTGACCGATACAGTCTTTGGCGGGGCGGAACCGTTGATGCCGCCGACAAGCGAACGCAGCCGCGCTCGCTTGTTGCCGATCATCGAGCGGGGCATTGTGCCCGTGGTGACGGGCTTTGTCGGCGCGACCGTGAGCGGCATTCCGACCACGTTGAGCCGCGGCGGTTCTGACTATTCCGCGGGCGTCCTGGGCGCGGCGCTTGACGCCGACGAGATCCAGATCTGGACCGATGTGAACGGGGTGATGACTTGCGACCCGCGCATCGTCAGCAACGCGCGCAGCATCCGCCAATTGAGTTACGAAGAAGTGGCCGAGCTGGCCTATTATGGGGCCAAAGTTCTGCACCCCAAAACTGTGGTGCCGGCCATTGAAAAGAAGATTCCGGTGCGCGTGCTCAATACCTTTGCGCCCGAGCACCCCGGCACGGTGATCGTGGAGCGCAGCGACGGGGAGGAACAGGGCGCGGTGAAAGCTGTGACTGCCATCCGCAACGTCAATCTGATCACCATCACCGGCAAGGGGATGATGGGCATGCCCGGCGTGGCGGCCCGTGCCTTTGGCGCAGTCGCGGGCGCAGGCACCAATGTGTTGATGATCAGCCAGAGCAGCAGCGAGCTGAATATCTGTTTTGTGATCCCAGAAGCCGCGGTGCCCTCAACGGTTGACGCGCTGCAACGCGAATTCGCCCGCGAGATCGAGCGCGGTGATATTGAACGGATCGGCGGGCATGACAAGGTGGTGATCGTCGCGGTCGTCGGCAGTGGGATGCGGGGCACGCCCGGGTTGGCGGCTGGTGTCTTTGGCGCGGTCGCCCAACAAAAGATTAACGTGATTGCGATTGCCCAAGGCTCCAGCGAGGCTAATATCAGCTTTGTGGTGGACGAGGATGCCGTCTCGCCTGCATTGCGGGCCATCCACGACATGTTTGAGTTGCACAAACCAACCGCCGAACGCACTGGGCTTATTTGATCTTTGACGATTGACGGCGGACGATAGACGACAGTTGATGGCGGTGTCCACCGGCTCCCGTCCGTCGTCCACCGTCCTCTGCGCAGGTTCGAGAAAAATCACGGCCTTGTGCTACAATGGCACCGGGCGAATTTGGGAAGCTGGCATAGATATGATCGAAGTACCAATCATTCTGTTGGGCGTTGGTGGGGTGGGGCAAGCGCTGCTCCGCCAGATCGCTGAGAATCGGGCGTTGCACGCTGAGGAATATGGTTTGACGCTGCAACTGTTGGCTGTGGCAGATAGCCGCGGCGCAGTCATTGCCGAGACAGGCACCGGCCTCACCCCTGCTGAACTGCAAGAAGTACTGGCGCTCAAAGCCAATCGCCAACCGCTAACCGACCATTCGCTCGGTGGCCCGCAAAGTGATCTCGCCGGTGTGGTCGATGTGGCTGGCCGGGATGGTACGATCGTGGTGGATTGCACGGCCAGCGACCAAACCATTCCCGCTTTGCTCTTTGCCCTCGACCGCGGTTATAAAGTGGTACTCGCTAACAAAAAGCCCTTGACTGTTCAACAGGAGGTGTACCACCGGCTCACCAGAGCCGGCGGCACCACAAGTCCGCGCCATCTGGGGCGTAGCCGCTGGGAGACTACCTGCGGCGCCGCGCTCCCGGTGATCGCCGCGCTCAATCGTGTGGTAGCCAGTGGCGATACGGTTACGCGGATTGCCGGTACCTTCTCGGGCACGCTCGGCTATGTGATGACCGGTCTGCAACAAGGCCGGCCATTGAGCGAAGTCGTGCGCGAGGCTCACCAACTCGGCTATACCGAACCCGACCCGCGCGATGATCTGGGCGGGGTGGACGTGGCCCGCAAGGCGCTGATCCTGGCGCGTGGCCTGGGCTGGACGGTGGAGCTGGCCGATGTGCAGATCACGGGGCTCTACCCGGCAGCGATGGACTCACTCTCGGTGACAGAGTTTTTGGCCGCCCTGCCCGAATTGGATGCAGCGTTTGCGGGCCAGGTGAAGGCCGCGGCAGATCAAGGCCAGGTGTTGCGGTTTGCAGCCACCATCGCGGATGGTCAGTGCCGAGTGGGCCCAACGCTGGTCGATGCGGCCAGCCCTCTGGGGCGCCTGAGCGGGACCGACAATCTGGTGGAGTTTTACACACGCTGGTACGACCCCAACCCGTTGGTGATCCAAGGTCGCGGGGCCGGGGTGGATGCTACGGCCAGCGGCGTGTTGGCCGATGTGATCGAGTTGGTCTATTCAACTTAGCGCTATCCGTAAATTCTGCGCCAATCTATGCTGGTAAGCCTAGCCTCAAGAGCCGCAACCAGTTATGGATGGTTCTTAAGTGAAGCCTGGAAACTGCTTGGAAATCCACAGATTCTAAAGATGACACAGATTTCCAGCTTTCTGCTGTAGAACCTGTGCAACTCTGCGGTTTCTGTGGATAGGTTTTTGAAAGAGTTTTTGTGTTTTACTGAACAACAAGTTGAGATTCGGTCTGGAATCTTTTGAATCACTTTGAATGCGAGATACATCATGAGCGAGAAGATCAAAGTTGGCGTGCTTGGGGCAACGGGTGCCGTTGGCCAACGCTTTGTGCAATTGCTCCAGGGCCATCCCTGGTTTGAAATTACGGTACTCTGTGCCAGCGACCGCAGCGCGGGCAAACGCTATGCCGACGCCTGTAAGTGGAATCTGCGCGGAGATATGCCCGAACACCTGCGCGATGTGATCCTGCAGGAAGGCAAGCCCGGCATTGATTGCCAGATCGTCTTTGGGGGGCTGCCGACCGAAGTGGCCGGGCCGATCGAGCAGTCGCTTGCCGCTGCGGGCTACATCATTTGCAGCAATTCAAGCAATCACCGCTACGATGCGGATGTGCCGCTGATGATCCCGGAGGTCAACCCCGAACATCTGGCGCTGATCAATGTCCAGAAGGAGAAGCGCGGCTGGCCGGGTTTCATCATCTGTAACCCGAACTGTACAACGACCCACCTGGTGAGCGCGTTGCACCCGCTGCATGTGCGTTTTGGGCTGAAGAAAGTCTTTGTCGTCACCATGCAGGCGGTGAGTGGTGCGGGGTATCCGGGGGTCAGCAGCATGGACATTCTGGATAATGTTGTGCCCTACATCGGCGGTGAAGAGTCCAAAGTCGAACAGAAAGAGCCGCATAAATTGCTCGGTACGTTGGCGGGGGATCATATCCAATCTGCCAATTTTGTGGTCAGTGCCCATTGCAATCGTGTGCCTGTGCGCAATGCCCACCTGGAGGCGATCAGCGTTGAATTTGAAACGCAGCCCACAGAGGAAGAAGTGCTCAACGCCTGGAAGTTTTACGATCCGCTGCCGCAGCAATTGAAGCTGCCGAGTGCACCCCAGCCAGCGTTGATCTATGATGATCGAGCCGACCGCCCCCAACCACGGCTGGATCGGCTAAAGGGGACGGTGCCGGGCATGGCAACGGTGATCGGTCGCCTGCGGCCCGACCCGCTCTTTCACTGGAAATTCCTCTCGCTGGGGCATAACACGATCCGTGGCGCTGCTGGTGGCAGCATTCTCAATGCTGAATTGTTGGTGGCGCAAGGGTATCTGGGTGAACAAACGATTGCCCAGACTCGCCCAGCCGAGTTTGCCTAAGCGGTGATTGCGAGCGCGAATTACAGGCAACTTACGGCCATGGTTGTCTGTAATTCGCCAGATAGACAATAATTGTGTATAGTTGATATTGTTGCATCTTTTTGCGCATACGGGTACAATCGATGCAGATAGGGTAGGCATGTCTCAATTAGAGTCATGTCTCGCGAGTAAGAACCTATCCGGAAAATAGCTGTGATGCCCAAATCTGGGCTTAGCCCAAACAGTTCGGCGCAGAATTTCTGGGTAGAATCTAGGTAGCGAAGCCATATACGCGGAGTAAGTATGATCGTAGACGTAGCGACGGACGTTCGGTTCAAACCTGATACACCGATTATGATGAAAAACTTTGGCCGTGCCAGGCTTTCCGATTATTTTGGCGATTGGGTCATCTATCGCAATCTGGAGCCTTTGGATAAGCGGCTACCTGGCATCAAGAATGCTGGGTATAAGATAGGCTTAAATGGTGACCAGATCCCGCGTAAACTTGACAAAGACTATGCCAAAGCAGCCAATTGGTTTGCGCAAGAAGCGCAACGTGTGCGGAAAGTAAATACGCCGTTGCAGGAAGTCTTGTTTATCGGTGATACGTTGCTCAATGATGGGGGCGCGTATCAAAATATGCGTGAGCACAGTGGTTGGCCCGGCGCTTGTTTTATCGGCTCGGAAAAGGCCGAAAAGCCAGCCGCGGTTGAGATCGACGAAGCGTCGAACATCTATAGCGCAAATCGCTGGGCCGCGCTGAGCAGTTGGGTAGCCTGGTTGTTCGAATCGGGGCTGAACATAGACGAGCGCACGGTGGTGATTGTCGACATCGACAAGACCGCGCTCGGGGCCAAAGGCCGCAACGATCAGGTGATCGACCGGGCGCGGCTGCAAGGGATCTATCGCACAATGGACGCGGTGCTCGGGAGCGACTTCAACCGCCGCGCCTTTGAAGAGCAATATAACGAGCTGAATAAATCTCGCTATCACTTCCTCACCGGCGATAATCAAGACTATCTGGCCTATATCTGCCTGGTGCTGAATACGGGTCTGGTGCGTTACGAAGAAATTTTGCCCGAGATCCAGAAGAAAAATCTGGAGAGCTTCGAACAGTTTGTGCGCTGGGTGGGCTATCGGATGCACAGCACCGGTGTCGGCGAGGCTTTCCGCCAGGTCCACGAAGCTGTGGGGAATAGCGTGCGCATGGGGGATCCCACGCCCTTCAAACGCTTCCGCCGGGAAGAATTCCTGAGCACCATGGAGTTTATGGGCAACATGCCCGATGACACGCCCGTGGCCGAATTGCTGGAGAATGAAATCACGCTGACCCAGGAGATCTGTGAGCTCAGCGAATGGTTCAAGGAGCGGGGGGCCTTATTGCTCTGCCTGAGCGACAAACCAGATGAAGCATCCTGCCCGCCACCGCAGCAGGCTAATCGATATACGCCCCTGCACAAAGGCGAAACACATCGTGTGGGAACAAGCATCCGCGCCGAATTGGATGCGCTGGCCTGAGGGTTATGCTGCTGGTTAGCCGGAGTTCATCTTACTGATTTTACTGCTGATCTGACCTACGATGCTTGCGTCGTAGGTCACTTTGTTTTTGTTTAGCGCTCTCTCAAACCTGGCCGCCGCGTGAGGCTCTCAATAGAACCAGTGGGGCGCAGAATTCTGAGCGCATGATAGCGCATGATTAAGTTACGTTACGCAGCGCCAATCGCGCACCAGGGCAGGCGCAGCATTGAGCAGGCTGGTTTTTCTCCGGGCTTGCGTAACATCAGTTATTAATAAAGGTATCCGCCAATGGCAAACGAGCAAAAAAAATCACCTCCACCGCGTAAACCCAATCCGAATGATGGCGATGGTCGGTTACCTGGCAATAATGGTGGCAACTTTGTCAGTCGAAATTGGTTCTGGGTGGTATTGATCATTCTGGTCTTGATTGGGTCGCGCTTTTTATGGAATAGCCCGACCAACGAAGCCAATACCTTGGGGCTAAATCGAGTTGCCGAGCTGATCGAACAGGGCCGGGTCCAGCGGATCACCGTGCAGGGCGAGTCGATCACGATCTACACCGCGGCCGATGAACAGCCTCTCCGCAGCCGCAAAGAGAACGATCAGAGTCTGCTCGAAACGCTGCGCACTTTCGGGGTGAGCTCGGCTCGGCTCGAAAATCTGCCCATCGAAATTGAGAGCGCGCCCAACAGCGCGGTGATCTTCAACTGGCTGATCATGCTTCTGCCCATGTTGCTGATCTTCGGCTTCTTTATCTTCATCATGCGTCAGGCTGGCGGCGGTGGCCAGAACCGGGCCATGCAATTTGGGCGGAGCCGAGCTCGCAAGCTGGAAAATGCGGATCGCCCCACCGTTACGTTTGAAGACGTGGCCGGGGCCGATGAATCCAAACAAGAGCTGGAAGAGGTCGTCGAGTTTCTCAAGGAGCCACAAAAATTTGCGGCACTGGGCGCTCGGATCCCCAAAGGTGTTTTGATGGTCGGGTCGCCTGGCACGGGGAAAACATTGCTGGCCAAAGCCGTTGCCGGGGAAGCCGGTGTGCCCTTTTTTAGCAGTTCCGGTTCTGAATTTGTGGAGATGTTTGTGGGCGTTGGTGCCAGCCGCGTGCGCGATCTTTTCGAGCAGGCCAAGAAGAATTCGCCCTGCATCATCTTTATCGATGAGATCGACGCCGTCGGGCGCCATCGCGGGGCTGGCATGGGGGGCGGCAATGATGAGCGCGAACAGACCCTCAACCAGATTCTGGTCGAGATGGATGGCTTCGACACCGACACCAATATTGTGATTATCGCGGCCACCAATCGCCCTGATATTCTGGACCCGGCCTTGTTGCGCCCGGGCCGCTTCGACCGCAAAGTGATGGTCGACCGGCCGGATCGTCGTGGCCGCGAAGAGATTCTGCGTGTCCATGCCCGGGACAAACCGCTTGCCCCGGATGTCGATCTCAATATCATTGCTGCCCAAACGCCCGGCATGGTCGGTGCTGATTTGGAAAATTTGATCAACGAAGCCGCGATTCTGGCGGCGCGCCGCAACAAACGCTCGATTGGCATGGATGAGATGATCGAATCGATCGAGCGGGTGATGGCTGGCCCGGCGCGGCGCAGCCGGGTGCTCGATGAGGATGACCGGCGGCTGAGTGCCTATTACGAAACTGGCCGCGCCCTGGTGATGGACAGCCTCGAACATAGTGATAGCGTGGGCAAGATCACCATTGTCAGCCGTGGCCAATCTTTGGGCTATGTGATGCCTGTTCCCGAGGAGGATCGCAGTCTGCGCAGCCGTGCTGAATACGAGGATTCGATCACCGGCTTGCTGGGCGGCCGCGTCGCGGAGGAGCTCATTTTGGGGGAACCTTCGTCGCGCGCAGCAACCGACCTGGAGCGCGTGACCAAGATCGCCAAGGCCATGGTAACCCGGTTCGGCATGAGTGATGTGGTCGGCCCGATGCAACTCAACCAGGGGGATGCCAATCCATTCCTGGGGATGGACATCGGCGAGCAGCGCAATTACAGCGAAGAGATGGCCCGCAAGATCGACCAGGAAGTGCGGCGCATTGTAGAATCAGCCTACGAACGTGCCAAGGCCATCCTGAACGAGCGCCGTGATAAATTAGTCTTGATCGCCGAACATCTGCTGGAGAAAGAGGTGATCGAACGTCCGGAGTTCCTGCAACTGTTGGAATCACCGGCAGCGGCCTGACCCGCGGTTCGCACCTGGTAGGTGTGTGTGCATCGCCTGGATCCCCAAAAGCGCTACGCCTGAGCGATTGGAGATGCAGGCGTAGCGTTTATGCAGAAGATCGTGCTGCTTGCAGCGCGACAGCAATGCCCGCGGCCACGTGGGCATTATTTTTTAGTAAGGCCAGATTGGTCTGTAGACTGCGCTCACCCGTCAATTCACTCAACCGGCTCAACAGAAAGGGCGTCACTTCGGCGGATCGTAAGCCGCGCTCGTCTGCTTCGGCGACCGCCTGGGCAATCAATGGTTCGATCGCCGCCGCGGGGATCTCGGCCGCCGCGGGTACGGGCACAGCGACCAACAAGCCACCGGGCAAGCCAAGTTTTTGTTTGGCCAGCCAGAGCGCGGCGACTTCTGCGGGCGTGTCGCAGCGGAGATCCACCGGCAGCCCACTGGTCCGGCTATAAAATGCCGGAAACTCATCGGTGCCATACCCCACCACCGTGACCCCACGCGTTTCGAGATATTCCAAAGTGGCGGGAAGATTCAAAATCGCCTTGGCCCCCGCACAGACGACGATGACCCCAGTCTGCGCCAGCTCTTCCAGATCCGCGCTGATGTCGCTGCCATCCCCGCGATGCACGCCCCCAATGCCCCCGGTCGCAAAGACTTCGATGCCGAAGCGGGCGGCGATCCACATGGTGGTGGCGACGGTGGTGGCGCCATTTTGTTGACGCGCGACCACAATCGGCAGATCGCGGCGGCTGACTTTGCGCACATTGGTTGCCGTGGCCAGATATGCCAATTGCGCGGCGGTCAACCCCGCGACCAATTCACCCTCCAGAATGGCGATGGTGCGCGGCTCGGCCCCGTGCTCGTGGATGATCTGCTCCATTGCTTGGGCCAGGGCCAGATTATGGGGGTAGGGCAAGCCGTGCGCGATTACGGTGGACTCGAGGGCAACAAGCGCGGGCGAAAGTTGGGTCATAAAGCTTCCCTCATCCTTCAGGTTGGGTTTAATGCGTTTTGGATCGTCTGCGCGGCCTGGGCTAGTAGTTGCGCTGCCAAAGCTGGGTCGGCTACACCACCCTGGGCAAAGTCGGGCCGGCCACCCCCCTTGCCCCCGACCGTCTGCAACAGATCGCGCAGCAGATTCCCCATGTGCAGATCGAGATCCGCGGAGCGCGCCAGCAGCAGCGTTACCTTATCGCCCGCGGTGGTCGCCAAACAGAGGACAACTTGGGGTTGTTGTTGCAAATGAGCCGCCAGGCCGCGCAATTCATCGACTGTACGATCCGCCCATCGCTGCGTGATCACCCGGACTGCGGCGATCTGTGCGGCCTGTTGAAGCAGGTCCACAGCTTCGAATTGGACCAGGTGGCGAGTCAAGTGGCTCACCTGCTGGTGCAAAGTTTTGATCTGCATCAGTTGCCGGTCGAGTACTTGCGGCAGCTCGGCAAAATCGGTGCTGGTTTGTTGCGCCATGGTTTGCAGCAACGCATGTTTGTGCGCATAGTCACGCAGGGCGCGCCAACCGCAGAGGAACGAGAGGCGAGTCTGCCCACGCCGCCGCTCTTGCCTGGTGAGCTTCAGGGGCCCGATCTCCGCGGTGGTGCGTACATGCGTCCCGCCGCAGGCTGAATAATCAAAGCTGGCAATCTCGACAATGCGGATCTGCCCGCGCACTTTGGGGGGACGGCGCAAGGGAATCGTGGCGAGTTCTGCATCACCGACCAGATAGGCCGTGATGGGCAAACCAGCGTAGATGAGTGTGCTGGCTTCGCGCTCGATCTCCGCCAGTTGGCTCGGCGTGATGCTCTCTACCGTCAGATCGAGCGTGGATTCGTTTTCGCCAAAATGGACCGCGGTCGTCTCCCAGCCAAATTGCTGATAGACCAGTTGCGAGAGCAGATGTTGCCCCGAATGCTGCTGCATGTGATCGTAGCGTCGCGGCCAATCGATCTGCCCGTGGATGGCCTGCCCGGCTACTAGCTCGGTGGTCTGGGCGGCCAACACGTGCAGCACAGCGCCATCTTCGCCCGCTTGCACGTCGATCACCGCCTGGTCGCCAAGTTGGCCGAGATCATGCGCCTGGCCGCCAGAGGTGGGATAGAAATAGCTGGCATCCAGTTGAAGCGCAACCTGGTCGGCCACCCTCGTCACCGCGGTGATCGTGGCGGTAAACTCGGTTTGATAAGCATCGTGATAGTAGAGCCGCTGTGTGGTCATGGACATCCGCCCGAGATTGAACGATCTCGCCCTCAAGCTGAGCATGATACCGGAGCGCGCGCCATTCGCAAAATTGCCCGCTAAGATGACTCTCAGTCCGGACTGATCGACCCTCAGCATGGGCCAATTTCACAGCTGGCAATCAGAAATCTGGCCGAATCCAGGGATTGCCAGCGCACGCCCCGGCGGCTATAATGGGCGAACCAGCCAGTAGCCAATAGATGAACTGATGTGAGAACGGGGAGCCATGAATTTAGAACTGACCGATCAGAATGTGGTCGTCCTGGGCGGGGCGAGTGGGATTGGCAAAGCCATTGCCCAGGCGTTTGTGGGTGAAGGCGCGCGAGTGGCGCTGATCGACCGGGCGGCAACGGTGACCGAGGTCGCCGAGCAGATCAGCGCCAGGTGGGCCCAGGTGGTGGATGTCACCGAGTATGCCAATCTGAGCCAGGCCGCCAGCCAGATCGAAAATGAGCTGGGGGCAGTGGATCATGTGGTTTTTGCGGTGGGGATTGGTTCGGGGAAATATGGCTTCCCGTTTTGGAACATGGGGCCTGAGGATTGGCCACGGGTGTTGCAGGTGAATGTGGTGGGCGCGGTCAATGCGGTCTATGCGTTTATGGTGCCGATGCGTGAACGCCGCCGCGGCACTTTTCTCTTCCTGAGCTCGGTGGCCGGCCAAATTGGCTCGCAGACCGACCCACCCTATAGCGCCTCCAAAGCGGCTTTGATCAACTTTGCACAGTGTGCGGCCAAAGATCTCGCCCCGTATGACATTCGGGTCAATTCGCTCTGCCCCGGTATGGTCGATACGCCGCTCAATCGGTCGATCTGGCAGGCGTCGAATCGCAATTTGCCCGCGGCCCAGCAAGTCACTTTTGACGAATGGGCGACCGACAAGATCAACCGGGTGGTGCCTTTGCGCCGTTTTCAGACACCCGAAGATATTGCCGACACGGCCCTCTTTCTTGCCTCGCGGCGAGCGCACAACATCACTGGGCAGGCGATCAATGTGGATGGCGGCTTTGTGATGCACTGGTAGCAGCGTAGCCCGGAACCAAGAAGCCCCAGAAATTCTTCCCAAAACCTGTTCGTAGAATAGGCAGAGCGGCGCAGATTTCACGATGGAACCCAAAGAAGCAGGCAGACAAACGTTAGAACGCCTGTCTACCTGCTTCTTTTCGACTGATCAACCTGGTTTCCTACTGACCGAAAGCTTATTCCGTAGAGATCTGCTGAGCATCGGCGTTGCGCAGAATGTGATGAATCTGCGAATCGTAGTCGCTCGGCGCGTCGATCACAATCGCGGTGCCGCCTTGATCCACGCTGCGGCCATAATACTCGGCTTCTGCGCCATCCGCGCCGCGATCTTCCATCACTTCTTCCTCGGGGAAATCCGCGTGGACCGCGGCACCAATCGGGCCACGTGCGCCACTATCCGCCGCTCCACCCAACGGCCAGGCCGGGGCGGGCATAATCCGTTCCGAGTCATTCTGTTCCACCAATCGCCAGTCGAGATCTTCAACATTCAACTTGGCCAGGGCACTGATGACTTGATCGGCTGATGCCTCATCGGGCAACATTGCAAAGAACTTACTCATTGGGAGTCTCCTTCATGTGTTGGGAATTGGTTCGCGATTGATCTGGCGCCTATCCTGAGTGAGTTGGACGTGGCGCTTTGGTTAAGCCAGCGCCTCTTCGTGAACACCCTCGCTGATCTCTTCGATCATCTTGCGGTTGAACGCGGGCAGGTCGTCCGGTGTGCGGCTGGTGACCAAACCATTGTCGACGACCACTTCCTGGTCAACCCATTCCGCGCCCGCGTTGGTCAGGTCGGCTCGCAGCGACGGGTAGGAAGTCAGGGTACGGCCTTCGACCACCTCTGCATCGATCAGCGGCCACAGCCCATGACAGATGGCTGCCACTGGTTTGCCCGCATCAAAAAAGCCGCGGATAAAGTCAATGGCCTGCTCTTCGATGCGCAGCTTGTCGGGGTTCATCACCCCACCGGGCAACACCAGCGCATCATACGCTTCGGCGTTGGCCTGGCCCAGCTGGACATCCACCGGGAACTTGCTGCCCCAGTTTTTATCTTTCCAGGAAAAGACAGTCCCACTTTCCGGCGAAATAATCTGGGTTTGGGCCCCAGCTGCCTCAAGGGCACGTTTGGGCTCGGTCAACTCTACTTCTTCGAAGCCATTGGTGACCAAAATCGCTACTTTTTTACCTTGCAATTGGCCTTGTCCATTGTGTTGCATAACATCCCCCTAAACCTACTCCTGGTTCTGCATCGAACCTATCCGCAAACGTGCGGTACCTGTATTCTTCGGTGAGGCATTCCAATCGCGGCCTCGTCCAGAGGATAGCGGAAAAAGTTAGCACCGGCGATGGGGCCCGACCTAGAAGGTGGATACATTCCTGGTCACCCATCCGGGTTGGTTAGACAGCCTCTGCATCGAACGGTATAATGATCCCAGCTCCACACCCGTGCATCCCGTTGAATCCCGTTGAGCAGCCGTCCACCAATGGATCCAGCACCCAGTGCTTGAGCTTACGGCTCAGCTACGTGAACAATCGACAGTCAGGCAGACAAGGATCGATAGCCATGCCCTACCGCGTGATTACCAATACCCCGCTTTCGGACGAAATTATGAGCATGTTGGGGGATGAGTGCGAGGTGGCACTCTGGTCGCCAACGCAGACCGACCCCGCAATTTTGCAAGCCGCCGAGGGGTTTTTCGTCTACGGTCATCCCAAGATCAACGGCCCCGTGATGGATACCCTGCCCAAGCTGCGGGTGATCAGCAATTTTGGCGTCGGGGTGGACCATATTCACCTGGAAGATGCCAAAGCGCGGGGCATTCCCGTTGGCAATACGCCCAACCTGGTGGATGGGGCCACCGCGGACATGACCTTTACGCTCTTGATGGCCGCGGCCCGCAATTTGATCATCGGTGACCGCTATGCGCGTGGGCCCGAATTCCTCAAATATGATCCCAACCTGCTGCACGGGTATGATGTCTTTGGCAGCACTTTGGGGATCGTCGGTATGGGCAATATTGGCAAACAGGTGGCGCGCCGGGCGCAGGGCTTTGATATGCGTGTGCTCTATCACAACCGACGGCGCGATCGGGCCGCTGAAGCCGAACTTGGTGTCACCTATGCCAGCCTGCCCGACCTGTTGCAGCAAGCTGATTTTGTCACGCTCAACGTGCCGATGACGCCGGAAACTCGCGGCTTGATCGGCCGTGAACAATTGCGCATGATGAAACCATCGGCGGTGCTGGTGAATGTGGCCCGCGGCGGGGTGATCGACCATGATGCGCTGGTCGAGGCGCTGCGCGAAAAGTGGATCTATTGCGCCGCGCTCGATGTGACCGAGCCGGAGCCGCTGCCGCGGGAACATCCGCTGCTGACCATGGATAATCTGGTGATCGCGCCCCATTTGGGCAGCGCCACCCGCCAGACGCGGCGACGCATGGCCCAGCGTGCGGTCGATAATCTGAAAGCGGGCCTGAAGGGCGAACCGTTGCTCAATCGCGTGGCGTGAGTCTGGTGCTGGAAAATTGTTGGCGGATTCA
>CAZIRP010000044.1:18789-26682 GCA_964541665.1 uncultured Caldilineaceae bacterium | reverse complement strand
CGCTGACAGGCTTCCGCCACAAACGCTACTCGATCCACCGGGCGAGCTCGGGCGCAAAGTGGGCAATCTGTTCGCGTAGCCGCAACAGCGCCAGATCTTTGCCCTTGGCTTCGAGCATAATATCAAACGGTCGGAGGCCCATTTGCCGGGCTGTGCGCAACAGGTCGATAAATGCAAATGGGTCGATAAAATCGCTGTGCTGGTTGGGGAGAGGCGGCACAAGCGCTGTGCGTTGTCTGGTCTGGACCCGCCGCAAGGCCGTGCGTGGACTGCTGAAGTGGATCTTCGGTTGTTCCGTTGCGGGCCAGGTGGCGAGCGCCAAGGCCAGCGCATTCGGCAAGGGGTGGTCGCTGGGGTTGAGACAGTGATGATGCAAGGTGTCGAGCACCAGCCGGATGCCCGTCCGCCGGTGCAGCCAGAGCGCATCCTGCAACCCAAAGCTGCGATCATCGTTTTCGAGCGCCATGCGTGCCTGCACATTCGGGGGCAGATTCTCCACCGTGCGGGCGAATTGCTCCCGGCTGCGTGTGGCATCGCCATAGACCCCACCGACATGTACCACAATCACCGCTTCCGGCCCCAATCCCATCGATTCGAACAAATGAGTGGCAGCTTGTAATTCCTGGCGCGCCCGGCGAATTGGCTCAGCGTGCGGGCTGCTCAATTGCACAAAATGGGTCAGGTGAAGCGTCAGCCGCAGCCGATACGCCCGCGCACTATCGCCCAGCGCCGCCAATTCCGTCGCGCATTCGTCGATCTGCCGGTGAAAGGCCGGTAAGTGCGGATGGGTGAGGTACGGGGCCAGTTGCCCGGCCAGCCGATAGCAGTGGATCCGCTGGGTGTGCAAGTACTCGAAAATGTCGCGCAGATAGGCCAAACTCACGCTGAGATGGGGCTGATTTTGCCAGCGGCGGCTGTCGTGCGAGCGCAACGGTGCGCCCAGCACCTTGACGGGAAAGCCCAACCGATAGCGGCCAGGGGATGAGCCATCGTGTAGGGACATTAGCTGGGTGCTCCTGTCAACCGGCGCAGCGGCCAGACCGCGACATCTAAGCGCCGGGCAAAGTGTAATAAGGGCGGCTGATCCGGCAAGCTGATGCCACTCGCCGCGGCCATGCTGTTGAGGTCGATCTCAGCTTCGGCGTTTTGCAGCGGCCAGGGGATGTGGTGGATCTCGCCGATATAGAGGCGTCCCTGCTGGTCGCTGGTGTAGAGACTATAACGTTCGGTGAGCCATTGCTCGAGCGTGCCAGGCCTGGCGGGCAGCACTTCGCCAATGGGCCGATAGCGCCCGACAAATCCGGCTGGGGGGGCGCCGCGGTGAATCCGGCGACTGCGATAGTGGATCCAATCCCCACGCTGCTGCAATGCCATATCCGCATAAAAATAGGGTAGGCGAAAGAAGCGGCGGGCCAGCGCCACCGCCACTGGATTGGCCGCTTCGAGGCTGAAGAAAAAGACGCCCGGTTGTGGGTGGTCGGCATTCGGTGAGCGCACATACGTCCGCACGTTGAGCTCGGGAAAGGCCGAGAGCCAGGGCACGCTGGGCAACCCACGCGGGCGCACATCGACCATCCGAAAAGGGACAACGCCCACCCAGGCGACACCGTCAAAAGTGTCGAGCACCAGGTTGGGGGGCAAGAGCTTCTGGAGTTGCGCGGCGGGCAGTGGCCAGTGCGCAAAAAGCAGATCGCACCAACTCTGCGCCATGCGCCACGGCGTTGTGGGCAGGGCCCACGGTCGGTGCTCAGTTTGGCGAAGAATTGCATCGAGCGCCATTGTTTGTGCTCACCTCCAGGCTGCCCCAAGATGCAGCAACCCCAACCCAACAAACCCACTCAGGATCAGCCAATCACCGCGGCGGCGGCCTAGATAGAGTTGACTGGCGGCCCGCAATAGCCACCACCCCGCGATCCACAGCGCCAGCAAGCGCCCAATTCCCGTCGAGAGCCACCAATAGGCAGCCAGATCGAGCAGCCCGATGGTGACCAACGTGTAGCTCGCCGCATGATTCATCACCCAGGCAATGCCATACACGTCCTGGCGTTGGGTGGCGTAGCGAATTGGCCCCAGGCGGAAGGGCTTGAGCGGTGCTCCCGTCCGCGGGATGGCCTGCTCAAAATCCAACCAAAGCGGGAAAAAGAAGTGCAGCGACCCCAAGATCAAGGTAAACAGACCGGCGAGTGCCAGCAAGCCGAGTAGAATGGTATCCATGGGTGTGATTTTAGCACACAATTTGCAACCTTTTGAGTTGCACTGCGTATTGTTGAACATCTCGTCCTTCTGGGCAAAACAAGCGAGCAATGAACCGGAACGCCCGGCAGCCTGAATGGCAGTTGAGGGAGCCCAGTGAAGGAGAATCGATAAGTTGTTGCCGTCTGCGGTATGCCACAGGCCAGGCAATCTTGATTGTGAGGAGGAGACATGAGTATCGAAACAGTAATCGAGCGTCCGGTGGAGCAAGCGACTGATCAACCCAATCCCGAGCCCACAACCCCCACGGAGAATCCGCGGCCAGCTACCCCGCGCAACACCTTATATCGGCACCCAACCGACAAAGTGCTTGGGGGCGTTTGTGGTGGGCTGGCTGAATATCTCGGTTGGGATCCAACCCTGGTGCGGGTAGTCTGGGTCGTAGCCACCCTGAGCACCGGCGGTGGCGGCTTCCTGGCCTATCTTGCATTGTGGCCCCTGTTGCCAGTGGGCACCGTTGCCGGCGGCCAGGTACGCGCGGCCTCCATCGAGTTGAACGAACAGAGCGTCGGTGTCGCGGCCAAAGTGTTGATCGCACTTGGTGGGCTGTGGCTGCTGGCCAATCTGGGGATTTTGCCCTCGCTGTGGGATAGCTTCTGGACTGTGATGAGCATTGTGTTCTGGCCCGCGCTGCTGATTGGTGTTGGCTATCTGTTACTGCGGGGCACCGGCACGACCAGCAACTGGCGCAGCAATGTTCAGGGCTGGCAAGCGCGAGTTCGCACCAACATCAAAGCTCCGAGTGGGGATGGCTTGAAAGCAAGCATGAAACGCTTTGGCCAGAGCCTGCCGCTCAAGCGTAGCCGCCGAGATCGCCTCTTCATGGGTGTCTGTGGGGGTATCGGCCAGAAATTGGGCATCGACGCCAATCTTGTCCGCCTGATCTGGGTTGCCTTTAGCATCCCCACTGTGGGCGTGGGTGTGTTGATCTATGTGGTGGCCGGTCTCTTGTTACCCGAAGAACAGCCCGCGGATCTGGTGCCCTTTTCCGCTGAGCCCCAGGACGTTCAGGTGATCGACGGCACAGCCAGCTATAAACTGTAAGCGATTCGGCAGTTCAGCCTGATGATTTGATGCAAAGCGGCGTTGCGTACCAACGTCGCTTTTCTTTTGCCGCTTGTTTGCTGGGCAAAACTGACTATAATACTTGAGATTCGGGATAAGGGCTACAGGATTCGGCAAAAGGAGTGAGGCAACGATGGGGAAGTTCACCAATTTTCTCATCGGCGCGGCGTTGGGTGCCGCCGTCGGTGTTGTGATCAACTATGTTTTTGGGCCGGGCCAGGATAGCGACTTTGCCCAGGGGTATCGTTCCCGGCTGGACAAAGCCCTGGCAGATGGTGAGCAGGCAGCCGCAGAACATGAGGCCGAATTGCGCCGCCAATTTGAAGCTGCCAAACGGCAAATACCGCCTGTCTAGCTTCCATCCTGGCATTCTTACCCAGCGTCAACCCCTGCAGGCTGGCAGTGGGGGCAAAAATGGGTACTGCGCTGCGCAATCACCATGCGTTGGATCGGCCTGCCACACCCAATGCAGGGCTGGCCTGTGCGGCTGTACACCGCGTGGTCATCTTGAAAATTGCCGGTCGCTCCACCAGGCCGCAGATAATTCTGCAGGCTGCTGGTGCCCAAACTGCTGCCACAGGCTGCGATCGCTGCTTGCAGCACCTGGCGAATTGCCGCATACAGCCGGGTGATCTCCTCGAATGTCAGCGAACGCCCCGGCCGCATGGGGTGGATCTTCGCCCGGAAGAGCGCCTCATCCGCGTAGATATTGCCCACCCCAGCCAATAGACCTTGGTCGAGCAAGAGGGCTTTGATCGGTGCTGCGCGGCCTTGAAGGCCCGCGGCCAGTTGCGAAGCCAGAAAATCAGCCGCGAGCGGCTCCGGCCCGAGCTTGGCCAGCACGGGTTGTGGGTCGGCCACTAGCCACATGCGGCCAAATTTGCGCATATCCTGAAAATGCAGCGCCTGCTCGTGATCAAGCGCAAGCACCACATGCGTGTGTTTGTCGGGCACGGTCGCGACTGGTTGTACATGCAACTTGCCTGTCATCCGTAGGTGGACAATCAGCGTGTCCCCGCCGGAGAGGCCGAGCAGCATATATTTGCCACGCCGCCCAAACGTCTCAAAGCGTTGACCAGTAATCCGTTGCAGAAAAAATTCTGGCTCCGAGTCCGCGATTGTGCGCGGCCAAAAGACCTGGCCGCTGAGGATTTGGCGACCCTGAAGCAGTGGCTGCAATTCGCGGACAAATGTTTCAACTTCGGGCAATTCAGGCATGGTTTTTCGTAACTTATAGGGTTATTGCTCAAGACTTTACCGCTGCGGACGAGCGGCTGCGCCACCAGAGCCAGGCAAAGAGTAGGGTGAGCCCTCCCGCAGCCAATTGAAACAGGGGCAGGGTCGCGGCGGCCTGCTCGACATTCGCAAGCCATGCATCCGTTGCCGGGGTAGCTACCGCACCTGGCTCGGTGACTGCTGCCTGCTCCGCTGGCCCACCAGTGCTGGAGGCAACCCCGGCGGTGAGTGCCGTAGTCTCACTCACCGGAACCGTTTCCGTCAATAACGTTGTCTCGCTGAGCGAACTTGTCTCCGTGATGGCGGCCTCCGCTGCGCTCGTCACCGACTCGGTCGCGGCCAGCACCGCGGAAAGCGACTCCGCGATCAGTGGTTGCTCACCGCCGGATTCCTGGTAATACATCCGCTCCTGGGTCGAATCCGGCCCTGGGGCGCGGCCCACATCGGGCAGTTGCAGGGCCTGTGTCGAACCGAGGCTGCCGCCGCTCTCTCCTGCCGATGGCGCTTCTGGCAATGGGGCACTGACCGCCGCGGATGGTTGTGTGACCGGCTCGGCCATATCCGCCGCACTATCCAGACTCGGCGTCGCGGCTTCTTCGTTCGCGGCTGCGGCTGCGACAACGGGAGGATCAAGTCGGCGCTGGGCACTTTCAGTTGCTGGGGCGACAGTTGCCGCAGCCCCCGAAGCCAGGGGCTGGGCGGTTTCTTCGTCACTTGCTGCGCTGGTTTGCGGCGCGACCAAGGCAATCTCTGCCTCGGCTTGACGGGTGGTGGCGCTCTTGGCTAATGGCTGGCTGCCTGGGAGCGCGGGCAGGGCGTAATCACCGGCAATAAAGATCAGCAACAGGGCAAAACTGACCGCCGCCGCGTTGCGCAACCAGGGCGTGCCCACTTGCCAAAAAGCCCGCCACGCTTCCCATAGACCGGCCAGCCCAGCAGCTGGATGGTCGGCTTTTGCGGGGCGGGGTAAGCTTGATCGCGCCTTCGCTGGCGTTGCTTGTTCTGCGATTTGCAACTCACTCAGCGCAAAACTGCGGGGCAGACTCACGGCGGGCAAGTTGTGCAATAAGGTGATCGTCTGGCGCAATGATTCTAAACGCCAGGCCACTGTCGGTTCATTCTGCAAAGCCACATCGACCAGCATCTTTTCTTCTGCGGTGAGGGCATTATCGAGATAAGCAGAAAGTAATTCGTCGGTAATCGGTGAATGGTACGATGCGCTCATAAATCCATCAAAATCTCAAAATGTGAACACGCGGGCCTGTACCCAATAACAAGCTCAGGTTCGTCTTTAAGGACGGAAGGAAGCGGGTAATAGTTCCGGGTTCTGGAGGAGGAAATCTCGTAACTTGTGGCGTGCCCGACTGATGCGCGATTTGACCGTGCCCATCGCAAAGCCGGTCATCTCCGCGATCTCTTCATACGAGTAGCCTTGCAGGTCGCACAAAACCAAAACCAACCGCTGCTCAGGCGGGAGCGCCCGAATGCCCAGTTCGATATAGTCATTGAGCTCCATGCGTTCGGCATGTTCCGCGGGGCTCTCACTGCGGTCCGTAAGCTGCGCCGCATAATCCAGGTCGATCGGCGAATCGTCAAAGCTTTCGGTGGCTGTCCGTTTTTGCACCCGCAGCAGATCGTAACAACTGTTGACGACGATCCGCATCAGCCAACTCTTGAAATTGCCGCCCTGAAACCCACTAAGCGCGCGGAAAGCTTTCAGGAAACTTTCCTGCACCGTGTCGGCGGCAGCATCCTGTTCCTGCAGGACACGATAGGCCACGCCATAGGCAAGCTGTTGATATTTCTCTACAAGCAAATTAAAAGCAGCCAATTCCCCTGCCTGGGCCCGGGCGATAATGGCCTGCTCATCAAAGGCAGGGGAGGCGGCTTGTGGCTGAGCTGATTCGGTCACGATAGTTCGCTGTGATTTAGTTCGATGCGTGTGGGTATGAACATTTGACGATTTGACTTTCGCTCGGTATACTTACAGCCTATCAGTTGTGTGACGCAAGTTCTGCTCTTCACAGCGAAGAAATAAGGGCCGCAATTGTTGATTCACTCGTGGTCAATTCACTCGTGAAGCTTGCGTAGCAACAATCAATTGAAAACGCCGAAGTGGCGGAACAGGCAGACGCGCACGACTCAAAATCGTGTGGGGAGACCCGTGTGAGTTCGATTCTCACCTTCGGCACAGATGATTGTAACCTGTCGCAAAGCAACAACTCTCCCGGTTCGAGAGATGTTCCTTTGCGACACTCGCGAGAGGCCAAAAATATTTTTGGCCTCGGTCGTCCCTCCACCGTAGTGAACGTGTGCTGGAAACGTAGAGCAACATTTGTCGGTAACCATGGTATGATTATAACCAATGGTTTGGGTAAAATGACAAACTGATGCCTATGGATAACAACGTTCTCTGAGTACCATCTCCATAATGCCGAATCCACTTTTCTCTCGAACAGCGATTGTTCGATCAAGTTCTGATCCCGTTCCCTGTCTACGCCAATTGACCCTGAGTGCTAGCCGAACGTTGCGCCATGCAGTGTTGTTTGGTCTGTTGATCGTCCTTTTGGCGGCTTGCGGCCCCGAAGGGAAAAGCAATAGCCAGGAATCTTTAGTGGCAGCGACCCAGGCGATTGCGGTCGGCTATCAAAGCTCGGCCAACCTGGCGCAGGCACGGGCCGATATTGAGGCCCTGGATGTAGCCAACCCCCATCAGTGGCTCGTCTTCGTTACCGAAAGTAGCATCCAACAAGCGGCGGATCCAGCAACGATCAGCGCGCTCGTCAAACTTAGCATCGACCTGGATCTGGCTTCTGCGGCGATTCTGGAGTATGCCCTGCAGAACAATTTGTTGCCCGCCGAGCCAGTCGTCGCTGAGCAATTGATCGAACTGCCGACGCTGGCGCCGGTCGTGGCGGTGGTGGAGCCGGTTGCAGCAGCCGTTGCGGACACGACATCCACAACGCTGACCGACACGACCGCTATCGATGCCGCGGCCACTCAGCCCGAAGCCACGGTCGAGCCGACAGCAACCGCCACCCCAGCTTTGGCAATGGCCCAGGCCAGCGATATGTTGAATGTGCGCGGTGGCCCTGGCACCAACTATGATCTGGTCGGCGCGCTGCAAAAAGATGAGCTTGTGCAGATCGTTGGCAAAAATCCCGAAGGGGACTGGTGGCAAGTTCAGTTGGCTGGCGGCCAACAGGGCTGGGTTTTTGGTCAACTGGTGCAAACAACCGGAGATACCAGCGGGGTTGTCGTGGCAGCCAATATCCCCATGGCCCCGCTAGCAGCCCCCCCGACAGCGACACCACCTCCTGTGGCGGCAGCGCCACCTGC
>CAZIRP010000044.1:0-18689 GCA_964541665.1 uncultured Caldilineaceae bacterium | reverse complement strand
GCAACCAGCGCCCGCGGAAGCTGAACCGCCAGCCGCCGAGCCGCCGCCGGCAGAAGTGCCTGCAGAAAGCGAACCGCCTGCCGCCGACCCGAACGCGCCGCCCCATTTCACGTTGGTTTCCAAGCGCTTGTGGAACAAGGATGAAAATGATGGCTGCGTTGGCAAACATCTGCTGCGCATTCACGTATTGGATGCTGGGGGCAATCGCCTGAATGGTGTCCGGCTAAAGGGCATCTACACAGGCCAGGAGATCGTCACTGGCGACCAGGGCAAAGGTGACGGCATCATGGAGTTTGACCTGCATGGCAGCGGTGAAGGGTTTATGGTGACCCGCAACAACGACGGCCGCGAGGTGACGAGTGATCGAGCCGAAGGGTTTACAACGCGCTCGCTCGATATCCCGATGGATATGTTGATTGCGACGGGCTACTGTAGCAATACCGAAGATTGCCAAATCTTTTACAATTCATTTGGCTGTCATGGGCACCATAGCTGGGAAGCAACTTTCCAGCGCAACTATTGACGTAATGATGGTTTTGAAATAGACTGCCTGACTGTTATAAAATATATCATTGTGACAGTGGTATGAAGCAGTCTGTTTCTGCCAGGCAATATACCAATAGATTATCACCCCACCTGTGTTTCACAGGGAGGCTTCGTGAACAGTGATTTGATACGTTTTGCGCCGATCTTTCTGGGGCTAACTGAACAGGAGCGTGAAGTGATCACCGCTGGGTTTGTTGCCAGCCAGGTGGCCGCTAATGCCAATCTGTTTCAGGTTGGCGAGCAGAGCGAAGCGCTCTATTTGATCGAAAAAGGGTTCGTGCGGCTTGCAACCGCGAATGGTCAGAACCTGGCAACTCTTGGCCCAGGCAGCGTGCTGGGCGAGGCCACGTTCTTCCGCGCCGCGTCGCAGGATGTGACTGCAATTGCCGCGAGCGATCTTGAAGTGTGGAAGCTGGCTGACCGCAGATTGCGCGAACTCCTGCTGCAGAACCCTATGATTGGCTTGAAGTTAAGCCAGAATTTTGGCAGTCTGATCGCTCAACTGGAAGATTATCTGGTGCAGCGTTTGGGGCGCACCGTTGAGCTGAACAGTCTGCCCGTGCATACGTTGCAGGCTGTTGCGGCCCATCTCGAACCGCGCACCGTGCGCGCTTCCGAACAACTCTTCCGGAGTGGTGAACCACCAGGCGCGCTCTACCTCATCGAGAGCGGTGCGATCGAATTGCGCGCCGAGGGTGCGGAGCGCGAGGTCCAAAAGGCCCAACCGGGCAGCATCCTGGGTGCTCTGGCCCTGCTCACCAATAAGCTCTATGTTCATACAGCAGTCGCGGTTGAAGATAGCTTACTGTGGGTGCTTTCCGCCGAGAGTTTCCAGGCGGTGAATAGTCGCCATCCGGGGCTGCGACGCAGCTTTGGGCGGCATGTTCGTGGGCGTTTGAGCAAGCAAGACCAGGCGCAGGCTGCCCGGCGCTTTACGCAAATGCCCATCTTTACGGAAATCCCCCCAGCGACGATGCAAGCAGTGGCCGGGCGGTTGATGTTGCAGCATGTCCCCGCGGGTGAACGAGTTTACCGAGTGGGCGAAGCGGGCGACGCTCTCTATCTGATCGAGCAGGGTGAGATCGAACTAACCGAGGAAAATGCGAGCGGCGTTGTTGAAGAAAAAGCACGCATTGCCGCGGGCGGCTTCTTTGGCGAAATGAGCCTGCTCGCTGGCCTGATCCGCACCGAAGATGCAACCGCGACTCGCAACACCAATCTGTGGGTGCTGCACAAGGAAGATCTGGACGAGCTGACGACGCACCATCCTGCCTTGGGGCGGGCCCTGAGCCAGGGCGTTGCGACCCGGCTGTCGAATGGCAGTGGCGAGGTCGACGAAGAGCGCTTCCGCCAGTTTGAGCTGCTGTCCGACCTCAGCGCGACGGATCTGCGCCCGGTGATCGAACGGCTACGCCCCACGCGCTATCGGGCCGGTGAGCAGATCTACCGCGTGAACACACCGCCCGAGACGCTCTATCTGATCGAAAAAGGCAATGTGCATGTTCAGCCATTGAGCGGGATGGCCTGGAGCCTCGGCCCGGGCGAAGCCTTTGGCGAGCGCGCGCTGCTGACCAATCAGCCGCACAATACCACCGTGACCGCGGAAAGCGATGTCGACGTGTGGACGCTCAGCAAGCAAGATTTTGAGATGCTGATGAATCGCTATCCCAGCCTGGCGATCAACATGAGCCGCATGTTGAGCCAGCGGGTGATGCACAACGCCACTGCTGAGCCCATGCCTTACGAAGCAGCCGCGTCGCAGCCTACGCCAGCAATTCGGCGGCGTCAAGCTGCGGCAGCGCAAGGCAATGTGGCCGCACCCACGCGTGCCCGAGGGGGTATCGGCCAGTGGTACAGCAACCTCAGTGGCTGGGGCAAGCTACGTTTTATTCTGCTGATTTTGCTGGTTCTCTTCTTATTGGGCATTACCGTGCCAACGCTCTTTTTGTCGTTGGTCTGGGGCTCATCGCAGGCGACCAGTTCGGTCTCGCGGGCCTTATCCGCCGTGTATTCGATGGGCAGCTATGAAGTTGCCGCCGCGGATAGTGAAATCGCCCTGGCCCTGGCGCAGGTTGATAGTCAAGTGCCACCAACGCCGACTTATACCCCGCCACCGACCAATACGCCGCTGGTAGCGCCAACATCGCCGCCCTCTGCGACTGCAACCCCGCGGCCCACCGCCTTTTCGCAATTTATTCCGGCAACCCAACAGCAGCAGATCTTCACGGCACCCGCTGCTCAGCCGCCTGCCGAGCCGGCCAGCCCGCCAGAAGAGAGTGAAAGCGTGCAGGCTGCCGCCGCGCCGGGGCGAATCTGGGACAGCCGGTTGGACCGACTCGGGGTGGCTGTGGAAGAGGCTGCAGCGGGGCCGGGTCAGCCTTACTTCAAGCTGATCGAGGCGCGCTGGGCCGACGAAGTCGAATCCGGTGGGAAGCATCATATTTATGTCGAAGTGCTTGATGAAAATGGCAGCCGGATTGTTGGCCAGCCTGTCACCGTAACCTGGGCCGAGGGCACCACAACGGGGCCGGTCGAAGACAAGGCTCCGCCAGATTTCGGCTTCAATTTCCAGATGTATGCGGCTGGGTATGCCTATACGGCCAAAGTGGAAGGCTTGCCGAGTGATATGATCAAAGGCGCGGGGATGGGCAGCATCGAACAGCGCATGTATGGCATCCACACCAGCTTTTACCTCATCTTCCAGCGCACTGTTCGCTAACCCCACATCATTCCAGTACATCATTCCAGCATAGAGCAAAAAAGATGACAGTCACTTCAAAAGTGACTGTCATGTTATCCTCGCCCGACGCGTTGCCCGCCATCCACTGTAAAGATGCTGCCGGTGGTGTAGTTTGAAGCTGCCGAAGCCAGGTAGAGCGCCAGGCCGAGCAACTCGTGTGGCTCGGCGATCCGATGTTGAGGGATGCGGTCGAGCAGGGCGTTGTAGCGGGCTGGATCATTCCAGAGCGCGCTGCTGAATTGTGTTTTGATGTAGCCAGGCGCAAGTGCATTCACCTGGATGTTATCGGCTGCCAATTCGAGGGCCAGGACTTCGGTCAACATCAAAACCGCAGCTTTGCTCACCGAATAGAGCCCCAGCCCGGGCTGTGGGATCTGCCCGGCGATCGAGGCAATGTTGATCACTTTGCCGCCACCCCGGGCCCGCATCGACCCCGCACAGGCTTGGATCGTGCGAAAGTAGCCCTGGACATTCACCTCCAGGGTTTTGTGCCAATGGCTGCTTTCCGCGCTCAGCAACGGCCCAAAATGGGGATTGGTGGCCGCGTTGTTGACCAGGATATCAACGCCGCCAAATTGCTCGCAAGCCCGCGCCATTAGCGCGTGGATGGCCTGCTCGTCACCGGTGTGGGCGGCGACAGCCAGCGCCTCGCCACCGCCACTGCGGATCTGCTGTGCCACAGCTTCGACGCCTTCGATTTTGCGGCTGCTCAGGACAAGCCGGGCCCCGGCCGCGGCATAAGCCTGCGCAATCGCGGCACCGATCCCGCGTGAAGCCCCGGTGATCAAGGCGACTTTCCCTGTCAGGCTAAAATCTGGCAACGCACTCCCCATGCCCGCTCTCCGCTTACTTTTTGCGCCAGACTCTTCCTGCAAAGCAGCATGTCTGGCCAGCCATTTAGTCCCCCAGCGCTTGCTGAAAGATGGTTTTATCTTGCAACTCAAAGAGTTGGATCGGGTTAGAAAATGGGTAATCGCCGGTGAAACAGGCATTGCAATAGCCCCGCTCTGCCTTGAGCGCCTTCATCAGGCCGTTGATCGACAGAAAGGCCAGGGAATCGGCCCCGATATGGGCGCAAATTTCATCGACGGTAAGATTTGCCGCAATCAATTCGGATTGGGAAGCCATGTCCACGCCCATAAAGCAAGGCCATTTGATCGCCGGACAGGCAACCCGCACATGGACTTCTTTGGCCCCAGCTGCTCGCAACATTTTGATCAATGGGCCGCTGGTATTGCCACGCACGATTGAATCATCCACGAGGACAACTCGTTTCCCCTGGAGATTTTCCGGCAGGGGATTAAACTTCATGGCAACGCCGCTTCGGCGTAACTCATCTGTGGGCTGAATAAAGGTGCGCCCAATGTACCGACTTTTGATCAACCCTTCACTATAGGGGATTTTACTTTTTTGCGCATAGCCAATGGCGTGAGGCGTGCCCGAATCGGGTACCGGCACCACCATATCGGCCTTGACCGGCAACTCTTTGGCCAGTTGGCGCCCCAGCTTTTGCCGTACTTCATGCACCAAACGCCCATTGAGGATGCTGTCGGGGCGGGCAAAGTAGATCTGTTCGAAGGTGCAAAAGGCCAATTTCTGCGGCGGCACCCCCTGCATGATCTCATACCCGTCGGCATCGATCCGCACAATTTCGCCCGGGGCAATCTCCTGTACAAGCTCGGCCCCGACAGTGGCAAAGGCGCAGCTTTCCGAAGCCAGGACGTGGCCGCCCTCCAGCTTGCCCAAGACCAGCGGGCGCAAGCCCCACGGGTCGCGCACGCCGTAGATCGCTTCGCGCGTCAAAATGACGAGGCTGTAAGCGCCTTCGGCTCTGGCCATCATGATGCGGATGCGTGTGGCCCAATCGCTGCCGCCCGCGCCGGCCAACAGGTGCAGGATCACTTCGCTGTCGGTTGAGGTTTGCAGGCCCACCCCGCGCTCGAGCAATTCGCGGCGGAGTTGCGGCGCGTTGATCAGGTTGCCATTGTGGGCAAGCGCCAGCGGCCCATCGAGCGTCTCGACCAAATAGGGTTGCGTGTTGCGCAACTTGGGCGCGCCCGTGGTCGAATAGCGTGTATGGCCAATGGCCAACTTGCCCTGGAGGTGACGCAAGTTATCTTCGTTGAAGACTTGGGAGACCAGGCCCATCCCTTTGTGAATATGGGCGACATGCCCGTCGGAGGTGACGATGCCCGCCCCTTCCTGCCCCCGATGTTGCAGCGCGTAAAGCCCAAAGAAGGTCAAACGCGCTACGTCGCGGCCTGGTGCATAGAGCCCAAAGACACCGCACGCCTCGTGGAGATTGTCATCAAATACCATAGTTGCCCCGCTCAGTCAGGATCATCCGCCGAGGTTGCGTCGGCCCACTGCTGGGTGATTGCTGCAGCCGCGCAGCCCTGCCGGAATGATCAGAAACCAAATACCCATTGATACGCTCATAGTGCATTGCGCGCAGCAAGCGCTCGGTTGAGCGCCACATCCACTGTATCTCCCAAGGCGGTCAAGTGGCCCATCTTGCGGCCTGGCCGCCATTGCGCCTTGCCATAGAGATGGAGCTTCACCTGTGGCTGCTGCAACGCCGCCGCCCAATTCGGTTCACCGGCCTGCCAGCGATCGCCCAAAAGATTGGCCATTGCTGCGGGTCGCAACAAGGTTGGGTCGCCCAAGGGTAAGCCACAAACTGCCCGCACTTGCTGCTCGAATTGGCTTGTGACCGCCGCGTCAATGGTCAGATGACCAGAATTGTGCGGACGCGGGGCCAATTCATTGATCAGCAAGTCTCCATCCGCCGTTACAAAACATTCTACACATAGAACGCCAATAACCTCTAGTTTTTCTAGGACAGCGCGCGCTAATTCGCTGGCGCGGGTGGCCAACTTGGGTGGTACTCGTGCTGGCGCAATCGACAGATCAAGAATATGCTGCTGGTGAATGTTTTCGATCAGCCCATAGTCCAGGTAGCTGCCATCCACGGCGCGGGCGGCCACTACAGAGACTTCGCACGCAAAAGGCACAAAGGCTTCCAGGATCGCTGTTGCCCCGCCGAGCGCTTGCCAGGCCCCTTCGGCATCCGCCGCTCGGTGGATGCGGGCCTGGCCTTTGCCATCATAGCCAAAGGCCGCGGTCTTGAGGATGGCCGGGCAGCCAAGTTGGGCCAGCGCGCTTTGCAGATCGGCCAACGAATTGACTTCGATAAAGGGGGTGACAGGGAGCCCAGCCGCGGCGAGGAAGCGTTTTTCGCGCAGCCGCTGCTGGGTGGTATGCAGCACTGAGCCGCCGGGACGCACCGGCACGCCCGAGGCCAGCGCGATCTCGGCGACCTCCGCGGCAACATTCTCGAACTCGAACGTGACCACATCCACCGATTGCACAAAACGGCGCACCGCGTCGAGATCCGCATAGGGCGCGCTTGTTTCTTGATCAGCCACCTGGCCGGTGGGCGAGTGCTGGTCGGGTGAAAAGCAGTGGATACGATAGCCGAGCGAGCGCGCGGCCAACGCCATCATGCGGCCCAGTTGACCGCTGCCAAAGACACCAATCGTCGCGCCGGGTAGAAGCGGGTTTGTCATAGGGAATCTGCTCATTTGCTGACTTGGTAGGGTAGCGCACTGCGCCAGGCCTCGGTGGCTTGCGGTGTGCGGAATCGATGAACCTGGAGATGTTTATACGCTGGTTGCTGCAACTCCGCGGTAAATTGCCGACGGCGGCGCCGATGGGTTTGAAGCGCAAAGAGCAGGATCGAATCTCGTTGCAAAAAGACATTGCGCTACGTTTCGCGGTTGCCCGACCAAAGCTCTTCGCCGCTGATAATCCGCCGCAGAGAGCGCCGAATCAATCGATTCATTACCAGCGGCAGATTATAATCGAGCCAGATCACGGTGTCGGCGCGCTGCCAGATCAGATCCTGAATGATGCGATGGTTGCCACCGACGCTCCATTGTGGAACCGACAACGCGGCTTCAGCTTCGCGGCGGAATTGCGCAGGCTCCACGGGTGTCCATGAGGGTCCCCAGAAGAGTGCATCCAATTCGATGAAGGGATGGCTAAAGTGCGCAGCGAGTTGTTGTGCCAGGGTCGTTTTGCCAGAACCTGGCGTGCCAATCACAACGATGCGTTGCATGTCGCCCTACGTTCCCCGTCGTTGCAGCCCAGCGTGCGCGTAGATGGCATCGATCACCCGCATGTTGGCGAGCGCATCCTCCGGCCCGGTGATCGGCTGCACACTCTCGCGCACGCTAGCCACAAAAGCCCGCAGCTGATGCGCGTACGACGTCTCGCCGGGGATACGTTCCACGCGTTTTCCCTGCCTGGTCTGCACGGTGAGGCGGTGCCAAAGATGGGGCAAAAATGGATTGAGGATGCGCAATTCGCCCTCGCTACCGATGACCCGGGCACTGATCTGGAGCAAATTGATTGATAGCAACGAGCAGCTCATACGGGCAGTGCGCCCGTCGGCAAAGCGAAAGTCCGCTGCCATCCAGCGGTCGACCTGAGACGATAAGGTGCGCGCCTCGGCCTGCACCACCGCGGGCTCGGCCTCGGCAAGGGTGCGTAGCAGATGAATCGTGTAGCAGCCGAGATCCATGGTCGCGCCGCCCCCGAGATCGTAGCGCATCCGAATATTGCCCGGTCGCAGCGATGGCGTGGCAAAGTGGGCCTCCAGGTGTTGGATCGTCCCCAATTCGCCGCTGGCCAGGATCGCTTTGAGCCGCTCGATCAGCGGGTGGTAGCGGTAGTGAAAGGCCTCCATCAGGATCAATTTTTTCTCACGTGCCAGGCGTCCCAACTGGTCCGCCTCGTCGGCATTGCTGGCAATGGGTTTTTCGCAGAGCACATGTTTGCCCGCCAGCAGCGCCCGTTCTGCCCATTCGGCGTGCAAGCTATTGGGCAGCGGATTGTAGATTGCCTCTACCGTCGGGTCCGCAATCAACTCGGCGTAGGTGGTGTGCACGCGCGCAATGTTGTGGCGTTTGGCAAAGGCGGCTGCCCGTGCTGGGTCGCGCGCCGCCACCGCGACAACTTCAGCCAGGCCAGTTTGGCGCGCCGGTATCAGCAGCGCCGCCGGTGTAATGCGTGCTGTGCCCAAAGTGCCGATCCGCAACAGAGAAGTTGACATGGCTTGCTATATCCTTTCTTTCTGTTCGCCGATGTACCCTGTATAGTGCCATTGTCATCTGGTTGGGGGAATTCCCCAAACCGCGAGCAGGACAATCGACAGACTTTGTGCCTGCGCACATCTGTGCTAAACTGGCGGGATTCGCCCGGTGACGATTCCATATAGAATGCGCATGAACAACCATTTTGACCACTCGCTTGCTGATGACGATCTGTTGGTGGAGCCAACCTTGCCCGAAGATGAGGAAGGTGAATCATCTGCAGAAAATTCGCCATTGGCTGAGGTGGATCTCGCCCACTTTTTTGGTGGCGACGGTCCCCTGGCGCGCCAGTTGCCGGGCTATGAGCTGCGCGCCAGCCAGTTGGCCATGGCCGAGGCAGTCAAACGGGCGATCCTCAGCGGCCAACATGGGTTGATCGAAGCCCCGACCGGAACGGGGAAGTCGATCGCCTATCTGGTGCCAGCCATTCTCAGCGGTAAAACAGTGGTGGTTGCCACTGCCAACAAATCGCTGCAGACCCAACTCTACACCAAAGACATTCCCTTTTTGCGCCAGGTCCTGGGGCAGCCCATCAGCGCGGTGATCGTCAAAGGGCGCAGCAACTTTGTCTGTAACCTCAAGTGGGAAAAGGAGCTGGTCGAACAGCAGCGGATCTCCCTGTTCGACCGTGAACACGACCAGATCAAGTTTATGCGCACCTGGCTGGACGAAACCGAAAGCGGCGATGTGGATGATCTGCCCTTTCTGCTCGACAATGATCTGCGCCCGCGTTTGGTCAGCTACCCCGATGATTGTATCCACCAGGAATGTCGCTTCTATTTCGACCATTGCTGGGTCAACCAGATGCGCGACCGGGCCGCCGAAGCGCAGGTTTTGATCACCAATCATCATCTGCTGCTCAATGCGCTCGAATTGGGCTTTGCGGGCGAACGCATTCTGCCCCCCGCGGCCATCTATATCATCGACGAGGCTCATGGGTTGGAGCAGACGGCCACGGCAGTCTACGAAACCACGGTAACCGATTACACCGTCGAACAATTGCTCAGCCGGACGATCTACAAACAACATCTTGGCGATGACCGGCTGGATGAAGTCCGCATGTTGAACACGCTGGCTTTCCAAGAAGTTGCGCATCTCAGTCGCGAGAATGCGTTTCGGGTCGAGACTGATCTCGAAGAGATGAAAAAGTTGGGGCGTGCCTTGGCTGATCTGGCGCAGCGCATGAAGCAGCAAAACCCCTTTGGCGATAAGAATGGCGCAGCGAATCTGCAGGAAGCGGTCGAGCAGGATTTTGAGCGGCCGCGCCTGGCCGGGAAAGAGCATGACGAAGCCGCGGCTGAGCGCAAATTTTATGAACTGGCGATTGAGATGCTCAATAGCACCTCGACCAAGTTGCTGACGGTCGCTGTGAGCAAACGTGATGAGGATTTTGTGCGCTATGCCGTGCGCACCTTTGACCGGCGCCACACCACCATCGAACTCCATGCCGCGCCGATCAATCCGGCCAATCTGCTCAGCCGCTATCTCTTTCATGGCGAAGACGAAGCAGGGGACCCCATTGCCCGCACGGTGATCTGCACCAGCGCGACGCTGGCTACGAACGGGCATTTTGAGCATTTCAAAGCGCGGGGTGGCTTGCTGGCGGTCGGGGAAGAGGCGGTGTTGCCTACTGTCTTTGATTATCCCCAACAGGCTGTGCTCTATCAGCCGCCGTTGCCCGCGTATAATTATCGCCAGGCGGATGCTTTTTATGGCGCGGTTACGGCTGAAATCGAACGACTTCTGGAAGTCAGCCGGGGACGCGCGCTCTGTCTCTTCACCAGTTGGAGCGGGCTGCAACAGGTCTATGATCGCCTCCGCCGCGCCGACACGCGCTCGATCTGGCCGATCCGCGCTCAGGGCGACGCACCACGAGACGCCCTTTTGCAATGGTTTCGGGCTACGCCTGCCAGTGTCTTGCTGGCCACACGCTCTTTTTGGGAGGGCGTCGATATTCCAGGCGAGGATCTTAGCTTGGTGGTGCTCGATAAAATGCCCTTTCCCACCCCGGGCGATCCGCTCCACAGTGCGCGCATGGCCACCATTGATGCTGAGGGCGGCAACAGTTTTGGCCAATATATGACCCCGTTGATGACGCTCGCCTTGAAGCAGGGCTTTGGCCGTTTAATTCGCCGGGCTGATGATGTGGGCGTGGTCGCGATTTTGGATGAGCGCCTGACCAGCAAAAGTTATGGGCGCCAGGCCCGGGCGGATCTGCCACCGGCTCGCTTCACGCGTGAGTTTAAGGATATCCACAAGTTTTATCAGCGGGCGTTGCACAGCTCGGCTGAATTTGCGTTGAATGTGTGGGCCTGGCCAGATGCCCCCGCCATCCGCCTGGATGAGCAGCCCTGGGATCCCACGCATCAAGCCGATGCTGAGGCCGAGACAGCGCAACGTGGCCGTTTCCACTGGCGCTGGCAAGTTTTGCGCTTGCAGGATGGCAAGGCCGATAGTCAGAGCGGCCTGGTAGATGGGACAGATGAGGTGGCCGCTACATTGCACGCTGCGCTGTTGGGGCTGCAGGATCTGAGTCAGCGCATTGAGCGGGCTGGCCGCAAGCCCAGCGACTTTGCGGTTGAGCTGCGCTGTCCGCCAGCGACCGTGGAAAGTCTTGAGCACGATCAAACCCATCCCGCGGCGGGGGCGGCCCGAACCGCGTTCCGTGGCTGGCGCGCGGTGGCGCTCTATCCTGTTGCCACGCCATAAGCTCCAATAGACAGAAGCAACCGAGTTTGCTATGATCAGCCACGGTATCCGCTGGATCCACCCAATTCTCTCAATGCCTTGTGCCCCTGCTGACGAGATTCAGTCAGATCAGCGTAAGCACTACACTCAATGAATGGAAGCTATGGCTACTGTTGTGGAGTCAGAACAAATTGCCGGGCTGAAGTTAGCCCATTTGCGAGCCTATAGCGACGAACGGGGTCGCTTTATGGAGACCTTTCGTCGCGAGTGGTTCCCGGAGCGAAGCTGGGACGCGGTGCAGGCCAACCGCAGTGATAGCCGGGCTGGCGTGTTGCGGGGGCTGCATTATCATTTTCGCCAGGTTGACTATTGGTATGTACCCTATGGGCAGATTCGCGTTGGCCTGGCCGATTTACGCCAGTCGTCGCCTACCTATGGTGCTACCCAGATGCTGGAAATCGGTGAGAACAACCCGATTGGTATCTTTATTCCGTGCGGGGTGGCGCATGGCTTTGTTGCGCTGACAGAGGCAACGCTCAACTATCTGGTGGATCAATATTACGACCCGACCGATGAACTCGGTGTGCGTTGGGATGATCCCACCCTGGCCTTGCCCTGGGGCGTGACCGGGCCGATCCTCTCTGGCCGCGATCTGGCCTTGCCTGCGCTGCACGAAATTGACCCGGCCCGCCTACCGACTTAGCGCCTATCGGCAAAATGGTTGCGGTGGCCAGGCTCTTCCTGTTCGGCTTGAGCGGCCATCAACCAGGCAACAAAAAAGGCGGGGCTGACAAGTGCAGCCCCGCCTTTTTTATCCGTTAGTGGTCAACGATCATTCGGGTGGCGGCAGAATCACGGCGTCGATCACCTGCACAACGCCATTTTCGGTCTCAATGTCCTTGGTGACCAAAGTGGCCCCATTGACGCGTACCGTGTTGCCTTGCACCTCAAAGCGGACAGACTTGCCCTGAACCGTCGTGGCCAACATGCTGTTGGAGAGATCCTCCGAGAGCGTGCGGCCTGCGATCACATGGTAGCGCAAGATGTCGGTCAACTGACCGCTCGGGTCATTGAGCAGTTGGTCAAACGCACCGGCTGGCAGGGCAGCAAAGGCGGCATCGGTCGGGGCAAAGACTGTGAATGGCCCCGCGCCTTCGAGTACGCTATCCAACCCCGTGGCCCCGAGCGCTTCTACCAACGATGTAAAACGACCATCGGCAACCAAGGCATCCACAATGGTCTCGTCACTGGCAGCTGCTGTACCGCCCGCTGCAGTGGAGGCACCAGTGGTGGTTGTTCCGGTTGTTGTGGTGATCGGCGCAGTCGTGCGGCCAGTTGCGGTCACCCCGGTGCTCGTTGTGGGCGCGGTGGTCGAGGTGATCCCAGTGGTGCTGGTGACAGTAGCCGAGGCTGCTGGGGTTGCCGCAGGAGTCGCAGTTGTGGCGGCCGCGGCAGGCGTAGCAGTAGCAGCGGTAGTCGTTGTCGACGTCGCCCCACTTTGCAATTGGGCCTGCGTGGGCAGGTTGATCACATCGCCAACCTCGATCACATTGCAGTTGGCAATGTTATTGAAGGCACAAATCTGCTGATAGAAGGTGTAGTCGCCGTAAATGTCACGGGCAATCAAAGCCAACGTGTCCCCAGATTGCACTGTATAGGTGCCACCTGCCTCCCCGGCTCGGCCAGAGGTTGTCGTCGCCGGTGCAGTTGTTCCGGTGGTGGCTGCCCCTGTCGTGGTTGTTCCAGTCGTGGTCGTCGTTGTGCTGGCTGCTGGCGCCGTCTCTGTACCTGTGACGACGGTGCTGCTGCTCAGGCCAGCGCCGGCTTCTTGGGCCGTGATTGTTTGGCCTGAATCGTCGATCAGCGTGCCCCCTTCGACTGTCAGGCTATAGCTGCCAGGGATGCGCGAGTTGTTGTAGACGATCACCGTATATTGGCCAAGACCAGCGGCGTTAAAGCTGGCCACTCGTTCGTTGGTATCCCCGCGGAAGGTGCGGTTCCCCGCGGCAATGGCCACTTCGCCAGGATTGGTGCCTCGCAGGTATTGGGTGAAGCCACCCTCGTCCAGCACCCAGAAGTTGAGGCGGCGAGCCAATTCGCTGTTATCTTGCGGATCAAAGGTGAGCATCAGCGAAATGGTGCCATCACGCTGATTGGGCAACAACCCGAGGAAATGTTGGTCATCCTGTTCGGGCAATTCCCCCTGCATGGTCGTGGCCCGCACTTCACCGGTGACTACTGGCGCGGTGGTTGCGGCAGGAACCTCAGCCGGAGGAGCGACCGTCTCAGTTGTGGCTGTGGTGGTGGTGACCGCTTCAGTTGTGCTGGTGTCGGCGACCGGAGCCACTGGCTCTGGTGTCGCGGTCTCTGCGGGGGGCGTGTCTGCCTCGCCCGCCGCGGCCTCATCCGTGGTTGCTGAGTCTTCCGTGCTGGTTTCGGGGGTAGCGACGCTGCTATTCACACCGGTGACCTGGCCACTGTCGTCCAGGATCGCCGCGCCACTGGCGGTCAGGGTGAAGTTGGCATCCGCCGCAGAGTCATTGAAGAGAATGACTGTATACTGAGCCATGCCCGGCACCAGGATCGAAGCCCCCTGCTGATTGCTGGGGCCACCGAGGAAAAAGTTTTGGCTGCCTGCACCAATCGCCAGGCTGCTCAGGGTGGATTCCCCAACGCCGCGCAGGCCTTCATCATCCAGAATGAAGAAGCCAACGCCGTTGCTGTCGGGCTCAGCGCGGTCCCACTCGGCGGTCACGGTGACGGTCGCGCCCGGCTGTTCGGGTTGCAGCCCCAGCCAGATCTTCGCAAATTGGCCGCCGGGTAGCAGCCCTCGCACTTGCGTATCGCGCAATTGCTGGGCGAGCGGTGCCTGAACGACGGCGGCACTGGCAACCGGTGCCAACGTTGGTGCAATCAATAATGTCACAGCGAGCGCGGCCAGAATTTTATTTCGTAAATATTTGACCATTCGTTTTCCTCCAACTGATAAATCGAACAATTGCAGCGCACTATTTTGGTGAGCTTAAACAATTTCCCCAACAGCTCATTTTTTCGACGAAAATTTTATCATGGTTTGGTAAGCAGCAATTCAAGCTTAACAATAACCGACTCTCGCTTCAGTAAACTGCGATATTATAACACAGCAGTTTGCTGTTACAGCAAATGAGGCCGTGTGAACGGGGAAACGCTTTTGGCTAACGATAGTCGCGTGTCCTCAGAACCGCCAATAAACTAGACTCGCTCAACCTTGGATCGGCGATGACGCGGGCGGTGTAAAGGTTGGCGTCGGTGTCGGTGCCGCGATTTGCAGCCTTCGTACAACGTATTCCTCAAATTGATTGTTCCAATTGAAGATCCGCAGACGAAGGTCGTACAATCCGGGGGGCAGCAGGCTCAAATCCAACCGCGCGATCAAATCGTTGGTAATCGGTGTTTGCGTTTCAACTAATAAACTCCAGTCCTCCTCGCCACTCACGGACCATGCCAATTCCCAGTGCTGGAAATTCACCAGGCTCGCCGTCCCAGTGATCGACAACGTGCCGCTGATCACGGTGCCATCGCGTGGATCAAAGATGCCACGTGTGGGCGGCGTTGGGGTTGCCGTGGGAATGTTGACGGCTGTGTAATTGGCAATCGTCAGGTTGCGCACCTGATACTCATCGTAATTCCCATTGGCATACACGATCCGTAAGCGCAATTGGTAACGGCCATCGGGAAAGCGGCGCGTGTCGAGCTTGTGGATAACATCCTGCCAGATCTGGTCGCTGCTCATGGTCAGGAGCGCCCAATCCTCTGTGCCTGCGCCCGCGATCGAGAGCTCATAGCGATCATAAATGGTGTTGGGTTTGGCGTTGACTGTGCCGATGATCTTGACCAGGCCGCGCATCAGCCCATTGTTGTAAGGCAAAAAGATCCCCTGCCCATCGGGTATGTGGCTGATGAATTCCGGCGTCGGTGTCACCGATGGTGTGGGAATGGTCGGGGTGTAGGTGGGTTCTGCCGTGCCCAATTCGTTGAGGATCAGCGTGGCGGTCGGTGGTTTAGCGTTGCGGATCTCAAAGCGCCGCAACACGGATTCTGTGTAATTGCCATCATCGCGCAAGACCCGCACCCGCAGATCATACAAGCCATCGGGATATTGCGAAGTGTCGAGCAGGTAGATGCGGTCATCATAAACCGGGTTGAGCTGCGTTGCCAGCCACTGCCAACTTTCACTATCGGCCACAGCAATGTGAATATCGTAGCGGCGGAAACTGGCGGCTGACGCATACCCGCGGAATTCCGCAAAGCCCGAAACGGCATCGCCCGAGCGCGGATGGGTGATCTCGTTCGCCATCCTGATCGCTTTGGTCGGGGTTGGCGTATCAAGCGGGCTGAACCCCACCGGCGTAAAGGTCGTCGTAATGGTTGGGATCAGCGTGACGGTCGGGGTCGGGGTAATGGTAAAGATCTCTTGTGCCCAGGCCAGATTGAGGCGAATCCACCCGTCGGCCAAAGCACCGATCGCCACCAATAGGCCAAAAAGCGTGAGTAAAAAAAGTCGCTGAACCCTCATCATCATTGCGAACGGTGCCGATCTACATTGGCGAGTTAGAATCTACCCTGAAGCTGACTACTAGCTTGCGCAAACCTGATCTGTCTCTCACCTAGCCACCCTGAAAGACCAAATGGTGACACGGGATATCCGCAGCTTCGCCCTGGCGGTGTTGAATGGTAATGGTTGGGCTAATCTGATTATCAGCAGGATCGACTACCCATACATAGAGTTCGTGGGGTGAATTGGACGGAATTGGAAAGTCGAACATGCCAAAATCGCTGCCGCCGCTTTTACTGACCGCACTGGCCTGGTTGCCCCATTCGTCGCGAAATTTGATCGTCACGCCCGGCGTGGGGGCACCAGTCACGTCCAGCACCCGCCCCATAATGTAGGCACCCGGACAGGTATGATCGTGTACAATCGGGGCGGCCAGCAGATAGCGCCCGCCACTCAGCGTCAGCCCTTGTTCAACTTGCCCGGCAAAGGTGGCTAATTCGACCGCCCCACCCCCGGCAAACTCCGCGGTTTCGGGTACGCCCGCGGCAGCCAGGTCCACCAGGAGAGTGGCCCCGCCACTTTGATCGACCGTCGATAAGCGCAGCGCCTGCGAGGCCACTCCGGCGACAACTTCGCACGGCCCCAGATTGAGCGGTGTGCCCATCGCAAAACTCCACGCCATCGCCTGCAATTGTGCCTGCCCAATAACCGGGCTTCCTGTTGCTCCCAAGGGGTCGGGCGCTTCATTGCGGACTTCGCTGAAGAGATCCGCCGAATTTTCGAAATTATCGGTCAGGTCGGCCAGGAGCTCACCCAGGCCGCGCTCGGTCGGCATCAGACCGAACCCGGTGGGCAGCCGTAAGAGCGTGCGTTCGGCCGCACCTTCGACCACACAAAAACCGGCCAGACGTTGCCCATCGCCCGTCTGGACATAAACCGGAGCCGTGGCAACCCGCGCAACACTGTCGGCCAGCGGACCCTGATCCCCGGCTAATTCCAGCCAGCTTTGGCTGAAAAATTCCCCGCCTGCACGGCAAGTGAGCCCCGGCGGGCAATCGGGCAGTTGGATCACCGTTTCTGGCGGCGTGAAGCGCCACTGATCGAGCTCGGCAGGCGCATCCAGCAGGGTGCGAAATGTCGGGTCATCCAGCACTTGCTGCATAAAGTCGTGCCAGATGGGGGCCGCGCCAGTCACGCCGGAGGTGTTGCGCATTGGGCGGCCATCGCTGTTGCCAGCCCAGACGCCCGCCACCAAATAGCGAGTATACCCGATGGTCCAGTTATCGCGAAAATCGCTGGTTGTACCAGTCTTGACCGCCGCGGGGTAGGCCAATTGCAGCGGGCTGGAAGCGCCAAATGCCGGTGTGCGCGCCTCGTTATCACTCAGGATATCGGTGATCAGGAAGGCTGCTTCGGGTGTCAAAACAGCCAGCGGCACTGGCAGCGCGGAGAGGAGCCCACTATTGCCGCGGCTATCGGTCAGCCGCAGAATGGCCTGGGGCGGCAGGTACTGCCCCGCATTGGCCAATGTGTGGTAGGCTGTGGTCAGATCGAGCAGGCTGACTTCGCCACCGCCCAGGGTCAGGCTCAACCCATAATATTCCGCGGGTTGATTCCAACTCTGGATGCCCATGGCGCGTGCGCTCTGCAACATCCGCTCGATGCCCAGGCCAGCCAATAGGTTGATGGTCGGGACATTGTAGCTATTGGCCAGCGCCGAGCGCACCGTCAGCGGCCCGTGAAAGCGCTCATCATAGTTGCGCGGCGTATAGACATTGCCCGCGCTGATCGTGTAGGTGATCGGCACATCCCACAAGACCGTGGCCGGACTGACCAGATTGTCGTTGAGCGCGGTGGCATAGAGCACCGGTTTGATGGCGCTGCCCGGCTGGCGCAATTGCGTGCTGACATTCACCTGACCGGCGATGGTTGGGTCCCAGAAATCGGCGCTACCGACCATCACCAGAATTTCGTTGTTGCCCGGTTTGAGCGCGACCAGCGCGCCATTGCTCAGATCATGTGGTTCGCGCAGCGCGGCGACTCGTTCCTGCACCAGCGTCTGCGCCAATTGCTGCATCGGCAGATCCACCGTGGTGAAGACCTGAAAACCAGCGCGCTGGAGATACTCTGCGCCCAATTGTTGGTTGATGGTTGTCAGCACATAATTCACGAAGTGCGGTGCCAGGTCGGCTGGGCGCGGGGTTGGTTGGCGCACAGCGATTTCCTGGGCAAAAACTGTGTTGGCCTCTGCCGCGCTCAACTCACCATGCCGCACCATCAGATCCAGCACAATGCGCTGGCGTTCACGCACGCCCGCCAAATTGGTATAGGGGTCGAGAATGGCGGGGGCCTGGGGAATGCCCGCCAAAAAGCTCGCCTCGGCCAGGGTCAAGTCGCTCGCGCTTTTGCCAAAATAGGTCTGGGCCGCGGCTTCGGGGCCATAGGCCAGGTTGCCATAGTTCAGCAGGTTGAGATACATCTCCAGCAGCTCATCCTTGCTGTAGAGCTCGGTCAATTCCTGGGCCAGCCCCGCTTCGAGCACTTTGCGGTCCAGGGTTTGGTCGTACCGTTGATCCGGCCCCAAAAAGAGGTTGCGCGCCAATTGCATGGTGATGGTGCTGGCCCCGGAGACGATCTCGCCAGCTTGGGCATTGCGCACAAACGACGCCACGATCCGCAACGGGTCGATGCCGCTATTCTGATAAAAGGTGGCATCTTCGGTGGCAACCGTCGCGCGGATCAGGTCCGGCGCGATGCGTGCCAGGGGCAACCAGGTGCGGCGACCCTCATCAAACCGCTCGGCCAAAAGCGTGCCATGCCGGTCGTAGATGCGCGTGGTCTGGAAAACCCGGGGCAATGGGCCGGGTTGATATTGTTGCAAATAGCCTTCAGTGGCCGAAAGGGGATCCGTGGCGGCTCGTGCGCCCAGTAGATCGGTCGGCGGCGCTGGCGGCAATGGGGTGCTACACGCGGCCACGCTGAATACAAGGCCGCAGATCCAGAACAGCCAGAAAGTTGTGGGGCG
>CAZIRP010000043.1:0-47791 GCA_964541665.1 uncultured Caldilineaceae bacterium | reverse complement strand
ACCCTAACCCTCCCCGAACTGGGGAGGGAACAGAATCACCGTTGACGAAAAAACGCTCCTCCTCATCGGGGAGGATGGGAGGGGGCGAGCTACAAACCCTAACCCTCCCCAAACTGGGGGGGGAACAGAATCACCGTTGACGAAAAAAACGCTCCTCCTCATCGGGGAGGATGGGAGAGGGCCAGCTACAAACATGCTTTGTTGATAATGGATTGATTTTCGATCTTCATAGAGATAACACCATGCAGCAAGCTGATTTTTACCTTCACTTGCGTACCCAGGAATTGACCGAGGACAGCCGCGGCTACACCCACTGGCGCACGCAGATCACAGAACAACCGACGAACGCGGCCCAAACCGCCATCATCATTTGCGACATGTGGGACAAGCATTGGAGTCGTGGCACTACCGAGCGGGTGAGCGCCATGGCCGGGCGCATGAATGATGTGGTGACCGCGGCGCGCAGGCGTGGCGCGCACATCATCCACGCGCCGTCGGACACGATGGATTTTTACGCGGATCACCCGGCGCGAGCGCGGGTATTGGCCGCGCCGCACGTCGAGCCACCGCCTGCCCGCGAGCACATCGACCCGCGGCTCCCCATCGACGATTCGGACGAAGGCTCGGACACGGGCGAGATCGAGCCCTACCGCGCCTGGCGTCGCCAACACGCCACACTTGAGATCGACCCCACCCGCGACTTTATCAGCGACAATGGGCGAGAGGTCTACAATATTTTGCGCCAGCAGGGGATTCAGCAAGTGTTGATCATGGGCGTAGCGACCAATATGTGTATGCTGAATCGTTCCTTTGCCATCAGGCAACTGGTCAGATGGGGCGTGCCGATTGCCCTGGTGCGCGACCTGACCGACGCGATGTATAACCCGGCGCGTTCCCCTTATGTCAGCCACGACGAGGGCACGCGGCTGGTGGTCGGTTATATTGAAAAATTCTGGTGCCCATCGATCCTCAGCGAGGAGTTGATCGGTGCATAGAGGCCAGGGAGCGTTCCTATCCATCCTCTTCCAGCGCGGAGGCCGGAGAAACAAGCGGTGCAGCAAAGGCATGTTGCCGCTTGTTAATGCGTAAATAGATCCAGGCGATGAGGGCGGTGGTGAGGGCCATCATTGCCCCCGAGAGAAAGAGCGAGCGGTATCCATACCCGGCGATCAAAAATCCGCCGAGCGCGGTAAAGAGAGCCTGGCCTAACGCAATGCCGATATTCGTGACAGTGCTCACAACCGTTCGCCAGCGAGCGTCAACGCTTTGCTGGCTGAATACAGTACGGACCACATGGGCAATGGGAGCAATGGACATGAAGACAATATAACTCACCGATGCCGCCAGCCAGGCAAGCATGAGGGCCATCGCCACGAAGCACAAGGCGTTGGCAATACTGATCGCAATTATGGTCCGTCCTGCTCCCCAGCGTTTGAGAATCCAGGGCGTTGACAAGCTTAAAATGATCGGCAATACCTGCGCTATGCCAAAGACAATGCCAATGCGCGCAAGCGGCATACCTACATTGCTATCCAGATATAAGTTGTAGAAGGGCCGTACAAGCGCTCCTCCCGAGACCTGAACGAAGATGAGTATGCCGACAAAAATGAGGGTCGGGTAGGGAACGCCGGCAGCTTGATGGGTGGTTGCCGCCATCCTGACTGGTGGCCTCGGCTGCGTGATGTGAAACAGGTAATAGCCGCTCATATAAAGGATAGGGACCAGCCACAAGGTGAACCAATAGGGCGTTGTCGAGTCAGAATCCGTGCCTGTGAGCGTAGCGATGAGGCCAGGCAAGATTCCTGCGACGAGGCTACCGACAAATCCGCCAAGGCTTAGAAGCACCATTTGGGCCGTGAACGCGCTTGCTTGTTCTTCGGGCGCGGCAACCGCCATGATCCACGGTGTGCTGTTAACCGTATTGAGGGCATTGGCCAGCCAGACCATCATCCACCAGGTTGTGATCCAGCCTACTTGGAGTGTGGTGGGCAAGAATCCGGCAGATAGGAGCAGGACGAAAGCGATGATCTGTATCCTCACGCCCAAATTCATTGCCTGCCGGTTGCCCATGCGGGTGCCGATCACGGCAGCTGGAACTGACCCGATTGCCCAAATGAATGGCCCAGCGCCTAGCAGTAACCCGATGGCTTCCGGCCCCATACCAAGTCGCTGCAAATAGAGGTTGAATAGCACAGCTAAGATACCAGAAGAGGCGATGCCAATCAGGAACGAGCCCCAAGCAAATAGTTGGACATCGCGCGGCAAACGACGAAAACTTGCGACCAGGTTCGGCATAGATCCTCCCCATATTGGATTACGGCATGATGGACTTGGCGATGGACAGCTAAACCTAGAGAGGCTGTGCACCAGGCGGGAGGCACTTATATTACTACTGATCTGGTTGGCAGCCCATCCTGGCGACTTGCAATTTTACCCACTAATTTCGTAAAGGAGTTCAAGTTGAAACAATTACAAGGCAAAAAAATCTTGATCACGGGCGCAAGTAGCGGTTTTGGCCGCGGCATTGCGCTGGCGTGCGCCGCGGCTGGTGCGGATCTGGCATTGGTGGGGCGCGACGAGGCTCGGCTGAACGAAGTGGCGACACAGGCCCAGGCCGAGGGCAGCCGGGTGGTGCTCTGCCGCGCCGATATCAGCGACGAGAGCCAGATCCTGGCCGCGGTGGAAAAGGCCCGCGTCGAGCTCGGCCAGATCGATGTGCTGATCAACGATGCGGGCATGAATGTCACCCAGCGCAGCATCCGCGATACCAGCAGCGCGCAATGGCGCCAATTGATCGATGTCAACCT
Organism: uncultured Caldilineaceae bacterium; assembly: GCA_964541665.1. Taxonomy (GTDB): domain Bacteria; phylum Chloroflexota; class Anaerolineae; order Caldilineales; family Caldilineaceae; genus CFX5. Next base: position 44,984 of record CAZIRP010000043.1, on the reverse strand, counting down.
GACCGCGGCCTTTCTCTTCACCAAAGCCGTGTTGCCCGAAATGATCGAACGCCAGGCGGGCACGATCATCAATGTGGCCTCGCGCGCGGCCTTGCATCCCCATTTGGCCGGTGGCGTTGGCTATAGCACCTCCAAACAGGGCATGGATGCCTTGACCCAAGTCACCAACGAAGAAGCCAATCCGCACGGCGTGCGCGCTTGTTTACTCTGTCCTGGTGTGGGCAATACCCCGCTGCTGGATCGACGGCCCGTGCCGCCGCCCCAGGAGCAACGGCTCAAAATGTTGCAACCCGAAGATGTGGCCGCGGTCGCCGTTTTGGTAGCCGCCATGCCGCCACGGGTCAATATCGAATTGGTCTCGATGTTGCCGACGCGCCTGTAACGATACAAGAGGAGATTGCCGAGATTCGGGGAGATTTACGGGGATTGAAGGGTCGTACGGCCAAATCTCCTGAATTTCTAGGGATCTCCGCAAATCTCCAATCTTCTCAATAAATTGATTCAAGGAACTTATTTATGAGTACGAGCCCCAACTTTGCAGTCTTTGTCAAACCGTGGAAACCGCTGTCGATCCCCCAGGTGGGGGAGCATGTGCGCAAGCTTGGCTTTTCGTGGATCGAGCTGCCGGTGCGGCCAGGGTTTGCCGTCGAGCCGTCGCAGATCGAGCACGCGCTGCCAGCAGCGGTGAATACATTGAAGGATCTTGGCGTACATGTGCTCAATGTTGCGGCTGCGTTGTCGCTGGATGATGAGCGGCTTTACGCGGCCTGCGCCGCGGCCGGTATCCGCATGAACCGGGTCATCTTTGGGCGCAATGGTCTGCCCTATTGGGAGGCCGAAGCGCAAGCCCGCCGTCAATTGGATGCCGCGCTGCCCCTCTGCGAGCAATATGGCATCCAGATCGGGGTGCAGCATCATTATGGCGGCTCGGTGCCGATCAACTCAATGGGCTTGTATCACTTGGTCAAGGAGTATGACCCGCGCTATGTGGGCGCAATCTGGGACCCGGCGCACAATGCTTTGCAGGGCGAAGACCCCGACACTGGGCTGGATCTGGTGCGCTCGCACTTATGTGTGGTCAATTTGAAGAATGCTTATTGGCGGCGTACGAGTGGGCCAGAGGCCGAGCTCGCCGAATGGGAGGTCTATTGGACGTCGGGGCGGCAGGGCCGCGCTTCGTGGCCCGCGGTTGCGGCTAAAGTCAAAGCAATCGGCTACGACGGCCCGATCTGCTTCTCGGCGGAATATTCATCCGAACACGAGGTGGACCGGCTGATCGTCGAAGACCTCGCCTTTGCCAAAACCCTGTTTGGGCAGGCGTAAAAATAACGGATGCGTCAGGAGTTATCCGGAAATGCTGCGCCGATCCCTTCTGGTATGCTCAGTTTTGAGCGCCGCAACCAGGCTACGGATAGCTTCTGACTACATTTTTGCCGCGAAGAAAAATTTCGTGCGCTTCGTGCTCTTCGTGGTTCGATAAAACGCGCTTGGCCTGCTGCTATGCCACTCGATAGCGCGCAACCTGACTTTCATCGACCGTGACGCCCAATCCTGGCCCGGTTGGCACTTGCACATAGCCATCGACCATGCGCAGCGGCTCGGTGCAGAGGGTGTTGAGCAGCGAGGCAGACGAAACATTATATTCCAGATAGAGCGAGTTCATCGTATAGGCATTCAGGTGGAGCGAAGCCGCCTTGAGCAGATCGGTGAGCCAGGCATGGGGCACGCAGTCGATCTGGCGGCGCGTGGCGAGGTCGGCAATCTGTTTGCCAACGGTCAACCCGCCGCAGCGTGACAGATCCGGCTGTAAGGTGTGCACGCGGCCTTTGCTGGCGAGCCGCTCAAACGCCTCGTACCCGGCCAACTGTTCTCCGGCAGCCAGGCGCATGGTGGTCGTGTGGGCTGCCACTTCGCCATAACCGGCAAAATTGTCGGGGTGTAGAAAATCTTCGAGCCAGAAGATGTCCAACTCTTCCAGCGCGCGCACGAGGCGGATCCAATCGCGCAGGGGCCGCGGCTTGTAGGGGTTGGCGTAACTGGTGCCATACCAGCCGCCGTCAACCATCAGCGTGATGTCGGGGCCAGCAGCCTGGCGAGCCGCCCGCACCAGGGCAATATCATGTTGTAGATCGTAGCCAAAAACGCCCCAGCCAAATTTGATCGCGGTAAAGCCGTGTGCCAGGTAATCATCCACGGCCTGTTTCATCGCGTCCGCTGTTGGGCGGAAGAGCGTGGACGCATACGCCTTGACCCGGTCGCGATATTGGGCGCCGAGCAGTTTGCAGATCGGCTGGCCGGTGGCCTGGCCGACAATGTCCCACAGGGCAATGTCCGCCCCAGAGATCATCTGCATCCCCGCGCCCTGGCGGCCATAATAGGCGAGGTAGCGCGTCATCTTTTGCCAAAGCCGTTCGTGCTCGAAGGGATCTTCGCCGATCAACGCGGCGCGGAGCGATTCAAAGCCGATGATCCCGCCGGAGGGCGCTTCGACAATCTGTTTGCCCACATGCGGCTGGGTTTCAACGTCCGCCCAGCCGATGATCCCTTCGTCGGTGGTGATTTTGAGCAGCGCCACAAAACGTACGCCGTGGGCTTCGGCGGCCTCGCTCGGGTCGGGGTAATTTTTGCCACTATCGAGGACAATCGCTTCGACGTCGGTGATTTTCATGGTGTGAAAGGTTAATCAGGCTGTTTTGGATGAGTTTGCCAGTTCCTCAGAGCGGGCACGCAACCGCTGCGCCAGCACTTTGAGGATGCCGCGGGCCATACCCACTTCTTCTTCCAATAGGTGCAGAAATGGTGCTTGATCCAGCCGCAAGAGCAGGGTTTCCGCGACGGCGGTGGCTGAGGCAGACCGCACCTCGCCATCCAACAGGGCCATCTCGCCCAAAACTTCGCGTTCGCCTAACGTGGTCAGGGTATGTTCGCCATCGTGGATACGGATCGAGCCAGCCACCACCATAAACATTGCGGTGCCGGGATCCCCTTTGGCAAAGAGCGCCTCGCCTGCTGCCAACTCCAGCGGCTCCAGCACCGCGGCTACCTGCATCAACGTGGCGTTGGGGACTTGCGCAAAGATCTCCGTCCCTTTGAGGATGATCATCTTTTCGAGCGTCGAGAGTATCGGCATATCGCATCACTCCTCTGCGAGAATAGAAGCTATCCTGAAACTGGTTGTGGTGCAGAGTTTCCCTACGAACGAAGAACCGAATAGAGCTGTAAGATCGACTCCGGGAGCCCATCCGCACAATGGTGCGCTGCCCGAATTCTGCCCTGCGAACAAGTGACAGCGCAGAATTTCGGACAGAAACGTAGCGTGGAGCGTTGAACCAAGGATGATTCCCTGGCCGCTTAGCGATGAACCGTATACTAATCCGCGCTCAAGCCATCAATCGCGCGCATCTCTTCATCGCTCAGGGCAAAGTCAAAGATGGCAAAGTTATCGCGGCGGTGTTGGTTGCTGCCCGCTTTCGGGATCGTCGCCAAGCCCTGTTGCACCATCCAGCGCAGCGTGACCTGGACCGCGCTCTTGCCGTGGGCCGCGCCGATCTGCTGCAAGACAGGATCATGCTGCACTTTGCCACGCGCCACCGGGCTGTACGCGGTGAAGAGATAATCCAACTGCCGCGCCTGAGCGATCAATTCCTGTTGCGGCTTATAGGGGTGAAACTCCACCTGGTTGCAGAAAATGGTGGCATAGCGGCCTGCTTCTTCCACCTGAGCAGGCGAAAAATTACTCACGCCAAGCTGGCGGACCGTGCCTGCTTCCTGAAAGGTGCGCAACGCCGTGAGCGTTTCGCCGACCGGCACTTGATCGTTCGGCCAGTGCAGCAGCAGCAGATCGATATAATCGACATTTAGTTTGGCCAAACTTTCGCGTGTGCTGGCAATGGCCTGATCATGGTTGAATTGGCTCTGGCGCACTTTGGTGACCAGGAAAATATCTTCGCGGGCAATGCCCGAATTGCGGATCGCTTCGCCCACCGCGGCTTCATTTTCGTAGCTCTGCGCGGTATCGATGTGCCGATAGCCAATGGCCAGGGCATCTTCCACGGCCAGGCGACACTCATCGCCCCGCAGCGGCCAGGTGCCAAAGCCGAGGCTCGGCACGGCAACTCCTTGAATCGTGATTGTTTCCATGATCGTTCCTTTCTCCTACTCGTGCTGTTCAGGTGGCCAGATAGGCGATGGTCTGTGGGCCTTCGGGCAGGACACAGATACGAGCGTTCGGGCCATAGGTCGCCAACAGTTGCTGCACGGTAGCGCTGATGTCACGCGTGGGCCGGAAGAGCGCCGCTTCGATCTGCGCATCGCTCAGGCCGTCGCTGTAGACATAGACATCGGCGTGCAACTGAATCTGCGCCTGGATCTGCACCTGCCATTGATCCTGTGCGCTGAACCCCGGCTGCGCGATCAGATCGAGCACGCCTTGCGGCGAGCCACCACTGCGCAGCAACTCGGCATAGCGCCCGTGGTCGGGCAAGCCATCTTCGCAGCCCCCAGCCATGATGATCGCGCCACCGGGCCGCACGATCTGCCGGGCCGCGCTCATGCCTTTGACGCATTGATAGAGATTTTGGTCGAGCGGATAGCCGCTGTTGGTGGTGATCACAATATCATAGGGCTCGGCAACAGGCACCATGGCACTCTCGCGCACAAAGTCGCGCCCCTGGCGGTGGGCGGTCACCATGTCGCCCGCAAAAACACCGGTGATCGCCTTGTCGCTGTTCATGGCCACGTTGAGCAAAAAGGTTGGGCGGGCCATCAACGCGGCTTCGCGCATCTCCTCCCAGATCGGGTTGCCTTCGCAGATGCCCCATGTTGCCTTGGGGTGGGCGATCATCATGCGCCCGTGATTGGTCAACACGCTCTCTTGCCCGGCGAGTGCAGGCAGGACGGCTTTGGGGCCGCCGCTAAAACCGGCAAAAAAATGGGGCTCGATAAAGCCGGTCAAAATCTTGACATCGGCTTCGACCAACAGGCGGTTGAGCCGCACCGAGTGACCAAACGAAGTCTCGCCGAGCGGAACGAGGCCATTGTCGTCAAAGGCGTTGTGCTGGAGACAGCGATACTCATCGACAATCCGATCGCCCAACATGTGGCGCAATTCGGCTTCGGTCTGCGGACGGTGGGTGCCCAGCGCGTTGAGCAGGGTGATGTCGCGGCGCCGGATGCCCGCGGCCTCCAGTTCGGCCAGCAACACCGGCATGATCCGATCATTCGGCGTGGCGCGCGTGATGTCGCTGTGCGAGATCACCACCGTGTCGCCGGGGCGGACCAGGTCGGCCAGTGGGGGCGTATCCGTGGGATTGCGCATGGCTGCCTGCAACGCGGCAGCTTCATCAGCGAGGCCGGGCGTAAACCGGGCGGTGAGCACATCGATTTGCTCGGGCAGTTCGACGCGCAATCCTGTGCGGCCATACGCGAGATTGCTTTTCATCGGCTCATTCTCTCTGTGAATTGCGAGTAGGTGGGCAGGGAAACATGTAGACGAAGCCTCTCCCCATCCCCTACCGCCCTATCTCTTCCCCACTGGGATGCGCGAGCGGAATTCCGGCACACCTTTGATGCCTGCCCGCACCCGATAGAGCGCGCCCGCGGCTGGGCCATTGTCTTCTTTGTTGTTGCCCCCCGCGGTGGTGACATACATATCCAGGTAGTCGGGCCCGCCAAAGCTGACGCACGAAACCTTTTTGGTCGGGAACATAATGCGCTGCAACTCGCGGCCCGTCGGCGCGTATTGGGTGAGGCAGAAGCCATCCCAGCGGGCCGACCAGACAAAGCCCGCGGCATCCACCGTCATGCCATCGGGCACCCCCGGCTCGTTGGTCGAATCGACAAAGACCCGCTGATTCGCGATCTCACCGCTGGCCTCATCATAATCGAAGAGGTAAATTTTGCGATCCATCGAAATCGTGTAATACATCTGCTTGCGGTCGGGCGTGAAGCCAAAGCCGTTTGAGATATTCACCGTGCGGTCGAGCACCTTATGCAGCGACCCATCGGTGTCGAGCCGATAGAGGGAGCCGAGCGCGTCGTTGCTGGGCATGGTGCCACAAAAGACACGCCCCGCCGGGTCGGCGGCGACATCGTTGAACCGGGAATTCTCTTCGCCGGGAATGCTTTCGATAAGCGTGGTCAATTCACCGTCGCGCCATTCGGCAATCTCGCCGCGCTCCAGGAAGAGCAAGAGCGCACCATCGGTTTGAATGGTGAAGCCGCCCACTTGTTTGCCGCTATAGATCTGCTCGCTCTTGCCGGTTTTGGGGTCATAGCGAAAGAGTTTGCCCTGGGGGATGTCCGTCCAATAGACGACTTCCTCGTCCGGGTGCCAGAGTGGCCCTTCGCCAGTGACACAATCAAACTGAGCGACCAATTCGAGTTCCATGATTTCCTCCGTTGTGGCTTGGGGAAGTTGTTGCTGGTTGTAGAACGTTCTTAGATAAAGCGACTATAGCACGTGCTGCAATTGATTGCCAAACTAGGGTTCTGTGACCGCTGGCTTTGCCATGTTGGTGCTGCGCCCGGCGACCAGGAAAAAGCCCAATCCCAACAGGGAGATCAAGCCAAAGAGGCCAAAGAGCGCGGCTGGGCCGATCTGATCATAGAGCAGGCCGCCGATCAATGCCCCGATGACGCCCCCCAGCCCCATGCTGACGCCGCTGAGTAACCCCTGGGCGGTGGCGACCAATCCCTTCGGCGCGGCCAATTCGCTGGCATAGGCCACCCCTGCCGCCCACATGGCCGAGAATGTCAGGCCGTGTAGGAGGCTGATCGGCAAGATGAACCACGCAGCCGGCATCAGCGCGTAGGCAAAAATGCGGATCACCTGGGCCACCAGAGCAACCAACAAGAGGCCGCGTGCGCCCCAGCGCCGCAGAAGCTGCTCCGAAAAAAAGAAGATCGGGATTTCACTGAGTGTGGATACAGTCAGGCTCAGCCCCATCAGGGTGCGGCTGCCCCCCATCTGGTCGACATAGAGAAAGAGAAAATTATTGCTGATGCTCATGGCCAGCCCGCCACAAAAGAGCGTCACCAGCAAAACATTCCATTGCGTGTCGGCAAAGAGGCTGCGGGCACCTTGCCAGAAGCGACTGCCAATCCGCGAGGGCGCGACGGGGAGATAGGCCGCCATGATCAACAAGCCACTCATAAAGAAGAAGAAGCTGATAAACGAAACCCGCAGCCCGAAGCGATCGACCAAAAAGCCGATCACCGCGCCAGCGACGCCCCAGCCCACCGCCCCCCACAGGCGGATGCGGCCATAGCGTTCCCGCCGCTCCCCGAGCAGGTACAAGACCGTGTTGTCGATCAGCGGGGAAATCGGCGCACTAAACAGCGCATAAACCAGAATGATCGGAATAAACTGGGCCAGGTTTGTGGCCAGCAAAAAGACCGCCATTGTGGCGATTGCCCCGCCGATAGCCAGGAGTAGCAGCGGCTTATGTTTCTGGGTGGCGTCGGCCAGCCCGCCCCAAATTGGCGCGGCGATAAAATTCAGCACCGGTGTGAGGCCGACCAATAAGCCGATTTCGGTTGCGGTCAGCCCCATTTGCGCATAGTAAAGAGTCAGGAACGGCATGACCCCGGCCATGGCGCCAAAATAACTGAAGTAGGCCAGCTTGCTGATCCATAACTGTTTGTGGATGGTTGTGGTTCGCGTTGATGATGCCACGAGCGTGCTTGTTTCCCCTCTTTCGAGCTTGCGCAAATTTGAGTCAAGCTACACAAAAATCATCGGATCCGCTTAGGCAAACTTCTCATTTGTGAAACCGCGGATTCTCAGTATAATGAAATCGCTATTTCATCTGCGTCGTAGACGGGGATCTTCCACACGATTCCACGGGCGCATTTCACCCAACCTGACACGAAACTCAATCATACCACTTGCAAAGGTAAAGGCCATGCCATTTACTGTCAAAAAACGAGGAAAACTGACTTATTATTACAGTGGTGACGCGCCCGTGCTTTCGGCGCTGGTCACCGAAGAACAAGCCGATGGCGATCTGAAGATCTACTTTTCGGGGTTGACCGGCGGCTATTCGGCGAGCAGTGTGCTGGGGCTGGATACCGTCACCTTTATGGAGCCGGAAATCGAGATCCCGCTGGTTTTTCAGTGTTGGGAAAAGTGGCTACAAGACGCAGGCATTTGCCGGCGTTTGTCCCAGATCGACTTTATCGAGATTCATGCCTTTGGCTGCCAGCCCAAGGCACCCAGCCCGCTGGTTGATCCCGAAGGCTATGTGAAGGAGTGGGATCGGCTGCGAGCGGCCTATCGCAAGGCCTACGCGGGGTACTTCCAGGAGCATTGCCCCGAAAATGGCCTGCCCGCCCGCTTCACTGTCCACGTGGTCGATGTGCCGGATCGGGCGGCTTCGTACGAGTTTTACGGCGTTGGCTTATATCAGAAAGCACTGCAAAGTTAGACAAAACCTCTTGTAATCGTTCCCAATCTCTCAAGCTCCACAACCAAAACAAGATCAGAGATTCGGAAAAGATTTCATAAAATTCAATCACAACCTTATGACAACTTCATCTCAATATGACCTTTTGCTCAAAAACGGCCATGTGATCGACCCCTTGAATCGAATTGATGGGAAGATGGATGTGGCGATCAGCGGCGGCAAAGTAGCCGCGGTCGAGGCAGATATCAACCCGGCGCTGGCCCAACAAACGGTCGATGTGCGGGGTCATTATGTGACACCGGGCATCCTCGACATCCATGTCCATGCCTATCACACGCGCGAACCCGAAGGGTTGAGCATCATGGCCGACTCGCACTCGTTCCGCTCGGGCGTGACTACCATGGTGGACACAGGCACGGCAGGGGCAAAACATTTTCTGCACTTCAAACGCACGGTGATCGACCAATCCGAGACGCGCATTCTGGCCTTTATCAATATCGTCGATGGCGGCATGATCGGCGACTTCGAGCAGGACATCCGCACGATGGACCCGGAATTGGCCGCATCGATTGTGCTGGCCTACCCTGAAGATTGCGTCGGCATCAAGACCGCGCACTACTGGACGCGGCTGCCATTTGATGCAGAACACCCGCCGTGGGGCGCGATCGATCCTGCGGTCGCGGCCAGCAAGCTCTGCAAGAAGCCGCTGATGGTGGACTTTTGGCCGCGGCCCGAACGCACCTACGAGGAGCTCATCCTCAAGAAGATGCAGCCCGGCGACATTCACACCCACGTGTTTGCGCAACAATTCCCGGTGCTTGATGACCAAGGCAAGCCCAATAAATTCCTGTTTGAAGCGCGCGACCGCGGCATCATCTTTGATGTTGGGCACGGCGCGGGGAGCTTTTGGTTCCGCAATGCGCAACCGGCCATGGAAAATGGCTTTATGCCCGACTCGATCAGCACCGACCTGCATGTGCGCAATGTGCATGGCGTCGTGGTGGATATGCAGACGACCATGAACAAGATCCTCAACCTGGGGATGCCGCTCCAGGAGGTGATCTACCGCTCGACGGTGACACCGGCCAACGAGATCGGGCGCCCGGAATTGGGCAATCTCAGTGTCGGGACCGAGGCAGATGTAGCGGTTTTTCAATTGCACAGCGGCGAATTTGGCTATGTGGATTGCGGCAAAGCCAAGATCATCGGCGATAAAAAGCTCGAATGCCAGTTGACCCTGCGCGCTGGCAAAATTGTCTTTGACCCAACTGGGCTGAGTATGCCGCGCTGGCAAGACGCGCCGGACGCCTATTGGAAATTGCCCTGGTAGACGCATCCTCTCCAAATCTCTATCATCTCGATAGCTCCTCATCCGTCTCTTCAGTGGGGAGTTATCGAGAGTAATGGAGATTCGAAGAGATTCATAGAGATTGAGTGACTTCTGGTTGAACCATGTATGAAAAAGGAGGTAGCGATGGCGGTTGCACAAAATCAGCTGAGCGCGGCAAACCCTAATCCAGGCTTGCTGGCGAAAATTGTTGGGGTGCAGTCGCGCTTTCAGGCGCGGCGGGCATTATGGGGCTATCTCTTTGCCTTACCCTGGGTTTTGGGTCTGATTATCTTTTGGGGTGGGCCAATTTTGGTCTCGTTCTATTACAGTTTCACCAATTACGAGATCATCGGCACGTCTCGGTTTGTTGGCCTGGACAACTATGTGCGGATGTTTACGGCGGATCCGCTCTTTTGGCCCTCAATGCAGCGCACCTTTACTTTTACCGCAATTTATGTGCCGGTGACTGTGGTGGGCGCGTTGTTCCTGGCAATTTTGCTCAACCAGGAGCTCAAAGGCACCAACATCTACCGGACGATCTTTTTTGTGCCCCACCTGATTCCAGCCGTGGCCATTGCCGTGGTCTGGAGCTATTTGATGCAGCCCCGCTTCGGGCCAATCAACACCACGTTGCGCAGTATTGGCATCGACAGCCCACCCAACTGGCTCTCCTCGGCAGATTCGGCGCTCTACGCGGTCACGCTGATCAACGTGTGGGCTGGCGTGGGTGGCAACATCATGCTGATCTTCCTGGCCGGTCTGCAAGGGGTGCCCCGTGAATTGTATGAAGCCGCGGATATGGATGGCGCGCCCTCGTGGTCAAAATTCCGGCATGTCACCCTCCCGTTGATGACACCAACCATCTTCCTCAACCTCGTGCTGGTGATCATCGCCGCGCTTAAGGTCTTTACGACGGCTTGGGTTGCCACACAGGGGGGGCCATCCTACGCTACCTGGTTCCTCGCGCTGCATATCTATACCGAAGCCTTCCAATACTTCCGGCTTGGTTATGGCAGTGCCGTGGCGTGGATTTTGGCGCTGATTATCTTGGTTTTCACCTATGTGCAGGTACAGACTTCACGGCGCTGGGTCCACTACGAAGGTGGCTAACAATTGTCAATGGCAAATGCTCACTGGTGAATGGCAAACGAACCTATCCCATGAGTCTACTCCTTGAACAATTGAGCGTTACTCATTACCCATAAGGAAGAGTTTATGGCACAACAAACCTTATCCCGACCAGCCGGTCCAAATTTTCAGCCCGGGCGTCTGGGTCTCTATCTCCTGGTCTTTGTTCTTTCCGTCTTCTTCGGCTTTCCACTCTTCTGGACAGTCTCCAGCTCGTTCAAAACCGCAGCCGAGATGCTCACCTTTCCGCCGCCTTGGTTGCCCGCGGTGCCGCAATGGGAAAATTATGTGCGTTTGATAGCGATCCCGCGCATCCCGGTAACCACCTGGGCCTGGAACTCGACCATCATTGTGGTGCTCGCCACCCTGGGCACCTTGATCACCTCGTCGATGGTCGCCTATTCGTTTGCCCGTTTTGAATATCGCGGGCGCAACCTGCTTTTTATGATCACACTCGCCACCCTGATGTTGCCCGAACAGGTGACGTTGATTCCGCAGTTTGTGCTCTTTTACAACTTCGGCTGGATCAATACACTGTTCCCGCTTTGGGTGCCAGCCTGGTTTGGGGGCAGTGGCTTCGCCATCTTCCTGATGCGCCAGTTTATGCTGACCCTGCCCCGCGAGCTCGATGAAGCCGCCTTGATCGATGGTGCGAGCTTCTTTCGCATCTTCTGGTCGATTCTGGTTCCTTTGTGCAAACCAGCCCTCGCCACCCTGGCCATCATCGAGATCATCGGCAACTGGAGTGATTTCCTGCGCCCGCTGATCTATCTCAATTCGCCGGAAAAGTTTACCGTTTCGGTGGGGCTGCGCTTCTTCAATACCTCGCCCGATGTGGGTGGCGAGCCGATGCAGCACTTGATTATGGCCGCTTGCGTGCTGTCGATGATCCCGGTGATTATTATCTTCTTCCTGGGCCAACGCTTCTTTGTGCAGGGCATTGTCATGTCGGGCATCAAAGGATAGCGCCGCATCCGGAAATCTGTGTCAGCCTTCGCAGCGGCGGTTCCTAAGCAGGTTCTTGGTTTTCTTTAGGTAAAGAAGCGATAGAGCAGCGCGCCCCCGGCCTCTGTAATTGGATTTGGCACTTTGGTTTCGGTGAAGAGTTCGGTCAGGCGGGTCAGCAATTGTTTCATTTCGGCATCACGACTCGAGTTGACGCAGGGCGCGTGACGTCGATAGCGCAAAAATGAGATTGTCTTCTCTTCCGAAGCAAACTTGCGTTTATAGCGAATCAACCCTGTCTGATCCCAATCGCTCAGGCCAAAGTCCAGGGAATGATAGCCCTGGCTTTTGGCATAGCGAATCCCCGACCAGATCATCAAATCGTTTGGTCGCAACTCCAGGTGATGGGCCGAAGAGGTATTAAATTTATAAAAGAGACGCTTTTGCCACTCCAGAAAGAGCGTTGCGCCAATGATCTGCTCCTGATGCATGGCCAACATCAAGATTCCACGTTGTTGTTCGATAAACCGTTGCCAGATTTGGTCAAAAAAGGCATAAGGTTGGGTTAAGAGATGATATTTGGCTTTGCGCGTGTTGAGATGCAGCTCAAAAAAGGCGCGCAAATCCGCAGGGTGATCGGCAAGGCGCACGGTTACCCCTTGTCGTTCTGCCTTGCGGATCGCTCGTTTGGCCGACTCGTCCAGCCCGTGCCACAACTCCTCCTCGCTGGCGCATAGATCCAACCCATGCCAGCGGGCCTGGTTTACCCGCTCCAGGCGAGGATCGGCCACGGGGATGGGGTTGTGCAAAGCGCGGATCGTCCACTCGCACTGCTCGGCCAGGAGTGGCGCAACCAACAATTGCCAGATCTCCGGGTGGTTCACCAGCGGGTCACAATAATCTGAAAAGGGTAAAGAGATGAGCCGCTCGCCACGCAGATCGCGCACCCGGCAAAAGGGAATACCGGCTTGCGCTTCCCCGCGATCATTGATCAACACATAGGCTTCGGGTTCGAACCCATAGGTGGCGGCTAGCACTTGGGCCCACGCGGGCGAATGAAAGACGCTGCTTGGTTGCGTTTCAACCAATTGGCGCCACTGGGGATCTTCGCATGGGTTAACTTTGATTAATTTCATCATGATTTTTTAGAACAACATAAAAGGATTGGAATCCACAGATTATCCAGATTGCTGCTTTTTAGCGTCGACATCTGGGTAATCTGTGGATGGGATTCAATAGCTTAGAGTGCATGAACCTGCTCACCCGCTTTGTGATAGGCCTGTGCGCAGACCGAGCAACGAGCGCGCTCGTTGTCAAAGGCGAGGCGTGCTCCACAGCGGCAGACCCAGCCATAAATGCGCATCGGGTTGCCGATCACAAGTGCGTAGGCTGGCACCGGTTTGGTCACCACTGTGCCCGCGCCGACCATGGCATACTCGCCAATGGTCTTGCCTGCTAACAAAATTGCGCCGCCGCCCAGGCTGGCCCCCTGCTTGACCTGCGTCGGGACCAGCCATTCCTCATGCTGATAGCGCGCCTGGGCCGCTGGCAAGCGCGGGGAACGCGGATAGAGATCGTTGGTGAAAACGACACCCGGCCCGACAAACACACCAGCTTCCAGCGTGACCCCACGCCAGATCTGGTTGCCATTTTTGATGGTTACTTCCTCGCCAATGCTTGCTCCTGTCTCAATATAACAATGTTCCCCAATGTTGCAACGGTTTCCAATATGAACTTGAGGCGCGATGTGGGTAAATGCCCAGATCCGTGTCCCCTCGCCCACATCAACTGTTTCGACGAGTGCTGTTGGGTGAATAAAAATGTCAGCCATGTAAGATAGCCTTCGAAATCTCCCTGTGAATTCGTAATACCCTAAAATCGTGGTGCAACCGAGGTTATGGCCGACTGTAAGCGTGTTACTTACCACCCTCAATTGAAGCCAACTATCAACCTGAACAGGCGAACCCGCCTCACCGTTGGATTCATGGCCGATACCCATCGGTAACAAACTGAATGGTAGCGCCCGTCCGCTGGAAGGGCGTAGCGATGCCATTGACCCGCAATGTTATTCCCTCGGGGGCATACAACCTGGCACCGCGCACGCCGCTGGCGAACACAGCCACGCTGTCGCCCGCATAGGTCACGGCCAGCGCGCCGCTGATAGGCGTCCCCGCCATCAGATCCAGCGCACGGTTCTGCGCTTGTAACCGGCTACCCCCCTGCACAAAGAGTTGGCTGAGCACGCCAGCCGCGTCATAGCGAATCACCGCGACCTGCCCATCATAGCGGTAATCCCCCAGCGTAAATGGTGCGCCATCCTGGTCCGCCCGCACGAGCAGATCATCCTGCCCGTTTGCGTGCCAGACCCGAATCAAACTAGCCGCGTCAGAGTGGTCGAGCAATGTGGCATGGGCCCGACTTGCCCACTGCGCCTGATCCGACGGCACCACTAGGTGGATCAGGCGCTCCTGGGCCCGCGGCACAGCTGGCCGAATCCGCACATAGGGTTGCCCATCATCGCCCGTTTGGAGCGTCGTTGCCCTGGGGGCGACAGATTGGATGCCCAAGTGTTGTCCATCGTCCGCAATGGCCTGCGCCCACTCCTCGCTTACAGTCACGCGTCCGCCGAGATGCGCCACCCAGTCATAGTGATGCGGCGCATCTGCACGCACCTGATCAATCATCAGAAAATAGTCGGGTGCCACAAAAAGTATCTGCCGACTGATCTCCTGCAAGCCCTCGATCTGCCGATAACGTTGCGTCGCATCCGCGGCGAGATAGGCAAATTCTCCCAGCTGCACACTGCTTTCCAGCCGGGCTCCACTCTCGGCAAACTGGGTTGGATCGCCCCAATCGTCGCTTGGGCGGTATTGGCCTTGGCCATCGATCAACAAGGTGTTATGGAGCGAGGTCGCCGTGCCATCAACCTGACTATTTTCGGGCACCAACCAGTGTCCGTTGCGATGGAGATAAAATGTGCCGCTGTCGTCGTGGTCATGCCCGGCATTGAGCTGGCAGCCAGACTGGGCACACGCTTGCTCCACTGGAAAGTCGCCATTGACAAAGGTTTCGTAGCCAAAACGACCCCCATACGGGCCAGTTTTGAAGCCAAAAACCAGGTCTTCCTCCCCCCACCCCGTCCGCCAGATCACCGCTGACAGGTCGGGAAAGGTGTGTGCCCACTTGGTATCGTCCGGCGCAACCGCACGGATCGTCGGCTCGTAATAGAGAAATTCAAAGACATACCACGGTGCCGACCAAACATTCGCGTGGCGACCATCCGCGGCGATCAACTGGCGCGCCACCCATTCTGCCTGACCATCCCCATAGCGGGCCGCCCCATAGCGCAAAATATTCTGCGCCTGATGGCCATTGCCCCACGCCGCATCAAAATCCCCATAAGTCAACAAGGGATGGATCGTGTTCGGCAGCCAGTTGTAGAGGCGCCAGGTGGCATAGTTGCGCAAATAGGTGTGCGGCGCCAGGTCGATGGCAAAGGTACGCTCCATATTGACCCAAAAGATCAGCGCGGTGGTCAGCCCGTAATTTTGATACAAAATCCCTTCGTGCCAACTGCCATCGCCGATGCCATCCAGAATATATTGCACACGAACCATCTGCTCGCTGGCCTGGCTAAGCCAATCACCCGCCTGCGCGGCTTCTTCCCACAAGGCAAGCGCCGCGATCCCCAGCGCCGCATGATTGGTCCAATGGTGATTTTGCCAGTAGGAGCGCCGCCACCAATTGCGCCAGCCATCTTCATAAGCCCCGGTGCTGGCCTCGAACATCGCGTCAGCGCGTGTCATCAGGCTCTGCCGGATGAGTTGCCGCTCGGCTTCGCTCAATTGATCGTAGAGCCAATCGTAGGCCAGCGCGCTGCCCAGGATCATGTGCGCCAAACCCAGATCGCGCTGCTCATCCACATCCCAGCGTGCCCACCCGGCATAGGTGACCATGGTGCGCCGCGCCAGCGCACAATCTTCGACGCGATTGCTGAGCACACAAGCAAAGGCAAACGCAATCAGCTGATCGCCATAGGTGCGAAAATCATCAGCCGTGGCCTGGCTTGGTGGCGAAGCGGGCAATACCAGACTGTGATGCTGCGTCGCAAATTCGATGATCGGCCGCGCAATGGCGCTATGGGTGCTATTCGCCCGCTGGCGTAAGGTTGCAATCTCCGCTTGGGCAAAAAAGAGGCGAGGATGCGCACCGAGCGACCAGGCCTCGGGTAGTGCCACGGTTGGATGATGACCCATTGAGGGCGGTGAGCTTTCCGCGGCCTGACAGCCGGTGGCCAGCAACACGAGCCACATCATCGCCAGCAACCATCCGCGGCCTCGTTGCCCCCGATGATTTAGTGCGAGAAAAATCGTTGCCATCCCCATTTATTTGCTGGCACGCGCGCTGTCTTGCCAAACAATTGATCATAAGCGGCCAACAGGGGAGGGATCGAATATTGCCAGCTTAATTCTTGCTCGACACGCTGGCGGCCTAGCTGCCCCATTGCCGCTCGCCGGGCTGGATCGTCGATCAGCGTGGCAATGGCGCGGGCAAAATCGGCTTCGTCGTTGCGTTGCGCGTAAACAGCTGCCTCTTGAGCCGTGGCCCGATGTTCGGTCAGATCAAACGCGACAATTGGTTTGCCCAGCGCCATATATTCGGTCATTTTGATCATGCTGCTGCGGTCGGTGAATGAATTGTATGGGTCTGGATCGACACAGATGTCCGCACTGGCCAGGTAGCGCAGCAACGCCTCATTCGTCACCCACCCGGTGAACCAGACGTGATCGGTCAGGTTTAATTGGTGTGCCAGCGTCTGCAACGATTCCCAGGCATTGCCCCGCCCAATCAACACCGCGTAAACATCGGTACGCTTCAGCGTGTAGACCAGGTGATGCAGCGCTCGCAGCAGATAATCCAACCCATCGTGCTGGCCCATATCGCCCACATAGCCGATGATCGTCTGCGCGCGCGCGCGCAGGTCTGCATCCGCCGCGACATTGCTGAAGCGGGCTAGATCCGGCCCATTGCGCACGATGTGGACGCGGGCTGGCGGAACATTCCCCCGCGTCAGCGCCACCTGGCGATACGATTGATTGGTGCTGATCACACTATTGGCCGCGCGCAGCGAGATCCGCTCGAAGAAGAGCAGGGCCCGGTGCAGCATCGGGTTGGCCCGTTCGCCATAGAGCGCCAGATACATATCCGGCGCCAGATCGTGATGGTCAAACACATATTTCTTGCCAAAGAGCTTGTAAAAAAGGGCAATCACGACCAGAAAATCGGGCGGATTGTGCGTATGCACGACCGCAAAGCCGTGGCGCAGCCAGACCCACCAGGAAAGCACAAACGCTGCCAGCAGCGAATAGCCATATTCGGCCAGATAGCCAATCAGGCCGCTGCCCGTGGGCGGCGCGGGGTACCGATAGACCTGTACGCCCTGCTGGTTCTCGTGCCAGGGTTGTTGATCGCCCCGTTGGCAGATCACAAAGACGCCATAACCCGCTTGCGTCAGGGCGAGTGCCTCACGCCGCACTCGCGCATCCTGCGGGAAGGGATTGTTCTCCAACAGCATCAGCACATTCGGTTTTGATAAACGATTCATAAGCGCTCAGTATTCTCATCCGCAGCTTGCGCAGGGTTCACCGGTGGAAAACAAGATTTGAGGAATCGGCGAAATCTGCGGCTGCCATTTTGGTTTTCTGTTGCTGCTCCAGCCAGACTTGAAAGAGCAGGATCGCCCAAAGCCGATGGGCCCACTGCCGCCGCCCGCTCAGATGTTCCTGCCACGTCGTGCGCACAAGATCCGCATGGAAGAACCCTTCCTGTTGCAAGCGCCGAGCATCCAGCAGATTTTCCGCCCACGGGCGCAAAGGGCCGCGCAACCAATCGGCAATGGGCACCCGGAAGCCCTGCTTGGGGCGATCCACCAGCGAGCGCGGCACATAGCGATAGAGCAATTCGCGCAGCAGCCACTTGTTTTGATCCGCCCGCACTTTCATATGGAGCGGCAAGCGCCAGACAAACTCCACCACCCGATGATCCAGCATGGGGATGCGTGTCTCCAGACTCACACCCATGGCCGTGCGGTCCACTTTGACCAGAATATCGTCGGGCAGATAGGTCATCATGTCCAGATACATCATCCGCTCGGTAAAGCTGGGCACCTGCGCCCACGCTTGCGGCGTGGTGAAGATCGTCGAGATCCCCCCGCTGCCCGCCACGAGCTGATCTGGCTGACGCCACTGCGAACTCAAGTCGTGAAAGAGCGCTTCCGGCGTGGCGGCTGGCAAAACCTCGGCAAATTTATGTACCTGATCCCCCAGGCGGATCCGTTTGAGCGGCGCGGGCAAAAATGGCCGCAACCCCTGCTGCAAGCCATCCCAACCAGCGGGTGGCAGCGCGGTGATCGCCCGCGCCATGCCCGAGCGCCACGGCGTGGGCAGCGGACGCAGCCATTGCCAAACTTTTTCACCCTGGCGATATTTGTCATATCCGCCAAACAATTCATCGCCCGCGTCGCCGGAAAGGCTGACGGTCACCTGGTGGCGGGCCAATTGCGCCACCAGCAAGGTGGGGATCTGCGACGGGTCCGCGAAGGGCTCATCAAACAAAGTGGGCAGGCGCGGGATCACAGCCAGCGCGTCCTCCGGGCTGACGTATAGCTCGGTATGATCCGTGCCCAAATAGTGGGCGATGGCGCGAGCATGATCGGCCTCGTTGTACCGTTCATCGCCAAAACCGATGGTAAAGGTTTTGACCGACTGATTGCTCTGCGCCTGCATCAACGCGACGATGGTGCTCGAATCCACACCGCCACTCAGAAAGGCCCCGAGCGGCACGTCGGCCACCATTTGTTCGGCCACGGCGCGGCGCAGGAGCCGGTCGAGCTCGTCCAGCGCTTCGCCATCGCCGCCGGTGAAGGGGTCGCGCTGCCCGGCTTCGGTGGCTTCACGCGCCGACCAATAGGGCTGCGGCTCAGGCGTGACACCAGGCCGAGTTCTGTCCAGATCCAGCGTCAGGATCGTGCCCGGTGCCAACTTCGCAATATTCTGATAGATCGACATCGGCGCGGGGATGTATTCATAGCGCAGATAGTGCGCCAGCGCGGTGCGGTCGATCTCCCCGCGCCAGGCAGGATGTTGGCGCAAGGCTTTGATCTCAGAGCCAAAGAGAAAGGTGTTGCCCATCCAGCCATAATAGAGCGGCTTCTCGCCGATGCGGTCGCGGATCAACTGTAATCGACGCGTCTGCCGATCCCACAGGGCCATGGCAAACATACCCACCATCTGCTGGATCGCCCGCTCCACGCCCCATTCGCTGATCGCCGCGAGGATCACTTCGGTGTCTGAATGGCCGCGGAAGTGATGATCTTGCGCTGCGAGTCGGCGGCGCAGATCGCGAAAATTGTAGATTTCGCCATTAAAGACCAGGACATAGCGCCCGCACGGCGAGAGCATGGGCTGATGACCATTGGGCGAGAGGTCGAGGATGGCCAGGCGGCGAAAGCCCAGAGCCAGCCCGCTCGCGGCATCCACCCACGCGCCCGCACTATCCGGCCCGCGATGGATGAGCGCCGTCGCCATCTGCTCGATGATTGCCATCAACCCTTCGGGTGCCTGGTCGGCTTGATGCGTCAAAAAACCAGTGAGACCACACATCGACGATTGTTCCTTTAGACTAGCAGCGCATTCGAGCGGACCGGGGCAACGCGCGGCGCATTGTCCAGGAAGCGTTGCTGCCAGAGTTCGATGCTGCTCAAGCCCCACAGCAACGCACTGTGATCAGCAAAGCCGCTGTCATGTTCGCGCAGCAGGGTGGCCACATACGCGGGCTTGAAGAGACCGCGGCGCTGGACCGTATCCGGCGCGAGCAGATCGTGGATAAAATGGCGGGCTTCGTGGCGGAACCAATGCCCAATCGGGATCGGGAAGCCGGCCTTTTTGCGGTCGATCACTTCATTGGGCAGCAGCCCGCGGCTGACTTGTTTGAGCAGATATTTGCGTGTCCAGCCGTTGAGTTTGAAATGGGGCGGCACACTGGCGGCAAACTCCACCACTTTGTGATCCAACAGGGGCACGCGCGCTTCGAGCGATGCGGCCATGGTGAGTTTGTCCCCGCGCAGCAGCAGATAATCGGGCAGCCAATATTGGGTGTCCACCGCGAGCATCCGGTTGAGCGGCGTTTTGGCATTGGTCGCCCGCAGGTGATCGGCATACCGCGTGGCCGCGGTGGTTGTGCCGATGCGCTCTTTGAGGCTATCGCTGATCAGCGCGGCGTGCATATCATCGTTAAAGAGCGGAAACCAGTTGACCAAGCGGCGGGCCTCATCCGGCTGGAGGAGCGCATAGAGCGCCAATTTGCCGCGCCGCATCCCCGGAATTCGCTGGCTCAAGGCCAGTGCGGTCGCTTTGACTGGGGCGGGCAGATTGCGCAAATAGGGCGAAAATCGGTCCCCAGCATACCGGGCATAGCCGGCAAAAAGCTCATCACCCCCCTCGCCGGTCAGCACCATTTTGACATGCTGCGCGGCCAGCGTCGAGAGCATGTAGGTGGCAAAAGTCGCTTGATCCGCGATGGGCTGGTCGAGATGCCAGATCACCTTCTCGGCCAGGTCGATAAAATCCGCCGCCTCGACGATCACTTCGTGATGATCGGTCTGGAAGCGCTGCGCGATCAGCCGGGCATAGGGCAATTCGTCGCTTTCGCCCACACTGCTGGAAAACCCGACCGAGAAGGTCTTCACCGGGTCGGGCAAAATCTGGCTCATCAGGGCGACGATGGCGCTCGAATCCACACCCCCACTCAGAAACGCGCCGAAGGGCACGTCGCTGCGCAAATGCAGATTGACCGACTCTTTTAAGAGCTCGTCCAGTCGTTCCGCGTAGACGCGTTCGCTAAAGCTGTCGTTGGTGCCATCGACAAATTGCAGCCGCCAATAGGGCTGGATCGTCACCCCGCGCTCGTTCCAGATCAGCGAATGGCCGGGGGGCAGCGATGAGATCCCCGCGAACAGGGTCTGCGGCGCAGGCACATATTTGAGCGAAAGATACTGGCCGAGCGCGGTCGGGTCGAGCCGAGCTTCCACGCCGGGGTGCTGCAAGAGTGCTTTGATCTCCGAGGCAAAGAGCAACTGGTCGCCCACCTGCGTGTAATAGAGCGGTTTGATGCCCAGGCGGTCGCGCGCTACAAACAATTGATGACGCCGCGCATCCCAGATTGCCAGCGCAAACATGCCGCGCAGGGCGTGCACGCACTCTTCGCCCATCTCTTCGTAGAGATGGACAATTGTCTCGGTGTCGCTGTTGGTGGTAAAGCTGTGCCCCCGCTGCTGCAATTCGGCGGTCAACTCGCGATAATTGTAGATCTCGCCATTAAAGACCGTCACCACCGTGCGAGTTTCGTTATAAACGGGCTGCGTGCCACCCGCAAGATCGATAATGCTCAAGCGGCGCATCGCCAGGCCCACCGGCCCGGCCACAAAAAAGCCATCTTCATCCGGCCCGCGGTGGTGGATCTGATCATTCATTTGGCGCAGAAGCATCTCAATTTCGGCCTGAGACGTCGCGGGGCTCACCGTACCGACAATACCACACATAAATTATTTCCTGACTGATTAAACGCGCCCGCTCAGCACTTGTTTGTAAATGGTGATGATCCGCTCGGCCACTTGTTCGAGGCTCAACCCTTGTTGTTGCAAGGCCGCCCGTCCTTGGATCTGCTGCGGGTCGAGCGCCAATACCTGAAGCAGCGCGGTGGCCAACCTGGCTGGGTCACGCGGCTGTACGGTGTAGCCGGTTGCGTTCTGCAAAAGCGTCTCGACATCGCCCACGGGCACGGAGACCACTGGCAAGTTACAGGCCATCGCCTCTTTGACCACATTGGGCGAGCCCTCCAATTGCGAGGTGAGCAACATCGCCTCGCAGGCATTCATGTAGAGCGGTACCTGATCCGGCAGCACATTGCGCAGGGGTACCAATTCAAATGGCTGGCCGCTCTGTTCGCTTGCAAGCTGCACGGCTGCCTGGGCAAGCGGGAACCCTTTGCGCGGGTTGTCGGGGTTGCCCGGAAAGAGCAGATAGCGCTTATCACGCGGCCAGCCCAGTTGTTGCTGCGCTTGTGCGCGATCGATAGGCCGGAAGAGTGTCAGATCCACCCCGTTGGGCACCACGTGCGCGGTCACCGGTTTGACGATCTCGGCCATCTCCGCGGATTTGACGATCACCGCGTTGACGCAGCGCGCCAGCCAGCGGTCAATCGCCACCACCGCTCGGCTGGCCAGGCTGAGTCGGCCCGTTTCATCGGGCGTGCCCAGAATATCATCCCCCATAAAAGAGACGACCACCGGCTTGCCAATCTGCAGGCGAGCCAGCCAGCCGCAAAACCCATAATGGGCGTGGATCAGGTCGGCCCTGGCCGCGCGCCGCAAAAACCTGGGAATCAGTTGCAGATATTTCACTTTGGGCAAGCCCCGCATCTCCAACACGTCGATCTCCAGCCCATGCGCCTGCAGCGAGTGGATCTGGCGGCTCAGCGGCGGCATGGTGTTCGGTTCGTTGCTGGTGGGCAGCGGCGGCGCAACCACTAAGACACGCATACAACCTCCGGGGCGAGCAGATGAAAGAGGATCATCGCCAAATAGCGCGGATACGAGCGCCGGTCCGAAAGCAGGCCGTAATCACGCCGCGAATAGAGAAAATCACCCGCGGGCCGCTGTTGGCTCAACACATAGCGATACAACCGGTCGGCGAATGGTTCGCAGTCGGCAATGCCCAGGTGCGCGGCCTGCTGAAACGTTGCGGCCGCGGCCGCGGCGTGATAGGTCACCGCGCGGTGATGGTTGCCACATTGGTACGCCAAATGGCCATCCGCGGCAACGCCCGTGCGCAAGAAGTCGATCACCTTGTGGATGATCGGCAACATGGCAGGCTCACCGGTCAACTGGTAATAGCGAATAAAATCGAGACAGGCGAAGGCGTTGTATTGAAAGCATTGAAAATGGGGCCGTTGATAGGTCGGGTTCGCCGCGTTGCCGACCATATAGGGAAATTCGCCGCTCGGTTTTTGCACGCTTTGAATAAAGTTCAGCAGGCCGGTTGTTGGGGCGAGAAATGTAGCATCGCCAGTGACATCGCTCAATTCGGCCAGGAAGCGCAACACGATGATCGAATTATTCGGCACGCGATGTTGCACCCGATTGGCAAAATAGTTGATCGCCAGCGTCTCGCCCTGTTGCTGAAAGCCGACTACATTGAGCAAATAGTTGTGCCATTGCAGCACACCATTCAGATAGGCCGGGTCGCGCAATTGGCGGTAGGCCTCGAGGAGGCCGAGCGAGCCCCAGGTCCCTTCTGCGGTCGCGACGCGGCCCCGCCACTCGGGGTTCGGATAGTCCCACGCCCCGTCGGCGCGCTGTTCGGCCAGCATGGAATTGGCGCACGCAACGGCAATGGCCCGGTATGTCGGATCCCCCGTTTGTTGCCAGAGGGCCAAGTTGCCCAGCAGCCAATAGCCTTGTCCTTGCAGATAATAGAGATCATCGCGCCAGGGCAGATGGGACAAATAGCTCTTGATAAAACGCCCGATGCGATAATTAAAGCGGATGCCGGGGTCGGGGCCGCGCAACTGTTCTGCCTGCCAATGATGTTGGACAAGATAATGATGCAATTGTTGGGCCGCGGCGAGATGATTAACCATAGGTTGCGATTGCCTGTTGATAAACTTGAGCGGTCTGGTGAGCCACGGTGGCAGCCGACCATTCGCTTTCGACTTTGCGTTGCCCGTTGCGCCCCAATTGTTGGCGTAACGGGCGGTCTTCCAGCAGGGTGAGGATGGCAGCGGCCAGTTGTTGCGCATCCCCGGGTGGGATCAGCAAGCCCGTCTGGCCGTGGTCAACTTGCTCGCACAAACCACCAACCGCGCTGGCGATCACCGGTTTGGCGAACGAATAGGCGGTGGCGATCACCCCACTCTGCGAAGCCTCGATATAGGGCAAAACCACCAGATCCGCCTGTTGGAAAAAGCTTGGAATCTGGCTGTCGGGAATGAACTGATTGTGGACCACAAACCGGTCTGGGTTGACCATCATCTGCTGGTACGGCGCAAAATCTTCGCCTTCCCCCGCGATGACGATCCTGGCATTGGGCCGCTGCGCGGTGATCAACGGCTCGGCGCGGATCAGATATTCCAACCCCTTATAGGGCCAGATGCGTCCAAAAAAGAGGATCGAATCATCCGTACTGGTGGCCGGCTCGCTCACCTGGCTGGCATCCCCACAGGCCAGGTGCGGAATCACCGCGATCTGCTCGCTCGGCAGTTGCAAATCGTCGAGCAAAAGCTGCTTGATCGGCCCATTGTGCGCAATCAGTCGATTGGCCCCGCGGAAGCCCGCGTCCATCATCCATTGCGGCGTGTTGGCCGCGCCACGATCCCCAGGGTGATGGCGCGCATCGTGTACGGTCAGGACGCGTGGGTAGCGCCGCAACAGCGGCCACAGCGCGTTGAACCACAGATGGCCCTGTTGCAGATGGATCACATCTGGCTGAAATTGTTGGATCTGCCGCCAGATCCAAACCAGTGTGCGCACTTGCTGATAAGGTCGGCGCAGACGCGGCTTGGCAAAGGGCCGAAAATCGACCGCGGGATCCAGGTGGTGCAGATAAGGTGTTGCCAATTGCTCGGCCAGGATCAAACAGACCTCGGCTTCTTGCGCCAGTGCGCTGGCTAAGCGGATGCAATATTCGCCAAAATCGTAAGAAATCAGCACGACTCGCATTCGGTCAGTCCGCTGCACGCTCATAATAGGCCTCCTTGGTGGGCATCGGTCGGCGCAGGGTGGAGCGCAAAGCTGGCGGGTCGGTAATAGGCTTGCCATTGGCGCAGCCCACCTTTGGACCAGATGGCGAAGCAGAAATAAAGGAGCACATACCCGGCACAGGCCAGGAACAGACGCAGCCAGACCGCTGATATCGGCAACCAGGCGAGCATCCCCGCCATGGCCAGGGCTGCGCCCAGCGCGGGCCAGATGAATTGCGCAAACCGCAAGTGGCCTAGAATTTTCACCACCGGCAAATAGTGCTGCACCACATTGAGCAAACCAGTAGCTACGGCAGCCAGCGCGGCCCCAACCAGCCCAAATTGTTGGATCAAAATTGCGTTCAATCCGATGCTGACAGCCAGATTGACCGCCACAATGCGCAAGGTGATGCGCTCGTGGTGGCTGGCGAGCAAAACCTGCCCCAGCACAGTGGTAAAGACACGCAGAATCACCAGCCAGACCAACAGCCGCACCAGGGTGGCAGCCGCCAAAAATTCGCTTGTTTGGTAGAGCAGGTGCAGCGTCCACTCGGCCAGAAACAAGAGCATGACCACCGCGGGCAGGGCCAGGGCCAGCATCCCTTCGAGCAATTGCCCGCTGATCTGCCTGAGGCTGGCAATGCCTTGGCCCAGGCGGCGGCACATGCTGGGGAAAAGACTCACGCCCACGCTTTGCAACACAAGATTGAATGGAATCAACAATTGGTTGGCCGCATTAAAGAGACCGACTTCGGTTTCGGTGCGCATGGCCGAAAGCATAAAGATTTGGATGCTGGCCCAGACCGCGATGATCACTTCGATCCCCAAAAAGGGTAAGGTTGTGCGCAACAGGTGCAGCACAAGCCCAGGCTCGACCCGCCAGTGAAAGCGAGGGATCAACCGCAAGACCATCCAGATGGCGAGCAAAAAGCCTACGCCATAGGTCACCATCAGCAACGCGACCAGCCAATAGACCCCAAACCCAGCCCATAGCAGGCCAAAGATCAGGGCCAGTTTACCCAGGTGAAGCGGCACATTGACATAGGCGATCAACTCCATCCGCTCCCAGCCCTGGCAGATCGCTTCGCAGACGGTGGTCAGGCCCGCGGGCAAGAGCCCGACGCTCAGCAGCAGGATGATGGCCGCGGTTTCAGGTCGGTAATCCAGCCACCACACGGTGCCGTAGAGGAGACCCACTGCCACGGCGAAAAGAAGCATCACCACCACGCTGCCGTGGAGCAGATAGCTGCCACTTTGTGTCCGATCTTTGGCGATCTCGCGGATGAGCAGGGTGCGCAAGCCACCGGACGCCAGCACCTGAAAGGTGTAGAAGAAGGTCAGCGCCAACGACAATTGACCAAAATCAAACGCGCCCAAATAGCGGGCCACCAGTGCGTACATCACAAAGGTGGTGGCGCGGTTAAACAGATCGCTCGCCAGCAAGGCCATCATGTTGCTGAGTAGACGCGCCAATCCGCTGGTGCGCAGAGCAGCCAGCGCAGCAGTTGGTCCAGCCAGTTTCATAAAGAATAGACCTCCACGCTGGGTGCCGCGGCGTTGACGGCCACGGTTGCTCGGCGTCTCTCCTCGCGCCCCAACAGGACAATGGCGGTGATGATGCCCGCGAGTAGCCAGATCATCTGGATTTGAGGGCGGCTATTAAAAATATCGACCCCCATATGCGCCATTTGGCCGACGAGCGAGGCGGCTAGCGCCAGGGCCAGCGCGGCCAGGGATCGATCCGCCAGTTGCCAGCCCTGCCAGCCGCGGCGCAGGCTGCTGGCCAGCAAGGCCAGAAAGGTGAGGATGCCGCCAATGCCTGTCTCGGCCCACACCAGTAGATATTTATTATGAAAAGTGTAGAGCCATTCTTTACTGAATTCCGGCGTGATATAGCGCGGCATGGCGAGCACCGCGTTGTTGCTGCCTACACCCAGAATGGGGTGGTCGCTGATCATGCGGGCGGCGATCTGCATCAACGGGATACGCGCATAGGCCGCGCCATTGTCATCGCTGACCAGGCGGGTGACGATGGCACCGCCAAAGCTCGCCGCGCCGAGCCCGCCGATCACCAGCAGGATGAGCAGCGCACGACGCGAGAGCCACCCTTGCCACCAGGCCCCGCCCAGCCAAAGTACGATCGACAGGGCAAAGCTGGACCAACTCCCCCGCGACATGGTCAGCAAGAGTGCGGTGCAGCCGAACGCAAACGTGACAAAGGCGAGCCGCCGCAGCCACGCCGGAAATGAGGCCAGCATCAGCCCAGCGAAGGCGGTAGCCAGGCCAAAATTGAGGTAGGAACCAGCGACATTCGGCGAACCCAATGTACCGCCGACGCGCAGATTATCTTGCGCGAAGATACGCACTTCCACAGGGCCAGCGCTCAAATTGCTGCCCACCAACCGAACTGCGATCATCGCTGTGCTTTCGACGAGTAGTGCCACAAACAACGCTGCTACAATAAAAAAGAGATCCGCTTTGCTGCGAGTGGTGCCGGTGATGTAGAGATAGATCAGCGTGGCCTGGCCGAGAATGGCAAGATCGAACCAGCCCAACAACACATTTTGCGCGGCCCATAACGAAGCCAGGACGGCAAGCAAATAAAGCCAGATTGGCAAGCTCAAACGCCAAAAATGATTGGGCAAGCTCGCCCTGTTCGTCAACAATTCGGCAAACCACAGGGCATAGAGTACAACCAGACAGAAGGTGGTGACCGAAATATTCAGGCCGCCAATCGCGCCCAGCTCTGCCGCGGTTTCGTGATAGTTGAAATAGCGGTCAAGCCCAATTGGGATTTCCAGGATGATGATCGCGAGCAGCACTTTTTGGATGCGCCCGACGATCATCATCCCAAAGGGAACCAACAGGGCCAGACTGATCATTGCTGGCCAGGTCGGCAGAAACCTCGCCTGGGCAATGAGGACACCGCCAACCCCCAGGCCGATCATGCCACCAATCAGCCAGGGCAGGAGTGCCTGCCAGGGCCAATTCGTTTCTGCGCGATCCGGCCGCGCCGGGGTGACGAATACACCAAACATTGAATCAGATCCTAGGCTACGACTGCTGCTGGCTGGCCGATGTCGGCGCGGTTGCTGTGCAACGCGGTCTGGATCGTGGCGACCACGCGTTCAATCGACTCGGCTGTCAGTTCGGCATACATCGGCAGCGAGAGAATCTCCCCCGCGTGTTGTTCGGTCACGGGGAATGCACCCTCCGCCAGCCCCAACGAACGATAGGCCGCCTGTTGATGGATCGGTACTGGATAGTGAATTCCGGTGGCGATATTGTTGGCTTGCAGGGCTTGTTGCAGCCGCGCCCGCTCGGTTGTTCGGATCACATACAAATGATAGACAGGCTCGCTGTCGGCCAGGATCAGCGGACAGTGCACCGGCGTGTCGCGCAACAATTCGGTGTAGCGCTGGGCATGTTCGCGCCGCGCGGCGTTCCACTGATCCAAATGGCGCAGCTTGATGCGTAAGACCGCGGCCTGCAGGGTGTCCAGCCGCCGGTTGAAGCCACATACTTCGTGATGATACTTTTGCACTGAGCCATAATTGCGCAACAAACGGATGTAGTCGGCGATCTTGGGGTCGTTGGTGACCGCCATGCCGCCATCGCCCAACGCACCGAGATTTTTTGCCGGGTAAAAGCTAAACGCGGCTCCATGACCAAACGAACCAGCGCGCCGCCCTCGGTAGCGTGCGCCGTGTGCCTGGCAGGCATCCTCGATCACAATCAAATGGTGCTGATCGGCAATCGCCATGATCGGCTCCATCTCGGCGATCTGCCCGTAGAGATGCACGGGGATGATGGCGCGCGTGCGCGGGGTGATCGCCTGCTCGATTTTGCTCACATCGATCAAATACGTGTCTGGGTCGCAGTCAACCAGCACGGGCGTGGCCCCCACACTGCTGATCGCGAGCGCGGTGGCGATAAAGCTATTGGCTTGGGTGATCACCTCGTCCCCCGGGCCAATACCGTAAGCGCGCAACAACAGTTCGAGCGCTGAGAGGCCAGAATCCACCCCCACCGCCGCGTTGGTTTCGCAATAGGCCGCAAATTCTTCTTCAAAAGCAGCTACCGCGTTGCCCAGAATAAAATCACCCCGTTCGACCACCGCGGAGATTGCCGCGGTGATTTCGCTGGCTAATTCGGCGTGCTGGGCACCGAGATCGACAAAAGGCACGGGCGACAATGGGTTAGGATTGGAAGTCATAGAGGCGCTCCATACTAGCGGCAAGATTCAAACGGGTTGATGGGTGTGCATTCAAGGTCATGTTTTCGGGCATTGGGGTGAGCGTGCTGTTGGGCGCGGGCGTCTCCAAAAAGATCGGCGCGCCGCGCAGTTGGATCGACTGTTCGATCGCGGCCATGACCCGCACAACGGCCAGCCCATCACGGCCATCGGTTTGTGGCTGCTGGTCGTTGATGACACACTCGACAAAGTGGCGGCATTGATTCTTGAGCGGCTCGCTGGCTGCCACATGGGGGCTGATGATGTCACCGTCGCGCATCAGGTATTGGAATTCACCAAAACTGGCGGCTTCGGCCTGCACGGGGCTGATGCCCTTCTCGAAAATTTTGACCCGCTCCATCGTGTCCAGGTCGTTGAAGACAATGCGTTGTTTGCTCCCAACGACCACCAATTCGCGCACCTTGTTCGGGTCGGCCCAGCTGACATGGATGTGACCGACAATGTTGTCGCCATAGCCGAGCGAGATAAACCCAACATCTTCGCGGTGATTTTTCAGGACTTTCGCGCCGACTGCACTCACCCAGCGCGGGGTGCTGTCGAGCAGATAGTTGAAGATCGACACATCGTGTGGCGCGAGATCCCACAGGGCGTTGACATCGTGGCGGATCGGGCCGAGATTGGTGCGGCACGAGTAGAGATAATAAATTTCGCCCAGGTCGGTCCGCTGCACATGCTCTTTGACCAGCTGGACGGCTGGGTTGTAAAGAAACGTGTGCCCAACCATCAGCTTTACCTTGTGGTGTTGGGCCAATTGCACCAATTGGGCGGCATCCACCGGGTCTGTCGTCAACGGTTTTTCGATCAAAAGATGTTTGCCCGCGGCAATTGCGCGGCTGGCAACCTCAAAGTGGGTGGTTGCTCCGGTGCAAATCACGACGGCCTCAACTTCGGCCAGCGCCAATACATGATCCAACGAACTAAAGACGGGCGTACCCGGAAAACGTTGGCGAATCTCGTCGACTCGCTCGCTGCGTTGCTCACAGATCGCGGTGACCGTTACCCCGGGCAGTTCGTTCAGGATCCGCACATAATTGACTCCCCAGTAGCCACATCCGATCACTGCAACGCCTAAATTATGAGACATAATTACTTCCCCTCTGTAGCGCCATGAAGGCTGAAATCCGTAAAAACTGTGTTATATCGAATAACGCTGATTGATCATTTTGCGTGGTTTAAGCCCCGCCGCGCCCCCTGAGCACCGCGGGGATGGTGCGGATCAGGATTGCTAAATCCAGCCCGAGCGACCGTCGTTGTACATAGTTGATATCGAGGCGCATCATCTCTTCAAAGGTGACTTCGCCGCGGCCTTCTACCTGCCACAGGCCGGTGATGCCCGGCAGGGCCATCAGCCGCTCGAAATGGCCCGGTTGATAGAGCGCCACCTCATAGGCCGGCACGGGACGAGGGCCGACCAGGCTCATCTCCCCCAGCAGCACATTCCACAATTGGGGAAGTTCATCCAGGCTGGTTTTGCGCAACCAGTGGCCCACTCGGGTGATGCGCGGGTCGGCTGCCAATTTGAATTTGGGCTGGCCTTGTTCATCGTTGGCGGTCAGGGTACCCGCTACATAGGCCTGAATGTGCGCCATATGGCGCGTTTGATCCGCATTGTGCTGCATGGAGCGGAATTTCAGGATGGAGAATGGGTGAATTTCCCAGGTTGCTTCTCCCTGTTGCAACCGGCGGCGGGCCCCGATCCGGCTTTGGCGAAAGAAGACCGGGCCCGGGCTGTCCAGCTTGATCAGCAGCATGATGCAGAGCAAAATCGGTGCGCTGATCACCAACCCGACGAGCGCGAGCGTAAAGTCCATCACCCGTTTTGCCCGGTGATAGAAGAAGCTGTCGGGCGTGCTTGGCTGGATGCCGACCCGTTGCTGCGGGAGAAACAAGGAATCCGGTTGAGATGAGGCCAGGTTTTGCATGATGGTATCCTACTGATTATTCGGTCTTGCTGGCTTCGATAGAACAGCGTAATTCTGTTGAACATAACTGTATGCAGTTGTTGCATGGGTCACGACTACCCCCAAAAGCTTTTCGCTTCTGTGGGTCAGCGTATTTTTTGCCCGGTGTACTGCGGTCTCGTGGGCAATGGATTGGCCTACGACGAACAGGATCCCGTCGGCGTTATTCGCCAGCAAGGTGGCTTCAAAAGAAGTCAACAGCGCTGGTGCATCCAACAGAATAATCTGCCCGGTAGCCCGCGCCTGCTCGGCAAATTCTGTGACGCGGGCCAGCGTGAACAATTCCGCTGGATGGCTGGGGTGTTGCCCCGTCGGTATGATACGCAGATGAGCTTGCGACGTGCGTTGAGCTGCCTGGTCAAACTGGATGGATTGGTGCAATAAATCGATAAGCCCGACCTCGTTGTTGAGTTGAAAGATGGTGTGTAAGCCTGGATGATAAAAGTTACAATCCACCGCGATGACATCGCGCCCCAGCTTGGCCAAGGCCGTTGCCAGGTTGGCAACCACGGTCGATTTGCCCTCGCCGGGTTCGGCGCTTGTCACCATTGCAAGAAACCCGCCCTGCTCGGTGGCGCGGTTGCTCAAGTCGGCAGCCAGCCGCTGAAACGTATCTTCCTGCCGCGAATGGCTATTCATAATGACCTGGGGCCAGCGCATTTGTTTGGCCTCATTGACCAACGCCAGGGTTGGCAGGCGAGTGGCTTGCTCAATTTGTTGGACGGTGTGAAGCCGGTTGTCCAGATTCTCGCGCATGAATGCAAGGCCAAGGCCACCTGCCAGCCCCAAAACGGTTGCCAGCCCCAATAAGAGAATGGTGTTGGGCGATGCTGGTTGTTGTGGCACCACCGCTGGCTCAACCACTGTCAGCAGATTGGCTTGCAGGACCGGGCGCATGCGCAAAAGCTCGTCCTGGTTGAGCAGGCGCGTATAGCTATCGCGTTTTTGTCCCAGTTCCTGGTCGAGCGCGGTTAAAAGCCCACTATCTGGGGCACTCTGGGCCAACAGGGCGTCATACTCGGCCTGGGCGGCGCTGAACTCGCGTTCGGCATCGCTCAATTGCTGCTGCAAGGCAAGCTGGCGATTTTGCGTCTCCGCGGCCAGCGACTCGGCACTCCAGGCAATCAGGCGGGTAGCCAGGGCATTGGCCAGATCACTGGCCGTCTGGGCCTCCTCTGCTTTCGCGACCAGGGCAAGCAGCTCGGTGTTGGCGAGAATAGAGACAGAGACCTCAGGCAGCTCAGCCAGGCCGAATTGCTCCATCAACTCGGTGCGGATCGGGCGACTGCTCCCCACCGTGGTATAGGTGTTCATCAGGCGGTCGGCATAGTCGAGATCATATTGCACATCGCCGAGACTGCCGCGCGACGGTGTGGTGATCCGCAATAGCGCGGTTGCTTCGTAAACTGGCGCAACTAGTTGAAGCCCAATCGCCACGACAGCAATTGCGATTGCCGTCGTTAACCCAATCAGCCATTTTTGCCGCCAGAAAATTGTCAAATATTCTTGTAAATCCATTTTGACTCTTCGATGGGTACGTAGTACTTATCTCAAAAATCTCTGTACCACACTGGTTGGGCTATCTTCATTCATAGGAGCCACAACCGATTTTTGAGATGACTTCTAGTTAAACGGTACGTATTTGCCAGCCAGGGGTCGATAGCCATGAGCAACAATTTGCCCTGCTTTATCGACCAGACTGTCCCCATTGTAGTGGAAAGCCAGCCCGCCTTTTGTAACAAGAAGCTGACATTCTCATGAATGGATTTATTCGAAAAAGCGCACTTGCTTAACTTTTTGGCGAGCCAGTTTGCCAGTGCTGGCGAAGTATGCTAGAGTAAAAATCGCCGATCCCTGCTTGACTGGCAGGTTCATGCGCTCTCTGAAACAGTAGAATGTCAGGCCAAACAATGTCAGCAAAGTGCACGTCCGCGCCGCGTCTTGTCAATCTTCTTCCTCTCCTTACCGAGCTCCTCCGCACGAGGGGCGTTTGGACGTGGAAGGAAGATCAGCGCTAACGTTGACTTTGATTGGTGCTTGTAGGTTCAGAGCCTTCCCGTCGGGAAGGCTTTTTTATTGGTCGTTTTTTGGTTGCATTGCCCAGCTTCTGGCCCGAAACGATTCGTCCCCCCAACAGAGTTTACGGATAGTTAACAGAAGTGCCGTCGGTCTGCTAGATATCAACTGCTCGTCTCTTCCATCCTCGGAAAGGAATCGTCGTTCATGACCACCCAGTCTGCTTCCTCTGCCCGCTCGCAGTCAGCCTTTAGCATCTTGCAGCGCCTGGCTCGCCAGCAAAGTGGCCTCCAGCGGGGCACCATCACCAAATATCAGCCCTTCCCGCCGGTTGATCTGCCCGATCGCCAATGGCCGTCGCGCCAAATCACCGCCGCGCCGATCTGGTGTAGCGTGGATCTGCGCGATGGCAACCAGGCACTTGCCATTCCCATGAGTGTGCAGGAAAAAGTGGATATGTTTCGCCTGCTGGTGCAACTTGGCTTTAAGGAGATCGAGGTGGGCTTTCCAGCCGCGTCGCAGATCGAGTTTGATTTTATGCGGCGCCTGGTCGACGAAAATCTGATCCCCGATGATGTGACCGTGCAGGTGCTGGTGCAGGCACGCGAAGCCTTGATCGAGCGCACCTTCGAGGCCTTGCAGGGGCTGAAGCGAGCCATTGTGCATCTCTACAACTCGACTTCGCCCTTGCAGCGGCGCGTGGTCTTTGGCCTGTCGCGCGCAGAGATCATCGACATTGCCGTGCGCGGCGTGGAGACGATCAAACGCTTGCGCGCAACTGTGCCTGCAACGCACATTCGTTTGCAATATTCGCCCGAGAGTTTTTCAGCCACCGAATTGGCGTTTGCACTGGAAATCTGCGAAGCGGTGATGGATTGCTGGCAGCCCACACCGGAGGAGCCGATCATCCTCAACCTGCCCGCGACCGTCGAGATGGCGACGCCCAACGTACACGCCGACCAGATCGAGTGGTTTGGTCGCCATTTGCGTCAGCGCGATTGTGCGATCATCAGCCTGCACACGCATAATGATCGCGGTACTGGGGTGGCGGCCACCGAATTGGGCTTGTTGGCGGGTGCGCAGCGGGTCGAGGGCACGTTGTTTGGCAATGGCGAGCGCACGGGCAATGTGGATATTGTCAACCTGGCCTTAAATCTGTACACACAAGGGGTTGACCCCGGTTTGGATTTTAGCAACCTCAACGCGGTGGCGACGATCTACGAAGACTGCACGCGCATGAACATCCATCCGCGCCACCCCTATGCCGGGGATTTGGTCTTTACCGCGTTTTCTGGTTCGCACCAGGATGCGATCAAGAAAGGGATGGCCGCGCAAGATCCCACGCCCGGTGCCCTCTGGCAAGTGCCCTATTTGCCCATCGACCCGAAGGATATTGGGCGCAACTACGAAGCGATCATTCGCATCAATTCGCAGTCGGGCAAGGGCGGCGTGGCTTATGTGCTGGAGAATGAATTTGGCATCCAGATGCCAAAGGCGATGCACGTGGAATTTGGCCGCGTGATCAACGAGATCGCCGATCAATATGGCACCGAGTTGACGCCCCAGCAGATCTGGCATACTTTTGAGCAGACCTACCTGGCCGCGACGCAGCCATTCCGCTTAGAAGCTTTCCGCAGCGAAGTGACCCACCAAGACGATGGCTCGGCGTTGGTGGCCTGCACTGCGCGTGTCGCGGTCGATGGGCAAACCCACGAATTACGCGGCCAGGGCAACGGGCCGATCAACGCCTTTGTGAACGCGATCAAAGAAGAACTGGTCAGTGACTTTAATATTCTTTCGTACGCGGAACACTCACTGGGCGAAGGCTCACGCGCAACGGCCATCTCGTACATCCAGGTGCGCACACCGTCGGGCGAGACCTTTTTTGGTGCGGCCACCGACACCAACATCGAGCTGGCGTCGATCAAAGCGATTGTCGGCGCGCTCAACCGAGCGGTTGCCCACCGTGCCTGAGTAAAATCTAAAAGCCTTTCGAATCCACAGATTACACGGATTTCACAGATTTTTGGTTTTACACCTGTAGAATCTGCGCAATCTGTGGATAAGCTGTTTGAATTTTCTGGTTTCCCGCTGATTTGAAATGGACAACTTTTATGAATCCACAAAATTTGCTTGATTATTTTCATCACAAACAGCCTGAAATGTTGGCGCTGATCGGTGAGTTGGTCAGCCAGGAGACCCCAAGCAGTGACAAGGCCCGGCTCGACGCCTTTGCCGAATTGTTGGCCGAACGGTTGCGGATCGCGGGCGCTCAGGTGAAGATCATCCCTAGCGCCGAGCGCGGCAACCATGTTCACGCAACTTTCGCCACGCCCGATGTTGATCCGACGGCCAAGCCGGGGCTGATCCTCTGCCATTTCGACACGGTCTGGGCGGTTGGCACATTGGCCGCGCGTCCATTTCAGGTGGTGGATGGCAAAGCTTACGGGCCCGGCATTTTTGACATGCAGAGCAGCCTGGTCTTGGTGGAATACGCGCTGCACGCCATCCGCGA
Source organism: uncultured Caldilineaceae bacterium (assembly GCA_964541665.1). Lineage (GTDB taxonomy): Bacteria > Chloroflexota > Anaerolineae > Caldilineales > Caldilineaceae > CFX5. Next base: position 9,634 of record CAZIRP010000043.1, on the reverse strand, counting down.
GTTGCAGCTGAGCCTCCCGCGGCCAATCACCATTTTGTTTACCTCGGACGAGGAAGTCGGCAGCCGCACCTCGCGAGCCTTGATCGAAACCGAAGCCGAACGGTCCGCCTATGCCCTGGTGATGGAATCGCCCTTGCCCGGTGGGCTGCTCAAGACCGCCCGCAAAGGCATCGGTGCCTGGGAATTGACCGTGACCGGTCGCGCGGCCCACGCAGGCATCGAACCGGAAAAGGGTATCAGCGCGATTCAGGAGTTGGCGCACCAGATCCTGGCGTTGCACGCGCTGACCGACATGAGTTTGGGTAGCACGGTGAATGTGGGCGTTGTGCAAGGCGGCACAGTCAGCAATGTGGTGGCGGCGCGCGCCCAGGCTGAGATCGACGTGCGCGCCTGGACGCAAGCTGAGGCCGACCGGCTGGCCACGGCGATCAATGGGTTGCGTGCGGTAACCCCCGGCGCTGAGGTCACGGTTGAAGGTGGGTGGAATCGGCCACCGCTGGAAGAGCGGGTGACCTTGCCAATCTTTGCCCAGGCGCAGACGATTGGTGCAACGTTGGGGTTATCGCTGGCCGCGGGCAGTACCGGTGGTGGCAGCGATGGCAATTTGACGGGCGCGCTGGGGGTGCCGACACTGGATGGGTTGGGTGTGCCCGGGGCCGGGGCCCATGCGGATCACGAACATATCGAGGTCGATAAAATTGCCGAGCGCGCCGCGCTCCTCACCGCGCTTTTGCTGCAATTGCAATAATCATTGCTGGGGTAAGCCGCGCCGGTTGCGATAGAGGGTCGGGTCAATCGCGCCGAGCATTTGCGGCTCGTCGAGGTGACCGCCCAAAAACCGGTTGATGGCGCGCACAGCCGGTTGGGGAGTCGCGACCAGCTCGTTGTAATCAACGTCGAGTTGCTGAAAATTGGGATGCTGATTGAGCCACTGGCGGATCTCTGCCAGGTGTTGCTGAAAGAGGTCGGTCAATTGGCTCTCATCATCCAGCAGATTGGCGACCTGGCCGCGATTCTGCAACATTTTGTGCTGCGAGGCCAATGTCTCGGCCAAACGCCGCTGCATAAAGATCACCTGGTAATTGTAGTCCAACGGCAGGTGGGGCAGTAGAGCAGAAATCACCTTAACGGCCTTGCCCTGCGCTTTGGGCAGCCAATCTACCTGGCCCTTGTCCAGTTGCTTGACCGGCTCGTATTCGTAATAGCCTTGGGGATTGTCATCGTCGGCGGTACGTAGATGATCGACCAGGATAGGCACCCCACCGGCGTTCAGCATCTTCATCATCAACGACGTGCCCGAACGCGGCAACCCCGAGACAACGATGATCTGGGTGTTGTCCGGCGTGGGGGATTTAACGAAAGCATTGATCCAGCGTTTGAACATCGCCACTCCTTTTTGAGTTAACGCGCCGGTGCCGCGGCAAAGATGCTTTGCAGAATGGCTGCTCGCTCGGTGGGGGTGGCCCAGCGGGGCTGCGCATATTCCTCAAGCACCCCCGTCAGGATCTCCGTGCTGATGACGTGCCCGTTGTAGATCGTATGGCGGGCGTAAAGTTCGGTGCGCGTCTCCCAACTCCACATCTGGTCGAAAAAGAGATTGCCCAAGCCATACACAATGACGCCCGGCCCGCCTTGATCTAAAAAGCCGTAGGGCTCGAGCGCTTGGGGCACATGACTCTGCACCCCGGTGACGATCTTCGCGCCGGCCGCGCGCAACTCGCGGAATTCGCGCACTTGGGCCGGGGTCGGCCACGGATTGTACGTCTCCTCAAATTGCAATTCGACCGCGACCACATCTACCTCTTGCGCCAGCGTGCGGATCGATGCCAGCAGCATCTCTTTGTGTTCGTAGTAATAACAGGCTCCCGGCTCGCTATCAGTGACCCACGCGTCCGCGGGGCCAAAGGCGAGCGCGGCCAGAAAAGCAAAGCGATTGCCGTTGTGTTCCCAATACAAGGGCGCGCAGGCTTCTTCAACCGTGAACCCGCTGCCATAGATCGGAATCTCGTTGTCGCGATAGAATTGCAGCGAACGCCGCGCCCCTTCCCGGCCAAAATCGTTGACATGGTTGCCACTCAGTCCGACGATGTCGGTGCCAATCGCCTCAAGCGTAGCCCAATACGACGTGTGGCTGCAGAGGATCAGATTGTTCACCGTGTTGTTGACGACACAATCGTCCAGAAAAGGGACTTCGTTGCTGACATGGGTGATGTCGGCCGCGGCCAGCGTCGCCGAGATGATCGCCGCGGGGTAGAGGACGCCCATCAGCTCCATGCGCGCCGCGGTGGCCCGCGACATGGCCGTCACGCCGGTCATCATCAGGCTGGTCAGGCGGTCGGGGTTGCGATTGCTGTAGGGTACAGCCAGCCCCTGCAAAAAGGTGGCCACTCGCTCCGCGCCTTCTCCATCGGCTGTCATACTGACGGACAATGGGTAACTGGCCGGGTCGAGCTGATTGCTGAGAATATTGATCCCATCCACGGTCAGCACTTTGAGGCGCGGGTGCAGCCGCTCGAAACTGAGGATGCCGACAGCGCCTGGGTTGGCTTCGAGCGCTGCCTGCAATGCCTCGGCCACCACCACGGTTGCCGCTGTGGGCCCCCAGTGCGCGGCCAGCAGATTGGCAGTTTCTGGGGTCACAAAAAGCAACCCTTGACCACTGCCTTGCCAGCGTTGTAAGAGTTCATCGCGGCTGATGTCGTCGGTTACCGTGGCAAACGGCACGACCGCCGCAAAAAAGCGCTCCATAATCCGCACGCTATTGGCATCGACCGCGTCCAACTTTACTTCGACATGCGCTTCGGCTGGCTGCTCGACCACCTGGATGGGCGGCCGCGCGGCCACTGTCAGCATTTCCGAGAACTGGGCAACATAACTGTCGGGCAGATTGGGCGCCAGATAGACCTTGACGGCTGCTGTCGGGCCTGTCATCTGGCGGGGATCCTGGATCGTCCACGTGCAGCCAGAAATGAGGATGAGCATCAGCAAGGCCACGCCCTTGACGAGCACGGACTGGATCCTGCAATCGGAGAGTTTCTCGCGGTTCATAAATCCTGCGGACTGAATAGACCTGCAGCCAATCGGGTGGTTCGCTAGCGGTCGATGCGCGAGGTATGAGTATAGCAGAGGCTGCCACGCCCGGCAAAGCTCCAGGGAAATGTTTGCCCGCTGACCACTCTGACGGTACAATGCACGCTGGTTTTGTCAAGCTACGGGATACAGCGGAACACAAGGAATCAGCAGATGCGCGTCCTGATTATGTCGGATATGGAAGGCGTGAGTGGCATTGTAGTCTGGCCGCAAGTCACCGGCGGCGACCCGATGTACGAAGAATGTCGGCGGCTCTACACCGAAGAGATCAACGCCGCGGTGCGGGGGGCGGTGGCGGCTGGCGCTACCGAAATTGTCGCGGTCGATTGTCACGGCGCGGGCGGCGGCTGGACGTTTAACTCCTACGTGCCCGAATTGTTACACCCTGCCTGCGAGTGGGTGGCGCACCACAAATGGTCACGGTATACCGAATTGCTGGAAAAAGGTTGTGACGCCGCCCTGATGGTGGGGATGCACGCCCGCGCGGGCACACCGGATGGCGTACTCTGCCACACGATCTCGACCGTCACTTGGCGCAATCTCTGGTTTAATGATGACCTGGTGGGCGAGTTGGGTATCAACGCCGCGCTTTGCGGGCATTATGGCTGCCCAGTGGCGCTGGTCACGGGGGATGAAGCGGTCTGCCGCGAGAGCCGCGAGATTCTCGGCGACGGGCCAACTTATGTCGCGGTCAAAAAGGGGCTCTCGCGCTTTTCCGCCCGCCAGATCCCGCCCGTGCGCGCCCGTCAGATGATCGAAGAGGGCGCGCGGCACGCGCTGGAAAATCTGAGCAAAGCTTCGCTCTATCAACCGGCCAGGCCGACGACCATCACCATTGAAGTTGAAACCGTCGATAAAGTAGGTCAATTCCGGGGCCGCCCCGGCGTCGAAGTCGTCGAGCCGCTCAAAGTGCAAAGCAAAGCGAACGATTGGCTCTCGGCTTGGGATCAAGTCTGGCCGCAAGCAGATGTGTAACGGATACTTATGTTGATCTTATCGCGCCATGATGTTGAAAATTTGCTGACCATGCCCGATGCGATTGCCGCCCTGGAAGCGGGTTTTCGCCAATTGGCCTTGGGTAAGGTGACCATGCCCCAGCGCGCTGCCACGCCCATCCCCCCGTATGATGGCTTGCATTTGTCGATGCCCGCGTTTGTCGAGGGCGACCCGGGCACGCTTTCGATCAAAATTGTGACGGTCTATGGCCAGAACCCGGCCCGTTTTGGCCTGCCGATGATCCAGGGCGTGATCCTGCTGCACGATGCCCGCACCGGCCAATTGCTGGCGATGATGGATGCCGAGCATCTGACCGCGGTGCGCACCGGCGCGGCGAGCGGGGTAGCGACCAAATATCTCGCCCGGCCCGAAGCCAGCACGCTGGTCTTGTTTGGCGCGGGCGCGCAAGCCGCGCCACAAGTGGAAGCAGTCTGCGCGGTGCGTCCCATCGAACGGGTCTGGGTGATCACCCGCAGCGGCGAGAAAGATGCCGACTTCTGCGCCGGGTTGCGCGATCGGCTCGGTTTGCCCGTACAGGCCACGCGTGCCGCACAAGCTGTGTTACAGGAAGCCGATATCGTTTGCCTGGCCACCAATGCGCAGGAGCCGGTTTTGTCGGGCGAATGGCTGCGCCCCGGCACCCATCTCAACGCGGTCGGCGCGTATCATGCTAAGATGCGTGAGCTGGACACGACCACCCTCACCCGCAGCCGCGTCTTTGTGGATCACCACCCCGCGGCCCAGCGCGAAGCGGGTGATCTGCTGCTCCCAATCGAGGCGCGCGAATGGCACTACGAGCAGGTGGCTGGCTCGCTCGGCGAATTGTTGATCGGCCAGGTCGCGGGCCGCACCCACGACGAGGAGATTACGCTCTTCAAGTCGGTGGGCCTGGCCATGCAAGATGCGATGACTGTGGGGTTGGTCTACAGCCGAGCGCTCGAACAAGGGGTTGGGCAAACCATTCAATTGTAAGTAAAACCGAGAAGCTGCTTAGCAACCGCAGATGCTAGAGTAAAGCACAAAAGCTTTTTCAAAATCTCATCCACAGAGCACGCAGCGTTGCGCAGATTTTCCAGGAGAAAAGTCAGAAATCTGTAGCATCTGTGGATCTCCAGGCTGTTTCTATATTTTACTGAAGGAACATTTATGACGACTTGTCTGGTCACGGGCGCGGCGGGGTTTGTTGGCTCGCACCTGTGTGAATTGTTGTTGGCCAAAGGCCACCGCGTCATCGGGCTTGATGCCTTTATTCCCTACTACCCGCGCCCGCTCAAGGAGCAAAACCTGGCGCAGATTCAGCGCTCGGTGGCGAATACGCAGCACGCGGCCAATTTCAGCTTTCACGAAGCCGACCTGCGCACGGCGGATCTGGCAGCGCTGCTCGACGGCGTTGACGTGGTCTTTCACCTGGCCGCGATGGCTGGCCTGCGTCGCAGCTGGAGCGAGTTCGACAGCTATATGACTTGCAATATCCAGGCCACGCAACGGCTGCTCGAAGCCTCGGTGCAGCAGAAGATTCAGCACTTTCTGAATATCTCCACCTCTTCGGTTTATGGCCGCTTTGCCACGGGCAACGAAGAAGCCCCGCTGGCGCCGGTCTCCCCCTATGGCATCACCAAGTTGGCCGCTGAGCAACTTTGCCGAGCCTATGGTGCCAATTTCGGCTTGCCCTTTACGATCCTGCGCCTGTTCTCGGTCTATGGCCCGCGCCAGCGCCCCGACATGGGCTACAATATCTTTATTCGCGCGCTGCTGGCGGATGAGACGATCACGGTCGATGGTGATGGCACGGACAGCCGCAGCAATACCTTTGTGGCTGATTGTGTGCAGGGTCTGGTGCTGGCCTTTGATCAACGAGAACGCAGCGTGGGCGAAGCCTTCAACATTGGCGGCGGCGAAGAGGTGAATGTCAACCAGGTGTTGGCAATGTTGGCCGAGCTGAGTGGCCGCGAACCCAGGATCGTCCACGGGCCAGCGCGTGCGGGCGATCAACGCCGCACCGTCGCCGATACAAGCAAGGCGCAGCGCCTGTTGGGCTACCAACCGGCCACCAGCGTGCTCGAAGGGTTGCGTGCCCAACTGGCCTGGCAACAAGCGGCTTGAATCAAAACCAGGATTCTTACGTATAGTTGGCGTCAACCGGAATGGGTGTTGCGTGAATGTAATCCGTCCATCGTCTACCGTCTACTGTCCATCGTCTACCGTCTAAACTATGATTGCACCTCGTTGGCGCAAAGTCTGGCGCGATCTCTGGTCGAATAAAACCCGCACAGCCATTGTGCTGCTGTCGATTGCCGTGGGCGTCACCACCATTGGCATGGTGATGGGCGCGCAGACCATCGTCGATGAAAATCTGCCAGCAGCCTATGCCGCGGTGAACCCAGCCAGCGGCACAGTCTATACCCTGGCCACCTTTGGCGATGATGTCGTCGAGTCGATCGAGCGGATGGACGAGGTGAGCGCGGTGGTGGGTGGTCGCTACGTGGCCGTGCGTTTTCTCGATCAGGCGGGCGAATGGCGCAGCTTGCAGCTTTTTGCCATTCCTGATTTTGATGAGATTGCGATCAACAAGCTCAAGCCGCAAGCCGGGGCCTACCCGCCCGGCGAGCGCAATTTGTTGCTTGAGCGGGCTTCCTTTTCCCCCGCGCTGGGCCTGGAAGGTGTTGAGATCGGCGATACGCTCACCATCGAACCGCCAGATGGCAAACAGCGCACCATGCAGATCACCGGCTCGGTGCATGATATGAGCCAGTTGCCTGCCTTTATCAATGGCGCGGGCTATGGTTATATCGATTACGACACGCTCGAATGGTTAGGCGAAGGGCAAGATTACAACCAGGTGCTCTTTGTCGTCTCCGACCCGGACCCAACCTTTGCCGATGTGCAGGAAGTCGGCAAGCTGATCGAAGATCGCCTGGCGCGCAGCAACGTTGCCGCGCTCTTCACACTGGTCTTCGAACCGGGTGAGCATCCCGCGCAGAGTTTTCTCAACGGCTTTTCGCTGATCCTGAACGCGGTTGGCCTCTTATCCCTCGGCCTGAGCAGCTTTTTGATCGTCAACACACTCTCCGCGATCATGGCGCAACAAGTGCAGCAGATCGGCATCATGAAGGCGATTGGCGCTCGCACCGGGCAGATCACCGGCATGTATTTTGTGATGGTGCTGGCGTTTGGTCTCCTCTCGCTATTGATTGCCGTACCGCTCGGGGCCGTGGGCGCGGTTGGGTTGGCCTCGCTCTTCGGGGAGATGCTCAATTTTGATGTCGGCACCATTCAGTTGAACCCACGCGTGGTGCTGATTCAGGCGCTGATCAGCCTGGCCGCACCGTTGCTCGCGGCGATTATCCCGATTTCGCAGGGGGTGCGCATCACCGTGCGCGAGGCCATCAGCGATGTCGGGCTGGGGAAGGGGCGTTTTGGCCGCGGCCTGCTCGACCGCTTTATCGTCTTGTTGCGCTATGTGATCCCAATGGGGCGCCCCGCGCAAATTTCATTGCGCAATACCTTCCGGCGCAAGGCCCGCCTGACGCTCACATTGATCACGCTGTCGCTGGCCAGCACGATCTTTATCTCGATCTTCAGCATCCGCGCTTCGCTGCAACAGACGCTGGATGATGCACTGCGCTTCTTTGATTATGATGTGCAGATCGTCTTTGACCGCACCTACCGCAGCGACCGCCTGATCCGCCAGGTGACGGGCATGGCCGGCGTGGATGAGGTTGAAAGTTGGGGCTTTGGCACTGTGCGCCGCATCCGCCCGGATGAGAGCGAGAGCGATAGTGTGGTCATCTATGCGCCACGCGCGGATTCGACCATGGTGCAACCTACGATTATCGCGGGGCGCTGGCTTGAGCTCGACGATCTCCACCAGGTGGTTGTTAATACCGATTTTCTGGGCAACGAAAAAGATGTCGGTGTCGGCAGTGTGATCACGCTGGACATTGGCGGCAAAGAGCGGCCAGTTGAAGTGGTGGGCATTGCGCGCGGTACCTTGACCGGGCCGAATATCTTCATGAATTTTGACGGCTATGCCCGCTTGACCAACGCGGTCGGCCAGGCGCAGGTAACGATGATCCGCCTGACGGAGCGCAGCCCGCCCAATCAGACAGCGATGGGCAATCAGCTCGAAGATTCGTACCGAGGCAGTGGTTTCCGAGTGCAACAGATGGGCACCATTGCCCAGGTACGCACGATCATCTCGTCGGTCTTTAATGTGATCATCGGCTTCCTGCTCTTTATGGCCTTGCTCCTCGGCTTTGTCGGCGGCTTGGGCCTGATGGGCACCATGAGCATCAACGTGCTGGAGCGCACCCGTGAGATCGGCGTGATGCGCGCCATTGGCGCGTCGGACCGCGCGGTGTTGCGGATTGTGCTGGTCGAAGGCATTCTGATCGGCCTGATCAGCTGGATCATCGGTGGGTTGTTGGCCTTGCCAACCAGCCAAATCCTGACCACTGTTGTGGGCGAGACCCTGTTGCAGGCCGCGCCCAGCTACATCTTCTCGACCGGTGGGGCCATCCTGTGGCTCGTCACGGTGATCATCCTGTCGGTGTTGGCGAGCTTCTTGCCTGCCCGTGGTGCATCCCGGCTGACGATTCGCGAAGTGTTGAGTTATCAATAGTCTGGAGTTCGAAGGTTCAGGTTCGGGCTTTGTGGGGTGACGGAAGCTATGTTCTCGTTTTTGCGCAGATCGGCCAAAGAAACAACGCTGCCAGTTGACAATGGTGCTGGACCGGCGCTGATTCAATTAAATCAGGTGGTCAAGGCCTACGAAACCCCGGCGGGCAAATTTGTGGCCCTCAAAGGCATCAACCTGGCGATTGATCGGGGCGAATTTGTGGCCGTAGTCGGCAAGTCTGGCAGCGGAAAATCCACGCTGATCAACATGATCACCGGCATCGACCGGCCCTCTTCCGGCGAGATCATCATCGACGGGACCGCGATCCACAAGCTGGATGAAGGGCCGATGGCGGTCTGGCGCGGCAAGACGATTGGTGTGATCTTCCAGTTCTTTCAGCTCTTGCCGATGTTGACCTGCGTTGAAAATGTGATGTTGCCGATGGATTTTTGCAACATGTACAAGCCGAGCGAGCGACGCGCCCGAGCGCTGCATCTGCTCGAACTTGTCGAAATGGCCGACCAGGCCGATAAATTGCCCTCGGAAGTTTCGGGCGGTCAGCAACAACGTGCGGCCATTGCGCGCGCCCTGGCCAATGATCCACCACTGCTGGTGGCCGACGAGCCAACGGGGAATCTCGACACCAAAACCGCGGACGCGGTCTTTCAACTCTTCCAGGGGATGATCGACCAAGGCAAAACGATTGTGATGGTGACGCACGATGTCGAATTGGCGAAGCGGGTCACCCGCACAGTCACCATTGCCGACGGCGAGATCATCGGCGACGGCGCGCACGTGGTCGAGGCGGAACCGGCGGCAGAAGCCAAGTTGCAACCTGTTGCCGAGTGATGCGTGAAACGTGATGTATAATTTTTCCGTCTCCCGTCTCCCGTCTCCCGTCTCCCGTCTCCCGTCTCCCGTCTCCCGTCT
>CAZIRP010000042.1:0-48568 GCA_964541665.1 uncultured Caldilineaceae bacterium | reverse complement strand
CATGAGCCGCTTGAGGCGGTTGTTGCGGTTAATCACCCGGCGATAGAGATCGTTCAGGTCACTCGTGGCAAACCGGCCCCCATCGAGCTGCACCATGGGGCGCAGATCGGGCGGGATCACCGGCAGCGAGGTCAAGACCATCCACTCGGGGCGATTGCCACTCTTGCGGAAGTTCTCGACGACGCGCAAGCGCTTGGCGGCCTTTTTGCGGCGCTGCTTGCTGCGCGTGGTGCGGATCTCCCTGCGCAACTCTTTGGACATCTTGTCCAGGTCGATCTTGGCGACAATATCGCGCACCGCTTCGGCCCCCATTGCCGCGGAGAAGACATTGCCCCAGCGGTCAGAGAGTTCACGATAGCGGGTTTCGGTCAACAGTTGCTTTTCTTCGAGCGACTTCAAATCTTCCAGATCGCGCTCCATTTGGGTGCGCAAGCGCTCGGTCTTGCTATCAATATCCCCGCGCAGCTCGTCGATCTTCGTCCCCAATTCGCCGCGCAGATGGTCACGCTTGGCCGCGATCAGCAGGCGAATGTCGGCCTTTTCCTCGTCCGATTCGGTCTGCAGGCTATTGAGCTTCTGCTGGACCAAATCGTTGATGATGCTAACATGATCCTTCGAGACCACAGTGCCCGCCGGAATCACAATCCGGTCTGCCCAGCCCAGGGTGCGGTCTTCGCTGGCCTTTTGGCCAATGCGATTCTCGACCCAGACCTGCAAGGTCTGCGCCTCGCTGACGGTCTTGGCAATTGCCTCGTTGATCCGCTCGTCGAGTTCGGCGATTTCGCGCTCTTCTTCCTGATCCAATTCCGTGAGCGCGCCTTCGAGTTGCCCTTCCAGGCCACCGAGGTCACCGGAGACTTCGCCTTCGATGCGCCCGATGCGCATTTGCAGCTCGCGCTCGTGCCGTTGGATGGCCCGGCCGCGCGCGTCCTCATTTACATTCGTGATGATGTACTGGGCAAAATAGAGCACCCGTTCGAGGTGGCGCGGGCTGATGTTGAGCAGCAGCCCCAAGCGGCTCGGCACACCTTTCACATACCAAATATGGCTGACAGGCGAGGCCAATTCAATGTGCCCCATGCGCTCACGGCGAACGCGGCTGGGGGCAACTTCGACCCCACACTTATCGCAGACAATCCCTTTATAACGCACGCGCTTGTACTTGCCGCAGGCGCATTCCCAATCTTTCATCGGCCCGAAAATGCGTTCACAAAACAGGCCATCGCGCTCAGGTCGCAACGTGCGATAGTTAATCGTTTCAGGTTTCGTTACTTCACCATAGCTCCATTCCTGGATCTGCTCTGGCGAAGCAAGCGAGATACGGATGGAGTCAAAATTCTTTACTTCCATAAGTTCGCACTCCTTCTCAGGTGGACGATGGACGGTAGACGATGGACGGTTATGCAACCGTCCATCGTGTTGGTCTGTCGTCGATCGTCAACTACTCCACGTTGCGGCCCATCGGGCTGGGAACATTCAAGCTAAAGCCAAGTTTCGGCAGGCGCTCTTCGCTATCCTCTTTGCCGAACTGGATCACTTCGTTCTTTTCGTTGATCACTTCGACTGCCAGGCCCAGGCTTTGCAGTTCTTTGACCAGAACCCGGAAGCTCTCAGGGACACCGGGGCTTTGAATTTCTTCACCCTTGACGATCGATTCGTAGGTGCGCACGCGCCCACTGACATCGTCCGACTTGATCGTCAACATCTCCTGCAGGATGTGGGCCGCGCCATATGCTTCGAGCGCCCACACTTCCATCTCGCCAAAACGCTGACCACCAAATTGGGCCTTCCCGCCCAGGGGCTGCTGCGTGACCAGGCTGTAGGGGCCGGTGCTGCGAGCATGGACCTTGTCCTCGACCAAGTGGTGCAACTTGAGCATCTGCACGACACCGATCGTCACGGACGAGTCGTAGGGCTCGCCGGTCTTCCCATCGTAGAGTCGTTGTTTACCGGTGGTCGGCAGTGGCCAGCCATTCTCCCAACTGAGTGCTTCGGCGGCTTGCCGCAACTCGGCACCGCTCAAACTGGCGTCGACCTCGCGGCCAAAGCTCAGCATCCATTCGCGCAAGGCCACGTCAACGGCATAGCGATTGGATTCATAGGTAGCGCGGCGTTCCTGATACCAGGACGGGATGACATTTTCAGGCTCGTAGCCCTGATCTTTCAACCATTCGCGCAGGCACGATTGACGGGCATAATTCTCGTCATCATACAAGCGGTCGGGTTCGTACCCGCGTGGCTCCAGCCAGTCGAGCAGATAGATCCGCCGGGTGTCAGCATCATCCTGGAGTTCGTCGATCTCCAGATTGGCTTCATTCAACATCTTCCAGGCTTGCTGGGTGGCCTGGGCCCATGCGCGATCAACCAGCCAGGCGCGGGCCAGTTCAGCTTCGATCTCTTCTTCCTTGGCCCCGTCGAAGACTGGGGTCTCGGCCATAAAACCGAGCCGACTCGCCGCCCACCCCAGGTGAGCTTCGAGAATCTGCCCAATGTTCATGCGGCCTGGCACACCAAGCGGATTCAGAATAATATCCACCGGCGTCCCATCGTCGAGGAAGGGCATATCTTCGACCGGCACCACTTTGGAGATGACACCCTTGTTGCCGTGGCGGCCAGCCATCTTGTCGCCTTCGGTGAGGCGGCGGCGCTGCGCCACGCTGACGCGGACAATCTTCTCCACACCGGCGGCCATATCGCGATGTTCGTCGCGGTCGAAGACTTTCACATCGACCACCTTGCCACGTTCACCATGCGGCAGGCGCAACGAGCTATCCTTGACTTCGCGAGCTTTTTCACCAAAGATGGCACGCAACAGCTTCTCTTCGGGTGTCAGTTCGGTCTCGCCCTTGGGCGTGATCTTGCCGACCAGAATGTCGCCGGGCACCACCTCGGCCCCAATGCGAATGATGCCATCCTCGTCCAGATCCTTGAGGGCATCTTCACCCACATTGGGAATATCCCGCGTGATCTCTTCGGGGCCGAGTTTGGTCTCGCGGGCCTCGATCTCATGTTTTTCAATATGGAACGACGTGTATTTGTCGTCCTGCACCAGCCGCTCGCTGACCAGGATGGCATCCTCAAAGTTGCCACCTTCCCAGCTCATATAGGCGACGACCACATTCTGGCCGAGGGCCAATTCGCCGCCTTGCGTGCTGGAGCTATCGGCCAGGACACTGCCCTGGTCGACCAGATCTCCCTTAAAGACAACCGGGCGCTGATCGATACAGGTGCTCTGGTTCGAGCGGTTGTATTTGCGCAGCCGATAGACCTGGCGGGTGCCATCCTCTTCTTGCACAACGATTTCGTTGCTGGTGACACTCACCACCTCGCCAGCATTGCGCGCGGTCAGCACCTGGCCAGAGTCGATGGCGGCCTGGAATTCCATGCCAGTACCAACCACTGGCGCATCGGGCTTGACCAGCGGCACAGCCTGGCGCTGCATGTTCGACCCCATGAGAGCCCGGTTGGCATCGTCGTGTTCCAGGAAAGGAATCAACGCGGCAGAGACACCGACAATCTGCTTGGGCGAAACATCCATAAAGCGCAACCGCTCGGGCTGCTCAAACATAAATTCCTCAGCGTGGCGCGCGGCCGGGCGCTGATTTTGGAATTCACCAATCGCATTGAGCGCGGTCGAAGCCTGCGCAATCGATGCTTGTTCGTCCTCGTCGGCAGTCAGATAGACCACCTCGCGGCCAGCAAATGGCTTCACACGCACAGTCGTCAGGCCGGGAACAGCGCGCAACTGGGCGAGCAATTCAGCATCAATCACCGTATCGCGCTCGGCAATCGTATCGCCCGTTTTGGGATCCACAATGTCGGCGTTCAGGCTATGCTGCAGCAGCTCATCCGAATCGACCGGCAGTTCGTTATAGACCCGGCGATAGGGCGTTTCGATAAAGCCAAAATCGTTGACTCGGGCAAAGCTCGCCATCGACCCAATCAGACCGATGTTGGGGCCTTCCGGAGTTTCGATGGGGCAGATGCGGCCATAGTGGCTAAAGTGAACATCGCGCACATCAAAGCCGGCCCGCTCACGCCGCAGCCCACCAGGGCCGAGCGCGCTGAGGCGGCGCTTGTGCGTCAACTCGGCCAGCGGATTGGTCTGGTCCATGAACTGGCTGAGCTGGCTGCCGCCAAAGAATTCGCGAGTGGCAGCAACCACCGGGCGAATGTTGATCAGGCTCAACGGCGTCACTTGCTCGGGGTCGCGGATCGACATGCGCTCGCGCACGACCCGTTCCATCCGCAACAGCCCAATGCGCAGCTGATTCTGGATCAGCTCACCCACGGTCTTGATGCGGCGATTGCCCAGGTGATCGATATCATCGGCGCGACCACGGCCATTGTTGATGTCGATGATGCGCCGGATCACCGCCACGATATCCTCATTCGTCAGAATTCGGTTATCGATGCTGGTGTCGATGCCCAGGCGGCGATTCAGTTTGTAGCGCCCAACTTTACCCAGATCATAGCGGCGGGCCGAGAAGAAGAGATTCTGGACGAAGCTCTTGGCATTGTCTAGCGTTGGCGGATCGCCAGGGCGCAATTTTTTGTAAAATTCGAGCAACGCATCTTCCACACCCTTTTCGTTGTCATCGGTCGGGTTGCTGGTCGCGTCGCGCTCCAGCGTCGCCTCGATGAAGGGGTGATCCAGATCATTATCAATGTCAGCAAAAAGCGAGCGGATCTGCTCATCGGTGCCAAAACCGATAGCGCGCAACAGGATAGTGACCGGCAATTTGCGTTTGCGGTCGACCTTGACGCTGACAATATCGCGCTTGCTTGTTTCAAATTCCAACCAGGCTCCACGGCTGGGGATCAGTTTTGCCCCGGCCAATTCGCGGCCAGTGGAGCGGTCTTCCTCGACCGTAAAATAGACCCCGGGCGAGCGAATCAACTGGCTCACCACCACCCGTTCACTCCCATTGATGATAAAGGTGGCCGATTCGGTCATCAGCGGGAAATCCCCCATGAAGACCTCTTGCTCGCTGATCTCACCCGTATCGCGATTGACCAGCTTCACCTTCACCCACAATGGCGCCGAAAAAGTGATGTCGCGCTCCCGACATTCATCTTCCGGGTATTTCGGGTCGCCGAAATAAAAGTCACCAAAGTGGAGTTCCAGATTTTTGTTAAAACTCACAATGGGCGTAATTTCGGCGAGCAACTCGCGCAGCCCTTCGTCTTTGAACCAGTCGAAGCTACGCAATTGCACCTCGGTCAAACGAGGCAGGTCGAGGACGGCCGGTGTCCGGGCGTAGGATTTGCGCACTGGTGTGCGTAATCCGTTGGCAGAATGAGTTCCATTAGTTCGTGCCATGTACGTCTCGCTCCTAAGCACCTATACAAAACAGATCTACAAAAACGGTATCAACAATGACAATTTTAAAATTGCCTCTACAAATACCCGCATTAACCACAAACCCACTATCTATAAGTTCTGAGCCACACCGCTCGGGCAAACCAGCCCAGGGCGTACAGCTCGCTTATCGATAGCTACCGACAAAAAATGGCCTGGCCTTTCCACGTGGGGTTCGTGTCAATCAAGCCAAGCCGACAAATCACCTCTACAGAAGGATAATTCTGAAAAGACAATAAGACACCGCAGCAAACAAGGTCAGACTGGCTTCCCTGCCGTTCTGATACTTGCTTACCTCCTGGTGTCCAGTGTGAATTTTGATCTAGTTACCCTAAACCTACGATTCAACGACAACAATTTTTACATCGTGCGCAACCGGGGAATAATAGCACGCCCCGCATAGTTTTGTCAAGTATGAAAATTTCCGGAATCACAATCCAGCTTCACGCCCCAACAAAGCCTGAAAGATGGGCCTGGAACACAGCACTGATTGGGCAATCAAGCGGGTAACTCAAGCCGATGCAAGCAAACGCCGCGCCTGTTTTTCCTCACCGAAATCAGCGAGCCACAAAAGCCAAATTGCCCGTCGGGGCGCAGTATTTTGTGGAGGAGAGCCCATGTTCTGCAATCATCGCCGCCCAAAGATCTTCTCTGTATACTATGCGAATCTATATCCAAATTCCGTAAGCTATCTCTCATTTTTTCCCAAATATCAGCAATATTCGGGACTTTTGGAGGATGGACAAATCAAAAGAACCATACTATAATGTGGGGGAAGGTGGGGTAAAGTGGGATATACACCCTAACTTCTTGGCTATTTTCCTATCCTGGTGGGTAATCAAGAACGCATGTTCTAAATTTGGGATATCTATCCGATGTTCTTGGGTGAGTATGTTCACAATCTTGATAGCAAAGGCCGCCTGACCATTCCAGCGCGCTATCGCGAGGCGCTTGAGGCGGGCCTGGTTGTGACTCGCCACCCCACCGACCGGTGTCTGATGGTATTTCCTATAGTCGAATGGGAGAAAGTAGCCGAAAAAGTGAACAGTCTGCCACTGGCCGACCCCCGAGCCGCGCTGTTGCGCCGGTTGCTCTTCAGTGCCGCTGAAGATGCTACACCGGACAAGCAGGGGCGCATCCTGATCAGCCAGCGGTTGCGCGACTATGCTCAGATCAACGGCGATATTGTCGTGGCCGGTATGAGTCGCTTTCTGGAACTCTGGCAACCCGAAAATTGGGATGCCAAGGTGATGAACGAGCTAACAAGCGATGCGGTGAGTGGTGAACTCTTTGCCGCATTAAATATTTGATGCAGCGTCCTGAGCCTCGGTCCTGGCTGCCTGGAGAATTCGCAAATGCCCAGCAAAGCACAACCATCGGCCACGCCGCCGCCAGGGTCAGTCCTTCCTCCCGATTCAGCGGGTGCCACCCACACACCCGTATTATTGACCGAAGTTTTAGAGGGTCTAAATTTTCTGCCGGGTGGCCGAGCAATTGATGGCACACTCGGGGGTGGCGGCCACACCGCAGCACTTTTAGCCGCATCCAGCCCCGATGGCCAGGTGCTTGGTATCGATGCAGACCCGGCAGCGATTCGCCGGGTTACGGCCCAGTTGACGGCTGAACAGCTTGCGGGCCGCTTACACCTTGCCCAGGGCAACTTCGCCGAGATCGAAGCCATTGCCCAGGCGCACGCATTTGTCGAGGTAGATGCAATCTTGCTTGATCTTGGCGTCAGCAGCTTTCAATTGGAAACGGCCGCACGTGGCTTCTCGTTTCAACAGGATGGCCCGCTCGATATGAGGTTTGATCCACAGGCTGGCCCCAGCGCCGCAGAGATTGTCAATACCTGGCCGGAGTCTGATTTGGCCGATCTCTTGTTTCGCTATGGGGAAGAGCGGCAAAGCCGCCGGATCGCCCGCTACCTGGTGCAGCAGCGGCCTTTCACCACAACGCATCAGCTGGCGGACGCGATTGAGCGGGCCGTCGGGGGACGACGAGGCAGCCGTATTCATCCGGCCACCCAGAGCTTTCAAGCCCTGCGCATTGGGGTGAACCGGGAATTAGAGGGGCTGAGCCAGGCATTGCCCCAATGTCTGCGTCTCTTGAAAGCTGGGGGCCGCCTGGCCGTGATCAGTTTTCATAGTCTGGAAGATCGCGTGGTGAAACGATGGATGCAAACCGAGGCCGCCACCTGGGTTGCCGACCTTAGCGCCCGCTCTGGGCGTCAAGAACGCCAACCCACGCTCGAAATACTCACCCGGAAGCCGATTACGGCTACACCCGAAGAAATTCAACACAATCCACGCAGCCGTTCGGCTAAATTGCGGATTGTGCAAAAAGTTGGCGGGCAGTAAATCGCCCAATATCAACCCTTACTCGCTACTCTATTATTGATAAGTTGGTATACGCCATGGTCCACAATCACTCGCTCAGTTCATCGGTCTCTGCCTCGGTTTCCACCGAATGGACAGAATCGCTCCAACAGCCGCTGGCGCAAGAACGTTTGCGTACACTCGACCGCCAACTCGCCCTGCCAACCACCCTGACGGGTTTCCTGTGGTTACTCGTAGCGGTTTTGTTGGTTTGTGCGGGCATGAGCCTGCTTGTCTTTACCTCGGCGCAGACCTTCGCGTTGCGGCAACAAGTTGCTACCCTGCGGCAACAGCAGCGCGCCATTGAGCGCCAGAACGCCGAAATCGTCTGGCAGATTGCCCAACACAGCTCGCTTGCGCAGATCCGTGAGCGAGCCGAAGCCCTGGGCTATGGCGTGCCAACGGTCCGCCATTTTGTTACCCATCCGCCTGTGCAGCCCGTTACCAGCGCCGCGCCGCCAGAAGAGGCACCGGTAGTCCTTGAGGAGCCGCCAGTCAGCAACGCGGCCCGCCCCAACCTGAGCCTTTGGCTCCAACAACAGCTCACCAAACTTTCAGCCATTGGGTGGTAAAAAGATATGCAGTCGCCACCGCTCGATCGTGTGCTGCCTGATGTGCTGCCCAGCAACACGCAGGAGCCCCTAACCCCAGATGGTCGGCCGCCCCAGCAACTCTGGCGCATTTGGCTGGTAATCATCACCCTGGGCCTGTTGACCAGCGTTGTGATCATCCGGCTTGTCCACCATCAATTGCTGGGCTGGCTGGATCTGCGCCCAAGTAATGTGCAGGTTGACAGCAACTTGCCCCGCGGCGTGATTGTGGATCGCAATGGGGAATTATTAGCGGCAGATCGTTTCTTCTATCGGCTGGTGGTGGACCCAAGCATGGTGCGCGGGGAGGCCGAGCGCCAGGCATTGGCGCTGCAACTCCAGGAATTGATCGGCCTGCCCGCCGCGGAGACCAGTCGGCTCTTGTTTGAATCGGCTGATCGCCGCTATCTGGAACTGGCCAAACAATTGCCCCTTGAGACGGGGAATCGCCTGCAGGCTTTCCAACAGGAAGCCCTGAGCGAAGATCCACTCTCCTTGTTGCAGAGCATCAGCATTTTGCCCGCACCTGCCCGCTATTATCCCCAAGGGCTGCTGGCCAGCCACATCTTAGGCTTTGTCCGGGCCGAGGGTCAGGGCAGCTATGGGCTCGAGGAATATTATAACGTCTATTTAGATTCACGCAGCGGGATTGGATTATTAAACAAGTCGCGCAGTGGGCTCGAGGGTCTCCCTGCAAGTGTGCGCCAATTTGTGCCGTCGTTTGCCAGCAAAGATTTGGTGCTGACCCTCGACAGTGGCATCCAGTGGATTATCGAAGATGAGTTGCGGACCGCGCTCGCTCGCTTTAAGGCTGCGAGCGGCACCATCATCGTCATGGAGCCCAAAACCGGTGCCATCCTGGGGTTGGCGAACAGCCCTGCCTATGACCCCAATCGCTACAGCAGCGAAACGGATTACAGCCGGTTTGTCGATCCAGCGGTGAGTCGGCTTTACGAGCCGGGCTCGATCTTCAAGATCGTGCCTATAGCCGCGGCGCTGGACACCGGCGTGATCGAGCCGACGACGGTCTATACCGATAATGGCAGCTACACCGTCGGCCAGCGGGTATTCTTCAACAGCGACCGGCTTGGCTATGGCCCAGTCAGTGTCACGGAAGCGCTGGCCCGTTCGCTCAACGTGGTCACCGCGCAGATCGCGGTCGATATGGGCAGCCAGCTCTTTTATGATTACATTGATCGCTTTGGCTTCACCCTGCCCACTGAGGTTGATCTGGCCGATGAGGTGCGCGGCCTGGTCAAAATGCCCGGCAATCCTGATTGGAGCCTCTCCGACCTGGGCACCAATAGCTTTGGGCAAGGTCTGGCCGTCACCCCAATTGCGATGTTGAACTCGGTTTCAGTAGTGGCCAATGGCGGCTATCTGATGCGGCCATACATCGTCCAATCTCGGGTAGAAGGCGAGACAGTCTTAAACACTCAGCCCACGATTGTGCGGGCAGCAATTCGGCCCGAAACCGCGCATACCCTCCGCCAGATGATGTTGGAGACGATCCGCACCGGCAATCAGGCGGCTGGCGTTGCGGGCTATCGCATCGGGGGCAAGAGCGGCACAGCCGAGATCCCCGGCGAGGGTGGCTACTTGAAGGGGCAAACCATTGCCAGCTTTATTGGCTTTGCGCCGGTGGATGACCCCCAATTTGTGATCCTGGTCAAGATCGACCGCCCGGACCCAGGCATCAGCATTTGGGCGACGCACACCGCGGCCCCGGTCTTTGCGCAGGTGGCCCGCCGACTCTTCGACCATCTCGACATCCCGCCCGATGAAATCCGGCTGGGGCCCGAACGGTTGGCCGAACTTGACGCCGAAACTTTTCGCATTTTGTATGGCACAGAGGAATAAGCGCCATACCGTTCGTCTCTATTTTTCAAATAAACCGTATGATCAAAGCGCCCCTTTTGCGCTTCCGGAACCAGAGCAAGAAAAGACAAGATGCGCCCGATTGTTGAAACTCGTATCACCCACCATACGCTGTGGCAGGCAGTTACCGGCAACATTCCCCCGCTGGCACTGCGGCCCACACCGATCGGGCGCGCCGTGCTCGACAGCCGCGATGTCAACCCGGGCGATCTCTTTGTGGCGTTTGTGGGCGAAAAGACCGACGGTCACTATTACATCGGCGCGGCATTGGAGCGGGGCGCCCAGGCGGTGATCTGCGAGGAACGGGGGCGGACGCAGGTGCAGCCCGCGCAGGCAGTGATTGTCGATTGTATGGGTGGGCAGGGGCTTCAGGCCAGTTTGCCCGCCACCTATGAGCCAGGAATGGCCATTGTCTACCTGGTTGATAGTGCGCTGACCGCTTTCCAGAATGTCGGGGGCTTTCAGCGCATCCACCATTGTGCGCCGGGGCTCGGCGTGGTGGGGGTCACCGGGAGCGTGGGCAAAACCAGCACCAAAGAATTGGCAGCCGCGGTCTTGCGCCAGCGCTTTCACACCTTACACAGCCCCGGCAATCTGAATGGTGGGCAGGGCTTGCCCTTTGCCTTACTCGCGCTGGGGCCGGAACATGAACGGGCCGTGCTGGAAATTGCCATGTACGAAATGGGCGAGATCCAGCGCCAGTGTGAGATCGCTCGACCCCGCATCGGCATTGTGACCAATGTCGGGCCCATCCACCTGGAGCGGCTGGGCACCATGGAGCGGATCACCCAGGCCAAGGCCGAGTTGATCCAGGCCCTGCCCAGCGCCGAGGATGGGGGCGTAGCAATTCTGAATTGGGATGATGAACGGGTAAAACAAATGGCCGAATTGACAAAAGCGCAGATTTTTCGCTATGGCTTGACCCCAGAGGCTGACCTCTGGGCAGATGAGATCGAGAGCGCGGGGCTGGAAGGGATCCGCTTTCGCTTTCATCATCGGCGACCGGAGCGCAGCAAGCCCGACTCTTTGCATGTGCGGGTGCCCCTGTTGGGTCGGCACAGCGTCCATACCGCGTTGCGTGCAGCCGCGCTCGGTCTGGTAGAGGGGCTGAGCTGGGAAGAGATTGTGGCTGGGTTACAGAGCCTTTCCACCCAATTGCGCCTCGTTGTCACGCCTGGCATCAACGGCTCGACCGTGATCGATGATACCTATAACGCCAGCCCAGCCAGCACCATCGCCGCGCTCAATCTGCTGGCCGACCTCGAACCCAAGGCCCAGGGACGCCGGGTGGCTGTCCTCGGCGACATGCGCGAACTGGGCGATTACACGCTCGAAGGGCACATGATGGTGGGGTTGCGCGCGGCTGAAGTGGTCGACATGCTGATCACGGTGGGCGAACTGGGGCAGCTGATCAGCGAAGAAGCCCTGGAGAGCGGCATCGACCCGGCGCGGGTCCACATCCTCGCCGATGATCAGCGGGCCGTCAACTTCCTGCATCAGATCCTGCAACCGGACGATCTGGTCCTGGTCAAAGGCAGCCGCGCCGTGGGGATGGATTTTATCGTCTCGCAAATCGTCATCAACGCATCGACCACGGTGCTCCATTAAGTTTGACCCTGAAATTCTGCGCCGATGTTCATGCGAGGGGCAAAATCTGGCCCCCACAACCATGTTCAGGATAAGCGCTAAATCATCGTACCAACCAAGTGCTCCGCAATCCGGTTGTTCATAAGAGGCTCCGAACGAGCAGCAGCCAGCAGCGTATCGGTGAACAGCAGGATTCGGGATAAGGAACAAGCCAATGCGCATCTATCATAAAGATTTCCCGATATTTCGTATGCGTGGTAGGTTATTGATAGCCTCCTGTTTTGGTATTTTGTTAATTTATTTACTCAATGATCTTATCATACGCAGTTCTCTACAATTGGGGGTAGAGCTGGCCATGGCCAGAGCACTTGCCTTGGGTACCGTGAGCTTTTTGTTGGCTGTGATTTGGGGCTATCCGCTGATCACACTCCTCAAACGTTGGGGCATTGGCAAACAAATTCGTGTCGAATTGCCCGGCGGCCATCAGATGAAAACTGGCACCCCGACCATGGGCGGGATTCTGATCGTGCTGCCTGTCTTGTTGATCACCGGTGTCTTGAACATTGCCAACCTCCTCGGTATGAACCTGATCGGCCAGAGCACGCTGATCCTGTTTGCCTGTCTGGGCTCCTATGCCGTCCTGGGGGCGGTGGATGACTGGCAGGGCGTCAAGGGCGTTCGGGTGCGCGGTGAAGGCATGACCGCTCGCATGAAGAGCACTTTTCAGATCATCTTTGCCACCGGGCTGGCGCTGCTCCTCTATTTTGGGCCGCCAGAGTGGGATTATGTGGGTGTCCCAGGGTTGCGCGGCCCGTGGGAAGGCGGCTTCTTCCGCATCGGCCCGCTGATCATTCCGATCACCATTTTTATCATTGTTGCAGCCAGCAACGCGGTCAACATCACCGACGGGCTGGACAGTCTGGCCGGCAGCATCAGCAGCATTGCTTTCGCCAGTTATGGCATCATCGCCTACCTGCAGGATCAAGTGTATCTGATGGCGTTCTGCTTCACCATTGTCGGGGCGCTGATGGCTTTTCTCTGGTACAACGCCCACCCCGCACAGATGTTTATGGGCGATACGGGCAGCCTGGCACTCGGGGCCACGTTGGGTTTGGTGGCAGTGATGACCGGCCAGTGGCTGCTGTTGCCCATCATCGGCTCGGTCTTTGTGGCCGAAACGCTGAGCAGCACCATTCAAATGATGTACTTCAAGTGGACCAAACGCCGTTATGGCGAAGGACGACGCATCTTCAAGATGGCCCCACTGCATCACCACTTTGAGTTGCTGGGCTGGAGCGAAACGCAGATCAAAGAACGCTTCTGGCTGGTGGGTGTCCTGAGTGGGATGCTGGGCGTTGCATTGGCGCTGGTCTAGGCGTTGGCCCACTAGTGGCTGCTGGCGGCTAGTGTTGTGAGATGGAAAGATATGCAAACGATGGCTGGGGCGTTCGCCAATAAAAAAGTTGTGATTCTCGGGCTGGCCCGTCAAGGGATAGCCCTTGCTCGCTTTTTTGTCGAGCAAGGTGCCCAGGTCGTGATCAGCGATGGCGCGTCCGCGGCGCAAAAGGCCACAGAAATCGCCGCGCTGGCCGGTTTGCCGATTGAATTCGCGCTGGATGGTCACCCGCTGAGCCTGTTGGATCAGTGTGCTCTGCTCTGTTTGAGTGGGGGTGTGCCCCCCCAGCTTGAGCTCGTACAGACGGCCATCGACCGCGGCATTCCGCTCAGCAACGACAGTCTGCTCACCATGCAAGTGGCGCGCGCCCGTGGCCTCGGCCCGATCATTGCTATCACTGGCAGCAGTGGCAAGACGACAACAACCAC
Source organism: uncultured Caldilineaceae bacterium (assembly GCA_964541665.1). Taxonomy (GTDB): domain Bacteria; phylum Chloroflexota; class Anaerolineae; order Caldilineales; family Caldilineaceae; genus CFX5. The sequence continues at coordinate 34,952 of CAZIRP010000042.1, read as the reverse complement.
GCTGGTTGGCTTGATGTTGTCCAGCACGTTCGGCGCGGATCGGGTGCATGTTGGCGGCAATATTGGCACGCCCCTCCTCGACCGCATGGCGCAAATCCGGCCGGGTGAGCCCATTGTTTTGGAGCTGAGCAGCTTTCAACTCGAACTTTTCGACCCGGCTCTTGCCTGGGGCGACCTGACCAACTGTGGGCCAGATGTGGCCGCGTTGCTTAACCTCACGCCCAATCATCTGGATCGCCACGCCGATATGGCGGCGTATGCCGCGGCAAAGTGCAATCTGTTGCACCATTTGCCCGCAAACGCCCGGGTCATCCTCAGCGCCGATGACCCGGTGACCGCTCAAGTGGCGGCTGGCCAGGTGGCCGTGACCGCGCCCGCACCGCCCGATGGGTGGCAGTTGCAGGCCACTATTCAGGCCGCACAAGCTGCCATCGCCGCGCGGGGCGCAACCGTGTCCAGTTTTAGCACCGAACAGAGCCTCGCTTCCGGGGCCTGGGTGGTTGGCGAGACTTTGATTTATCAAGGCGAAGCGCTTTGCAAGCGGGCTGATCTGCAAGTGCGTGGCCAGCACAATGTACGCAATTTCCTGGCCGCAGCCACCATCAGCGGGGCCGCGGGGGCCACGCCTGCGGCTATGCGCACGGTTGCCAGCACATTTACTGGCGTGCCCCATCGGCTGGAAATTGTGGCCCTGCTCGACGGCGTTTTGTGGATCAACGACAGCATTGCCACCTCACCAGAACGAGCGATTGCCGCGCTGCGCAGCTTCCCGCCCGGCGAGCAGACGTTGATCCTCCTGGCTGGCGGCAAGGACAAAAATTTGCCCTGGGAACTTTTTGCAGATGAGGCCACCCAGCGGGTCAATTTTTTGATCGGGTTTGGCCACGCGGGCGCGATGATCATCAACGCGGTGCAAGAGCGAGCCCGGTATTTGAAAAAGCCAGCGCCGAACAGTGCGGTTGTCCAGCGCTTAGACGAAGCGGTCGAATTAGCCGCGCGCGTGGGCTATGCCAATCAAACAGGCACCAAGCTGGAGGCCGGACAAGCCCACACCGTGGTGCTGCTTTCGCCCGGCGGCACCAGTTATGATGCCTACAAAGATTTTGAGGCGCGCGGCGAACATTTTCGGCAATTGGTCATGCGCTGGGCGCCAGAACCGATTGTTGCCTAAGACCCCATCCGCACACTGGGCTGACCAGCACGGATCGCGCAGCATGTACGGATACACGCTAAGTTGAAAGAGGATTCGCGGATCGAGCATGACCACACGAACTCGCAACCAAACAAGCCACGCTCAGTATGATTGGGGCCTGCTCTCCATCGTGGCCATCCTCCTCGGGGTGGGGATGGTGATGGTGTTCAGCGCCAGCTATGCGCGTGGGCTGGATGGATACGAGGATGCCTATTATTTTGCCATTCGCCAGATTCTCTGGTGCGGGGTCGGGGTCGCCGCGTTGATCGTTGCGGCGCGGGTTCCCTATCGCTGGTGGCAGACGTGGAGCGTCCCCTTAATGGGCATCGCGCTCTTATCGCTGATCACGGTGCTGGTCTTTGGCACCTACCGCCTGGGCTCCTACCGGACCCTAGTCGGGGGCAGCATCCAACCCTCGGAGCCGGTGAAGGTCGTGGTGATCCTGTATGTGGGCGCCTGGTTGGCCAGCAAGGGCAAGCGGATCCGCGATGTGCGCGTTGGCCTCTTGCCCTTCAGTGTCCTGATGGGCGCGATCTCGGTGCTGATTGTGGCGCAACCCAAGATCACCACAGCCATTTTGATTGTGGCGACCGCGGGCATCATGTTTTTTATTGCTGGCGCCGAGCTAAAACAATTGTTGCTGATTTTGATCGTGGGCACGCTGACGTTCGGGCTGGTGCTCAATTACAGCAGCTATGCCAACGAGCGGCTGGATCTCTACTGGGAATCCGTCTGGGACCCGATCAGCAGTTCCGAGTATCAAGTGCAGCGGTCGGTCGAGGCGCTGGCGCGTGGCGGCCCAACCGGGGTCGGGATCGGGCAAGGGATCGCGCAGATGCCGGGCTATTTGCCGCTCAGTTGGAGCGATAACATTTACGCGGTGATCGGCGAAGAGACCGGGTTACTCGGTTCGCTGCTCGTCATTTTGCTCTTTGCCTTGTTGGCCTATCGAGGATTGCGCATTGCCCTGAGTGCACGCGATCACTTTGGCATGTTGGTGGCGGTTGGCATCACAACATCGCTGATTCTTCAGGCAATTTTGAACATTGCCGTGGCCGTGGCAGCCGCGCCGCCAACCGGGATCACGTTACCCTTTATCAGCTACGGGGGCAGTTCGTTGGTCACCGCGCTGGGGGCCATTGGCATCCTGCTCAACATTGGTTACCACAACACGCTGCCCGCGTCGACAAGCAGTGCGGCACCGGATGGGGAAAATCCAGCTTATGCGCGTTTTGATTTCGGGTGGGGGAACCGGCGGTCACGTCTATCCAGCACTGGCCGTCGTCGCCCAGGTGCTGCCAAAAACCGCCGCGGCAGTGGAGCTGCCAAAGCCGCCAGCCCCCGAGCCCGTGGTTGATGCTCACGCCGGTCGCGAAGCGCTGTTGTGGGTTGGTTCGAACCGCGGCATGGAGCAGAACCTGGTAGAGCGAGCGGGGTTGGCTTATGCGGGCATCGATACCGGCCAGTTGCGGGGGTTGAACCCACTGGCTGCCTTGCTCAATATCGGCAGGATGGTGCGGGGAGTGCGCCAATCGCTGGGCATCTTGCGCACCTTTCGGCCCGATGTCTGCTTTGTGACTGGTGGTTATGTCTGCGTCCCTGTGGTGATCGCCTGTCGCTTGCGCGGCATTCCGGTTCTGATCTACCTGCCCGACATGGTACCGGGCTGGGCAATCCGCAGCCTGAGCCGTTTGGCGCAGCGGGTTGCGGTCACCTTTCCGGCCGCGGCGGCCTATTTTGGCGGCGAAGTTCCGCAAGGCAAAGCCGTGGTAACAGGCTACCCGGTGCGCGCAGAATTGGTGGCGCTGACTGGCAATGTGGATCGCACACGCGAAGCGCATCAGCAGCAACGGTGGGCGGCTCGCCAGCAATTGGCCGAGCGATTGGGGTGGCCAGCCCTTGCCACGGATCCCAAACAGACTGCGCTACCGCTGGTCCTGGTCTGGGGTGCGAGTCAAGGATCCCGCAATATCAATCAGGCATTGTGGGCAATTTTGCCCGCCGTGCTGGAGAAGGCGCAGGTGCTGCACATCATCGGCGAACGGGATTGGCCGCTCTTTCAGCAAGAGAATCGGGCGGAATCGGTCCCCGCTGAGTTACGCGAACGGTATCACCCAGTGGCCTACCTGCACGATGAAATGGCCCTGACGTTGGTCGCCGCTGATCTCACCGTGGCTCGCGCCGGGGCAAGCAGTATGGGGGAATTCCCCGTCGCGCGGCTCCCCGCGATCCTGGTGCCGTTGCTCGGTGTGAACCAGTTGCAAAACGCCGAAGTATTGGCCGAACATGGCGGGGCGCGCATCATTGCGGATGCACAGTTGCGGGAACAGTTGGCCGCAACCCTACTCACGCTGATCAACGATCGGCCGCAGCGGAAAGCCATGGAAGAGGCGCTGGCCCGCCTGGCTCAACCAGACGCGGCGCAAAGGATTGCTGCTGAGTTGGTCAAGCTCGCTGCACAATAGAGAACGATAGACGACCGACGGTCTGACTATCGTCTCTCATCAACCGTCTCTCGTCAACCGTCTTTCGTCACTGATGTCCGTAGCTCAAAGCCTGATTATGACTGGTCGTTTAGAAATTGCCATCACCTTTTTGGTCTACCTGCTCTTCTTTGGCTGGGTAGGCGTTCGCCGTGGCTTCCGCGCCGAGCTGCTCACCTTCCTGGCTGGTCTGGTTGGCTGGGTGGTGATCCAGGAATTTGGCAACGTCTTTGTCCAGTTGGCCAACCTGACCGGCAAATTCGCCCGCTTTGCTACTTCTGGTGGCTTGGGCGGGGATAGTGCGGCTGGTTTTGCTGCGTTACAAGCCGCACCAGACATCATCACCGCGAGCAACCGCGACAGTTTTCTCTTTTTGGTCTGGGTGGTGCTTTTGGTGATCGCCTATCTGATGGGGGGAAGCCTCGGGGGCAGCAAACGCCCACGCACCAGCATGATCCCGTTGACACCGGGCGCGATTGTGGAATCGTTCGCCGGGCTGATGTCCGGCCAACTCAAAGCCGGTTCGTCGGCCCCGCCCGATGCCCGTTTATGGGGGTGGGCAGTCTTGCTCGGCATTGCCAATGGCCTGCTCTATGCGTCGATCTTCCTGCCCCGCCTGATCGCCCTGTTGGGCGGCGAAGGGGTGATTATGCCTTATGGGATCGATGAAGCGAACGCGTTCGAGATTCTGGGCAGTGGCCTGGGCCTGATCTTCGACAATCTGCTGCTGCTGTGGCACTCGATTGGTGCGCAGGCACCGTTGGCCTTGTTGATTGTTGTCACCCTCTTTTTGATCATTGTGGCGGGCACGTTGCGCGGCTCCAAAAAGAATGCCGGGGCGAAATCATGAATCCGGTTGAGTATGCATTTTATGTGATCGGCGGCATCATCATGTTGATCGCACTGGCTCGGGGCTATAAGCAGGAATTGGGCGCAACCTTGATCATTTTGGTGGCAATCTTTGTCCTGACCTTCTTCGAGGAAGAGATCCTGGGTGTGCTCACCCACACCAGCAATGTGCTGGTCGGCCCCAGCAGCGGCGAAGCAAGCCAACTCTTTTTAATGTTTATCTTTCAGGTAATCTTTGTGGTGATTGTCTTTATGGGCTATGCAGGCCGCACGCTGGAGTTTCCGGGAACCGAATTGCCCGCGCCCCAAGGGACCTTATTGACGCTGGCGGTGGGCGCACTAAATGGCTACCTGATCGCTGGTACACTCTGGTATTACTTGGACAACTTCAATTACCCAGTTCAGTCGATTGGGATCATCTGTTTACCGTTGACCACAACCGCAACCCAATTGGTGCAGTTGTTGCCACAACGGCTCTTTGAATCACCGACCTATTGGATGTTGCCGGTGGCCGCGCTGCTGATTCTGCGGGTACGCGGTTGATGAGATCGGCGCTCGAAGCGCACAAAACACCGTATCCCGCATTCAGGGGATCGTAGAAAGTTTGGAAAACGACGTGATGCAAACAAGCAGCGAACCGGTGCATCAGGCACAGACCGCACAAGGGTGGCAAAACCGGTTAATGGCGGGCGACACCAGCTTGCGGATCCACCTTTTGGGGATCGGCGGCGCGGGCCTGAGTGCAATTGCCCATGTACTCAACGAACAGGGCTTTCGAGTCAGCGGGAGCGACCGGCAGATCAGCGCGGGGCTGCAACGGCTGGCCGACCAGGGCGTGCGTGTCTTTGGCCAACAGGTGGCCGCCAATCTGCTGGATTTGCCTGCGCAGGAACGCCCCGACGTTGTGCTGATCAGCAGTGCGGTGGATGCACAAAATCCCGAGCGGCAGGCAGCCGTCCAGTTGGACATTCCCGTCGTTAAGCGCTCGGACTTTCTGCCAGTTTGGTTGGCCGACCGCAAAGTGATCGGTGTGGCCGGTTCAGCGGGAAAGACCACCACCACCGCGATGATCGTCAAAACCTTGCGCGACGCGGGCCTGGACGCGGGCTATATCATTGGCGCGGAGCTGCCGGGCTATGGCAACGCCGCGGCGGGCTCGCATCCCTATTTTGTGGTCGAGGCCGATGAGTACGACCACATGTTTCTGGCCTTGCGCCCGACCGTGGCCGTCATCACCAACGTGACGTGGGATCATCCTGATTGTTACCCGACGCCGGAAAGTTTCTGGCAGGCCTTCCAGCAATATGCTGCCAGCGTCCCCGCGGATGGCCTGGTGATCACCTGTGCGGATGATCTGGGGGCCGAGCGCCTCTATGAAGAGCGCTCCGCCACTGGCCCGCATTGGATCACCTATGGGGTGGCCGAGTTTGCCGATGTGCAAGCGCTGCATCCGCAACAACAGGGACAGGAACAGCGCGCCGAGCTGCGCTGGTGGCACGCGCCCAAAGGGGAGATCCGCCTGATCACCCCCGGCGTTCACAACCTGCGCAATGCGCTTGCGACCCTGGCCGTGGCTAGCTTTTGCGACATTCCGACCCGGGTGGCCCTGGAAAGTTTGCGCACCTTTGGCGGCACCGCGCGGCGGTTCGAGCTCAAGGGCGAGATCAACAATATTACCGTTATCGATGACTATGCGCATCACCCGATCAAGGTGCAGGCTACCCTCTCGGCCGCGCGCAGCCGTTATGGGTCACGGCGCATTTGGGCGCTCCTGCAGCCGCACACCTTTAGCCGCACCAAGGAGCTTTTGAGCGATTTTGCCGCCAGCTTCAGCGAGGTGGATCAAGTCGTGATCACCGATATTTATGCCGCGCGCGAACAGGATGATGGCTCGATCCACGCCCGCGATCTGGTGACCCAGTGTCCGCACCCGCACGTTCGTTACGTGGCCGAGTTGCGGCAAGCCGCGGATCTGCTGGCAACGGAAACCCAGCCCGGCGATGTCGTGGTGATTATGGGGGCTGGCGACAGCTACAAAGTGGGCGATTGGTTGCTCGACCAGTTGCGCCAGCAAGGAACTGAAGATGCAACTTTCTGAGCATAACCGGGTGGCCGAGCTCGATACGAGCGCATTGACCCGGCTCGACATCACGCTGCAAGAACATGTGAGCCTGGCCATCTACACGACCATGAAGGTTGGCGGCCCGGCAGAATTGTTTGCCACCGTCAACACGGTCGATCAGTTGATCAAGCTGGTGCGCTGGGCGCGGCAACAACAATTGCCCTACTATCTGCTCGGCGGTGGCAGCAATGTCTTGATCAGCGACCGCGGCATTGCCGGCCTGGTGATCTACAACCGCTGCCGCGCGGTGCGCATCGATGAAGCGCCGCTGCAATGTATGGGGCCAGTGGACGAGCAGCGCTATCTCTTTGCCGAAAGTGGCGCGGTCCTGGCTGGGATCGCCCGCACCAGCATCAAAGCGGGGTTGGCCGGTCTGGAATGGGCGGTGAGTGTGCCGGGTACGGTTGGCGGTGCTGTGGTGGGCAATGCCGGGGCGCATGGGGGCGAAGTCAAAGATATTCTGGAAGACACCCTGATCTTAGACGAAACTGGCACCGTGCGTTCGCTGGTGGCGAGCGATCTGCAATTTGCTTATCGCGACAGCACGCTCAAACGTCAGCAACCGACCCGGGCAGGCTTCAAGGCTGTGGTCCTCAGTGCCAATTTTCGCCTGACGCCGGGCAATATCGACGAGATCAGCGCCCGCGCCGAGCAATTTCTCAGCCATCGGCGGCGGACACAGCCGGTGGAGCCGAGCCTGGGCAGTACCTTTGTCAATCCGCCGGGCGATTACGCAGGTCGCTTGATCGAAGCGGCGGGGCTGAAGGGCAGCAACATCGGCGGCGCGGAGGTGAGTCAGCGCCACGCCAACTTTATCATCAATCCTGGGGGCGTGGGCAGCGCAACAGCCCGACAAACGCTGGATCTGATTCACCACGTGCAGGCTACGGTTGAGTCACAATTCGGCGTGCGGTTAGAACCAGAAGTGCAATTGGTCGGGGAATGGTGACGGTTCGCTATCCATCACCCCTGTTTCTGCGGCCTGAACAAATCTGAAGGTGAATTTGATGATGTCACAACAACGAGCGTTGCGGGTCGGTGTCCTTTTCGGCGGACGCAGCAGTGAGCACGAGGTTTCGCTAGCCAGCGCGCGCAACGTGATCGACGCCCTGAGCAAGGCAGGCCACACCGTGGTCCCCATCGGCATCACGCCCCAGGGACACTGGTTGCCCAATAGTCAGGCGCTGGCCCAGTTGGGTGATCCAGCCGCGCCGAACGGGGTGCAGCCCACGGTCGAGCCAAGCGCGGATGATCCGTGGGCCCTCTTGCCCCAGGCAACAGCCGACAGCGAGCTCCCGGCGATTGATGTGATCTTCCCGGTGTTGCACGGCCCCTATGGCGAAGATGGCACAGTGCAGGGGCTGCTTGAAATGGCCAATGTACCCTATGTAGGTTGTGGGGTTCTTGCCAGCGCGGTGGGTATGGACAAAGTGGTTGCCAAACAATTGTTTGCGCAAGCCGGGTTACCCCAGCCCGATTTTCAGGTGGTGATGCGTCGCCACTGGGCAGCCCAACCCGAGCCGATCATCGCGGCGATCGAGGCGGCATTGCCCTATCCGCTCTTTGTCAAACCGGCAAACCTCGGCAGCAGCGTGGGGGTGAGCAAAGCCCGTACCCGCGCCGAATTGATCGATGCTATTGCCCTGGCATGTCGATTTGACCGCAAAGTGTTGGTCGAACAGGCCGTGCCCAACGCCCGCGAGATCGAAGTCAGCGTGCTGGGCAACGAGGATCCCATCGTCAGCGTTCCGGGGGAGGTTGTCCCGGGCAACGAGTTTTACGACTATGCAGCCAAATATCTCGACGACAACAGCCAGCTGATCATTCCGGCGGTGCTCAGCGAAGCATCGGTGAAACAAGTGCAAAGCCTGGCGCTCCAGGCCTTCCAGGTTGCCGATTGTTCCGGCCTGGCCCGCGTCGACTTTTTGTTGGATGATGCCAGCGGCGCGCTCTATTTGAACGAGATCAACACCATGCCGGGGTTCACCCAGATCAGCATGTATCCCAAATTGTGGGCAGCCAGTGGCATTTCCTACCCCGAGTTGGTGGATCGGCTGCTTGTCCTGGCGCTGGAACGTCACCAGGATCGGATGCAGAATGCCACGACGCGGCTACTTCAGGAGCCGATATGACGCGCAGTGTCAACCCGCTGGTTGCCCGCGTCACGCGTCGGCCCAGCAAAGCCACAAGCGAGCGCAGCAATCCAGGGCGTAAGCCAACCACAAAATCGGCCACGCGTGCGCTTGGGCAGCCAGCCCCAGCCAGTCAGAGCACGCAAGCTGGGCGGCGCAAGCGTCAATTTGCCCGCACCATGCGCCGTTTTGAGGCAGCGGTCGCCCGTTTGCCCAAGCGCAGCGCCCGCCCCAAGACAGCAGCGGCAGCCCCCGTCCTGCGGATGCCGCGCTGGTCGCCAGGGATGGTGATTGGGCTATTGCTGCTCGGCCTGCTGGTGGGTGCCGCGGTCTACATTCACATGGATGAACGCTGGTATGTCTATCGCGAGCAGGTGCAGATCGCCGGGTTGACCTACCTGGAAGAGGAAGCGATCTATGCAGCCAGCGATATCGAGAGTTGGCACATTCTCTGGTTGCGCCCGGCAACAGTTCGCCAACGGTTGCTGAACGTGCCATTTGTACAAGAAGCCAGCGTACGCATCGCCCTGCCGGGCCGGGTCACCCTTCACATTGTGGAAGCAGAGCCGGTGGCCATCTGGCAGACCAACGAAGGCCCGCTGTGGATCATGCCCGATGGCCGGGCGCGTCCGGTCAGCGATGAGCGTTTTGCCGAGTTACCCAACTTGATCGACCCGCAGCGCGCGGCCCAGGATGTGACTCACCCCGACGAGTTGTATCTGAATCCGGCGGTTCTGCAGAGTGCGCAGGCGTTGTGGCAGCAATTGCCGCACCTGGAGCAATTGCGCTTCAACCATGAATTTGGCTTGAACTTTAATTTACCCGGCACACAGGTATGGGTTTACTGGGGAGATGGCAGCAACTTCGCCACCAAGCTGACCAACCTGAATGCCGCCGAACAGTTGATGGCAACGAACGCAGCATTTCCATCGCGGATCGATCTGCGTTTTGAGCGGCCCTATCTGAACTGAGGTTGAGACATCACTGACAATGCGGGTACAGGGACTGATCATCGTTGCGAACAGCGCACCCCGATCAACCCCGAACCCTGCGACTCAACCAGGTAACGTTTATCCGTACATTCTGCACCAATCCTGGTCAGCCCAGGTTTGGGCACCGCAGCCAGTTTACAGATAGGGTGCTGGTTTGGCCCATAAGTTACTTATCCTGACTCATATTGATTGATGGTATTGAAAAATGGTGTATAGAAGTAGCCACGGAGGTTCCGCCGTGCAAGAGATCATCTCTGCAATTGATATTGGTACAACCAAGGTTTGTGTCCTCACTGCCGGGCTCACGCACGACAATCTGGGGAATTTGGCGTTACGTGTGCTGGGCGAAGGCCAAGTGCCCAGCCGCGGTATCCGGCGTGGAGCCGTGGTCAACGTTGCCGAGGTAACGGCAGCGATTGGGGAGGCGGTTGAAAAGTGCGAAGAGATGATGGGCCAACCCATCACCAGCGCGTATGTCGGTATTGCGGGCAGCCACATCCAAACGCTGAATAGCCGCGGCATCAGCCCGGTAGATCGCCGAGTGGGGGTTACCGGAGCCGATATGCAACGAGCATTGGAGGCGGCGCGCGCCGTGGCCTTGCCCCAAAATCAAGAGGTGATCCACGCCATTGCCCGCCAATGGATTTTGGATGGGCAGATCGAAGCGCAACAACCGCTTGGCATGAGCGCCTATCGGCTTGAGGTGGATGCGCATATTGTCACCGGCAGCAGCACCGCGCTCCAAAACATTGTGCAGTGCATCACCACGCATGGCATCGACGTCGAAGACCTGGTCCTGGAGCCGCTGGCCAGCAACGAGGCCGTGTTGCGCCCCGAAGAGCGCCAAATGGGCGTGGCCGTGGTTGATATCGGCGGGGGCACCTGCGATGTGGCCGTCTTCCGCGAAGATGGGCTCTGCCACACCTTTATCCTCGACATTGGGGGCAACCACCTGACGAATGATCTGGCCGAGGTTTTGCACACGCCTTTTGAGACCGCAGAGTTGCTCAAATTGCGCTACGGGCAGGTGATTGGCGAACGAGTGGCCGAAGATGAAAAGGTCTGGGCGACTGTCTTTGGGGAACGCAGCGAGCGCAGCTTTAACCGCCGCTTTATGTGCGACGTACTGGCCAGCCGCGCCGAAGAAATTTTCGAGCAGATCGAAGCCCAATTGACCAAAGCTGGCTACTTTGCCAAGATCCCTGCGGGCCTGGTGCTCACGGGGGGAGCCAGCCAATTGCATGGCATGGCGGAGTTGGGGCGCAACGTATTGGGTATGCCGGTGCGGACCGGTACGCCAGGCACACAATTGCCCATCGCCGCGATGAGCCGCACATTACAATCCCCCGCGTTTGCCACCAGTGTTGGCCTCCTGCTCTGGGGGATGCACGAAGATGCCCGAGTTTTGCATCGCCGGTTTGCCGCCGATTCATCCAGTTCCCAGTTGGATGCCGGGGTGTTGGTCGGGCAAACGATGAAGTGGCTGAAGAACTTATTGCCTGGATGAAGCGATTTTGGATGGTCATTGCTGACTGCTTGCCAGCAGTCAATCCTGACCGAAATGACCATCTCCAATCGGTAATCATATACGATTATTTTTTTGTATCACTTTTGCTTTATGCCAATGAAGGAGTGACCCATGACACGAAAGGCTGTGCAGTCGCAATTTGTCGAAAATTTTGCCAACATTAAAGTGATTGGCGTAGGCGGCGGCGGACAGAATGCGGTCAACCGCATGATCGAAGCCGGCATCCAAGGGGTGGAATTCATCTCGGTAAACACCGATGCGCAGGCATTGATGCTATCGGGCGCGCCGCAGCGGCTGCGCATTGGCGAAAAACTGACCAAAGGGCTCGGCTCGGGCGGGAACCCTGAAGTGGGTCAGCGGGCCGCTGAAGAGAGCCGCGAAGAGATCAAAGAGATGGTCAAAGGCGCGGACATGGTCTTTGTCACCGCGGGCATGGGTGGGGGCACGGGCTCGGGCGCGGCCCCAGTCATCGCCAATATTGCGCGCGAACAGGGCATTCTGACGATTGGTGTGGTCACCAAGCCCTTTACCTTCGAAGGCAGTCATCGCCGCCGCACCGCCGAGAGCGCCATGACGGAAATGACGCAGAATGTGGATACGCTGATCGCGATCCCGAACGACCGACTCTTGCAGGTCGTTGACCGCAAGGCCAGCATCAACCAGGCCTTCCGCGCGGCGGATGATGTCCTGCGTCAGGGCATCCAAGGGATCAGCGAGTTGATCACGGTTCCCGGTTTGGTCAATCTGGACTTTGCCGACGTGCGTTCGATCATGCTCGAAGGTGGCCCGGCGCTGATGGCCATTGGCCGCGGCAGTGGGGATAGCCGCGCCAAGGATGCAGCCACGCAGGCCATCCAAAGCTCGCTGCTCGACATTTCGATCGACGGTGCGCGTGCCATCCTCTTCAACATCAAGGGTGGTGAGGATATGAGCCTGTTCGAGGTCAACGAAGCCGCCGAGACGGTGCGCGCCAATGCCCACCCCGAAGCGAACATTATCTTTGGTGCTGTGGTCGACCCCGACCTGCACGAAGAGGTGCAGATCACGGTGATCGCCACTGGCTTCGAACGGGGCCAGGTGGAGGATCCGCTGCTGGCGACCTTTGGCCAGCGCCCGCACGAAACGACGCGCTCCTATGAGTCGCGCGGACAAACGAGCCGCGTTGAAGCGCCCAAGAGCACCAGCGAACACCTCGTGCGCACCTTTGATCGTGACGATCTCGACATTCCGGCCTTTTTGCGCCGCCGCAACAATGGCAAATAATCACGACCTCGTGTGATTCTGGCCAGCGCCTCGGTCTCCAGCCACTGGAAGATTGAGGCGCTGGCGAGACCCCGTTACTTTCTGCGCGTTCCACCGTCAACCAGATCACCCAATCGCGCCACGGGCTTGGGTGCTCATTGGCTGCTCACCAATCCCCAAGTGCTACCTTAAATTTTTGCACCGATCAAAATTTAGGCAATTTTGCGGATCTTTTTCGCCTGTAGAACAAGCGTTTGCTATTTGCGCCCCCGTTCATCCTATGCTATACTTCGACCACAACTCAATATATAGTGGTTATTATTGTCAACTACACAACATATAGTAATTTTATTCACAAAACGCCTATGGAATGCCCACATTGCGGTCAGGCTCAACATAAAGTGATCGACACGCGCGATGCGGGCGATGCCATCCGCCGCCGCCGTCAGTGCGAGGTCTGCGGCCAACGCTTTACCACCTACGAGAACGTTGCCGCCGATCTGCTGGTGGTCAAAAGTGATGGCCGTCGCGAGCCATTTGACCGCCAGAAACTCTTACGGGGGGTGCAACTGGCCACGGTCAAACGGCCGATCAGCAGCGCCAGCATCGAGCAGATGGTCGAGCAGATCGCCGAGACATTGCACAACATTGGGCGCACCGAAGTTGCCAGCAAAACGATTGGCAGCATGGTGCTGGATCATCTTGCGCTGCTCGATCAAGTTGCTTATATCCGCTTCGCTAGTGTCTACCTGGATGTCAAAGATTTAACCGAATTACGCACCGAAATGGAACGGCTGATGAGTCGGCCAACCTCTAGCTGATGTATCTATAATCTACGTAATTGACCTCAATTGCCATCGACTTTTGCACACAACCAAACAGATTGTGGGCAAAAGTGGGCGGCAATTGGTGCCGCTCATACTTTTCAATTCAAGGAGTTTTCTATGTCTAAAAGTCAGAATATCTCGAAGTCCCGCCCTCTACCGCCTGGCACCAAAACACCAGTGTCAGGACAATGGGCAGAGGTTGGCCCGCGTGGTGGGAGGATTGGAACCGAAATCACCTCGACAAAAGGGAATCCCTTGCCTCCTTCTTCCCAGCCAGGGAACAAATTTGTGCTAACTGATCCAACAAAGCACAAAAAGAAATAGGATCATGGCTATGCCATGATCCTATTTGCTGATCGATGAACTCATACCTTTGCCCGGGACAGTTCATTGATCGTTAAACTAAAAGGGCTGGAGATGCTGTTCCAAACCTCTTAGCGGGGAAACGTGGTATTGATAAAGAGCGGAAAGACTCAATTATAAGCGTCTGTTCCTTCTTTGTCAAACGCAAAATCGTGACCCAGTTAAGAGGAGAAACCAGCATGGTTAGCCCCGCTGTGGCTCTGGACGGCATCCAAAGGTCAGAGTCATCACAAACCCAACAGAATATAAAACCGCGCCCCCATACGGTCATCGAAACCCAAAAAGGGCAGCGGGTCCGGCTCGACCCACTGCCAGCCTATGTCAGCGATGAAGCGATCAACTTACCGCCAAACAGTGTAAAAGTCTTAGAGAAGCGCTATCTCCGGCGAGATCTGGATGGGACTTTGCTCGAAACCCCGTCCGGCATGTTCTATCGGATTGCTTATCACCTGGCCCAGGTGGAAAAGAAACACCAGGGAGATGTCAGCGGGACGACCAAAACCTTTTATGATCTGATGACCGAGCGGCGTTTTTACCCCAATAGCCCGACCTTTACGGGTGCCGGGACACCGCTGGGCCAGCTCGCTGCCTGTTTTGTCCTGCCCATCGAAGACGATATGGGCAAAGATCGCGACGGCATCTTCAGCACCTTGCGTGTGGCCGCGTTGATCCAACAGACGGGCGGGGGCAACGGCTTCTCATTCAGCCGCCTGCGCCCCAAAAACGATGTCGTGCACACTTCATCCGGGCGAGCCACCGGGCCGGTTGGCTTTCTGCGCGTCTATGATCAGGCCTTTGGCGAGATTGCCCAGGGTGGTTCGCGGCGTGGCGCCAACATGGGTGTTTTGCGCGTTGACCATCCCGATATTGAAGCCTTTATTACCTGCAAGGCCGAAGAAGGCACAATTGCCAACTTTAACATCTCGGTAGCGATTACCGACGAATTCATGCAAGCGGTGCGCGACGACAGCGATTTTTCGCTGCGCAATCCACGCGATGGCAAAGTCTGGAAACAGGTGCGCGCCCGCGAGCTCTTTGATAAGATCATCAAATACGCGCATCACAATGGCGAACCCGGCGCCTTGTTTATCGATGCGGCCAATCGCAGCAACCCGGTGCCCCATTTGTATGATCTGGAAGCCACAAATCCATGTGGTGAACAGTGGCTCGGCCCCTATGAAAATTGCTGCCTGGGCTCGATCAACCTGGCCGTTCATGCGACGCGCAATGCGGCTGGCGAAGCTGTGGTCGATTGGGCGCTGTTGCAGCGCTCGGTCGAGGAGGGCACCCACTTTCTGGACAATGTGGTCAGCGCCAATGCCTATGTGCCGGTGGTCCCGGAAGTAGCGCAAGCCGCCTATCGCGCCCGGCGCATCGGCTTGGGTATTATGGGCCTGGGCGATCTGATGTATCAACTTGGGATTCGCTACGGCAGCGAAGAGGGGCAGGAATTCGCCGCGCAGATCATGGAGTTTGTGCGCTTCCACTGCATGGCTCAGAGCATCCGGTTGGCTGAAAAACGGGGCCCCTTCCTGGCCTTTGTGGGTAGCATTTATGATGCCAGGCAGAGCGGTGGCATGAAGTGGCAGCCGCCCACGCCGCTTGCCCCCTTCAGCCGCGATTGGGCGCGCCCCACGCTGGACTGGCAAACGATCATCCACGGCATCGAAGCGCACGGCATCCGCAACGCCGCGCAAACCACCGTCGCGCCGACTGGCACCATTGCCACGGTCTGCGGTTGCGAGGGCTATGGCTGCGAACCTGTCTTTGCACTCGGCTACACCCGCCACTTCAAGGACGGCGACAAGGATGTGGAATTGCTCTATACCAGCCCCCTCTTCGAGGCAGCACTCAACGCCAGCGACCTGAGCGAAGCGCGCAAACAGGCAATCAAGCAGCATGTGGCCATTTACGGAACTTGCCAGAACATCCCCGATCTGCCCGAGGCGCTGCACCATACTTTTGTGGTCAGCGGCGACATCACGGCCGAGGAACATGTGCGCATGCAGGCCGCGATCCAAGCCTTTGTGGACAATAGCATCTCGAAGACCTGCAATTTCCCCGAAGGCGCGACCGAAAACGATGTCGCCGAGGCCTATCAACTGGCGTGGACATTGGGCTGCAAAGGCCTGACCGTTTATGTGACGGGCAGCCGCCAGGAGGTGGTTCTGGAGACAAAAGCGACGCAGCAAAAGAAGGGAGAAACCCCAGCCCCGGTTGAAGCTGTGGTCGCCTATACCAATGGCCATGCCGATCCCGCCAAGGTCGCGCTGGAAAGTGCCGGCACCATTGACAATCGCCTGCTCTTCAAGAAACGCCCACGCCCCAGCAAGTTGAGCGGCAGCACCTATCGCAAAGAGACGCCGCTTGGCCGCGCTTACATCACCGTCAACAGTGATGAGCGCGAAGGGCCGCTCGAAGTTTTCCTGAATGTGGGCAAGGCGGGCAGCGAAGTGAGCGCGGTCAGCGAGGCGATTGGCCGGTTGATCAGCCTGGTCTTGCGGATGCCAGGGTCGCAGCCTTCCAACGAGCGTTTGCGCTCGATTGTCGACGAGTTGGCCGACATTGGTGGGGGCCGCCCGCTGGGCTTTGGCCCAAACCGGGTGCGCAGCCTGCCCGACGGCATTGCCCAGGTGCTCGCCGAGCATTTGAGCGAATTGCCCCCCAGCAGCGAAGTGCCCCAAGCCGAACAACTGGCGCTGCCGATCCACAGCCAGCCGCTGGGCGACATCTGCCCCGATTGTGGCGAAGCAACTTTGTTGAATGTGGAAGGTTGCCGCAAGTGCCAGACCTGCGGCTACAGCGAGTGCTAGTAGATGACGCGTGAACCGTGATGTGTGAGGGGTGAGAGATGATACTCACCCATTACGCATCACGGATTACGTTCACTGCGCCATGAGCTATTCGTGTAAGCGCGAGGCTTCCTGGCCGTGGGCGCCGTCCCCAATTTCGCGCCAGCGGAATTTCTCTAAGCGCCAATCCTGCTTACCTTCAACCACATTGGCGATCAAATCCCCATAGATTGGCCCAAACTTAAAGCCGTGCCCACTGCCGCCCGCAGCGACCACAAGACCCGGTCGCGCGGGGTGGCGGTCGATCCAGAAATGTTCGTCGAAGGTGTCGCAATAGAGGCAACACCGCGTGTAGACAATTGGCGCATCGGCCAGCGCGGGGAAGGTCTCGGCCAGGAATGTGCGCGCCCGGGTGATGTCCGCCTCGGTGACCACGCGCTCGTCCTGTTCGGGGTGCAATTCCGGCCCGCCGCCATGATAACCGACTTTGACCACGCCAGTTTGGGGATGCAAGGGGAAGCCATAATAGCCAGTGCGCGCCACATCCGCGGCCCAACCACAGAAGAGCGGCGGCGCAAAGAGCGCGGGGTCAGCGGGCTTGAAGTGGATCACGGGCATCCCGTGGCTTTTCATCAGCCCTTTGAGTTCGGGCACAAGTGTCCACGTCCACGGCCCCATCGCTACGATAACGGTCTCGGCATAAAAGCGTTCGCCACTGCGTGTGCGCACGCCGATCACGCGGTCGCCATCGTTTAGCAATTCCGCCGCGGTCTGCCCGGCGAAAAGCTGAATGCCGATCCGCTGCGCTTTTTGGGCCAGCACTTCGACCACGCGGCCACTCGCGGCCCAGCCCGCGTGTTGACTAACGTAGCCATCGGTGTACAAATCCGCGTTCCAGGCCGGAAAACGGCGGCGGATCTCATCGGCGGCGAGGCGCTCGATCGGGTGGCCGCGGCGTTTGCAGAGCTCGTAGCTGGCGTGTTCGTAGCTGCCGGGCAGCATCGGCCCTCGGGTCAACATGGCGATGCCCCACTCGTAATAGAGCGTTTCGGCGAATTCTTCATTCCAGGCCAGCCAGCCACGGCGCGCCTCTTCCATCATGATCGTATAGGCTTCGTCTGCACCATACTCAGCGCGGATCGCCTTGCTGATGTCGGTGGACGCGGCCAACGGATGGGGGATCGGGCCCGGATCGAGGATGGCCACGCGCTGGCCGCGGGCGTGTAATTCCAACGCGGCAGTCACGCCATAGATGCCACAGCCGACGACAATCACATCAATCTTGGACACGTGGCCCATCCTTTTCGCAATTCCGTTCCGGTCTAGTGCGTGATATGTCAAAACGTGATGCGTGAAACGTCAAACGTGATTGAATGACGACGTTTGACGTTTGACTCATCACGCTTCACGCATCAGTACTTACAGGCCACGCGGCGGCCCTTGTTCGCGGAATCGAGCACAGCCGCGGCCACAACATCCGCGCGATAGCCATCTTCAAAGTCAGCCCCAATCGGCGAGACCGGCTTGTCATTGACAATGCAATCGAGCATGTGCGTGATCTCGTGGATGAAGGTGTGCTCCCAGCCGATCATGTGGCCCTGCGGCCACCAATTTTCCCACCAAGGGTGATAGCCTTCGGAGACGAGCACGTTGTGAAAGCCGCGTGTCTCTTTGGGTTCGTCGTCGATCCAGAAGACATCCAGTTCGTTGAGTCGTTCCAAATTGAAGACAATGGTACCCTTCTCGGCGTTGATCTCGATGCGCTGCCCATTTTTACGACCGGCAGCAAAGCGCGAGGCTTCGAGCGTACCCAGCGCGCCATTTTCAAATTCGACCACCGCAGCAAAAGCGTCATCAACATCGACCTTGATCAGGTTGCCCTCGGCGTCGGGGCGTTCGGGGATGAAGGTTTTGGTCATGGCTTGCACACCCGCGATATCACCGACCAGATAGCGGGCCAGGTCGATGATGTGCGTGCCGAGATCGCCCAACGCGCCGCTGCCGGCCTGGTCCTTCTGCAAGCGCCAGATGATCGGCGTGCCATAATGCGGCATGATCCACTCTTGCAGATAGACGGCGCGGAAGTGATAAATGCGACCCAGCGCGCCACTATCCACCAGTTTGCGGATCTGACGGATGGCCGGCACGAAGCGGTAGTTGAAGGCGACCATATTTTTGACGCCCGCGCTCATGACGGCATCGCGCATTTTTTTCGATTCGGACGGGTTGCGCCCGAGCGGCTTTTCGCACAACACGTGTTTCCCCGCTTTGGCCGCGGCAATACTCGGCGCGGCATGGGCGTCGTTCGGGCCACCATTGTCGAACAATTGGATCTCGTCGTCCTTGATCAGATCTTTCCAATCGGTGTAATAGCGTTGGTAGCCATACCGTTTGGCCGCTTCGCTGACTGCCACCTCGTTGCGCCCGGCAATCGCCACCAGTTTGGGGATGGCCGGAGGCGGATACATCATGTGGGGAATGTTGATCATGGCGTGGCTGTGAGCCTTGCCCATAAAGGCATAACCCAACATGCCCACACCAATTTCCGGTACTGTGCCGCTGGCCTTGGCATCGGCCATTGAGGTAAAACCGCCGCTTTTGCCCATGTTCAAATCTCCTGGATTATCTGTAGAAAATAGGGAGCAGGGGAGACAGGGTGATGGGGAGGGTGCGGAGTGAGAATCGGGATTGTTTGTAGCGCCCTATCACCCTATCACCTCCACTCCCCAGTAGTTTATTTCGCAAAGGCCGCGTCAAAAGCCACATTCGACGGGGTGAAGTCGTTGCTGCGGACCACGCGCAGCGCCTCCTGCGCGCCAAATTCGCGATCCATGCCGCTATCTTCCCACTCGATCGAGAGCGGCCCCTGGTAGCCGGCACTGTTGAGCGCACGCACGATCGGGTCCCACTTCACATCGCCATGACCGGGCGAGACAAAATCCCAGCCGCGGCGCGGGTCGCCAAAATCCAGATGCGAGCTCAGGATGCTGTTGCGCCCAGTCAGGCGAACGCGGCTATCCTTGACGTGGGCGTGATAGATGCGGTCGCCAAATTCATAGATAAACTCGACCGGGTCGACAAATTGGTGGATCAAGTGGCTGGGGTCAAAGTTGGCCCCAAACGCCGGATGATGATCGACCGCCTTGAGCGCACGCTGGAAGG
The DNA here is from genome assembly GCA_964541665.1 of uncultured Caldilineaceae bacterium. GTDB lineage: Bacteria > Chloroflexota > Anaerolineae > Caldilineales > Caldilineaceae > CFX5. Next base: position 15,268 of record CAZIRP010000042.1, on the reverse strand, counting down.
TGATGATGTCGTAGGCGATCTCGGTTGGGTGCACTTCGAGCCCAAATTTGATGCCATTTGCCTGGAAGTGATCGAAGATCGGTGTCCAGCGATTGGCAAAATCCTGGTAACCTTCTTCAATGTCCTCCTGGCTGGTGGGTGGGAAGAAATAGAGCTTGGCCCAAACACTGCTGCCAGTGAAGCCATTGACCACATCCACCCCGAACAACTTGGCCGCGCTGGCCGTATTTTTGATCTCTTCGGCGGCACGCTGGCGCACGCCTTCGGGGTCGCCGTCGCCCCACAAGCGGGGCGGGAGAATGCGGCTGTGGCGTACATCGATTGGGTCGCACACACATTGGCCAACAAGATGATTGCTGATCGCCCAGCAGCCGAGATTGTACTTTTCGAGCAGATCGCGCTTTTCGCGCACATACTTGTCGCTCTCCAGCGCTTTGTCAACCTCAAAATGATCGCCCCAACAGGCCAATTCCAAACCATCGAAGCCCCATTCGCTGGTCTTCTGCGCCAGCGTTTCCAAGGGCAGATCAGCCCATTGACCGGTGAATAAGGTAACTGGTCGTGCCATGATTGTCTCCTTAAGAAAAATCTAAAAGATAGTTGGTAGTGTCAACTTTGAGTTGATAGGTGCTACAACAGCCGGATCGAACCACGAAGCGCACCGAGGGCACGAAGAAAAACTTCGTGTATTTCGTGTCCTTCGTGGTAAAAAAATGCAGTCAATCATCAATCATCTTTTATCACTACCACTTTTGGGAATCCACAGATCACACAGATTAATCATTTACATCTGCGAAATCTGCGCACTCTGGGGAGATTTTTTTTAATCCATGCTGCGTACGGGCTGGCCCGTCTCGAAGGATTGCACCACGTCGAAGACGATACCGAGTGATCGGAGATTGTCTTGCGCGGTGGTAACTGGCGGTTTGCCCTGCGTGACGGCTTCGTAAAATTCATGCAGCAAATAGGCTTGATCGGTGCGGGGCATGGTCACACGGTCCACCAGCACGGCAGCCTGGCCGGTGCCCTGGGTGTAGACCTGATCATCGATCAGGCTGACGATCCCCGCGGCACACTCAAAGCGCCAATTCGCATTCCAGCTTGTTTCGCGGCCCTGCGCGCACCACGAGCCGTCATACGAAACATGCACCCCGTTGGCGAATTCCAGCAAGACCGCGGCCGAAGCATCGCCCTTGAACCAACTCCACCGCGGGTTCCAACTGCGCCCATAGACCGAAACCGGATCGCTGCCAAGCAGGAAGCGCATCAGATCAAAATGGTGGATCGACATGTCGATGATCAGCGGGTAGGCCATCTCTTCGCGGAAGCCGCCAAAGTGGGGCCCCTTGAAAAACTCGACGTGCAGCGCGCCGATCTCGCCCATTTCACCGTGAACCAGAGCCTGCTTCAACGTCTGGATCGGCGGTTTGTAGCGGTAATTTTGGGTCACCATGTGCAGCACGCCGGTGCGCTCAGCCGCGGCAACAATATCGAGCGCGGCCTCGCGGGTATCTGCCAGCGGCTTTTCAGAGAGCACGGGCACGCCCGTGTCCAGCGCCGTGATCGAAACCGCTTTATGAAACTGGGGCGGCGTCACATTGATCACCCCATCCACATCCAGGGCGCGCAACGCCTCGTCGAGTGACCGAAAAACCGGCGCGCCGTCCAGCTTGTACTTTTCGACTTGTGCGGTGGCAATCGCCTCGTTGATTTCGACAAAACCAGCATAATCAACCACAGGGGATGCTTGCACAGCCTGCAACCAGGCGTTGCCCATCCCGCCCAGGCCAACCTGAATGACTCTCATCCTGTCGCCTCTTCATAGCTTGGGGCCTGGCGCACACCATCCAGCAGCAGCGGCACAGCCTGCGCCCAGAGGCCGGAGCCATCTTTCTTTAAGATCGGCTCGGCGGAGTATTGGGCCAGATAGCTGCGGCGCATCTTGTCGGTGGTGTTGGGGCCGCTGCGGTGAAAGGTGCGGCTCGAAAAGACAACCACGCTGCCCGCGGGCACCAGGCAAGGCGTACCCGGGTTGTCGCCATGATAGCCGACTTTGTCGTTCGTGCCCGCCTCGACTACATGATCAAAGAGATCATCAGCGGTCATGCCGGCCTCTTCGTACGAGAGCACGTAGATCGTGCCATTCTCGACGCTCATATCATCCAGCGCGCACCAGCAGGAAAGATAGGGGCGATGGTAATGGCCGATATAGCCGGAATCCTGGTGCCAGGCAAACTTGGTGCCCTTTTCCGCGGCCTTGACCACATATTGCTCGTTGAAGAGATAGGCATTCGGCCCCAGCGTGGTGCGGGCGACATCGGCCATCAGTTCGCTGAAGAGGAAACTGCTGATGATCGGGCTTTCGTTGCCGCGGTTGGAGATAAAATAGCGGGTCTTGTAATGGTTGATGCCGTGCGAAGTAACCCCCTTGGCTTCCATCTCGCGCTCGAATTTGTCCACATAGCGCTGACATTCGGCGCGCAGCCCGTCGAGTTGGGCCTGGCTCAGCGCTCGTTCCAGAATGAAATAGCCTTTTGTCTGGAATTGTTCGATCTGTGCTGGTGTGATCTGCATAAAACCCTCTCCGTGGAGTTTGACGCGTTCGGCGCGCGCCATCATCGCTGGTGCATTGCCTGCCTGACAGCATCAATTGTCGATGGCGGTGCATGAATCATGGCTACGGGAGCAATACGATCCAAAGTACGATGAAGCTGGAATCGCAAAATCTATGGGTGTTTGTAGTCTAAAGGATCCCGTACACACTGTCAAACAGGTGACGGCTGGTCTTGGCGTTTGCCCAAATGTACCCGTCATCGGTATCATACGCCCTATGCAACCAGACTATCTCGACAGCCACGCGGCCCCCAACGCGGCCACCCAATTTGATCAATTTGCGCGCTTCTACGACGGCGATTATCGCGACTACGATGCCGACCTGGAGGCCATTGCCGATCTGGTCGCCGAGAGCGGAGACCCGATCCTGGAATTGGGCTGCGGCACGGGCCGCGTCTTGATTCCGCTGGCCGCGGCTGGCTACACGATCACCGGGGTTGACCTCAGCCCGGCGTTGTTGCAAGTGGCGCGGCGCAAATTGGCGGGCACGGCCCACGCAGCGCGCATCACACTCCACGAAGCCGATCTGCGCACTTTTGATCTGCCGGAAAAAGCCTTCACCTTCGCCTTTTGCACCAGCAATACGTTGATGCACCTGACTAGCCAGGCCGATCAACTGGCGGCGCTGCGCAACGTCCATCGCCACCTGCGGGCGGATGGTCTGCTCTTGATCGACCTCTTCAACCCCGATGTGGCGCGGCTGCAAGCGGTGCATGGCCTGCAAGAACTGGCCGATCAGTGGGAAGATCCAACCACGGGCGCGCAGGTGGTCAAATGGTGTGTGCGCATGGTCGATTGGGCCGAGCAATTGCAAGAGACGCGCTTTATCTACGAAGAAATTTTGCCAGGCGGGGAAGTTCGACGCACGATCTGCCCCTTCACGCTGCGGTTTCTGTGGCGGGGTGAAGCCGAGCTTTTGTTGCACCAGGCCGGATTTTCACTCGAGGCCGTCTGGGGCGATTTTGATGGCACCGAGTATCACGCGGCCAGCGATCATCTGATCCTGCTGGCGCGCAAAAGCCAGCCCTAAGTCATCGATTCGTGGCGGCAAGAAAGGGTTGATGAACCAACAGCAGGTTTACGTTGATCAGCTACAAAGTGCCATTACCCATTTATCCACGCCCAAGATAGTTCGATCAAACAAAAAAGAGAGAACAATGGCAAATCTGATTGTCATTCATGCCGATTTTGAGGCCCACTGGCCATTTGTGGCCGAACAACTTTACAAACGCTGGCAAGCTGTCGACGAAACCGCGCTGATCCGGCTCGCCCGCGGTGATGCGCGCACCTTGGGGGAAGTTGTTGCGCAGCCGAGCGAGGTGACACGGCTTGTCTGCATGGGCGTGCCCGTGACAGCGGGCTGCCTGCACGGGTTTACGCGCTTGCGCGAAGCCGCTTTCCCAGCCCTGTATGGGCCGAGCACGCTCCCCGCGGCAGTGGCGGACGTGCTCAACAACCGGGCCGTCAAACGCTATGATCACCGCAGCGAAGGCTTTTGGGGGCAATCGGTGTCGGAATTCGCCCTGGGCTTGACCCTGTGCGCGCTGCGCCAGATTCCGCAAAATTACCATGCGATGTTGACTTCGCTCGACCCATGGACGAACTACAGCGCGGCCGCCAATCAAGGGCCGGGCCACCTGGGTGCGCAATACAGCGATGACAGCCGGTTTACCAATGGCACCATTGCTGGCAAACGGGTGCGCATTGTCAGCGCGGGGAATATCGGCAGTCGCTACGCCAGCTTTTGCCACATGCTTGGGGCCGATGTCGCGGTCTGGGATCCATTCGCGGCGGAGCCGGGCTTTCACCGGGCTGGCGCACGCCGTGTTCATCACCTGAGTGAATTGGTGAAAGATGCTGAAATCTTTGCACCAATGTTGCCACTGACCGATTCGACCCAGGGTCTGGTCACCGCGGAATTGATCGACGCTTTGCCCACGGGCTGCCTGGTGGTGCTGGCAACGCGGGCGCGCATCTGCGACACCGATGCGATCCGCCGCCGCGTGCTGGCCGACGAGTTGAGTCTGGCCGCCGATGTCTTTGATTACGAGCCGCTCGCGCTCGATGATCCACTGTTGGGCCGATCCAACGTCGTCCACACCCCGCACCTGGCCGGGCGCACACGCGATGCCAACGTACAATGGGCGAATGATCTGTTGGATCAATTTGAGCCGGTGTAAGGTCTGCGCGTTCAAACCCCGCGCAGGGCCGGGAAGCAGCCTTGAAGATGGCGCAGCAACGAACGGGCGACTGGGGTAAAAGGGCGTTGTTTGTCCCACACCAGGCGGATCGTGCGCACCAATGGCCGATCCTTCAACCGGATGGCGCGTAACAATCCCACCGCTTCTTCGGTGTGCACCGCGTACCCGGGTAAGATGGTCAGCATCTGCCCCAACGTCACCAACCGTTTGACCGACTCCAGATTGTCGAATTCGACCGTAATGCGCGGCTGTACATGATAGGCCGCCAACATGCTATCCAGCCAGAGGCGGCTTTGGCTGTTGGGTTGACGCATCGCAAATTCCTGCTGGTTTAACTCCTCAATCGCCAGCTCCTGACGATCCCAAAAGGGATGCTGACGCCCCACCACCACCAGTTGCTCGTTCTCCTGTAATGGATAAACGCTGAGATCGGGCGAAACCACCTCGGTCAGTTCCCCTTCGATGATGCCAAAATCCAATCCATTCTCAAAGAGATCCGCCAGGATGCGACTGGTAATGTTGGTGTGCAGGGTCACGGTCAGCTGGGGATAGCGCTGACGGAAGCTCTGAATCCACTCGGGCAGCAGATAGACACCCACACCAGGCGACGCGCCCAGGCTGACCTGGCCACCGGTCAATTGCTCCACATTGGTCACCGCGGCTTCGGCCTCGGCCACCAGCGCGAAGATCCGATCCGCATAGGTCAGCAAGCGTTCGCCCGCTTCGGTGAGGGTCACCCCGCGCCGCCCGCGCTCAAACAAGGTGGCCCCCAGGCTGCGTTCGAGATCGCGCATGTGTTGGCTGATACCCGATTGGCTCATCAATTGGCGTTCGGCGGCCGCGCTAAAGCTACCAAACCGCGCGACCTGGACGAAGAGTGAAAGTTTGTATAAGTCGATCATAGTCTGATACTATCTTTCCATAAGTAGAGACTTATAGCAAGTATAAGCAACCGGGGGGAACGGGCGCAATTTTTCTACGCTAGACTGAGGCAAGTGCAAGCTTCAACGTTCAGAATTGAGCGGTTAGTGGAGAGGAAAATGCGTGTGACAACAGGAATTGCGATTGGGATCGTAGTATTGTTGCTGATCTTTCTGGTATTGATCCCCAGGAAAACCCTGGTGAACACTGGGGCAACGTTGCAGGCTTTGTCCCCCGCGGCGTATCAGAGCGAATTTACCCAGACGGGGCAGCCTCATCTGCTGGTTGATGTGCGGACCCCCGAAGAGTTTGCCAGCGGGCACATTGCCGGGGCGCAGAATATTCCATTGCAGGAGTTGCCCAATCGTCTGGGCGAGCTGCCACAGGATCAGCCGATTGTGCTCTATTGCCGCAGCGGCAATCGCAGTGGACAGGCGATGCAGCTCTTAGCGAAAGCTGGTTATGACCATTTATATAACTTGGGTGGCGTAATTGAATGGCAAACAGCGGGGTTACCACTCCGGTAGTGACCATGCCAATAGCTGCCATTCCAGTCAAGAAGGAGAGAAACAATGTTATTGCGTTATTTCTATGATGAACATCTGGCGCAGGCTTCCTATCTGGTGGGCTGTGTCGAAACCGGCGAAGCGATTGTGGTTGACCCGATGCGCGACATTCGCCCCTATTTGGAGACCGCGGCGCAGGAGGGGTTGCAGATCACCCAGGTGACGGAGACGCACATTCACGCCGATTTTGTCAGCGGCAGCCGAGAATTAGCCGCCGCGACCGGCGCAACCATCTACCTGAGTGATATGGGCGATGCCGACTGGAAATACAGCTACGCCGATGAGCCGAACGTTGTTTCTGTACGAGCGGGAGATCGGTGGATGGTCGGCAACGTCCGCTTCGAGGTGATGCATACCCCGGGCCATACGCCAGAACACATCTCTTTCCTGCTTACCGATACACTGGTCACCGAACAGCCAATGGGCATCTTTACGGGTGATTTCCTCTTTGTGGGCGATGTAGGCCGCCCGGATTTGCTGGAGACCGCGGCGGGTGTGGTGGGCAGCAAGGAGATCGGCGCGCAGCATCAATTCCACAGTGTGCAACGGGTGAAAGAATTGCCCGACTATTTGCAGATCTGGCCTGGGCATGGGGCGGGCAGCGCCTGTGGCAAAGCGCTGGGAGCGGTGCCTTCCACCACGCTTGGCTATGAAAAGCTCTTTAATCCAGCGCTTCAGTTTGAGCACGAAGCCGATTTTGTGCAGTGGTTACTGGCCGATCAGCCAGAGGCACCCCGCTATTTTGCCCAGATGAAAAAAGTCAACAAGCGCGGGCCGGCATTGTTGTCGCACCTGTTGGCCCCGGTGCAACTCGACCGAGCGGATCTTGATGCGGCCCTGGCGAACGGCCAACTCGTGGTCGATCTGCGCCCTGCCGCAGCCTTTGTGCAGAAACACTGGCCGGGTACGGTGAGCATTCCCTCGACTAACCGTACCTTTTCCACTTATCTGGGCTGGTTTGTCGATTATGAGCGCCCGCTCTATCTGATCATGCCGTCGTTGGCCGAGGTCGAGCCAATTTTAGCCGCGCTTCGGGCGATTGGTATCGACAATATTCCTGGCTACTTTGCTCCAGAGATCGTCAACGATGCACGCGCCAATCTCCCGACGATCAACGCCCAGGCATTGGCCGAACGGATGCCGCGCAATGGCCTGATGATCGTCGACGTGCGGGGGCAGAGCGAATATGCGGACGAACACATTGTGGGGGCACGCAACATTCCTCTGGGCTTTTTGCCGCAACAGTTAGACGAACTGTCCAAGGAGCACCTGATTGTCACCCAATGCGCAAGTGGCTATCGTTCGCAGATTGCAGCCAGCCTGTTACGGGCATATGGCTACAACCAGGTGTTGAGCCTGAACGAGCCGCTCGACGTGTGGTCACAGGAATTACCGACCACGCGCAAGGAGCCGCGGCATGGATAGCCTCATGCTCGGCGTTGATCTGCTTTTTGGCATCCTGATTGGCCTGACGCTTGGGGTTCTGGGCGGCGGCGGCTCGATCTTCACCGTGCCGGTGCTGGTCTACATTGCGGGGCAAAGCCCACAAGCAGCGGTCACAGCCTCGCTGATCATCGTCGGGGTCAATGCCAGCATGGGTGCCTTTTTCCATCGAACTCAGGGCACGGTGCAATGGCGGGTCGCGCTACTCTTTGGCGGCGTCGGCATGGTTGCCGCGTATGCAGCTTCGGGGCTATCGCAACGGGTTCCGCCACCCCTGTTGATGACACTTTTTGCGCTGTTGATGCTCGTGATCGGTGGGTGGATGTTGCTCAGCAAGCCACCGACTGCTCAGCTACGGGCGCGGCGTGGTTGGCTGAGCATTGCCCTCAGCGGCGGCACCGTCGGCGCACTCACGGGATTTTTAGGGGTTGGTGGTGGTTTTTTGATTGTTCCGGCGCTGGTGATGATCGTGGGGTTGTCCATGCGCGAAGCGGTCGGCACCTCGCTGGTCATCATCGCCATGAACAGTGCCGCGGGGCTCCTCGGCCACCTGGGCGGTGAGATGGTGGACATGCCAGTGATTGTCAGCTTTGCCGTGGCCGGGATTCTGGGCAGTCTGCTCGGCGCTCGGCTGACCCGCATCATCAAGCCCGATCAACTGCGCACAGGTTTTGCCGGGCTCGTGGTACTGCTGGGGCTTGTCCTGTTGATTGATAATGGCCGAAAATTAGGCTGGGGAACTTTTTCCATGAATAGCAGCCTATGGGAAATGGCCTTGCTGGGTGGCGTTCTGATCGGCTCCGCCGCGACCTTGCTCCTGGCCTTGACCGGGCGCGTTGCGGGTATCAGTAGCTTGATCGCGGGCGCCCTGGGTCGCAGGTGCGGCTAACAATCTCGCTTACAGAAATCCTTCCTGGAGGAAGAAACATCATGAAATTACCATCCAATATGGGCACTATCGATCGCGTTATACGGTTCGCTGCGGCAATCGCAGTTGCAATCGCCTATGCGCTGGGCTGGATCAGCGGGCCCGTCGCCATCATTCTGGGCATCATTGCGATTGCTTTTGTCGTCACCAGTCTTGTCGGGTTCTGCCCAATCTACTGGCTCTATCGGCCACTGCACATCTTCTTCATGCGCAAGTAATTACGTGCAGGCTAAAAAGGCTCTTACAATCTATTCCCTTGTAAATTGTGGGCGAGCGGTCGATTTGTGAGATTCACCGGGTACGATATAGCATAATGCCGCAAACATACTCAAACGCCAGGACTTACGCGGTTGCTTGCAGCTTCCCAGGGAAGCCTCGACCATCTTCAATTGTTACCAAAGGAATCAACCCATGAACTATGGCAGTGTACCCGGCGTGGACAAGCCAATCTCTCGGCTTGTGCAAGGCTCGACCATGCTCAGCACCAAACAGGCGGACTATAGCCTCTCTCTGCTCGACCATGTCTTTGCAAATGGCTGCAATACCTTTGACACCGCGCACGGCTATGGCGGCGGCGATGTCGAGCGCATCTTTGGCCGCTGGGTCAACGAGCGCGGGGTGCGCGACAAAATCGTCGTGATCGGCAAAGGCGCGCATCACAACCAGGACCGGCAGCGCGTCACCCCGTTTGACATCACCGCGGATCTGCACGATTCGCTGGCGCGCTTCAAGTTTGAGTTTATCGACCTCTACTTGTTGCATCGCGACGACCCCAGCAAGCCAGTGGGGCCGATTGTCGAGATTCTGAACGAGCATCACCGCGCGGGTAAGATCGGTGCGTTTGGTGGTTCAAACTGGTCGGTGGCGCGTCTGTTGGAAGCCAATGCCTATGCTGAAGCGAATGGCTTAAAGCCCTTCGTTGCCAGCAGCCCCAACTTCAGCCTGGCCGTGCAATTGCGAGCGCCGTGGGAAAACTGCGTCAGCATCTCTGGCCCAGCCGGTGCGGAAGAACGGGCCTGGTATCAACAATCGCAGATGCCGCTCTTCTTCTGGTCGAGCTTGTCGGGCGGCTTTTTCAGCGGGCGCTTCCGCCGCGACAATTTAGACAGTTTTGAAACCTATGGCGACAAACTCTCCGCGGCCACCTATGGCACCGAAGAGAACTTCCAGCGGCTGGATCGGGTGGACATTCTCGGCGCAGAAAAGGGCATGAGCCAGGCGCAGATTGCACTGGCCTATGTGCTGAGCCAACCCCTCAACGCCTTTGCCCTGGCTGGTTCGGCCACGCCCGCGGAATTCAGCGCCAACGCGGCCGCGGCTGAGCTCAAATTGACCCCGGCGGAACTGGCCTGGTTGAACCTGGAAAGCGACGAGCGGTAGAGGTAGGGACCGATAGACGATGGACGGTTGAACCACCGTCTATCGTCCATCGTCTACTCTTGGTATGCCTCAGGGTAGAGCACGACCTTGATATACCGATCCACTGGTAGATATTCCAACGCGGTAGCCTGCATCTCCTCGGCAGAAATATCCTCGCCAGCCTGTTCAGCCTCAACTTGGGCAACGAGCATCGTTAGATCCCGGTCGGATACAGTGGCAAAGTAGTCGATCTGGTCGACCCACCATTGATTATCCTCCAATGAATCCTCCTGATTCACCAAGATCTGTTGCTGGATGGCTTCAATATCGCTTGTCATTGGCGGCACCCCTTGCAACTCTTCGACCAGGGCGAAGAATGCTGCGACCAATTCATCTACCCGTGCTGGATCACAGGTGAATTCGATGCTAAACATATATTCGCCGCTGGGCTCCACGCTCATATAACCATCGACATAGGCACCATAAATACCACCCATCTCCTCGCGCAGTGTGCGCGTCACCTGCAGATCGAGCAATTGGCGCAATTGATCCAGACGAGCTTGATGTTCTTCGCTGGCATCAGCAGGCCCCGTGAAGGCAATATAGACAGTGCTCTGCTCAGCTTGGCCCTTGTAGACCGTCTCTTCAACGATGGTGGTGGGCAATGTAGACGAGAGATCGAGCCAAGTCTCGTTTGTAGGCAAACCAGGTAATGCGCCGAGATACCGTTGCGCCAATGCTTGCATCGCCTCCACTTCAAAATTACCGACAAAGACGAAGGTGAAATCATCCATATCGGCAAATCGTTCCTGGTAGATTGCCATTGCCCGTGCGCGATCCAAGGAGCGAATTTCCGTGACCGTCGGCCAGCGATAGCGCAGATGCTCACCATGGATCGCCCGATTCACAGCATCATAGAAAACATTCGTCGGGTCGAGCAGACGATTCTCCAGCCAATCCAGCCAATCATTTTCTACCGCGGCAAAGGCGGCGGTATCGGCCCGCGCAGCAGTGGCGTAGAGGTAAATCAATTGAAAGAGCGTTTCCAGATCATCGGCGGAGGAACCACCACTAAAACCCTCGTACAACTTACCAATATAGGGCGAAACATAAGCCTGCTGACCGGCCAATAGATTGTCGAGTTCGGTTTGGGTGAACGGGCCAACGCCGCTCTGCACCACCACCTCGGGGATCAGCCACCCTGCCACATACTCTTCATCGGGCAATAAGGAAAGGCCACCGGGACTACTCGCAGAGAACAGAATTTCATCCGCTTGAAATTCGGTCGGTTTCATCAAGATGCGGATGCCATTCGCCAGGCGGATCTCGCTGACATCCAACTCCTCGTAATAGGCCTCACTGACGATCTCAATTGGTTCAGGCACTACGGCAACCAACGGTTCATCCACAACTTGGTCCACATAGGGCTCAAGCGAGCCAGCCGCTACGGCAGCGTAGACAGCCGCCAATTCGTCTTCGGTGGGTAATACCAGATCTGCCCGCTCGGGTGCAATGGCAAAGACCACCCGGTTTTCCTCGGCCACCATTTCTGCCACCAGACGATTTACCTCCGCCAGCGTGATAGCAGGAAGAAGCTGCTGGGCTAACTGATAGCGCGTCTCGATAGGAACATCGACCGTGCCCACCAAAAACTGTTGCTGTAGGCCATAAACAAAATCAATGCTGTACTGATTGTTCCGTTCTTTATAGGCCTGTTCCAAACTGCGCAGAATAATTTTGCTGGCACGCTCGAGCTCGCTCTCGGTAAACCCATGTTGTTGAACACGCTCGATCTCGGTTACCAACGCCGTCAACCCGTTGATGAGCCCGGTATCTTGGACTTGCGCGTAATAATTAGTCACTTCCAATGGGCGAATAAACTCGCCAGCCCCCGCGCCCGCATAGACAAAAGGCGGCTCCTCTTGCAGCCGGAGTTGATTCAAGCGTTGGTTGAACATCTGGTAGAAGAGAGACGTGATCAGATCATTGCGAAAATCGGCTACGGTGTGTGAGGGATTTGCCGGACGTTTGATCAATACCTCGAGCAGGGTGTAGGACTGTTCAGGATCACTCAGCACGAGATAGCGTGGCTCGGCATGTTCGGGAACCTCGAAAGTAGCGCGCGGACGCGGGGCCTCGGGAACTGGTAGATTGCTAAAGTGCGCCCGGATCTTTTCTTCTACGGCATCTACATCGAAATCACCGACAGCGATCACGGCCATCAAATCGGGGCGATACCAATCTTGATAGAAGCGGCGCAATGCTTCGACCGATGCCGTGCGGATAATCTCCATATCCCCAATCGGCATCCGATCTGTGTATTGAGAATCGCCAAAAATCTGCGGCCACAATTGTTCGTTGATACGCCCATCCGCATTGGCCTCCCAGAGCCGCCACTCCTCAACCACCACCTGGCGTTCTTTCTCTACCTCTTCAGGGTCCAACGTGGCATAGGCGGCCCAATCTTCTAAAACATCAAACGCCTTATCGAAATGCTCGGGTTGATCGGTAGGCACATACAATTGGTAGACAGTTTCATCAAAACTGGTATAGGCGTTCAGATCCGGCCCGAATTCCATGCCAATTAACCCCAGAAAATCGATCAATTCGTTGTTGGGAAATTGGCGTGTACCATTAAAGAGCATGTGCTCCAAAAAGTGCGCCAACCCAACTTGATCCTCATCTTCCAGTAGAGAGCCAGCATTGATCACCAGTCTCAACTCGGCCCGATTGACCGGCCTGCTGTTATGGCGAATAAAATAGGTCAGCCCATTGTCGAGTTGACCCATACGTACATTGGGGTCGGCAGGGAGCGGGGCGGTCAACGGCAGTTCCGGCACCGTGCCGCCACCATTGGCGGGGGTCGGCGGCTGGATCATAGTGCAGCCGCTCAGGAACAAGCCAAACAGTAGCAACACGGACAGAATGCGGCGGGGGATATGTTTCATCATTCAATTCCTTTACGCTGATAGGGAAAGGGTAAGATTCAAGTACAGTTTACAATAATCGGGTACAATTCGTCATGTCGCACGTTGCGGGGAAGTGGTGGTTGGACTCGTCTTATGCGTTCGGTTATTCCCTCAAATTGGTGATTGACAAGCGCCACATTCTCCTGTATGGTAGGGGATAAGCCTTCTTTACATTTTTATTAACATCATTCAGGAGAATCTATCCCCCATGAGTCAACCTGGATCCAACCAGATCGATACCGGCGGTGGCGCTTATATTGGCGGCAGCGTCAACATCGGCAGTGGCGATTTTGTCGGTCGTGATAAAGTTGTCCACGGGGATGAAGTTAAAGGCGACAAAGTTGTTGGTCACAAAGCAGGCGGTGATGTGATCGTGGCCACTGTGGGTGCTGGTGCGCAAAATGTGGCCGTCGGTAAAAACATTACCCAACAGATCAATTCACCTCCCACACCTGCCGAGCTGCACGCTCTTGAGCAACAATTTACAAAGCTCGCTACCTTGCTTAAACAAAGCAATATCGATCCACGCACTGCAGGGCGCGCCGAAGCTCAACTCGAAACCCTCCAAGCCGAATTAAACAAAACTGAGTCGGGCGAAACACCGAGTGGCAGCACGATCCAACGGGTCGGCGATTGGCTGCTCGACAATGTGCCCGAATTGACACAAGCCATCACCGAACTGTTCGGATTGCCTGCAGTTGGCAAAATCCTCAACAAAGCTGGTGGCGCTGTAGTGGACTGGTGGCGAGAACGCTTCACGCCCGCAGCCTCAACGTAAAACAAAGCTACATTTCTCGGCATCCAGTATAACGTACATGAATGAGAACACGACTCCGCCCTCGCAGCGTGGCACATTGAGCAACCGATTCCGCAAAATTGGCCGCTGGTTTACGCGCTCCCCGGGAGATGTGATCACCGCTGAAATTGGCGAAGGCTCGCGCTCGGTGATCGTCGGCAAGAATATTATCCAGATCGGCACCGTTGTGATTCCGTATTGGCTGATGGCACTCGGAATAGGTGCAATCAGCATTGCGCTTGTGGTACTTTTCTCTGCGTGGTCTAAGATTTGGGATATTGGGGACGATACGGCTCAGGTAACCCAAGGCGTAGCGACCATCGCTGCCGTCGCCAACGCGACACCGACCCCGACCGTAACCCCTTTGCCAACACCGACACCAACGCCTGTTGTAATGCCCGTCGGTACTTATAACATTGCTGTGGCACCCTTTCAGGCCTTTGATAGTAATGGACAGCAAGTTGCACTGCGGGAAGCGGTGATTCGCCCGCAAAAGATCACGAACGTCCTTATCAACGAAGCTGATTCTGTTGCACTTTGGCAAAAGTTCTTCCCAGAAGGGATAACCATTTGGGGACCAGATAAACATATCCCAGAAGTCGATGAGGAATCGGTCACAACCGTTGCAGCGAATTTGAATGCTAATGTAGTCATTTATGGCGTTCTTGAGCAACACTCTGAGCATCAATGGAAGCTGCAACCCTTCTTTTATGTTGCGCCGCTTCCTGAACGCCCGGCCATAACACTGGACGAGTTTGTAGGTCCTTACTCAATCGGCACCCCGATTACTTACACTCTAAAGAGCCTATCGGAATCAAGTGACTTAAACAAGCGTCTCGAAGCCCGCATCCGCACACTTGCGCTCGTGTTTATGGGGCTGGACTATCATGAGCGCCGCGAGGTTGCGGGTTATTGCCAGGCAGCCCATTTGTTTGCCACCATTTTGGCAGAGCCCCAGTTTCATCCGAGTCAATTTGAAGTCTGCCAAACCACTCAGTTTGTGGCCCTCCCCGCCCTAGATGCGGCTGGATTTGAGCAGGCGAGCAAGACGTTGGCTGCACTATTTTTGGGGAATAGCTATCTGCAATTGGCCAATGAACTCAACGAAGATGAAAAGCCCTATCAGTCTATTTTAGAGCAAGCCAAAGCTGCCTACCAACGCGGACTCGAGTTTGATCCAGACTACCCGCGGTTACTCAATAGCTTGGGGAATGCTCTTTATTTCGAAGTAATGGCGAAAACGAGTAAAAGCTGTGACACTCTGGATTGGGAGCAATTGGCAATCGCAGAATCCGTTTATCGACAATCGTTAACTGGAATTAATTCTACGAATCACCAACAGGCAATATCTGAAACTTTTGTCCATTATATTATGGCAAATGCCTATCTAGGTATGGGTCGTATTTATCATAGAATCTATTACTGTAATCTTAATGACAAACATTTTTTTGAGATGGCAGAGACAAATTTAA
>CAZIRP010000041.1:0-49184 GCA_964541665.1 uncultured Caldilineaceae bacterium | reverse complement strand
TTCGTACGCCACCACACTGCCCACCCGCACCGTCGCGGCTTGCCCGGGGGCCAGGGTCTTGATTAATGCCAGGTCGTATTCCGGGCCGACAAAGCCAAAGTCCAGCCCGTGGTTGTTCTGACCGGGCGTGCCGGTTGTATAGACAATCGTCGCCAGACCGATAGACAGGGTTGCATCACTATCGCGTGTGTCGAGGATAGCATCGTTGCTGGTTGGGCTGCCACTGATGGCCTGTGCATTCGGGGTGGTCAGGCTCAAGCCTGTCAACGGGCCCTGGGCTGGGTCGATCGTCAAGACGTAGGTGGTGTTTGGGCGCAAATCGCCAAAGTAATAATTGCCATTCGCATCCGTCACCGTGGTCACCGTGTTGGTTGGCCCCTGGCGGCTGACGGTGATGCCTGGAATGCCCGGCTCACCTGGGTCTTGCACTCCGTTATTGTTGAGGTCATTCCACACTCGGTTGCCAATCTCGATTGGGGCCGGGTCGCAGAGGAGCACCATATCCCCTAAACCAGCTGATTTGGCAAATTCCCTACTAGTAGTTGTGTTCTGATACAACGTGGCCGCACGAGCAAAATTCCCATTTAGGTTTGAGTAGAACGAGATGCCACCGCTATAAGACTGCCAGGGATCGCCAGCAACCACTGCAATCTGTTCGGCACCGGGTAAGAAGGCTAAGCCGCCTACTACGGAATCACCTCGGCCAGATGCTCCAGATCCTGTCAGCCATCGCAAGTCATAAAAGGCATTGCCTCCTGGCCCGCTGATCCCTGTTCCTACCAGTGAGCCCGCCACCCCATTGTTCTCCAGGGTGTAAACCCCATTGTTGTGCGCCACGCGCAAGAGGTCGCCTGCCGAGGCATACTCATTATCGATATCCCCAGCGCTGCCCGCATCTGGTGCTGGAGCCTCATAGCCCAGTTGATAGGCAGTTCGATCCCCAAAAGACAGGATAAAAGAACCATCCACATCTATCTCGATCTGCGTCAGAATCGGTTGGGGATAGTTCGCATCATTTGCATCACCGGGCTCTCCAAGATCCACGTAGGGTTTCATCGTTGCATAATCATTGACCCAGGGATGCCAGAAATTGCCTCCGCCATTATCATTGTGAAGGTTGCGGGTATAATTCAGCACAATCGGCGATGCCAGCACACTGCTCCAACTCGTGCCATCCCACTCGTAGACATAGGCCTTGAGGTCGGCACAGGCACCGGTGGCCGTACAGGTTGTCGATGTACTGGCATCACACATGATGCCTGCATAGAGCGAGTCGCCATAGGCCTTCACTGCCCAGGGACGAGCAACGCCGGTCGGCCCACCGCCAACAGGATTTGTGCCGCAGAAGTCTGTGGCCAGCCAGGGAGCAGCCCCGATCACCTGGGCGGTCGGTGCCCCACTCGTGTTGATGGCATAGATGTTGCAGTCAGCCAGGTTACTGATGTAGAGTGTGCTGTTGTCTGGTGACATGGTAATGTCCCCCAACCCAACTTTGCCCACATCGTTGAAGACCGCAGGATCGATATTGTCACACGTGCGACACGGGCCTTCCTCGCCAAAGGCATTGCCCACACCGGGAAAACGAGTCGCATTATCAGGAACCGTGCCCGCGAGCGCCCCAAAATCGTAGAACAGCGAAACACTCGCTGGGTTGTTGACATCAGTCTGCTGATAGATCGCGCCGATCCCGTTGGGGCCCAACCCCGCGTGCCGTCTCAGCAGGGCACTTTGATACAGTGTTCTGCTTTCCCGGTTGTAGGCTAAGCCCCAGATTGACCCTGTGTCCTGGACATGAGTAGCGGTGGTAATTGTCGGGTTTGGCACGTGGCCAGAGATGCTGTACGGATAGCGATAGGCCGAAGGTTGATTGTTATTCGATGCATGACTTGGGCTGCCATTCTGTAACCGGCTCGTCAACAGGGATGGATTGTCTTGGCAGTAGTCACAGGGCTGATTGATACCAAAGTTAATATTGGTAGAATCCCCATCGGCCACAAACTGGGTGCTGGTGCCATTGCCCGGCCCATGCGAACTCGGCTCGTAGCCGTCTGGCAGGTCCGTAAACTCAATACGATAGGGGCCTGCACCGCCCGCGCTCAGGGCGTAATTACCATCGGCATCGGTCGTGGTGGTGCCTTGCACAGTCCCGCTGCGGTCATAGGCTGTCACGGTGACCCCTGCGACGCCGACCTCATTGACGCCATCATCCACGCCATTGCTGTTAAAGTCCCGAAAGACATTGCCGGTGATCGTCCCCGCTGCCTGGGCAACCTGGGTTTCACCGATCAATGATTGCAAGCCGGCCAGGGATGATGGCAAGGTGGGCGGAAAGGCGGCCAGCAAGCTGCTGCCCAGCAAGGCGAATAATTGCAATAAGGCTACTGTTCGCAAAATATGTGAATATTGTCGGGGGAACATACTCTGTTTTTTCATACTTAAACTCCGTCTAATAGAAATCGAACAATAAGGGTTGTGTGTGTTGTTTGTCCTGAACGAACCGAAAAGCTGCTCAGTATTCGGTCGTAGCAGCACACAATGGGTAAAATTGATTGGTATATAGCCAGCTTGACTCAGGAATGCACCTGACTATATCAAGCTTTGGAAGGCCCTAGCATCGGTCATTCGCTTCATCTTTTCGATTAATCGTCTACGACTTTTGAGTAGATAACCTTAAGAGGATTTAGGGTTCCAGTGTGGTGAACTATGGGGTTGGCGGGCAAGCAGAGGGAACCAAACAAAACGGCAAGTGACTCAGCCACTTGCCGCGTTCAGAAATATGGGGATCTGATATGTCTTTTATTGAACTGTTCGCTTTAACGAAAGCTTAATTGTAGCAAGCGAGTCCGACCGAGAATAGCATGGCGTGCCTCATTTCTGAAGCTCGTTTGTAACCCTGGGTAGCGCTATGTATAATAAAAGTACCCTGGCACCTGCCCCCACGTTCAAGGATCCACCATGTGTGAGACTGTTGATAGTACGCAGCACGTTGTGATCAATTATTGCCTGAGTAATGTGACAGCCGAGACGCGCCGCCAGTTGCGCGCGCTGGATCATGTTGTGGTCGAAGATTTCTGCCTCCAGCGTTGCGGTGATTGTTTTGCCGGGCCTTTTTTGCTGGTCGATGGCCAGGCGGTCGTCGGGGAATCGCACGCGCAACTCATCCACGAATTGTCAACAAGGAGCCAGCTTGTATGAATGTCTTATTCATCTCGATTGACAGCCTCAATCGCCATTTTCTCAAAGCCTATGGCCAGCCGATTGAACTGGATGTCCAGACGCCGAACCTGGATCGCTTTGCGCAGCGCGCGGCAATTTTTGATAGCCACTACACCGGCAGCTTGCCCTGTATGCCCGCACGCCGAGAATTTTTTGCTGGGATGCAGGAATTTCTCTGGCGACCGTGGGGGCCAATCGAGCCATTTGATGTGACCGCGGCCCGCGCGGCGCGCATCGCCGGTGCTGTCACCCAGCTGGTTACCGATCACTTTCACTTTTTCCAGCATGGCAGCCACGGTTATTACGAGGATTATCACGGCTTTGAGTTTATTCGTGGGCATGAGTTTGATGCCTGGCAGACGGCCCCGCGCGAGCCCGACCCCGATCTGTTGCAGCAAATCGGGGCACACGAACCGGGCGGGCTTCAGTTTATGAATCGCGCGGTCTATGCGCGGAATGTAGCAGGCTTTACGAGCGAAGAGGATTTTTTTGCGCCCAAGGTCTTCCAGGCTACGGCGGATTGGCTGGCACGCAACCACGAGCAGCCCAAATGGTTCTGCGCGGTCGATAGCTTTGATGTCCACGAGCCCTTCCACTGCCCCGAACCTTATGCCTCGATGTACACCGACGAAGACCCGCGCAATCCTGAATTGATGAATTGGCCCTACTATGGGCGCATTGACGAGGGGCAGAGCAAGTTGAGCGAGCGGCAGGTCGCCTTTGTGCGCTCACAATTTGCCGGCAAAGTAACCATGGTTGATCGCTGGTTTGGCCGGGTGCTCGATCAGCTCGACCAGCACAACCTGTGGGACAACACCATGGTGATCATCACCGCGGACCATGGCCATTTCCTGGGTGATCATGGCTGGATGGGCAAACCCAACGCGCCGCTCTACAACACGCTTTGCCACATCCCCTTGATGATCTGGCATCCACAAAGTCCGCACCAGGGGCAACACATCGGCGCGCTGACCGCAACGGTAGACATCTACGCCACCATGCTCGAAGCATTGGGGGCCGCGGTTCCCGGTCATGTGCATAGCCGTAGCTTATTGCCGCTCTTGCTTGGTCAACAAGCGCAACACCGCGATTGGGCGCTCTATGGCTACTGGGGCTCGACCATCAACGTCACCGATGGCCGCTATACCTACCTTCATCCCTGCCGCAACGACTTGCCCGCCGAGCTCTATTCGACCATGTTTATGAATCCGCACGGCTGGTTCACGCCGATCCGCCTGCCCAGAGAGCCAGAGGCGGGCCGCTTTTTGCCCTACACCAACACGCCGGTCTGGCGCTACACCGCGCATTCCTATACTCGCCACGAAGAACCACTTCTCTTTGATCTCCAGCGTGATCCCGGCCAGGAGCAGAATCTCGCGGGGCAGGGACACCCCGAAGAAGCCCGGATGCGCGAGCTGCTGATCAGCGCGCTGCACGCATTAGAAGCCCCCGCACACCAGTTTGCGCGGCTAGGGTTGGCATAACCTTGGGCAAAATACTCCGCATCAACATACAGTCGTAGTTTGAGCGTATACTTTGTACGCTCACTCGTCACAACCGAGTGGATCAAAGACGGTAGTGGCAAAAAAGCGTTGATAAACGGACCATATTTTTACCACGAAGGACAAAAAGAGCACGGAGTTTTTGCTTCGTGCCCTTCGTGGTTCAATAAAAATTGCAGGCTCTGCACTGGAGGTCGATTGGGCTTACGTCCATCGACCACAGATCGACACTACCTAAAAGCTTATTGAGTTGAAATCGCGCTACATCCTGCCCGAAATGATAACAGAACAACCGCTACTTATGTTAACAATGGCTAACCCTCTGCCTTGCTGAGCGCCACAGGAACAGCTGGCGGCTCACTTTCCGCGGCCTGTTGACTCCACGATTCCATAAACTCCAGCGATTGGTGGCGGAAATAGGTGGTGTAAAGTTCGGCATAATGGCCGCCCTGGGCCAGCAAACCGTCGTGGTTACCCTCTTCGATGATCTCACCCGCGCGCAGCACAATGATGCGATCGGCCGCGCGCACGGTCGAGAGGCGGTGGGCAATGACAATGCTGGTGCGGCGGCGCAAAACAGTCATCAACGCGGCTTGCACCTGCGCTTCGGTGAACGGATCGATGCTGGCGGTTGCTTCGTCCAGCAGCAGAATCGCCGGGTCTTGCAGCAGAATGCGCGCCAGCGCGACCAGTTGGCGTTGACCAAGCGAGAGCCGCGCCCCGCGCTCGCCTACATCGGTGTTGATGCCTTCGGAGAGATCATCGAGCCAACTGCCGTCACCGAGTTGTTTGGCGGCAGCCGCAACTTCAGCATCGCTGGCGTCGGGGCGCCCATAACGAATGTTCTCGGCGACTGTGCCCGAAAAGAGAAATGGCACTTGCGGAACCAGGCCAAGCTGACGGCGATACTGACCGAGATCCAGCGTGCGAATATCGCGGCCATCGATCAGCACGCGCCCCCCTTGGAACTCGTAAAAGCGCATGATCAGCTTGACGATGCTCGATTTGCCCGCGCCGGTGTGGCCGACAATGGCCAGGGTTTCGCCCGCGGGAATGGTGAGCGAGAACTTGTTCAGAACCGCGTTGCGGCCCGTGCTATAGTTGAAGGTGACCTGATCAAAGATGATCTCCCCGCGCAACCGCCCGACCGGCTCCTGCGCGTTCTGGATCACCAACGGCTCGTCATCGATCAGGGCAAAGACGCGCTCGCTGGCCGCCAACCCCTGTTGAAACTGGCTCCAGAATGAGGAAATGCTCGTGATCGGGTAGAAGAAGATCGTCAACGTTTGGATAAAGAGATACCATTCGCCGACCGAAATGTTGCCGTTGATCGCCATCAAGCCGCCGATATAGACAATGGTGGCCACGCCAATGCCCGAAACGGTGTTCAGGAGCGGAAAGATGCTGCCAAAGACCGCCACGCGATAGAGCTGTACCCGATAGGCCATCTCGTTGGTGGCACGAAAATCGCTGTAGATGGTGGCCTCCTGGCGAAAGTTTTTGGCCACGGCAATCCCGCTGATCGTCTCTTGGATGGTGGCGTTGACCGTTGCTTGGGCGCGCTGCGATTGTTGCATGGCGCGGCGGGCCAGCCGCCGAAAGACCAGGGCGATCAAGGCGACAATCGGGCCGAGTGCCAGGGTGATCAAGGCCAGCCGCACATTTTGCGTCAACATGACGACGCTGATCACGCTCACCAGCACCAATTGGCTGAGCAGATCAACCGTCAGCGTGACCGTGGTGGCGAAGTCCTGCGTGTCGGAAGTGACCCGGCTGACAATCCGCCCCGAAGCGTATTGATCAAAGAAAGAGAGGTCGCGGCGCATCACCGCCCGAAAGGCATCTTCGCGCAGGGCCAGCACTACATCTGCCACGGCCCGCGCCGAAAAACGCTGCTGGATAAAGTTGAAGCCCCAACTGAGCGCACCGAGCAGCGAGACAACAGCCGCGGAAGCGATCAGCAATTGCAATTGCGGATTGTCAGCGAGCGTGTCAATGGCTCGCGAAATGATGATCGGGGTCACCGTACCGGCCAAGGAGATCAGTGTGACCATGCTGGCCACCAGCGCCACCTTGCGCAGGTGGGGACGAAAATAGGCCGCAATCCGCCCCACGAGCTCCCGGTCGCTATAGCTGCGATCGTACTCTTCGGCGTTGAGGCCGCCCATGATTCCCATAAAAGTTCCTTTGCTAGGCTAAAACGTGATGCGCGAACTGCGATGCGGCGATGGGGCAAGGCACTGCCCGACGCACGGTTTCACAATCGACTCATCACGTATCATGGCTGAATAGTCGCCGTCGTGGTTTGCACAGTTGACGCCTGCTCAATCGCCTTTTCGCGTTCGTGCGGTGCAAAAATCTGGCGATAGGCTAGGCTGTTGCTCATCAATTCCGCATGGGTGCCATGGCCGATCAAGCGACCATTTTTCATCAGCAGGATCTGGTCGGCGGTGCGGATCTGCGAAAGGCGATGGGTGATCAGCAGGGTGGTGCGGCCTTCGAGAATGCGGCGCATGGCCCGCTGGATCTGGTCTTCGGTGTTGCTGTCGATGGCGCTGGTCGAGTCATCCAACACGAGGATGCGCGGGTCGCTGAGAAAGGCGCGGGCAATGGCGAGCCGTTGACGCTGCCCACCCGACAACATCACCCCACGTTCCCCAATTACGGTTTTGTAGCCCTCGGGAAAGGTCTGGATAAACTCGTGGGCCTGGGCTTGCCTGGCCGCCTCTTCGATCTGCTCCTGCGTCACTGGTTCGCGGGCGCCAAACGCAATATTCTCGGCAATGGTGCGCGAGAAGAGAAAAATATCCTGTTCAATGGTGGCAATCTGGGCGCGCAGGCTGTCCAGACTCCAGTCGCGCACATCGATCCCGTCGATCAGCACCCGCCCGCTGGTCGTGTCGAAGATGCGGTTGATCAGCTTGGTGAGGGTGGTTTTGCCCGCGCCGGTCTGGCCGACAATGGCGATGGTTTGGCCGGGGTGGGCATGAAACGAGATGTCGTTGAGTGCCGGTGTGGCGAGATCCGATTGGCCGCTATTCCCCAGATCATAGCTGAAACTGACATGCTCGAAGACAATCTCCCCGCGCATGGGCTGGGCGACGCCACCGGTGTTCTGATCCAGCTCGGTCTCGGTGAGGATCATATCCAGAATACGGCGGGCGCTGGCCAGGCTCTGTTGTACAACCGAGGAGGTGGTCAGCAAAAAGCGGAGCGGCGAGCGCAGAGTGCCCAACAGCGCCATGTAGGTGATCACCTGACCGACCGAAATGGTGCCCTGCCAATTGAGCAGCAGCGCATGGCCAAAAGCCAGGCCAACCGCAATGCCGTAGAGCAGCAGGGGCAAATAACGCGCATTCACATCCCCTTCTTGCACAAAAGCATCGCGATAGCCGCGGGCACTTTCGCGGAAGCGTTCTTCCTCTGCGGTCTCTTGGGCAAACCCCTTGACAACCTCGACCCCTGAAATGGTCTCGGCCAGCCCCGCATTCATGGTGCCAAAGCGCGCCCGCAACAGGCCCGCAACTGGGCGCAGATTCTCGTTGTGCCGACGCAAGGCAAAGGTCAACCCGGTCAGAAACAAGATTGGCACCAAGAGCAAGTTGGGGTTGAGGAGCGCGATCGTAAAGAGCGGGATGATCAGCGTGAGCAGCGATTCAGTCGTCATGCCGAGCGCGGGGCTCACGAATTGATTGACCTGCTGCACATCGTTGGTGACACGCGCCATCAGATCGCCAACCCGTTGCCGCCCGTGGAAGGTCTGGCTTTTGCTCAGGAGGCTGAGATACAGCTCGTCGCGCGCATCGCGTTCGACTCGCTGGGCGAGCACACGGATCGCCATGCTGTTGACAATGTCAAAGAGGCCGTACCCCACATAGGCGGCCACGACCAGCAGGGTGGCGCCGGTCAGGGCCGCGGCCCCGCCGCCTTGGATCACGGTGTCGAAGGCCCGCCCGACCATCACCGCGGACATGCTTTGCGAAGAGGCCATCCCAACCGTGGTGAGCAAAAACGTGATGAACAGGACTGGATAACGAAAGGTGTGCGAGGCTAACCAGCGGACTGGCGAGCGATAGTCATACCGATATTCGTTAGCAATCGTAAATTCGCGGCGAGTCATCGGCGGGCTCCTTGCGTTTTTCGCCGCCCAGCAACGTCAAAGAGCCAGTGCATTGTGCTACAGATGGTCATGCCGAATCTTTCTCGGGTACTGTCTGCTGTTGCGTACAGCAAGGGAGTGGATAGACGCAATCTGCCCATTATAGCACAAGCAAGGGCGTAAAACCGTTTATGTGGCCATGAGAGGATTGATGGGCTGAGAGGGCGCAGATTCCACTTGGCGCGCCCGCGAATTGATAAACGCCAGCGATTGGTGGCGGAAATAGGTGTTATACAATTCGGCGTAGTGACCATCCAGCGCCATCAGCGCGTCGTGATTCCCCTGCTCGATGATCTCGCCCTTGCGCAGCACGATGATCCGATCCGCCGCTTTGATGGTCGAAAGCCGGTGGGCAATCACAATGGCGGTGCGCTCTTTGAGGACTACATCCAACCCCTCCTGGATCTGCGCCTCGGTCAGCGGGTCGACGCTGGCAGTCGCCTCATCCAGAATGATGATGGCTGGATCCTGCAACAAGACCCGCGCCAACGCCACCAATTGACGTTGGCCCATGGAGATGCCTTTGCCCTCTTCCCCAACCGGCGTCTCCAACCCCTGCGGCAAGGCTTCGATCCAGTCGCCGCCGCCGACGCGTTGCGCCACCGCGGTCACTTCTGCATCGCTCGCGTCTGGTTTGCCATAGCGAATATTTTCCGCCACGGTGCCCGCAAAGAGAAAGGGCGATTGAGGCACGATCCCCAACTGGCGTCGATAGGCGCCCAGATCAAAGCTGCGGATGTCGCGGCCGTCGATCAGCAACTCGCCCCCTTGGAACTCATAAAAACGGGCCACCAATTTGCCCAGGCTGGATTTGCCCGCGCCGGTGTGGCCGACCAGGGCAATGGTCTCGCCCGCCTGGATGGTGAGGTCAAAATCTTCCAGCACCTGCTCTTTGCTGGTATAGCGAAAATCGAGCTGGCGGAATTCGATACGCCCGGCCAGTTTCTCTACGGGTTGATTGTCCGTCTGCACGACGCGCGGTTCGGCATCTACCAGCGCGAAGACCCGCTCGCTCGCGGCCAGCCCCAGTTGAAACTGGCTCCAGAACGAGGCAATGCTGATCAGCGGAAACCAGAAGAGATTGATGCTCTCCACAAAGAGGTAGAGATCGCCCGCCGAGACGATGCCATTGACCACGCTCATGCCGCCAAAGTAGACCACCGTGGCCGTGCCGATGCCCGCAATCGTGCCCAGGATCGGGAAGATCCCGCTGAAGACGTAGCCCTGGCGCAGGCTCAGGCGGTAAGTTTGCGCGTTCACTTGCTTAAACTCGTCGTAGATGCGCTGTTCCTGGCGAAAGTTTTTGGCCACGGAAATCCCGGTGATGCTCTCCTGCACCGTGGCGTTGACCTCGGCCAGGACGCGGCGAGCCTGGGTTGTGGTGTAGCGGGCAATGCGGCGAAAGGTCAGCGCGACAATGATCACCACCGGCGCGATCGTCAAGGTGATCAACGCCAGCCGCGGGTTGATAAAGAAGAGCAGCGTGGTCACAATCGTGACGATCAGAATTTCGCTCATCAGGTTGAGCGTCAGCGTGACCGTGTTCGAAAAGTCCTGCGTGTCCGAGGTGACCCGGCTCACGATACGCCCCGATGAAAACTCGTCGTAAAAGGACATATCGCGCTCGAGTACGGCGTCAAACGCATCTTGCCGCAACTTGAGCACCACATCCCCGACCGTGCGCGCGGTGTAGCGTCGGCGCAGAAAGTTGAAGATCCACGAGAGCCCGCCTGCCAGGAAAATGGCGACCACCAGCCACGCCGTGCGCTGCCAGATGGTGTCACGCAGATCGCTCGCCCCTTCCAACTGGTCCAGCCCGCGGGCGATCAAAAAGGGGAGCGAGGCATCCATCACCGCGTTGAGCATGATCAGCCCGGCCACCGCGGCCATGCGCGGGAGGTGGGGACGAAAATATTGCCAGATACGCTGCACCAAAACCCGGTCTGTATATTCGCGGTCATAAGCCTCGGCATCGAGACCATCCATGATGAAGCCCATAAGTTCTCCTTAAAGTAATCATCGATAACAAGTAAGTGGTCATGAGGAATAGCGTTTACTTGTCAACATTCGTTACAACTTACCCATTACTTCTTACCTGTTACCCATTACTCATCAGTTGTCGTACCGGGCAAAGATCCGCTTGTACAGGTCACAGCGGGCCATCAATTCGTCGTGTGAGCCCTGGTCGAGGATGCTGCCACCATGCAGCACCAAAATCTTGTCCGCGCGGCGGATCTGCGAAAGGCGATGGGTGATCAGCAGCGTGGTGCGCCCTTCGAGCACCCGATCAATCGCGTTCTGGATCTGATCTTCCGTGGCGCTGTCCACTGCACTGGTCGAGTCGTCCAGGATCAAGATGCGCGGGTCGGTGAGCAGGGCGCGGGCAATGGCGATCCGCTGGCGCTGCCCGCCGGAGAGGGTTACGCCACGTTCGCCCACTTCGGTGCGATACCCGTCGGCAAAGCTGAGGATAAAGTCGTGTGCTTGTGCCGCTTTGGCCGCGGTTTCAATCGCGGCTCGGTCGGCCTTCGCGCCCAACCCAAAGCCAATATTCTCGTCAACCGGGCGCGAGAAGAGAAAAATATCCTGCTCGATCGTCGAGATCTGCGAGCGCAACGAGGCCAGATTCCAATCACGCACGTCTACCCCATCAATCAGGATGCGCCCTTCGTTGACATCATAGGTGCGGTTGACCAGCCGGGTCAGCGTGCTTTTGCCCGACCCGGTCTGGCCGACAATGGCGATGGTCTCACCGGGCGCGGCGCGGAATGAGATGTTGCGTAACACGGCCTTGCGCCCCTGCATCCCGTTGTTGGTTGGTGCGCCTTCGGCGTCGAGCGCTTCCGGTTCGAGATAGAAGGTCACATTGTCGAAAACAATCTCGCCCCGAATAGGTGCCGCGTAGCCCGCTTTATTTTCATCGAGCTCCGTCTCTTCTTGCATCAAGCCGAGAATGCGCTCGGCCCCGGCAATCCCCATCCGCACCAGCGAGAAGGTGAAGATCGAGATAAAAGCCGGAAAGCGCAAAATGCCCATCAGGCCCATGTAGGCCACCAGTTCGCCGATGGTCAACTGCTCGCGCGAGACCAGCCAAAGGCCGTGGGCAAAGGCCAGGGTGAGCGCAAAGCCCAGCAACAAGATCGGCAGATAGCGCGCTTCGATCTCGCCCTGTTTGATGTACAAGTCGCGCACCAGGGTTGCACTCTTGGTGAACTTGCCCCGCTCTTGCGCTTCCTGCGCTGCCGATTTGACGACTTCGATGCCGGTGATCGTTTCGGTGAGCCCGGCGTTCATTTCGCCAAAGCGCCAGCGTTGTTCACCCGCCACCGGGGTCAGCTGATCGACATAGTGCCGCAGCGTAAAATAGTAGCCGATCACAAAGAGCGCGGGCGCAATCAGCAGCTCGACCCGCAAAAAGGCGATAAAGACCATCGGGGCCAGAATGCCGATCATGGATTCGGTGATCAGGGCAACGCCGGGGTTCATCATCGGGTTGAGCTGGCGGATGTCGTTGTTGGCCCGCGCCATGATGTCGCCGACACGCTGGCGGTTGTGAAAGGTCTGGCTTTTGCCCAGCAGGCTGACATAAAGTTCCTCGCGCGCATCGCGTTCCATCCGCTGCCCCAACGTCTCGACCGAGAACGCGTTGGTGATGTCGAGCAGGCCGCGCACCAGCACCAACCCGAGAATGGAAAGCGCAATGGTGACCAGCCGTTGCACACTGGGGTCTGGCCTGAGTACCTCGTCAAAGGCCATGCCTGTCAGCCGCGGAATAGTCGAAAAAAGTACGTTGGTCAGGGTGGCGGCGATCAGAAAACTCGCCAGAAAGTGTGGATAACGCAACAAATGCGAGATGATCCAGCGGATCGGGCCAGAACGATTGTAATGATACTCGTCCTGGATGCTGAACTCACGCTTAAGTTGCGCTGGGGCGATTGCTTGGTTGATCACAAAATTCCTCCTGAAGAAGAAGGCGCTGTTGGTGGCCCGAACTTATGTTCTGATTTTATCATCATTTTGTAAGAAGCAGAAGCTGAATTGTGGGTAGATCATCTATACGGCGCGGCGGGCAAAAAGATTCCCGCCCCATAGCAAAGAGCCACCTTTGGCGAGAAAGGTTCCATCGACGCAAGGAGCCAGGCTTTTCCGAAAAGCCTGGCTCCTTGCCGCCTGAACATCGGGTTGGTCTGGTCTACTCACCAATCGGCAACGCTGCCATCATCCTCGTAGAAGTGCTCGCCGCCCAGCTCTTCCGTCCAGGTGGCACTTTCACTCACCACTTGCTCATCCACCTCGACACCGAGCCCCGGCGTTGTCGGCAACTCCATGTAGCCATCTTTGAGCGTCCAACTCAGCGTGGCAGCGCGCTCCAATTGCTCGGGCCCGGTGCTCTCCTGGATCAAAAAGTTCGGGGTGACCGCATCGACCTGCATACAAGCGGCCAGGGCCACCGGGCCAATCGCGCAGTGGGGCATGGTGTGGATGTAATAGACCTCGGCCATGTTGGCGATGCGCTTCAACTCGCTGATCCCGCCAGCGTGCGAACCATCTGGCTGGATGTATGCGCAAGCCTGCTGCTCGAAAATTTGCCGGAACTCCCAGCGGCTGAGCAAGCGCTCGCCCGTGGCAATCGGGAACGGGACATGATCCGAAACCAGCTTGAGCGCATCGACATTTTCCTGCGGCACCGGCTCCTCGACAAACATCGGGCGCATCCCTTTGATCTCGTGGCAGATCTCGATGGCGAGCGCGGGGGTCATCTTGCCGTGAAAGTCGAAGCAGAGTTCGACCTCTGGCCCAACCCATTCGCGCATCAGGTACGCGGCCTCGACAAATTGATCGATGCGGGCGGGCGGTTCATGGGCGCGCCATTTGCCCGCGGGGCCCGACTTGAACGCGGTGTAGCCGCCCCGATCGCGCAGGAAATCGAGCCGTTCTTTGGCCGCGGCTTTGCCCTCATCGCTCAGGTCGCGGATGCCCCAGTGCGCATAAACGCGCACCCGGTCGCGCACCGGCCCGCCGAGCAGCTGGTAGACGGGCACCCCGTAATGTTTGCCGGCAATGTCCCACAGCGCCTGGTCGATGCCGGAAAGGGCGCTCATCAAGACCGCGCCGCCGCGGAAGAAGGCCGAGCGGTAGATGTGTTGCCAGTGGTGTTCAATGCGCAGCGGATCTTTGCCGAGCAAATACTCGCTCAACTCGTCGATGGCGGCCATCACGCTTTTGGGCTTGTTCTCCAGCGTGGATTCGCCCCAGCCCACCAGGCCATTGTCGGTGGTGATCTTGACCAATCTCATGCGCGGGCGGGGGAAGAATTGTTCGATCTTGGCGATTTTCATGACACCATTCTTTCCTCAAGGTTCAAAAGTGTAGGGTTCAGGGTATAGCGTTTGGCGTGCGAAGCGCAAAGCAAATTTTGGTACGTTCTGGGCGGGCGGTGATTGGAGTATGCGCTAAGTAATGCAAGCGCGCAAATGGCGGGCCGGGCTGCTTCCGACTATAATGGCCATACCAGCCAATTTATCTTGATAACGTACATTACGCAGTTGGTGCGAGGGAAGCTGTCCGCGGATTTCCCAACTGTTCCCCGAATCCGTTGGCCGAGCTTACTGCGTACCATCACTTGACAATTTATCTTTGTGATTCTGATGGCTGCTTTGTGAGGAGATTGCATGTTGAACCACAGTGACACGCAGCAGTTTGCTGGTGTATTCCCCCTGTTGCTCACCCCGTTTCAGGCCGACGGGACCATCGATTGGCCCTGTTATGATCGCTATGTGGATTGGCAATTACGCGCCGCGCCAGGCGGGCTCTTTGCGGTTTGCGGCAGCAGCGAAATGAAGTGGCTGACGCTGGATGAGCGGTTGGCGCTCGCCCGCCGTGCAGTCGAGTTGGCCGGTGATACGCCCGTGGTCGCCACGGCCAATCTCGCCGCGGCGCGCAGCGATCACGCAGCCGAGATCCAGCGCATGGTCGAGACCGGGGTCCGCGCGGTGGTGCTCGTCCCGCCGGATGGGCTCAGCCCCGACCCGACCGAGCTGGAAGACTATTTGGCCACCCTGATCGAGCGTGCACCCTGCCCGGTGCTGCTCTATGAATGGCCTGCGCGGCAACATTATTTACTGCGGGCCGAAGGGTATGCGCGCCTGGTGCAGCTGGGGGTGAAGGGCATCAAGGATACCACCTGCACGGTTGAGGGCATCCGCGGTAAGATCAAGGTGGCGGGCGACTCGACCATCTTTCAAGCCAATACCCCCTATTTGCTCGAAGCGCAGCGCATGGGCGCGGGTGGCGTGATGGCCATTACCTCGACCGCGGTGGCGGATCTGGTGGTGGCTTGCTGGCAATTGGCCCAGGCGGAAGATCCGCAAGTGCACCACTATCACCGCGAATTGATCTTCTTCGATAGCTTGATGCGCTTTGGGTATCCCGCCGCGGCCAAATGGGTAGTCGCGCAGCGGGGCGTGCCCATGTCCATCCACTGCCGCTGGCCCAGCTCGATCCCGGTTGAGGCCCATCAGGCCTTGTCCGTCTGGCTCGATGGTGTGCGTCCGCTCCTCACGAACGGATAAAACAGAATCCACAGAGTTCTGGCTTTTCCCTGTAGAATCTGCGCACTCTGTGGCTACGCTTCGTTGTTTATCGCACCAGAAACAAAGGAAACCAAGCGCCTCATGTCGATTTCACCGATCACCAACGAGTATGATCCCACTGCTCAGCGCCCGCTGCTCCCCGTCGAGTTGGTTATGCTGTATGAGCCCCAACAGGAGAGCGATTGGCACTATTGCCATCATCCGCACATCACCTACTTCAATGGCCGCTTTCACGCGATCTGGTCGAATGGCCGCCGCCACGAAGATGATCTGGGCCAGCGCGTGCTCACGGCCAGCTCGGCCAACTTTGCCGAATGGACAACGCCAACGCCTTTGATGGATGCGACCTGGGGCAAACATTCGGAATTGGTGCTGACCGCTGGCGGATTTCATCAGCACGCCGGGCAATTGGTGGCCTATGTGGGGCAATGGGAATACGCGGCCGATGCCATCCAAAACAACGAGCGGCCCGCCAGGAGTATCGCCCACCAGGATACCGATCTACTGGCGTTGACCACGATCGATGGTGTGCACTGGAGCCCACCGCGCTCGCTGAGAGTGCCGCTCGTCCCCAATCATGGCCCACAACCGACGCGATCCGGGCGCTTGATCCTCAGCGGCAACATCATGTTTCCCTACAGCGATGAGCCGTCGGGGTTGGCCGGCTGGCACCTGACCGGCATCTACCCGCCCGACCTGCCCAATGTCTGGGATGATCCCGAATATCACGGCACCCTGGCGCGCATCATGAACTGGCCGATTGGCGTCTGTGAAGGCTCTTTCTATCAGACAGCGGATGGCGTGCTGCACATGTTGTTGCGCAGCGATGAGAAGCGCCTGTGGGTGACCGAAAGTCACGACGACGGGGCGACCTGGTCCACACCGCAGCCGACTCACTTCACCGATAACCGCACAAAGTTTCATCTCGGCATGCTGCCAGACGGTCGCTTCTATTATGTCGGTTCGCCCGATCCCGATGGCGAGCGCTGCCCATTGGTGCTGTCTCTCTCGGAGGATGGCGTGCATTTCCGCCAACATTATCTCCTGGGGGACACAAATTATGCGCGCAAGTTTCCGGGGTTACACAAAGGCGGCGTCTATGGCTACCCCCATACGCTGGTGCGGGATGGCTACCTGCATGTGATCGTCTCGATCCGTAAAGAGCGCGTCGCGGTTCTGCGCACCCCGCTGGCGAATCTGTAGCGGGAGACGCCTATCCAGGGAGACAGGTACAGCGAGAGAACGTCGTACCTTGTCCCCCTGGCACCTCACGCCGTCTACGCAAACCGATCCACATGCAGGGCGCGGATGTCCACAGAAGGTGCCTGACCCAACGCCAGTTCCGCGGCGATCTTGCCGCTGAAAGGGCCCAGTTGCAGGCCAGTCGCGCCATGCCCGGCCGCGATCACCACACCAGCCGCGGTTGGGGCGTTGCACAAAACCGGCAGATTGTCGGGCGTGCGCGGTCGTAGCCCGATCCGCACTTCGGCGACCTGGGCATTCGCCAGGCCGGGCGCAACCCGCAATGCTTCGCCCAGTACTTCGTGAATGCCCGCGGCGGATTGGCGGACCACAAACCCCGAACCAGTTTCGCGGGTGGCACCCACCACAACCCGCCCCGCGTCACCGCTGCCGGGCCACGAAACAATATAATGGCCGTGAAAGGCATTGACCACCGGCCATTCCCCCGTGGCTGTCTCCGGTAGATCCAAATGGATGATCTGTCCCCGCTGGGGCTCAATGGGGATCTGCAAGCCCAGTTGCTGCCCAAAGGCCGCGGACCAGGCACCGCCCGCAATTACCACCGCGTTGGCTTCGATCAGCGCGCCGCCGACTTCGACCCCCTTCAGCCGCCCCTGCTCGATCACCAGCCGATCAACGCTGTCCGCCACTTTCTGGATCTGCCGCCGATCCGCCGCGCGATGCAGCGCCGCGTTGAGCAAACGGCCATCGACGCGCGCGCCGTGGCGATCATACAGGGCGCGGCGTACCGAGCCGAGCGCGGGAAAAAGTTCGCGGGCCGCCTCCGGCGCAATCGGGTGCAGATCCGCCTGCGCGGGAAAATTGCGTTGCCGCTGCCGGGCCAGGATCAACGCCTCGCTCTGCTCGTACGCGGCAAGTTCATCTTCATCCACAGCCACCCGCACAAGCCCACAGCGCGCATACCCCGTGTCGCCAGCCTCATCTTGCGCCAGTTGCGCCAATAGGGTGGGATAATAATCGACCGCGTGGACGGCGAAATCAAACCAGGCACCAGATTCGGTCGAGATCTCCGGGGCCAAAATGCCAGCCCCGGCATCGGTGGCGCGGCCCGCATCGTGGCGGTCGATCAACAAGGTATGAGCCCCAGCCAGGGCAAGGTGATAGGCCGTCGAAGCACCGACGATGCCACCACCAATGACAAGTACGTCTGGGTTTGTTGCCATGGTTCTCCCTTTCTTCAGGCAATGAACAATGCTGAATGACCGTGTATGTGCAGCCAGTATAGCACGGTTATAGGAGAAATCCCTGCGCCCGGGCGAGCGCAATCAAGGCCTGGCGGCGTTTGGCGCGGGTTGAAAAGTCTTGCGCATTCACCCCAAAGTGTTGATAGATCAGCGTAATATAATTGCGCACGTTGGCCAACGAACAGCCCAGCCGGATGGCAATTTCCTGGCGAGAATGGCCGTTGGTGTAGAGCGCAAAAACAGCCAGCAAAGTACTGTTGGCTTTGGGGCGCACCTGAGCGGGGCGCAATTCGGCTTGCAGGCGCTCAAAGCCTTCCGGCGAAAGATGTCCACTGCGTAACAGCGCGGCAATGGTGCGTTTGTTGGGCCCCTCGGGCAGATTGCTCAGATGATCGCTCTGTTGCTGCGCGATCAGGAGGCGCAGGCGTTCCGCTTGCTGTTGCACGCGGGTTCGTTCGCTACCGCGCAACCGCCTGAGCGCGGGCAAAGCCACCTCACCCAGATGATAGACCAGAATCCGCTCCACAACCTCAGGGTAGAGATCCAGATCAATGGCTTGGGCCAGCGCTTCGCTCAGCAATTGGGGGTGCCACCAATGGGGAAGATAATCGATGCGGTGTTGCGCCATCCAGTCGAGCGCCAGAGAGAGATAGTCCGCGGCCTGGTCGGGTTGATGGGTCTGCAAAGTGGCCAACGCCAGATAGAAGCGGATGGTGGAGAGCGGGAGCAGATCACCCGAATCCTGGTAAAAGCTGGCAGAACGAATCAGCAACCGCTCGGCGGCCGCGCCCTGCCCCTCGAGCAGATAGATCACCGCGAGCCCGACCTGGAAGCTCATCGCCTCACCCAGATCGGCATCGCGCAGCGCGGCATGGAAGAGCAGCCGCGCTGCATTGAGTTGCCCCGTCAACAGGCGTGTCCACCCCACTTGCACGTTGATCCATGGTAAGTAGCGCTGATAGTGGATGCGCTCAGCCACGGTTTGGGCCACTTGATACCATTTTTCGGCTGCGCTGTAATTGCCCGCGGCCCGCTCCAGATTCCCCAGGAGCGTGCGCGCATAGACCCGCAGGTTGCTGAATGGTTCGCGATCGGCCAGGGTCAGATAATCTTCAGCCCGCTGGCGTGCTTCGTGAAGATCCCCGCGATACCAGGCGAGGTGAATCTGCGGATTGAGCAAATAGGTGCGGGCCGTTGGGGTGAGTTCGTGCCCGCCATAACAACCGGGCGCGGCGGCCAAACGAGCTTCCGCCTCGACAAATTCACCGAGATGGATGTGGGCGCTGGCCAAACGCAGGAGGGCCCGAAATTGGCCATCACTGTCCTGCACGGCCTGAAAAGCGGCAAAAGCCCGCCGTGCATACTCAATGCTCTCGCGCTGCTTGCCCTCGTCCGGGCTGATCTCGGAGAGAAAACGGAAAAATTGCCCCTGCAAGCGAGGATCCGTGACGAGATCCTGGTCGATCAATGGTTGGATCACATCATGCAGGTGGTGGAGCGCAGCCTGGATATGATCCAACTGGAAATGCAGCCGCACAATCTCCAGGCTGATGCGGGTGGCCGCGTGGTAATCGGGTTGGGGCACCAGGCTGGCAAACCGAGCCCGTTCGAGCAACCTGAGCCCATGCGCGATCTGCCCGCTTTGGGCCTGCACCAGCCCGGCGACAAAGAGCAGATCGCGCTGTTCGCCTGCCAGCTCGGTGGGGAACTGGCGCAAAAGCTGCGTGATCGCCGCACTCTGCTGATCGGCCAGGAGCGGCATGATCTGAGCAGCTAGTTGGCTCGCGGCCTGGTCCCAGGCTTGATCATCTAACAACGTTTGGATCGACGCCAGCCGTCGGATGCTGGATTCTTCCGCCATCTCCGCAACACCTTTCGCACGTCAGCCAGTAGTTGCCCCCCGGCGCGCCAGGGGCGTGATCTGCAAGCTGGTTTTTGTAAGCGCTCTTGCGGGGAGTGTAACGAAAAAAGGGAGTGCGCGGCTATCGAAAAGCTATCGACTTTGCGCGGCCAGAAATGGCAACGGGCCACCCCAGGGTGACCCGTACTGTATTGGTATCAATGTTGATTGGTGCAGGCGGGGAGGGATCTAGCCCGCCAGTTCGTGCGTAATTCGCACCATGGCCGCGTAACTTTCGACCTTGAGCGAGGCTCCGCCAATCAGCGCGCCATCGATGTCGGGCTGCTGCATGATCTCGCCGATATTCTTCTCGTTGGTGCTGCCCCCGTAGAGGATGCGCACCTGCGCGGCGATATCTGCCCCATACAACCCGCCGATGACCTTACGCACGACATT
This sequence comes from uncultured Caldilineaceae bacterium, assembly GCA_964541665.1. GTDB lineage: Bacteria > Chloroflexota > Anaerolineae > Caldilineales > Caldilineaceae > CFX5. The sequence goes on along the minus strand of CAZIRP010000041.1, from coordinate 28,971 downwards.
GCCGCAGGTCGCCCCCGCTTCTGCCGCGGTCGCGGCCAGGCCCGTGCCAATGGCCCAGATCGGCTCATAGGCAATGATCACGTTGGTAATGGCTTCCGCGCTGATGTCATTGAGCGCGGCTTCAACCTGTAACCTGACGACCGTCTCGGTCTGATCGCCGCGGTTTTGCTCCAGGGTTTCCCCCACACAGACGATTGGGATCAACCCGGCTTTGAGCGCGGCGTGGGTGCGCTGGTTGACGGTCTCGTCGGTTTCGCCAAAATATTGACGCCGCTCGCTGTGGCCGAGGATCACATGGCTGGCGAAGCCCTGTACCATGGCCGCGCTGATCTCGCCGGTGAAGGCCCCGCTTTCGGCCCAGTGGACATTCTGCGCGCCGACCGCCACCTTGCTCGACTGCAGCGCAGCGGCCACTGCCGGCAGGCAGATCATCGGCGGGCAGACCACACAATCCACCCGGTCATAGTCGGCGGTGGCGGTGGCGATGGCTGTTGCCAGGGCTACCGCTTCGTCCACCGTTTTGTTCATCTTCCAATTGCCAGCCATCATTGCTTTGCGCATGGTCGCTAATCCTCTGTTGAGCCTGATGTGTCCGAGTCTGCATCCGCGGCAACGTCATCGTCAGCATCGTTGTCATCATCATCCCGCGGGGCATTGAAGCGCGCCAACTCGCGCTCATATTCGTCTGCTTCGAGCCAACGCCCGCCCTGCACCTGATGTTCGGCCACCTTTTTGTTCTGGTTGAACCAAAGCTCAACCTCGACCTGATCAAAACAGCGATTCTGGCCCGAAGTCCGAAAGACTTTGCGCGCATAATAGGCGTGTGCATTGCCACTCTCTTCGTCGGTCTGGCTCAACTCGTTGAGCAGGTCGATCTGCCCGATCAACGGCTCGTTGCACCGCCGACTGAGCAGATAGATCGACAATGTGCGGTTGTTGACGGTGGGTCGTCCTCCGCCGGTAAAAAGATTGGCAAGACTTTTTAGAAAGTTCATAGCTCCTCAGCAAACCGAGTCCGGAGACTTTTTGAAACGTGGCCAGGTTTCACAGCCCCAGCTGCACTCATTCTTTGTTGTTCAAGACCGCCACGCCTGGCAAGGTTTTGCCTTCCAGAAATTCCAGGCTGGCTCCCCCACCCGTGCTGACATGTGAGATCTGCGCTTCGACGCCGGCCTGGTAGACCGCGGCCGCGCTGTCCCCCCCACCGATGATGGTTGTGGCCCCGCGCAAACTTGCTAAAATTTCGGCGATGGCGACAGTCCCTTGCGCAAAGACGGGAAATTCAAAGACACCCATTGGGCCATTCCAGAGCACGGTTTTCGCCCCGGCCAACCAATTGCTGTAATGGGCAATCGTTGCCGGGCCAATGTCCAGGGCTTGCCAGTCCGCGGGCACATCTTCGATGCTGACCACCTGATTTTCGGCATCCGCGGCAAATTGATCGGCCACCCGCAGATCGACCGGCAGCCGGATGACGCCCGCGCCCCGCTCGACCAGATCGGTGGCGGTGGCAAGCACACTCTGCTCGACCAGACTTTTGCCCATCGGGTAGCCACTGGCAACCAGGAAGGTGTTGGCCATGCCCCCACCGATCAGCAGCGTGTCCACCTTGTCCAGCAAATGCTCGATCACCGCAATCTTGTCGCTGATTTTGGCCCCACCCATGATCGCCACAAAGGGATGCTCGGGGTTTTCCAGCGCCTTACTGAGGAAGGTGAGCTCCTTCTCCATCAGCAGCCCGGCCACAGCAGGCAAAAATTGCGCCACACCAACCGTGCTGGCATGGGCGCGGTGCGCGCTGCCAAAGGCATCATTCACGTAGACATCCCCCAGCGCGGCCAATGCCTGGGCCAGGGCTGGATCATTCTGCTCCTCGCGTGGGTCAAACCGAGTGTTTTCCAGCACCAGGATCTGACCAGCGGGCAGCGCGGCCGCGGCTTGTTTGGCTGCTTCGCCCACGGTGTCGGCCACAAACTGAACTGGCGCATCCACCAGGGTGTCCAGATAATCCGCCACCACGTTGAGGCTGAATTTGGGATCCGGGCCAGCTTTGGGGCGCCCCAAGTGGCTCATCAGGATCACCGCGGCCCCTTGCTCAAGCAGATATTGGATCGTCGGCAGCGCGGCGCGGATGCGAGCATCGTCGGTGATCGAGCCGTCATCCGTCTGGGGCACATTAAAATCCACCCGGACGAGCGCCTTTTTCCCAGCCCATGCAATATCGTTGATGGTCTTTTTGTTCATGGCGGCTTGCCTCTTCTTTTGCGATGGTACGGCATACAGGATCAAGCTCGTACAAGGCGTGACACAAAGCTAATGCGTTAGTCTGTGCGCATACAGGGTCGCCGTTTGCCGGAACCTGTATCCCGTACCCTGTGTTCAGGTTAGTAGAAGTCATCTCAAAAATCGGTTGTGGCTCCTATAAACAAAGATAGCCCAACCAGTGTGGTACAGAGATTTTTGAGATAAGGACTAGACACCCTGGTCCGCGATATATTTGGTGATGTCGGCCACGCGCACGCTGTAGCCCCACTCGTTGTCGTACCAGGAGATCGCCTTGACCAGGTTGCCACCGATCACCAAAGTGTCGAGCGCGCTGAAGATCGAGGAATGGGGATTGCCCTTGAGGTCGCTGGAGACCAGCGGCTCTTCGGTGTAGGCCAGAATGCCCTTCATCGGCCCGTCGGCGGCTGCTTTCATCGTTGCGTTGATCTCTTCGACCGTGACGTCGCGGCTGAGCACCGCGGTAAAGTCTACCACCGAGACCGTTGGCGTGGGCACCCGGAAGGCCATCCCGGTAAATTTGCCCTGCAATTCGGGGATCACCAAACCGACGGCGCGTGCGGCACCTGTGGCCGACGGAACAATATTGAGCGCGGCTGCCCGGGCATCGCGCAGGTCTTTGGCGGCCAGATCGAGCAGCTTTTGCGAATTGGTATAGGCATGAACCGTGGTGAGGACACCCTTTTCGATGCCAAAAGCTTCAAACAGAACCTTGGCAACCGGTGCCAGCCCATTGGTGGTGCAGCTTGCGTTGGAAATGACGTGATGCTCGGCGGGATTGTACTTCTGCTCGTTCACCCCCATCACAACGGTGATGTCTTCTCCCTTGGCCGGGGCGCTGATAATCACCTTCCTGGCCCCTGCGGTCAGATGCAACGCCGCCTTTTCGCGGGCAGTGAACAGGCCGGTGCTTTCGATCACAATGTCGATGCCCAAGTCGCCCCACGGCAACTGGCTGGGGTCCCGTTCGGCCAAAACTTTCACCGCGTCGCCGTCGATCACCAAGTTGCCATCTTTCACACTGACATCACCCTGATAGGGGCCATAGTTGCTGTCATATTTGAACAGGTGGGCATTGGTGGCGACATCGCCAATGTCGTTGATCGCGACCAGATCAAACTCGTCGCGATAACTCTCTTTGAACGCCTTGGTCACCTGGCGGCCAATGCGGCCAAAGCCATTGATTGCAATTTTGGTTTTTGCCATGATCTCTCCTTATAGATATCACCTGATGATTTACAGAGAACACCAGACTCACGCGCTCTTTGCCAGTCGGCAGGCGAGATAGTTGCCTCGCCAATCAATCTTCTGGTCAGGCTTGCGTAAGCTCTGGGCTGCATAATGGCCGAGGTGTACGGGACCCCCTCCTGTGCGCCATCATACAAAGCCTATTACAAAAGCGGACCCAGCATCGGCAAGTCACGGCGTTGTCGTAAAAGCAACGGGTGCTCTGCTATTGAGGACAGAGTGAGCGGAGCAGAACTGACCAATGGGTACCGCTGAAATCACAAAATGTTGAATCGGCCGCTGGGGAGAAGCCAAGACAGCGCCATCGCTGCTCTAGCGAGCCCGGCAACCCAATTACAGGAACCCAAAATCACAGTACAGTATAGCACAGCACAACTTAAATACTGTAGTTTTTTAAGCAAACGGTTGCATCATGGTGTTTACGCGGGCTTGCGTGTCCCGCTGATATCCGCATAGATTTCCATGACGCGTGCGGCCAATTTCTGGGAATCGTGCCGCCAGGGATGAACCTGATCGACCACGTCGCCGGTGAAGAGCTGAAAGTCGTGATGCGTATTGGATGGGGGCAAAAAGACCCAGTGCGCATTCGACGATGGTGGCGTGTGCAGGTCGTAGCGGTGATTGGCCAGGACCGCGGGAAAGGCCTCCCCCGCGTGATAGCGCAACTGGCGCATGTGGTCGGTCACACCATAGCCATCGGTTTCGCCCTGCTGCGTCGCCACATTGCAGAGATAGATGCGCGGGGCCTGGGCCGCGCAGATCGCATCGCGGATGGCTGGTACCAATAAGTTGGGCATGACGCTGGTGAAAAAGCTGCCCGGCCCGGCTAAGATCAGGTCTGCCTGCAGAATGGCCCGGATCACCGCTGGGTAGGCGCGGGGGTGGTCGGGCTTGAGAAAGACCCGCATGATCCGCCCGTTGGCGTGGGTGATGTTGCTCTCACCTTCGATCACTCGCCATGTTTCACTGCCATCGGGCCCGGTGAAACACATTTCAGCGCATAGCGTCAGGTGCTCCAGCGTGCTGGGCAGAACGCGCCCCCGCACTGCCAGGACGCGGCTGCTTTCGGCCAGGCCCGCTTCAAAACTGCCCGTGACCGCGGCCATGGTCGTGATGAACAGATTGCCAAAGCTGTGGCCAGCCAGTTCGCTGCTATTGCCGCCGACATCACTGTCGGCAAAGCGATATTGAAAGAGGCGCGTTAACAATTCTTCGGCCTGGCTGAGCGCCGCGATATTGTTGCGAAAATCGCCCGGGGGCAGCACGCCCATTTGCCGCCGCAAGCGCCCGCTGCTGCCGCCATCATCCGCCACGGTGACAATCGCGGTGATCTCGTCGGTGTAGCTGCGCAGGCCCCGCAACAATTGCGGCATCCCGGTGCCCCCGCCAATCGCGACGATCCGAGGTTGGCCGCGGGTGATCACCGCTGGGGTGGGTGGCGGCTCGGGGCGCGGCTCACTTGGGATGATGACCGGTGTGGTACTTGCTGGTTCCGCATGACGAACCGGCTCTGGTGGTGCAGGATCTGGGCTGGCCTGTACCTGGCTTAACCGGACCGAGCGCACGCCGAGGCCGATCAGGCCAATGCCCAGCAGCAGGATCACCCCAGCGAGCGCCAGGCTCCAGGCTGGCCCCCCGGCAAAAAGGCCAAAGCAGAGCAAAGCAAGGCCAAACCCGCTCAGCGCTGCACCGATCAAGGCAGTCAGCGGGCGACGTTGCCAGGCGATCTGCTCATCCGGTGGCTTGGCGAGTGGGGCTGGTTCCTGGGTGGTGGGCGACATGGCAGCAGACAAAACTTCGTGACTTGGTCGATACTGGGTTCCGGTGACGGTGGTGGCGCTGCGGGCAGGGCGACAAGCCCGCGGCCAAAATTATAGATGAATCGATCTGGATCTGCAATGCCCGGCACCTTTGGTTTCCAGCCTGCTCTGCGCTACAATCTGGGCATGCGTGAGCAATTTCCTTGGTGGCAACCGAACAGGATCGATGGTGCATCCGCGCGCGGGCTGGGTTCCCCGTCGCGAGCGCGGATGGCGCGTTTATGTGTGCGCTCGGCGTTGTTCGCGATCAGCCTCTGGTTGCTCAGCGGTTGTGGTCTCCTGGCCAACCGTTCCAGCCAGGTAGCGCTCGACTTGACGGCATTTCTGCCAGGCGAATGGCAACCAGTCCGAGCGCTGCAAGAGATCAATATTGATGACGATGAAGCAGTCGAATACCTCATGCTCTACCGCTATGATCAGAGCAATGGCTCCGGCCCAGTCGGCGCGCTGATCCTCGACCCGCAAGCCGAGACCATTGTGGCCGAGAGTGGCGTACAGGTGGTTGGGCGTCCGGCTAGTTTTCCCAACCCCTATGCCATCCTGCCCAACTATTGGCGGGGCAGCGGGCAAGGCTTTATCGCCGCGCCGGGTCAGGACAGTGACATTGTGGCCCAAGAAGTCACGTACGCCGGGGCCACGGTGGGGGATCTCCTGCCGCGGCCGGATACGCTGATTTTGCGAGGTGGCAATCACTATCTCACCTTTGTCTGGTGGCGCAATGTGATCGATGGGTACGGCGTGACTCAACTGTACGCGCCCGGCGGCTTTGAAGAGATCGACTGGACAGCCTGGCAGCGCGCGCCCGGCCCAATCTTATCGATTGTCGCCACCGCGCCCCGCCACGATCGCAGTCTGCTTTGCCACAAAACTCGCTATGATCTGGCCGACCCCACGGCGCAGGAAAGTGGGGTCTATCGCCAGCCCGTTCGCTACTTGCCGACCGATTTGGGACTCTTTTTCTGCGCGGGCCCACCGACCCATCCCTTTTACCCCGAAGGTGTGGTGTTGGCCTTTTTGCGCTATCCTGAACGGCGGCAAACCATGCTGGCTGCACCACTCCAGGCCGATCCTGACGCTGCTGCTCGCTTGATCAACTTCAGCGAGGTGGAGCATCTGGTGCGCGTAGACGAGGTATTGGGCTATCCAGAGATCGCGGTCACGGCGCAGGCAGTTGAACCCAAAACCACGGTCTGCGCCCAAGTGGTGATCAACCCCACGGGTGAATTTGCCGAGGAGCGTCGCTGGTTGCTCTTTACGCTGGAGCATGAACCGCCACGCCTGGAACCACCCACGCCCGACCGCCTCTACATTGCCAGCGTGGATGTGATCCCGGCCCCGGCCACGGGCGTTGATCTGCGCTGCAACCAGCTGATCACGGTGCCGTAAGCGCAGGCTGAGCGCCACGCAAGGATTCGATAAAGGAGCGCGACGTTTCTATGACCATGAAACTGCGGCGTCAATTTGGGGCTCTGCCGTCCGATGAACTCAATCAGCTTTTGGCCGCTGGCCCCAGTGATGCTGCGGCCTTTTTGCCGGCTACCGCAAGCCAGCGCGTGATCGCCGAAACGCTGGTGGCGCTTGCCAATGCCAATGGCGGCCTGCTGCTGCTCGGCGTTACCACGAAGGGCGCACCGCAAAAGGGACGCGACCTGGCAACGGTGCGCGAAAGTGTGATCGAAGCCACCTTGCTGGCCGATCCGCCGCTGATTTTGCCCACACCGCAACTTACCACGCTCGCGGACGGCCAGGTGATCGTGGTGCAAGTGCCGCCGGGCCTGCCCCATCTCTACAATCTGCAAGGTGTCTATTGGACACGCACCGCGGCCCAAAATCGTCCGCTGACCACGCCCGAATTGCGCCGTCTCTTGCTTGAGCGGGGGGATGCTGGCTTCGAGCGCATGGTCGTTGATGGGGCAACCCTGGCCGATTTGGACGAGGCACAGATCGAGCGTTATCTGGCGCGGATGGAGGTGGCTCCTGCCGAGGCCGCCGAGCAGACATTGCTCGCGCGCGGTTGTGTGGTGGCCACGCCAGCCGGAGGGTTTGCCCCGACTGTGGCTGGCATCTTGCTTTTTGGGCGTCAGCCGCAACGTTTCCTGCCCAGCGCCGAGTTGATCTGTGTGCGCTACATCGGCGCGAACATGGGGGACGAATTTGTGCGCCAGGATATTACCGGCACCCTGCCTGAGCAGATCCGGCAGGCCGAGGCTTTTGTAGTCAGCAATCTGCGCCGCGGTATGAAGATCAATGGCCTGGCGCGTGCCGAGATCACCGAATATCCATTGCCCGTGGTGCGCGAGGCGATTGTGAACGCGGTGGCTCACCGCGATTACAGCGTGCGGGGGGAAGGCATCCGTCTGTTGATGTACCAGGATCGCCTGGAGTTGTACAGCCCGGGGCGCTTGCCTGGCCACGTGACACTGGCGAATCTGAAGGATGAACGCTACAGCCGCAACGAAGCCATCGTCGCTGTGCTGAGCGATCTGGGGTATATCGAGCGCTTGGGTTATGGCATCGATCGCATGATCGCGGCGATGCAGGCCGCGGGGCTGCCCGAACCGAGCTTTGCCGAGACGACCGCGGGCTTCCGCGTGATCCTCTCCTCCGCGGGTGATGAATTGGTCAGCCCACAGCCCGAACAGCAGCGGTGGCACAATCAACTGCTCAACGACCGCCAGGAGCGCGCGCTGGCCTACATCCAAACGCAGGGGCGCATCACCAACAGCGAATTCCAGGAACTGGTCCCCGAGGTCAGCGCTGAAACCATCCGCCGCGACCTGGTTGATCTGGTCGAGAAAAATCTGCTGATTCGCATTGGCAGCAAAAAGGCCACCTATTACATCCTGAAGTGAGCTGGCTAGTGGGCAGGGGGCATACAGGCTGCGAGCTTCCGTAGCCCGTGCGCCAAGCTTCAAGGCCCGGAAAATCACCCCAAAAACAATCTTGATATGAATTGACAGACATCGCGTATGATACTGTGCGTCAAACGTCAGTCGTCAAACGTCAGTCGTCATACCCATGACGGGGAGCAAATCATACATGCGCAGTGTATCGATCGTCGGTATCGGCCAATCGCCGGTCGGCGAATTATGGAATCAATCGGCTCGGCAGATTGCCTACACCGCCATCTCGGCGGCAATGGCCGAGGCGGGCATTGAGCGGGCCGACGCGCTCTTTTTGGGCAACATGCTCAGCGGGCCGTTGCTGGATCAAGAACATCTGGCGACGTTGGTGGCTGATTTTTGCGGGTTGCGCGGGGTGGAAGCTGCCAAGGTCGAAGCAGCCTGTGCCAGTGGTGGCGCGGCCTTGCGCCTGGGCACCATGGCCGTGGCCAGCGGCTTTCACGATGTGGTGATCGTCGCCGGTGTGGAAAAGATGACCGACACCGTTGGCAAAGATACCACCGCGGGGCTGGCTACCGCGGCCGACGCCGAATATGAAGCCTTGCATGGTGTGAGTTTTGTGGGGCTGAACGCGCTGCTGATGCAACGCTATATGTATGAATACGATCTGCCGCTGGATGCCTTTGCCGGTTTCAGCATCAATGCCCACCGCAACGGGGCCAACAATCCCAATGCCATGTTCCAGGAGCCGATCAGCCTGAATGATTACGTCCGAGCGCCTTTGATCGCCACCCCGATCAACATCATGGACAGCAGCCCGGTCTGCGACGGCGCCGCGGCCTTGGTCTTGGTGCCGACCGACCGTGCGCACGAATTCACGCGCGGGCATCATCGCGGGGCCGTGCGCATCTTGGCCAGCGCCAGCGCGACCGACACCATCGCGGTGCACGATCGCAAAGATCCGCTGCACCTGGCCGCGGCCGAATTGAGCAGCCAACGCGCCTTTCAACAGGCTGGCATCCGCCCGACTGAGATCGACTTTTTTGAAGTCCACGATGCCTTCACCATCATGAGCGCGCTCAGCCTGGAAGCCTGTGGCTTTGCCAAACGGGGCGAGGGCTGGCGCTGGGGGCAAGAAGATCGGATCGGGATCGCTGGCGAGTTGCCCATTAGCACGATGGGTGGGCTGAAGAGCCGCGGCCATCCGGTGGGCGCGACTGGCGTCTATCAGATCGTCGAAGCGGTGCAACAATTGACTGGCGTTGCCGGGCGCAATCAGGTGGCCAATGCTCGGCTGGGCCTGGCGCAGAACATTGGCGGCAGCGGCGCGACCATCATTACCCATCTGCTGGGCGTCTGAACTGCCCCAAAAGGGCCAGAAATTACTATCAAAAGCTCTCAAAATGAGAGTTTTGGGGAGTCGATAGCAAATGAACGGCCAGTTCGATTACGATAGTGGACGAAAATTTGTGTAAACTGGTACCAATAATTCGTACCAATAATTCGATGAGAGGGATAGCAATGGCAGTTCCGAATTTGTGGCGCACCAAACAACAACGCTATCGGCTTCAAGCCGAAATCTGCCTGCACTGTGAACAGGCGATCTTCCCGCCGCGCGAGGTTTGTCCGCATTGCCAGCGTTCGGTCAATGAACAGGCCGGTTCCGCGCGTTTTTCGTTGCCCTCTTTGTTGCCCTTCGCCTCAGCAAATGGTGTTGCAACCCCTGTTGGAGCTGATTGATGCCCGCACGGTTCACGCAAAATTTAACCGGGCGGGGTGAGATCTACAGTTTTAGCACCATGTATAATGCCCCGCAGGGGTATGAAGACCAGAAGCCCTACACCATTGCCCTGATCAAGCTGGATGATGGGCCAATGGTCACGGCGCAATTGACCGACATCAACCCGAATGAGGTGAAAATTGGCTTGCGTGTGGAGATGGTCACCCGTAAATTGCGTGAAGATGGCGCTGAAGGGCAGATCATCTACGGGTATAAGTTTCGCCCCCTTTTTGCACCAGGGAATTGAGCAGCATGGCTAAAGTCCAGCCCTTGTCTCCTGCCGACCTCGCAGACCAACTGGCCACCGTACCGGGCTGGGCGGTACGCGACGGCAAGTTGCATCAGCGCTTCCAGTTTCCAGATTTTGTCGCGGCTTTTGGCTTTATGAGCCAGGTCGCGCTGCTTGCCGAAGCTGCGGATCATCACCCCGAGTGGTCTAATGTCTATGGCACCGTGATGATCGACCTGGTGACCCACGCGGCCGACAATCAGATCAGCCAGCGCGATATTGCGCTCGCCGCGCAGATCAGCAAGCTGGTGGATCGAGAACGCGCAGCTCGATAACGCCCAATCAATCCATAATCAGCAGAACGTAGTTTGAGCCGCAGCAATCGGATTCCGGGCTGCGGTTTTTTGTTGCCCTACTCGAAGCCCACGATTGCCCGGATCGATCCTGCCTGTCACTTGACCCCAAGCTAATTTTAGTTAAGATTAGGGCTGAATATTGTGGCCCCGTCTGACCAAGGCTGAATACTGTTTAGCGGGTATTGTCCTTCGCTAGAACGTTCATACATTGTCATCATCACGACTGATATATGGATCCGGCTTATCTTGTCGATTGCCCGTGTGGAGGTTGTTGAGGCATGAGCGATTTAATTGCTCGCACCAAAATCATTCCCCCACGTCGCCGTGCGGATCTTTTAACACGGCCGCGGCTGGTAGAATTGCTGACCGATCTCCTCGGCCATCGGCTCATTCTCCTGGTCGCTCCAGCTGGGTACGGCAAGACTTCGCTGCTCGTTGACTTTGCGCACACGGTGCCATTTCCTGTCTGTTGGTTGGCTCTCGACACGCTTGACAGTGATACCTATCGCTTCCTCTCTCACCTGATCGCCAGCCTGAGCCAGAATTTCCCCGCGATTGAGCCGACCTTGCGTGGGGCGTTGAAGGCGTTCGCCGCTGGGCAGAGTCCTTTGCCCCAATTCCTGACGCTGCTTGTCAACGAATTGTACGAACACGCCAATGATGAATATCTGGTGGTGGTAGACGACTACCACCTGGTGGCCGACAATGAAGAGATCAGCACCTTTCTGAGCCGCTTTGCCCAACAGGTGGATGATCGTTGTCACCTGGTGTTGTCGGCCCGCCGCCTGTTTGGCCTGCCAGATATGCCCCTGCTTGTCGCCCGCGGCTATCTCAGTGGGTTAGATTTCGAAGACCTGGCCTTTTCGGAGAGCGAAGTCCAGCAGTTGATCTTGCAGAACTATGGCCAATCGCTTTCGGTGAACGAGGCCGGTGAACTGGTCAAGGCCACCGAAGGGTGGATCACCGGGTTGCTGCTGTCGACGCAGAGCCGCTTGCGCAACCTGCCAGAACGGGTGCGCCGCCTGCGCGCGGCCGGGGTCGATCTCTATGATTACCTGGCCCAACAGGTGCTGGATCAGCAACCACCTGTGCTGCGCGATTTTCTGCTGCGCACCGCTGCCCTCGAGGAGTTCGATGCGGACCTTTGCAGCCAGGTCTTTCCCGACAACTGGCTCCCGCCCGAGCAGACATGGGCGACCCTGATCGACGCGTTGCTGGCTGGCAATCTCTTTGTGGTTGCCGTCGGTGAACAGGGCAATTGGGTGCGTTATCACCACCTGTTCCAGGAATTCCTCGAAAAACAATTGGCGCGGGAACGGCCCGACGAAGAGCTCATCATTCTCCGCAATCTGGCTCAATATCAGATCAGCCAACGTCAGTGGGAAAAGGCCTACCGCTCTTACCAGAAGATGGGCGATTTTGCCGCGATTGCCCACTTGTTGCAAACGGCTGGCAGCGAACTGTTTCATCAAGACCGCATCCTGCTCCTGAATGCCTGGCTTACGGCCATGCCGGTGCCTCTGCTGCACGAACAACCGGCCCTGCTTTCGCTGCAAGGTGCGGTCATTGCGCGCCGGGGTCAGGTTGCTGAGGGGCTGGTCGTTCTGGATCAGGCCGTGGCCGCGTTGAGCAAGCAGCCAATCAGCGTCGATTTTGGCTACGCATTGGTGCGCCGGTCGGTGGTCTATCGCCTGCTGGGTGACGAGAGCGCCGCGCTGGCAGATGTGGAACGGGCGCTGGCGCTGGTCGAGGAATTGCCTTCGACCTTACCGGTGCAGCATCTGCATAGTACCGCGCTCAAGGCAATTGGGATCTTGCTCAGCGATATGGGGCGGCGCCGCGAAAGCTTGTGCTATCTGCGCCAGGCTCTGGAAGCATATCAAGCCCAGGGGGACGAGCAGAACGAGGCCGCTACCCTCCAGGAATTGGCGCGTGTCCACATGACTTTGGGCGATTATGGCGAATCGCTCCAACTCTTTACCGAAGCCTTGCAAGCCATTCGTCGTCTGGGCAATCTCTCCAGCCAGGCCATGACCCTCAACAACCTGGGGGTGCTCTATCATATTCGCGGGGATTATGAAGCCGCGATCGATGCCCTGACCGAAGCCCATGTTGCTGCCGAACACAGCGGCTATACCCGCTTTACCGTTTACTCGCTCACCAGCCTGGGCGATCTTTTCGTGGACATCGAACTGTGGGAAGCGGCGCGCAATGTCTATCGTCAGGCCCTTCTCGGTGCGAACAAGCTCAAAGAGCGCTTTTTAACCCTCTATTTGGAACTGGCTCTGGCCCAGCTAGCCACCATAGTGGAACAATGGGAACAGGCCTTCACCCGGTTGGACACCGCCGTCAATCTGTTGAGCGGGCGGCCCGGCGGGGAAGGCTGGGCGCGCTATCAATTGACGATGGGGCGTTATTATCTGGCAAGTGGGCGGGCCGGGGATGCCATCAACCCCCTGCAGGATGCTGCCGAACGCTTTGCGGCTGGCGAACTGCAAATAGAACATGCGTTGTCACTCTTCTATTTGGCCGCGGCTTATGGCGCTATTCAGGATCATACGCTGGGGCAGCGCATCCTCGGCGATGCGTTGGCTGCTGCCGAGCAGATGGAGACCCGCCAGCCGTTGTTGACCGCGCTGCGCACAGTCAAAGCGACCTTTGTATCATTGGCGAAGGGGTTCCCGGACAAGCCACAGCTCGAACAATTTTTGGATGAGCTCACGCAGGTGGAGCAGGAAATTCCCCGCATCAGCCACCGGGTTCGCCAACACAGTTCACCCTTGTTGCAGGGGTGGCTTGCCGAAACACCCCCACGCTTGATCATCCGGGCGCTTGGGCGGGCAGAAGTTCTGCTCGACGGCCGGTTGATCACCAATCGCGATTGGCAAACCCAAAGCGCTCGCGATCTCTTCTTTTGCTTTCTGGCCCACCCCGACGGGTTGACCCGCGAACAAGTGGGTGCCCTCTTCTGGCCAGATGCCTCACCCAATGACCTCAAAACACGCTTCAAAAATTCGATCTATCGGCTGCGCAATGTCATGCCCGAAGATGTGATCCGCTTTGAAAACGAACTCTACTATTTTAATCGCGCCAGCGATTATGAATATGATGTCGAAAATTTCAAATACAAGCTCGCACAGGCTGCAACGCTTGCCGACCCAGCCCTGCGCATTCCACTCTATACCAGCGCCACGCAATTGTATCGCGGTGCCTATCTCGCGGATGTTGAAAGTAGTTGGGCATTTGTCGAGCGGGCTGAACTAGAGCAAGCCTATATGGACTCGCTCATGACATTGGCCGAATTGCAATTGAGCCAGGGTGACCATCGCGCAGCCCTCGCTACTTGTCAGCAGGCCCTCGAACAAGATGCTTGCCTGGAAGATGCGCACCGGCTGATCATGCGGATCTACGGCGCGATTGGCAATCGCGCTGGCATTGTGCGCCAATATCGACTCTGTCAGCAGGCGCTGCGCGAGGAATTGGACGTTCCCCCTTCGCCCCAAACAACCGATCTGTACGCTCTCCTCACGCATTAGCCACAATTGCCCACCAGAGGGCCGCGCGGCCATGGCTGTTCCCAGCCAGGCGCGTTGATTGTTGCTGCTCGCGCCTGCACTCGCGGCAACCACACGAGTGCATCCAACACGCGCGCTGATCTTGGCCCTGATGCTTTACGATCTACCTAAATAAAACAACCAAGAAACCGTAAACTTATTTGGTTTATTGTAAGGTGACTTGCGATGGTTCCAAACAAACTGGCTCAATTCGGGGCAGTTTTTTTTGCTTTCTCCGTTTTTTTGCAATTTTAGCCCAATTTGAGCCTGTTTTGAGCCTCTTTTGATGCCCACTTTGATGCCTCCCCCCTGCCATGATTGTAGAAGATAAGGCAAGCAACAAATTCTTGTCGCAGGCCAAACAGGCAAATCTGGAAACGAAGCATCCCTTCAAGGGTAAAGCTTCTAACAATAACGAGGAGAAAGCATCATGAAAAACAAATTCTTCGCTCTCAACAGCAAGCTCGGCAATCTGAACGCTCAGCAATTGCGCTTGATCCTGGCTGTCGGTAGCTTAGTTCTGTTCGTCCTGGGTGCTGGTGCTCCTGGTGGTTCCGGCGACTTCTGCCCTTCGTGCTAAGCACCTGGTCGGCGTGGTTGGCAGTCGGTTAAACAGCGCGGGTTAGCAAACGCATATAACAGCTAGCAATCCAAAGAAGCAATACGCGGAGGAACCATGAACAATCAATTATGGCAGCAGAAAACGCAACCTGTTCGAGTTGTGAAGGCTAAGCCAGCTGGTTCCGGAGATTTTTAAGCGACTTGCGGTATTGCTCTGAATGCTGAGCGCCGAATCATTTATAGAAGATAGTTCACATTGATCCTGGTTTTAGCCGTAGTAGCGGGGTTGCTTGCTGGGGGGATCAGAGCCGTTGCCGGTGGTCGGCAATTGCGGTTACCCGAATTAGATCATGTGTGGCTGGTGGCAGCAGCCTTTGTCCCGCAATGGTTTACCTTTTACTGGGACTTTACTCGCCGCTCCATCGACACGACCACAGCGATCATCGTTTTGATCGGCTCTCAGGCACTCCTGTTGATTTTTGTCTGGCGCAATCGGCAACATTCTGCTTTTTGGTGGCTAGGCCTGGGGTTGAGTTTGAACCTGTTGGTGATCTGTCTCAACGGGGGGTTGATGCCAATTGCTCCCGAGACAGTTTATCGGTTGGTGCCAGGGCTGGAGAGTATTCCTTACGAGCCTGGTAGCCGACTGGGGTGGACAAAAGATCGATTGTTGCCAGGAGAGCAGACCATTTTGCCCTGGCTCAGTGATCGCTTTGTAACGCCGAGTCCGTGGTCAACACGCTACGCCTTTAGTGTGGGTGATGTTTTGATCGCTATCGGTGCGTTTTGGCTGTTGTGGCAGGCCGGGAGTACGCGCTGGCAATCTGCTCCACAAGAACAGCCTGGTGAATAAGTTCGTTTTATAGATGCAGATCATATCCGTTTGTGGGGTGTGGCTGGATCGATTCTATTTCCAGAAGGGTGTATAGGTCTCATGATGACATGGCCTCTTTCAATGACTGGGTCTCAGATTGCTGCTCCCCGTCAACCTGTGTCCGATGAATTTTCGGGGACTTATAGCACAGATCTAAACCGTGTATTAACTGCTGCGGTGGTCAACCGCCGCTTCTGCAACCTCCTGTTGTCGGATCCGCAGGCAGCTTTGCGGAATGGCTATAATGGGGAAACCTTCCAGTTGAGCGAGAGTGAGCGCCAGATCGTCATGAGTATTCGTGCCGACAGCCTCCAGGAATTCGCCTCTCAATTGGTTGCAGAGTTTACCAGTGATGATCGTGGTATAAGGGACGAATATGGCCAGCACGCCTATCGTAACGAGCTGGCGTCGGGGATGAGACAGTTCGCTTAAGTGGTGTCTAATTTGCTATTTTATTTGTATTGATGGCTAATTTGAAGGTGCGGACGTCCCCCGGCGGTCTTTGCAGTTCGCGTTTTAAATGAGTCGAGACTAGAGAGTCTGGGTACCGTGCAACATTATCATGACCCTACCCTGCACAGTCAGTTGAGTACTTCTAACGAGACTGTTGCAACCTTGTCGCTCTTTGCTGAACAAGAGTTCGATCAGAGTACATTCAAAGTCAGCGGCATTGTTCATGATTTTAATAATCTATTGGCCATTATTCTGACGCATACAACGCTCGCACTCAACAAATTACCGGCCGATAACCCGGCGCGCAGCCACCTGGAGCGCGCCGTTCGTACTTCCCGCCGAGCCGCGGAGCTGTCCAGCCAGCTATTGGCGGATATGAAAAGCCGACGCGTTGAATCGGCCTTGCTTGATCTGAACCATGTGATTCTCGAGACGGTCGACTTGCTGAATCCGCGCCTGACCCCCAAGGCCCAGGTCGCCCTCTATCTTTCGAGCAATCTATACCCGGTCTTAGCCAATGATGCGCAGCTTCAGCAGGTGATCATGAACCTGTTGCTGAATGCGCTTGAGTCCATTACGAGTCCAACCGGGCAGATTATTATCAGCACCAATAATATCACGGTGCCAGAAACTCGCCACGATGTTCCCAATCAACCACCGGCTGGGGATTATGTTTGTCTCCAGGTGGAAGATAATGGCGCGGGGTTGGATCAAACGACGATGGAACATATTTTTGAGCCATTTTTTACCACTAAGCCCACTGGCACTGGGATTGGGCTCACCACCACCTTAGGCATTGTACACAGCCATCAGGGTGGTATGCAGGTGTTTAGCCAGCCAGGCCGAGGGACCACCTTCCGCGTGCTGCTCCCCGCTGTGGAAGAAGAGGAATTTTAGGCGCTGAATTTACTTGCTTCCCTCTGTTTGTATCGGTTTCAGTTGACCAATGATGCTCGACAGGGATCGATACTTATATTATCGATATGATAGGACTGGGTGAAGGCGTTTTTTTGAGCGCCGATCATCACAAAAAGAGCGGAACCGCACGGTTCCGCTCTTTTTGTGATGCTATGAATCGCTCAGGTCGCGAACAACGTTATTCGCCGATGGCATAAGAGACTTGCAGTTGCATGGTCAGTTGCAATTCACCCGGCGAGATTGGCGTAGCAGCGCCGCCCAAAGCCATGCTGGCGTTTTGCGCAAAGTTCGATGAGAAGTAACCATTGCTGATCACTTCGCTGATGCTCACAACCCCACCGATGCTCACACCGGTCAACTCGGCCAATTCTTCGGCCTTGGCTTTGGCATCGGCAATCGCGCTTTCGCGGGCTTCCGACTCCACCACGCTCGGGTCATCCAGGCGGAATTCGATGCCATAGATGTTGTTGGCACCAGCTTCCACAGTGGCATCGACCACCGTCCCCACACTGGCCAGATCGCGAATGATCACAGTGACATTGTTGCTGACTCGATAGTTGACCTGATCTTCCGGCAGCGGACCTTGCGGGCCAAAGCGCTCGGCGTAGATGCTAAAGCCAGTGGTTTGGATGTCGCGCTCTTCAATGCCTTGTTCGGCCAGCGCCGCCAGAACGGCATCCATGGTCACCTTATTTTCATCCAGTGCTTCGCGCACAGTGGGGCGGACAACTTCGACCCCAAAATTTGCCCGGGCCACATCGGGTTGGATCATCACCTGACCTTCACCGACAACTGTGATCGTGCGGGACACAGCGGCGGGGCTCGCTGCCTCTTGGGCCTGCACGGTCGGCAGTGAGGTGCTCCCAACCACAAATGTACCCGCCAAAACTGCGCCGGCCAGTGCCAGCGCTGTGATTGTTCGCATTGAACGTTGCAACATGAGAAAATCCTTTCATTCGCTCTACTATGGTTTGTATTGGTTCGGCATACTTGCCAGACCATGGTTGCACTGACTGCAATGGTTTTGAGCAGCGGAGCTTCAAGCTCTGCGCAGAACTGCCTGAAAGCGCTGCTGCCCAACCAGGCCAAGGGTTGCCCGGCCTGTACAAGTGACCTTTCCCTGGTAATGGCTGTCAAGGCCGACTCGCAAGCATAGTGACGAACGGGTTGCGCGAGATGTTCCCGCAATTATTCGGTTAGATGGTACAAATACGGGATATAAATTCAAGAAGTGGGGAGCGCTGGGGAAAGTGATCGCACCTTTTCAATGACCTGTAGCACGCAGCGCCAATGAATAGGCCGATAGG
This sequence comes from uncultured Caldilineaceae bacterium, assembly GCA_964541665.1. GTDB lineage: Bacteria > Chloroflexota > Anaerolineae > Caldilineales > Caldilineaceae > CFX5. The sequence continues at coordinate 10,745 of CAZIRP010000041.1, read as the reverse complement.
ATCTTAATGAAAAAACATACCCCCGATGGTGACAATCGATTGATTTTGCTCGTCTGCAGGGCAGACTGCATAACCGATTGCTTCGCCTTGTACGGCACCCAATAGACGCAAGGTGAGGTAGAGCGGTGCCACACCACAGACATTGTTGCGGTCACCCACCCGTTGGATCGCGGCAAAAAAACCTGCGGCATCACCCCGGCCCAAGTGATTCAACAATTCTGCGTCCGCGGCTTGAATCCTGGCCTTGCCTGCAGCATTCAGTGGTGCACCACCAAACGCCGGGCCCACGTGCGCGAGATCTCCCGAGGCCACGACCAGGAGTCGGCGGCCTTGCGTCTGCTCGCGTAAGCTGGTCAACACACGCGCAAAGAGCGGATCGTGGGTTGGTTGCAGCCCCGGTTTGAGATAGCGATGCAGTCCACCGACCAGGATTGGCACAACCTCTACCGGCTCGCCGCCGCGCATATGATGCAGCCAAAGTGCCACCAATTCGAGCGAATGTTCGCGGCGGTGGCGCAGTTCGCCAGCAAAAGCCGCGGCCTCGCCGATGATCTCCGCCAGGGTGTCAACCAGCGGGAGCGCCGTGGGCAAAGTGCCATAGGGCGTGGCATAGTGTTGGCGAGTCAGCGTAAACGCATCTTCGCCATAATGATCAGTGCCCAGGATCACTACCAGATCCGCGCTGCGGGCGGCTTCGGCGGCGCGCTTCCAAATCTGGGCATAGACCGGCCCCCCACGCCCGTAGTCGATATGGGGGCTGAGCAGACCGACTGGCCGCGACCAATCGACCGGACGTGGCTCAATCGTCTCGCAGGCTTCAAGATAATCCTGAAACAGTCGCCAAAGTTCGCCACTTTCGGCAGGATACGAAAGCCCGGCCAGCATGGCGGGGCGACAAGCTGCTTGCCGATACGCGGCCAACGCGGCTTGCCGAGCCTGGGCGGTGCGCTCATTTTCCAAAAAGAGAGCCTCGTCCATGGCTGTCAGCAACTCTTCCACCATCTCCAACGGCACCGCGATGCCATAATCTTGCTGGAACGCCGCGGCCAGGGCTGGGACGTCGCGCGTGCCATCGCAATAGGCCAGGACCATCGCCAGCGGCTGCGGGATCAACAAAGTTTGCTCGGTCAACTGGCTGGGGTCGCGCACGAGCAGAAATTGCTGGCCTTGGTGTTGATGAGGACGAAAATCGAGTGGACGTAGCTGCGGGTAGAGCGGAGCGCTTGCAGATGGCATAAGCTAGCAAAATCCTCTCGGAGAACTGGAGATTGGTTATTTGGCACGCTGGGCCTGGTCGGCCAGCCACGCCTGATAAGCACGTTGCACTACCTGGCGGGTTTCGGTTGCCAGCGGCAAATCGCCCAGCCGATCCATCGGCCACCAGGCGACCGCCATGGCATCATCAAGCGCAATGGCTTCGCCGCTCCGGTGGCTCGCCCAGTAATCGATCACCACATAATGATATTCGAGCTGGCCTGCTGCGTCCCACTCGATCGGCTCGAAGATGGCAATTTGCGCGCCGAGGTCGATCTCGATCCCACATTCTTCGCGTACTTCGCGTACCGCGGCCTCGACCAGGCGTTCCCCCAGGTCGATTAACCCGCCTGGCAGACCCCATTGCCCTTGGCGCGGCGGACGGCCCCGTTGGATCAAGAGCACATTCCCGGCCTGGTTAAAGACCGCAACGCCCACACCAACTAGCGGAGCCGCTGGGTAGCGGCGTTGAGCGGTGATCGGGCGTGGCGTGCGGGGCGCGGGTTCAGGCATGGTTGAAACCAGGAATCTATTCCCAAACTGGTTGCGGCTCCCGAAGCTGCGCCGATTCCATAGAATGGCGCAGAATTTACGGGTAGCCTCTAAGCAGTGGCCCAGGCATGGACAAGCGCGGGCACTTCGTGCAGGTCGGTGATCACCGCGTCGGGCACAACTTGCCCCGCCAATTGTTGATTGTCGTAGGCCACCTGGGGCGTGGCATTGCGCGCCATCTGGATGGTCATGGCCCCCAATTCCAGCCCCGCCTGAATGTCGTGGCGCAAACTGTCGCCGATCATAACTACTTCGTATGGTAACGCTTCCCAGCGATCCACCGCGATCTGCAAAAAGCGTACATCGGGTTTGCGAAATTCCACCCCGGCGCTGGAGAGGCAGAGATCCAGATGGGGCCGCAAGCCCAGATAATCGACCGTGCGCTGGAAGACGCGATCGCAACTGTGATTGGCGAGCAAAGCCAGCTGATAGCCCGCGGCCTGCAGGGTTTGGAGTGTCTCGATCACGCCGGGCAGCAGACGCCAAGCGGTCATTTCGGGCGCGTAAAAAATATCCACCGCCTGCGTCAGCACCGCCCGGTCCATCTTACTGGCTGGGTAGTCGAAGAATTGCAGCAGGAAACTAAGCGCATCGTCGGCGATGTGCTCTTCCATCTCCTCTTCGGATTTTTCTTGGGCAAAGCGCCGGGCTTCGACAATGTTCGGCCAGAAATCATCTGGCAGGCTCATGCCAGTGCTGCGCATATAAGCATCCGCGGCCTGGGCGCCGGTTGCCATCAACTCGTCCAAGGGGCGAGTGAGCTCGGCCAAAGTATCGTCAAAATCAAAGATGAGCCCGCGTACAAGGTGCGGGCTATCCATCCCCGCGGGTTCGCCCAATTCGGGGAAGAAATTTTGCTGCAATTGGGCAAGCTGGGTGCGATCCAACTGGGCCGCTTCCATGTCTGCCACAGTGGGTTCAACTGGCGAGGCATTCGGCGCAGGTTGGGGTTCGCCAAAAATCTGGGCCCGCTCTTCAGGCGTCAACAAGCGGCCCTGGGCACGCGCCTGGGCCAGAAAACGTTCTAATTCCTCGGGGGTCAATGGCTCTACCGGTGGACGTTCAGCCATAGCCTTTCCTTATCCTATCCTTAATTATTGGTTCTTGGCGCAACTTATTGTTTTTCCTGGTCACGAGTATCGGCGCGGGCCCAGCTTCTGTCAACTTGGCGGCCCTCTTGCCGCGTGATATACTCGCGGGGTTTGGTCAGAGGGGGTGGCGGCTCCAGCGGGTGCGCAACAGCAGCGCAAAGGTCAGGTAGGCCACTGTCAGAAAGGCCGAGAAGAGGAGCGTCACCGCCAGGGTGAGCGGGTGTGATCCTGGGTTCAGTAGCCGCGTCGCAATGTCTGCGGCCAACCCACGTGGATCCATCAGCAGGTCCCAGCTATTCCAGCGCAGAAAGCGCCCCAAATAGATGCCAAAACCACTGGCAGCCAGCGTCATCAGTACCAGAAGCCAACCCACCCAACGCCCAAAGAGGGTTTGGATCACTTCCTGTACAATCCACAGCGAAATCAACCCGAGGAGCAGGCCATTCCAGGCGAACGAGAAGATCAACAACGCGTCGTACCAGAGAGGGATATTTTGGCGCGGTTGTAGATGGAGCAGGTCAGTCACCAAATAGGGCGAGTTGGGGAAGAAAAAGAACCAGCCGGTTAGAAAGATCACCAAAAGCAGATAGACACGCCGTCCATAGGGACTAACCCACCACAAGGCGAGCGCGCTGATCAACGGGACCCAGGCCAAAAAGAGATTCCAGACCAGAAATATATAGGTGCCCGCGCCCGAATAATAGACGCGGAAAGCGACCAGCACCACGCTCAACAGCGACGAGAGCGCCAGGCCAGCCAGGAGGGCAACCTGATCACCCAGGCTGGAGCGGATGGCGCGCTGGGGGAGAGAACTGGTCATTTCTTTACTCCATTCCGACAAACGAACTTTATGCTGGTTGAACCGAGAAACCGGGTTGTAGCAGACCCATCATCCATCGCAGAGGCAACGTTTGTCGGGTTAGGCCAGTTCCACTTGGATAAACATCCCCTCTGCACAGACAAGAATGATCGGTAGTGTCAATTTAGAGTTGCAGATATTAAAACAACCTAATTGAACCACGAAGCTCACAGAGAGCACGAAGGAAAGACTTCGTGCCCTTCGTGGTAAAAAATGCAGTCAATCATCAATCATCTTTTACCACTACCGAATTATCTTCCGATACGAAAGGCTACAAGCGCAATATGCCCTACACGCTACAAGTGGGATCAGTCCGCTGTCATATCTTGAATGATGGCTTGCACCCGGTGGATGGCGGCGGCTTTTTTGGGGTCGTGCCGCGCCTGTTGTGGAGCCGAGTGATCCAGCCAACGAGCGACAATATGATCCCCAGCGACACACGATCGTTGTTGATCGAGAGCGACGCGGGGCTGATCCTGGTGGATACGGGCAACGGTGACAAACTGGGCGAAAAAGAGCGCCGACGCCTCCAGCTGGGCGAGCGCACGGATCGGTTGGTCGGGGAATTGCAGAAGGTCGGCTATCGGCCCGAAGAGGTTGATCTGGTCATCCTGACTCATTTGCATGCCGACCATGTTGGGGGAGCCACGCGTTGGGCCACGGCTGATCACACACCGGGCGAGGTGATCGCAACATTTCCGCGCGCCCGTTATCTCTGTCAGCGCATTGATCTGGCCGCGGCTAGCTTTCCCAATGAACGTACGCAGGCGACCTATCACGCCGAGAACTGGCAGCCCCTGCTGGCAACTGGTCAACTCAGCGTGGTGGATGGCCCGCAGCGCATCGACTCGCAAGTGCGCACCGAGATCGCGCCCGGGCACACCGCGGCCTTGCAGATGGTCTGGGTGGAGAGCCAAGGCGAAAGCCTGCTCTTTCTGAGCGATGCCTGTAACTGGGCGGCCCATTTCAACCGGCTGGCCTGGGTGCCCGCGTTTGACATCGACCCGATGACCAGTATTGAAACCAAACGGCGTGTTCGTCAGGAAGCCTTCGAGCGCAATACCTTGTTGGTTTTCCAGCACGATGCCCAGGTTGTCACCGGGCGGCTGGTCCCTGGTGAGCGCGGCCCTGAAGTCCAGCCAGAGATCAGCGAGGAGGCGTGGGTCGATGCTTCCTTGGCCCCATAAAGGCAAAGATCACTGGTAAAAACTTCCCCTTTCCTGTCCCTCCCCGGGCCCACTATTTAGCCTGATTTGAACGCGGCAAGTGACTCAGTCACTTGCCGTTTTGTTTGGTTCCCTCCCATTTTGATCGCAAATCCTCTTAAACTCCTACACTGGATTTCTTACTCTTCTTAAGGTTGACTACTCAAAAGTCTTAGACGATTGCCCGGAAAGATGCAGCGAATGACCGATGCTGGAGCCTTCCAAACTTGATATAGTCGGACGTATTTACTGCGTCAAGCTGACTACATTATCAATCAATTTATAAGGTGTGCGTTGCCGCGCCTGATACTGAGCAGTTTGCGGGTCCGACCAAAGTAGATAGTAAGAAAAGTAGATAGTAAGAGTAGAGAGCGCTGGATAATGAACGCAATCCTTCCTGTTGGGTAACTATTACTATGGAGTTTGAGTATGAGCAAACAGAGTATGTTCCCTCGACGCTATTCACGCCTTTTGCGAGCAATAGCCTTATTGCAACTATTTGCCTTGGTGGGGAGCAGCGTGTTGGCGGCCTTTCCGCCTGCCTTGCCATCATCCATGGCGGGCTTGCAGTCATTGCTCGGTGAAACCCAGGTTGCCCAGGCAGCGGGGACGATCACTGGCAATGTGTTTCATGATTTTAATAACAATGGGGTGAATGATGGCCCTTCTTCGGTGAGTGTCAGCGAGGTGGGTGTCGCTGGTATCACGGTCAGTGCCTATGATACGGTCGGTGTGCTCCGAGGCGCGACCACGACCGACGCCAATGGTGATTACAGCCTGAGTGCGGCTGGTAGTGGCCCCTACCGGATCGAGTTTACCACTTTGCCGGTGGGATACGAACCAAGCGTGCATGGCCCGGGCAATGGTACCAGCACCCAATTTGTCCCTGATGGCAATTCAACAAATGTCAACTTTGGGGTATTTAATCCAGCCCTTTCACCGATAACTTTGCGTATCATGTACGCGTCCTACTTTCAGAATGGCGTAACAGTCGGGATGAATCCCTATCTGCTTGCGCCAACAAATGGTAATATGGTCCCCCCACAGACTACGCTTGCCCAATTTTCGCAGACGGGGTCGGTGGGCATGATCGCCTATGATCCCAATAGTGATCGGCTCTTTATCGCCTCGGCCGTGCGTGGGGAAATTGCAGTCGGCTCGAGTGGTGCGGGCGCGGTCTATGTAGTACGCAACGTACGGACGGCCCCGACCGCACCGGCGGTAGTGCTGAATCTGGCCGCGGGTGGCCCCGCTCCCAGCACGATCCCGACTCGCGATGCAAATTGGGATGTGCCCGAAGTAAGCCGGTCGGGCTTAGGCGGGATTGATACCAATGCTGCTGGTACAGGGTTGTATGTCTGGAATCTATTTGACCGCACCCTCTACCAATACGCCCTGAACCCCAGTGATGCGTTAGCCGCGCCGACCCTGCAGGCATCGGTGCCAATCACCTCGGTTTTGAGCAGCGCCGGAACCAGTTGTACCGATGGATTTGCTCGTCCCTGGGCAGTCAAGAGCCACAACAACCGACTCTACGTGGGGGTGATCTGTGATGCTTCCAGTTCCACCGATGCAACCCAGAACGCGAATCTGACTGGTGCAGTCTATACCATTGACCTCAGTGGTGGCGGCACGGTGGCCGGGAGTTGGTCAACGGCGATGGCCCCCTTCTCAATGGCCTATCCCCATGCCAGCTCCATCAACGGGGGCTATGATGATTCGCGGTTTGGGCGGTGGCGCTCCACCAATGAGGCCGATCAGCCGCAGCCGTTGATTATGGATTTAGAGTTCACAGATGATGGCTATATGGTCTTGGGGGTTGCGGATCGCAAATCCTCGACTGCTGCTTACTTTGTTATTACGGATGGGGATATTTTGCGCGCCTGTCCCAGCGGTGCAATGTGGATCTTAGAAGGGACTGGGGGCTGTCCCCAGCAACCTCCACCACCTGGCTGGGCGAACCAAGAGGCGCCGGGCGGCACCACTGTCCAGGAATGGTTTGTGGGTGATGGTAACTCGGGCACGACACAATCTCACAACGAGAACAGCACTGGTGGCGTAGCGCTTTGGCCCGGGCTGGACGAAGTGCTGATGACGGCCTTCAATGCCTGGGACTATATGCCTAATACAGGTGGCGTGCGCACCTTATCTCTTTCCACAGGGCGATACAAACGCGGGTTTAGCACCTACAATTACAATAGTACGCCACCCATTCCCAACTATGGCAATGGTAAGCAAAATCTAATGGGTGACATCGAGTTGTTGCAGGACTTGAGCTTGTTACCGATTGAGGTTGGCAACCGAGTGTGGCAGGATCTGAATGGGAATGGCGTGCAAGACCCCGGCGAGCCAGGGATTCCAGGCATCACGGTCAGCTTGCAAGGGCCGACCAACACGGTGACCACCGTGACCGATGGCACTGGGAACTATTATTTCGGTAATTTACGACCAGATACGACCTACACGCTGGCCATCGACCCTGTCCAGGCTGGCTTGACAGGCTTGCACCTGACCATCCCCAATGCGCAGGCAATCAGTGGCTCTCCGGCGAGTAACGATCCCATCCTCGACACACGCGATAGCGATGCGGTCCCGCTTGGCAACTTAGCCACGATTGTCTACACAACTGGCACCCCTGGCCAGAACAATCACGGGCTGGATTTTGGCTTTGCCCCTGCGCCGCCGCCCGAATACGACCTGGCATTAATCAAGACCCTGGCCCCCGGACAATCTGCCCTGGTGGCGGATGGAAGTACGGTCAACTATGTGATTACCGTGCGTAACCAGGGGGGAACCCCGAGCAGTGCATTCACCGTGCGCGACCAGATCCCCGCGGGGATGACGTTCGTGAGTGCAAGTGGCACGAACTTTGGCTGTGCCCATGCTGCGGGCGTGGTGACTTGTAACTACATACCTCCAACTGGCGGGGATCTGGCCCCAGGCACGAATGCAACCATTAACCTCAGCCTGCAGGTGACTGATGCGACCCAGGCTCCGTTCCGCAACTGGGCCGAGATCAGCGCGGACAGCGGCAACGATGTGGATTCGACGCCGGATACCAACACCGGCAACGATTCAGGGCCGGGCGTGGGTACGCCACCGAACGACCAGGTAAACAATCATAACAACATCTATTTAGACAATCCACCGAATGACGAAGACGATAACGACTACGAAGATATCTTCATCGGCACACTGTCTCCAGGCACCGGTGTTTTGACAATTACCAAAACCATCAGCGGCACGGGCAGTGGCCCATTCACGGTGACAGTCACGGGGCCGAATGGGTACAACAACGTAGTTAATGTAGACGAGGGGACACCGACCGTGCTCACGGGGCTGGCCCCTGGCACCTACACCATCAACGAGCAGGCGCCTGGTGCAGGGTGGACAGTCGCCTATTCGCCCACGCAGAACATTGTGGTCGCGGGGACGATCACCGCGCCCCTGACCCCAGCGGGCACCATCACCGGCAATGTCTTTCGGGATTTTAACAGCAATGGCGTGGATGATGGCGTCAATGAGGTCGGTGTCGCGGGGATTACGGTCACAGCCTATGACCGCAACGGGATTGTGCAAGGCGCCACCACGACCGATGCCGATGGCAATTACAGCCTGGGCACCACGGGTAACGGCCCGTATCGCCTTGAGTTCACCAACTTGCCTGCTGGTTACGAACCGAGTTGGCATGGCTCCGGCAATGGCACCAGCACTCAGTTTGTGGATGCCGGGGCAACCAACGTCAACTTTGGGGTGAATCAGCCCTGTGACTATTGTCAAGACAATCCCACTGTGTTGACGAGCAAACTGAACAATGGGAGTGCGAGCCATGCTTCAAACAATAATGAGGCGGCGGTCTATCACTATCCATTTACAATTAGCGGTGGCCTCCCAAATCCATCCATTAGCACGGCGACCTATGTACAGCACACAGGCGCGACTTGGGGCTTAGCCTACAACCGGGCAAGTGGAACGGTCTACCATGGTGCATTGCTGAAGCGGCACGCAGGGTTAGGTCCTAATGGAGTCGGTGCCATCTATCAACAGACCGATGTCAACAACCCAGCGAGTGTTTCGTTGTTCTACGATTTTGGGGCTCTCGCGGGCACGGTTCCTGATAATGCGACTCGTTTCCCCGGCACAGGCACAGCCTTTGGCGAGGAAGGCCCATGTCGCCTATGCGATAACATCGATCCTGCGGTCTTTGGGAGTGTAGGCAAAGTTGGGTTGGGGGACATCACCATGTCCCCAGACAACAGCACACTCTATGCGAGTAACCTGGCTGACCGCAACATCTATGCCATCAACACGAGTGGGGCACCAACCGCCCAGGTGATCGGTGCTGCTCCCTGGCTGGCCACAGACTTCTGCGGGACAAACCCGAACAACACGCCAACCGGCGTCGCCCGCCCCTGGGCAGTGAAGGCCGATGGTGACTCGCTCTATGCAGGCATCATGTGTGATGCCAGTACATCGACAACCTGTACGGCCACCGGTGCCTGTGCCGACCTCAAGGCCTATGTCTACGAGTGGGATGGCACGAGTTGGAGCAGTGTGCTGGCATCGCCAATGGTATTGGATTACACGCGCGGTCTCTGGCGTGACAATGGTGGTGGCAATTTCTGGCACCCCTGGGTCGATGATTATGCTGTGATGAAGCCATTTGTCGATAGGGAGAATGATACAGTTAATGCGGCGGATGAAGCGAGTTACCCACAACCGATCTTGATGCAGATCGAGGTGGATGTAGATGGCTCACTCGTCTTAGGGTTTGGAGATCGAACTGCCAATCAATTGGGCTTTAATGCTCCAGCCCCAGACGCTGAAAGCCCGGGACATATCGATAACACCTATACCTCAGCCGGTGACCTCTTACGCATTGCCCATAACAATGGTGTCTACACCTTGGAAAACAACGGGATTGCGACCCCGCGGGTAGGGACAGGTGCCAATGGGCCAGGGGGTAATGCTTTTTATGACACAGAGTGGCTGTTCGACCCAGCTTTTCGAGCTACCGCCCCTGGTGGTTACCCCTTTGACGTTGAGACTGGGATAGGCGGGCTGGCTCTTCTTCCTGGTGCCGGGCAGACAATCTTTGCTGCTTCGGATCCTTGGTTTAGTTATGCTGCCGGTGTATCGTTCTTTTCAAACCTGGATGGAAGCATTGTCAAAGCGGCCTCACTGTACAATAGTGATGGCAATGACGGCGAATTCTCCAAATCAGGCGGTTTGGGGGATATGGTGCTACTCTGCGACGAAGCCCCAATCGAGATTGGCAACCGAGTGTGGAATGACCTCAATAATAACGGGGTGCAAGACCCAGGTGAGCCGGGCATTCCAGGCATCACCGTCAGCCGCCAGGGGCCAACCAACACGGTGACCACGGTGACGGATGCGAATGGCAATTATTACTTTGGCGATTTGCGCCCAAACACCACCTACGTCTTGACGATCGACCCAGCCCAGGGCCCGTTGACAGGCTTGAGCCTGACCACCCCGAATGCACAGGCCATCAGTGGCAGCCCAACCAGCAACGATGCTATCCTCGACACACGCGATAGTGATGCAACCCTGTCTATCGGTCTGGCGACGATTGTCTATACAACCGGCACGCCCGGTCAGAACAACCACGGGCTGGACTTTGGCTTTGCTCCACCGCCCAGAAGAACGGTGGAGATCATCAATACGCCCCCAGCCCCATCGGACTATGACCTGGCGCTGATTAAGGTCCTGGCCCCCGGGCAAGCCGCGACGGTGCGGGTGGGCAGTGTGGTGGCGTACGAA
>CAZIRP010000040.1:0-50532 GCA_964541665.1 uncultured Caldilineaceae bacterium | reverse complement strand
CGCACCTACTTGCTCGCTATTTGTGCGATCTCTATTTAATTTCTCTATAAGTAAAACACAGATTTTCGGTTTTTCCCAGGGAATCTGGGCAATTCTGCGCAATCTGTGGATGGGATTTTGCGGCGGATTTTCGGAGCGGATTCAGCGGATGATTCCGCAGAAATCCGATCAATCTGTTCCAGGAATCCGTTGGCAGCGCCTACCACTGCTCCCCGCCAAATCGCGCCTGGCCCATTTTCCCCTTGGTTGACAAGCAAGCTGGAAAATGATAGTGTTCGAGCATGCTTCGTTGTGGTTACTGCGGCAATTTTACCCAGACGAGGTACATTCCCCAGCGTTTCTGCGGCCCTGGTCTCACCCCCGGGCTGCCCCACTCGCAGGTCAACCATCGTCAGGCCAAACAAGGAGGGTTCTATGTTAGCGAATGAGGATGTACGCCAGTTGGTCGAATTTGAATCACCCGACCACCCCGTGCTCAGCATTTACCTGAATGTCGATCCTCAGCAACGCTCCCTGGATCAGACCAAACTCGCCCTGCGCAACTTACTCAACCGTGCCCACAATGCTCATCCCGACGATTGCAAACGGGTGTTGACTTATGTCGAGACCGGCTTCAACCGGCAAGGGCGCGGCTTGTTGATGTTTAGCTGTCAGGCAGCTGATTTTTGGTGGGTACGCAGTCTGCAAATCCCAGTGACCGATAGTGTCTTTGTCAGCTATCGCCCCTACGTGCGTCAATTGGCGCAGTTGCTCGACACCTACGAAAGTTACGGGGTGATCCACATCGACCAGGAAGGAGCTCGGCTCTATCTGTTCAACATGGGCCATCTGCAAGCGATCGAAGGCTATTTAGGGGCCGAGATCAAGCAACATCGCTCTGGCGGATGGGCCTCACCTCGCTATCAGCGACGCGAAAGCGGGCAAGCGCGCCAGAATCTGCAAGATGCCGCGGAATTGGCCGAATCGTTCTATCGCCAGGCCGACATCCGCCATTTGATCCTGGCCGGTACAGACAAAAATGTGGCCGCGTTCAAAGCGCTCCTCAGCAACCGGCTGCGCTCGATTATCGTGGGGCAGATTGGCGCGAACACCTATGCCAATGCCACGGAATTGGGCGATCAGGCGCTTGAGTTGATGCGCCAGGCCGAAGCCGCCAGCAAAGTTGAGCTGACCGACACATTATTGGCTTCGGTACAACGTGGCAGCGGCGCTGTGCTCGGGTTGATCGACACCTTGACCGCGGTGCAGAGTGGTCGGGCCGCCCATGTGGTGGTGCTGGCCGATTATGCGCAGCCCGCCTATCGGTTTGTCGAGAGTGGGCATATCCTACTGGAATTGAACGAACAGAGCGACCTGCAAAGTGGCCGAGTGCAACCCTTGCCCGACGCGGTGGATAGTGTGATCCGCCGGGCAATGGCGCAGAACATTCCGGTCAGTATTCTGGATAGCCACGCGGAGCTGGCCACCCAGGGAAAGATTGGGGCGCTGACTCGCTATTAGCGTGAATTTGGGGAGCAGCCCGCTCGCGTTATTCGCGTCGCTACTCCTCTGTTTGCGCGCTGTTAACAGCCTGTTTGTCTTGCATTAGCGTTGGCCGATTTGGGAATCTATCCTACCCTGATTCACGTTGAACATGATATAACTGATAAGCAATCAGTCATTTATGGACGCAGCGCCAACCAGCAGGCCAGAGCAAACGGAGCCCTCGAACCTACTTTCTGCTGGTATTCATCCGGTGCTGCGTACATTGTATAGAAGTCATCTCAAAAATCGGTTGTGGCTCTTAGAAACAAGGGTAGCTCAACCAGTGTGGTACAGAGATTTTTGAGATAAGTACGAGTAATGGCATATACAGGGTAAAACGCTACAGGCAAGTAGGCTAACCAGTAAGGATACGTACGCTCATGATGCGATTTGATCGATTTACCGAGAAGGCCCAAGAAGCGGCCATGCGTGCTTACGAAATCTTGCAGCACTACAAACATACCCAGGTCGATACTGAGCATCTCTTCCTGGCCTTGGTGCAACAAGATGGCGGGGCCGTCCCTCAGATCTTAGAGAAGCTCGAAGCAGATACAGACCTGATCGCCCAAAAGCTGACCACGGTTCTGGAAAATGCACCCAAATCTACCAGCAGTTCGCCTTATGGGGGCGCACCGACGACCCAGGTTTTCATCACCCCGCGTCTCAAACGGGTGATGGATGTGGCCAACGAGGAAGCGACCAAACTTAAGGACGAATATATCAGCACCGAGCATATTTTTCTGGCGATCGCCAGCGAGCGCAATACGCCAAGCGCCACCATCCTGCGTGAAGCCACCATCAACAAGGAACGGCTTTACGAGGCAATTGAAAAGCTGCGCAATGGGCAGCGCGTCACCGAGCCCAACGCCGAGAGTAAATATCGGGTGCTGGAAAAATATAGCCGCGATCTCACCGAAGCCGCACGCGAAGGCAAGCTCGACCCGGTGATTGGCCGCGACCCCGAGATCCTGCGCATGATGCAAGTGCTCGCCCGCCGCAGCAAGAACAATCCCGTGTTGATCGGCGAGGCTGGCGTGGGCAAAACCGCGATTGTCGAAGGGCTGGCCCAGAAGATTGTTGAAAACGATGTGCCCGATCCGCTGATGGGCAAACGAGTGCTCTCGCTGGATCTCGGGGCCATGTTGGCCGGCACGCGCTTCCGCGGCGAGTTTGAAGAACGGCTGAAGGCGACCATCGAAGAGGTGCAGCGCAGCGAAGGGGAGATCATCCTCTTTATCGACGAGTTGCATACTGTGGTGGGGGCTGGCAATGCCGCTGGCGCGCTGGATGCCAGCAACATGCTCAAACCGGCGCTGGCGCGTGGCGAATTGCAATGCATCGGCGCCACCACACTGGACGAATATCGGCAGAATATTGAACGAGATGCCGCGTTGGAGCGCCGGTTCGCGCCCGTCTATGTGGATGAGCCCTCAGTCGAGGACAGCATCGACATTTTGCGGGGGCTGCGCAAACGCTACGAAGAGCATCACAACGTGGTCTACAATGATGATGCCCTGGTCGAGGCAGTGAAACTCAGCCATCGCTATGTCACCGACCGCCGCCTGCCCGACAAGGCCATCGACCTGATCGACGAGGCCGCGGCTCGCTTGCGGGTGGCCATGTATTCGATGCCCACTCGCCTGAAGGAAATGAAGAGTGCGCTCGACAAGTTGATCCAAGAGGAAGAGACGGCCTGGGCCGCGCGTGATTATGAAAATGCAGCCCGCGTCAAGACCGAGCGTGTGCGCCTGGAAAGCGAATTTAACGAGGCCGAGGCAGCCTGGCGCGAAGAGAGTGGCTTAGATGAATTGGTCGAAGCCAGCGACATTGCCCACATCATCAACAGTTGGACGGGCATTCCGGTGAGCAGCATGTTACAAACCGAGCAGGAAAAATTGCTCGACATGGAAAGTCATCTGCGCAAACGGATCATTGGCCAGGAGCAGGCAGTGACCGCGGTGAGCGATGCGATCCGCCGCTCGCGCAGTGGTTTGAGCGACCCCCGCCGCCCGATTGGCACTTTCCTGTTCCTGGGCCCGACCGGGGTTGGCAAGACCGAGCTCGCCAAGGCGTTGGCCGGTTTCCTGTTCGACGATGATGATGCTCTGTTGCGCATCGACATGACCGAATACCGCGAGCCGCACACGGTCAGCCGCCTGTTTGGGGCGCCCCCCGGCTATGTTGGGTATGATCAAGGCGGGCAACTCACCGAGCAGGTGCGGCGTCGCCCCTACCAGGTGATTCTGTTCGACGAGGTCGAAAAGGCTCACCCCGATGTCTGGAATGCCCTGTTGCAGATCATGGATGATGGGCGCCTGACCGATGGTCAGGGTCGCTCGGTCGATTTCCGCAACACCGTGGTGATCATGACCAGCAATGTGGGGGCCGAAGCGGTCAAACGGGGGCCGTTGGGCTTCGCTGCGCCGGAGTTTGATGAGAGCAAGTTTTCGCAAGGCGAGTATACCGCTTCGTTGAAGCGACTCTTCCGCCCGGAATTTCTGAACCGGATCGATGAGATCATCATCTTCGATACATTGACCCGGCCGCAGGTGCGCGAGATCGTCAGCTTGTTGATGAAGGACATCAGCCAGCGGATGGCCGAGCTGGGCTTCACCGCGGAACTGACCGAGGCCGCGACCGACCATCTGGCCGAAGTTGGGTACGATGCAAATTATGGGGCGCGACCATTGCGCCGCTTGTTGCAACGGCGGGTGGAAAATGAGCTCAGCAAGCGCTTGTTGAAAGGTGAGTTTGCCACGGGGGATCATATTGTGGTTGGGTATGATCCAGACCTCGAAGGCGAAAACAAGCTGACCTTCACCAAGACAGAACAGGCCCCGATCGCGGTCGAGTTCCCGGTCAACACCGAGGCGTAATCGCCGCTGACGCTAGCAACGCGGCATTGATTTAAGGGCAGACAAAGCCAGGTTTCGATGAGAAGCCTGGCTTTTGTTTATGGCTCAGCGCCGCGGGCGTTGCAAATAGTGATGCCAGAGGATGCGGGCGGCCACTGCTCGCCAGGGGCGCCATTGCTCGGCCAATGCTGCCATCATGGCCGGCGTTGGGCGGGTTGGCAGGCGTTTCACCTCGGCCAACGCTAATTGCAGAGCCAAATCGCCCACAGGCCACACATCCGGTCGGCCCAGTGCCATCAACAAATAGATGTCGGCAGTCCACGGGCCAATCCCCTTGAGCGCGGTCAGGCGGCTGCGCGCTTCCTCGTCCGGCTGCTCGGCCAGCGCCGCCAGATCCAGCCGACCTTCGCTCACAGCCGCGGCCAAATGGCGCGCATAGCGTGTCTTTTGGCGGCTGAACCCGACCTGCCGCAGCGTGCTGTCATCAAGCGTCAGCAGCGCCTGAGGGGTCAAGGGATCGGCCACCTGGCATAATCGTTCAAAGGCGGCGCGGGCAGAGGCGAGCGAAACTTGCTGTTCGAGAATGATGTGGATCAGCGTGGGGAAACCTGGGGTGCGATCCCAGAGTGGCGGTGGGCCAAAGCGATTGACCACAGCGGCCAAATCCGCATCGCGTGCGGTCAGGCTGGCGATGGCCGCGCCAAGCAGTTCGGGTGTCAGGGACATTGCTGCTTCAAACCAGCTTACGTGTGGCGGCTGGTTTGCCCCTGGAGCGCTCGGCTTCGCTATCGTCGCGCGGGAAGGTCACGTAAAATGTTGATCCTTCTTGCAATTTACTTTCAAACCAGAGCTGCCCGCCCTGCAATTCGGCCAGGGATTGGGCCACATTGAGCCCTAAACCGGTGCCACTTTCGCCCGAAAGGTGGACATTGCTGGCCCGAAAAAAGCTGCGAAAAATCTTGTCCTGGTCTTCCGGGGCAATACCAATTCCGGTATCTTGCACCGCAACCTGAATAAACTCAGCATCCTCGGTCAGGCTCAGGCGAACGGTGATCGTGCCCTGTTCCATGGTGTACTTGACCGCATTGCCGAGCAGGTTGACCAGAATCTGTAGAGAGCGGGTTTCATCGCACAGGGCCATCGGCAATTCGGCCACCGAATCCAGCACGAGTGTCTGCTTTTTGGCGGTGATGCGGGGTTGCAATTCAGTGGCAGCATGTTCCACCAGCGTCAACAAGTTGATGCGTTGCAGGTCCAATTCAATGCGCCCGGACTCGATGGTGGTGAGATCCAGCAGATTGTTGGTGATCGACAACAAACGCTGCGAACTGCGCTGGATCACACTGAGGCACTGTTGTTGATCCAGCGTCAGGGTCGCCTCATCTTCTTGCATGATCTCCAAATACCCTAAGATCGAGGCCAATGGATTGCGCAACTCGTGAGCGGCCACCGAGATAAACCGTGACTTTACTTGATCCAGTTGGTGCAATTCGGCATTGGCCGCGGCCAATTCCATATTGCGCGCCGCCACCTGATCGTTCAGGAGGGAAAGCTCATTGCGCTGCTGCACCAACTCTTGTTCCAGAAGGCCAAGATCGGTCACATCCTGGACGATATGCAACAACCCGATGATCTGCTGCTGCTCGTTGAAGTGGGGAAGGACGATCAGATTGTAATAACAGAGGTCGTAATTCGCGGTGCTGCGGTTGACATAAGGCAGCCGATATTCGTCCAGTTCGCCGCGCAGAATTGCCTGGAGCTCAAGCTCTGCCCCCACCAGTTCGGGGGCGAGTTCGTAGATCACGTTGCCAATCGCCGTGTCTGTCGCCGAAAAGAACAGGGTCTGATCGCCCTGCCAACCCACAACCCGCAGATCGGCATCAATGAAGGCGTAAGCAAATTTTCGCTCTTGCAACAAATAAGTAGCGATCTGTTCTTCGACTTGCTCAATGGGTTTGGAGTTCACAAGACGAGTAATCTCCCTAAGTGGCGGAACACATTGTCAACTTCTTTCCCCTGCTGGGCACTGGTAAAAAAGAGGGGCGCGTTCAATTCTGCCGCGAGTTGTTCCGCCTTTCTGGTATCCAGCGTGTTCATATCGACCAGATCGGACTTGTTGCCGGCCAGGACTAATTTCGCCTGTGGGTTTACCTTATACAAGCTTAGAACATAATTATAAAGCTGATCAAATGTATTCTCGCGGGTCAGGTCATACACCAAAATGGCTCCGGCTGCCCCGCGCAGATAACTGGTGCTCACGCGGTTAAATTCTTCGCTGCCAGCAATGTCCCACACCATAAAGGTAATTTCGGCCAATTGCTCTTCAGCCGGAACGGTAATGGTCTTGCGGCTAACTCGTACCCCAATGGTGCTGATATATCGATCATCAAATAGATTGTAGACAAAACGGCGGACAAGGCTCGTTTTCCCCACGGCAAATTCGCCTAAAAGACAAACTTTTTTACTCAGCGTAATCAAGCCAGACTCTCCAACAGCTTACTGATAATAGTGATAAACCCAATAAACTCGGCGGCTATCCTGGAACAAGCCGAATGAGCCCCAACCCCGGGGTCACAACCATGGCATAATTTCGTGGGTGAATCGTTCCAGGAGTAGATTCGTCTGCACCGGGCCATGGCTCCAGAGAAACCAGACCCGCCACAAGGAGAGCAGGCCCACGACAATTAATAAGGCAAAGGTCAGGCGCACCGATAATAAGGGATTGAACTGCCGACTCCTGATTCGCACCAAAGGACTATAATGCGAATTTGTTTGCCTGTCCTCCTCGCGGCCCGCGGGGGTGATCAACAAGGGCTGCAAGAACTGGCTGGTCGCGGCAAAGGGCCGGGCATCTCCCTGATAGGTGCGCAGCAGACTGGCATACGCCTGTTCCAGATCCAGCAAGCGCGCCCGCACCTCGGCGCGAAAGCCAATCGGCTCCACACTTTCAGCCACCAGAGCAATATAGGTATAACGGGCCGATTCGAGCAAAATCCGCTTGTCACCATATTGGATCTCGTCCAAATCACCCGCCTGGCCACGGCCAATGGCATCCTGGGCAAAGTCGCGGATAGCCGTCAACATCCCGCTGATCACATCCGAATCGGTGGTCATCTCTGGATCTTGCGCCAGCGCATTCAATAACAGGCCAGTCTCGCGATGGATCAGAAAAATTTGTAATACTTGAAACGGCAAATTGAGCCGCAGGGCCAACTCCGCTTCTGACACACCGGTCAAGCGAGCCTGGAGTCGGTGCATCACCAGCCGCATATTCAGCGCCGACCGCATCTGGTCGTCAATCCGCCGGGCCAGATCGCGCAGGGCTTCCGCAACCGCCCGGCTCACCAAACGCCCGATAATCGGATAGAGGGCATCGACCATGGTATCGCTGGATTCACGCACCCCCGCGCTGATCAGGCGATCGATAATCGGCATCAGGGCCCGCACCATGCTCTCGCGCGAGCTTTCGATACTATTGGCGATCAGGCGATCGATGATCGGGGTGAGCGCGTCAACCATGACCTCGCTCGATTCGTGCACGCTGGCCCGGATCGCGGGGGCCAGGCTGGGTTTGATGCGATCCGCCAGCCTTTCGATATCTTTCAACTGCTGAATTTCTTGCTCGATCAATAACAGGGATTGCTGCAAATCGCTGTAATGGCCGTTCAACTCACCCAAACGACGGTTTGCCTGACCAAATAACAACTCCTGTAGCTCGGCAAATTCCGCTTCGGACGCAGGCGATAACTGAGCCGCTTTCTGGGAATGCGTCTCTCGGCTAGCGCGCGGAGGGGCCGGTGGAACAGGGATCATGGGTTATCTATGCCAGTTCAGCCGTCAATTGATCCAGCAGATCTAAGTTTGTTGTCAAGGGAGCGGCACTATTGCTCTTCAGACTGCTGCCCAATTCCAGGAACAGATCACCCAGTGTGCTGCGGTCAACTTTCAGATCATTCAACCGTTCGGTCAATTCGCCCAGTTTTTCCAACAACTCGCGGTCACCATTCTGCACCAGCTGATCCAGCGCCTGCAGACGTTCCGACTGCTTTTGGTCCACCGATTCCAGCTCTTGTGTCTGGCGGCGATCCTGATCCTGGAGTTGCTGGGCAAGCCGTCGCTCTTGTTCCTGACCCTGGGTAGCGAGACGCTCAGATTCTTCGCGCAATTGGCGCTTAAAATTTGTTTCCTGGTCGCGCAATTGCTGGTTGGCCCGCTCTAATTCTCGATTGAGGCGGCTAATTTCCCGATTGAGCAGATCAAATTTCTGCGCATAATCGCGGATGTACGTCCCAAAGATCAACTCACGAATCCGTTCCACTTTATCGCCGGATTCGACTCCATTGGTCGCCATTTCGGTCAATGGATTGGCCGTGGCAGCGGCCGCCTTTTTCTCGCTCATCAGCCCTCCTATTTCGTAACCCGCTGTGGTTGATCGATAATTTTCGGTAACAAAAAACGATAGCCCTGACCACGTTCGGTAACAATGTAGCTTTCGCGCTTCACCTGCCCTTGCAATTTATGGCGCAGGCGATGGATATGCACACGTAAAGTATCTTCGTACACTTCCTGTGTGGGCCAGATCCGCCCCAGTAAAAACTCTGTCGTGACAATGCGGTTGGCATTGCGCCATAAAATGTAAAGCATTTTGGTCTCGGTCGGCGTCAGGTCGATCGGTGTGCCTGCCACAACAATCTGCTTCTGCATAAAATTGATCGCCAGCTGAGCGTCAACCTCAACCAGGGGCCCAGAGACATAGTGAAAGTCATTGATACGCCGCAAGACTCGCTGGATCCGCACCACAAGCTCATCCAACACAAATGGCTTGATGATATAATCTTCGGCGTAGAGGGTGATCGCCTTCAGGCGAGTCTCGGTTTCAGAGACCGCGGTGATCATGATCACCGGCAGATCAACGACCTGTTGAATGGTTTCACAGAACTCCAACCCATTCATCCCCGGCATGTTCAGATCCACCACCGCCAAATGGGGCAAACCCTGCCGACTGATGAGGTCCAATCCCCCTTCAGCCGAATCGGCGCTCAGCACCTCGAAACCAACCGAATCTAATTTTCTGGCGACCAACTGCAGGAGCTCCTGATCGTCATCAACAATCAAAATCCGCTTGGCCGCTGTGGACAGATGTAAGTTTCGCAGGCTTCCCATAATTGTTCGGCTCTAGCAGATATCGCGACGCCACCTGACAAAAAATGAAGAAAATGTCAGCTGGCGCTGCGTATCGTGTCATCATAATCTGAAAGAACGCCTCAGATCAATACGTCAAAAGATGCAATTCTCGACCTAAAATCTACGTCATTTATATTAGATCTTCACCCGCCGTCAAGTAATCATACCCTACGTGGGCTAACTCTGACGGAAGCCCACAAAGATTGTAAGCTGACTTAAGCGGCTAAGCGACTTAACTGGTGGCGATTGTTCCTTTAAGGCAGCTAATTTAGTATACAGCAAATTCTGTGAATCCACCACTTCCCAAAATTTGATTCAACGACCGCGTGCTCGCTGCGCCACCGCTTCTCAGCGCCGCCCTTCGCACCGGCAGAACCTGAATTTGCCGCCAGTTAGCTGCCAAAAAAATTGCGCCTCGCTTTGGCGCGGGCTATAATGCTGCCGGGCTGGCCGAGAATCGAATGCAATTGACTCACAACCAGCGGGCCTGAATCAGCATCTCAGAATCGTTCGAAGGTGGTTATGTTAAAAACGCATACTTGTGGAGAACTCACGCTCCAGCATGTTGGACAACGCGTCACGTTGGCTGGCTGGCTCAATCGGCGCCGCGATCATGGCGGCTTAATCTTTTTGGATCTGCGCGACCGCTTCGGCTTGACGCAAGTCGCGGTCGATTCGGCAACCGAGGCCGCGGCTCATGCCATTGCAGCCCAGGCACGCACCGAATATGTCTTGCAGATCCAGGGCGTTGTTCAGCAGCGTCCAGCCGGGCAGGAAAACACCAATCTCAGTACCGGGAGCATCGAGGTCATCGCCGACACAGTCACGATCCTCAACCCGTCCAGGCTGGTGCCTTTTTCAGTCAGCGATGGCAGCGGTGATGATGTCGATGAGATGTTGCGGCTCAAATATCGCTATTTGGATCTGCGCCGCCCCAGGATGGCCCAAAACCTCCGGCTGCGGCATAACATTGTGCGCTTCATCCGTGAATTTCTGTCGAATCGGGATTTTCTTGAGGTCGAAACGCCAATTCTGCTGAAAAGTACGCCCGAAGGCGCGCGCGACTTTGTTGTGCCAAGCCGTCTACACGAAGGCGAGTTTTATGCGCTGCCGCAGAGCCCCCAGCAACTCAAGCAATTGCTGATGGTCGCAGGCATCGAACGCTATTTTCAGATCGCCCGCTGTTTCCGCGACGAAGATCTGCGCGCCGACCGCCAACCCGAGTTCACCCAGCTTGATCTGGAAATGAGTTTTGTCGATGCCGATGACATTCGCCAGTTGATCGAGCCGATGTTGATCGAACTCTGCACGGCCTACAACCCCAAGCAGATTCAACAAGTGCCTTTCCCGGTGATCACCTACGCCGACGCGGTGGATAACTATGGCATCGACCGGCCAGATCTGCGTTTTGGGCAACTGCTCTTTACGGTTGATGACGTTGTCCGCGAGAGTGGGTTTGGTGTCTTCAAGCAAGCCCTCGCCAATGGTGGCCAGGTCAAGGGTGTTGTCTACCCCGGTGGGGCAGACTTGCCGCGCCGCGAGATCGACGAATTGACCGATTTTGTCAAACAATATGGTGCCAAAGGCCTGGTTTGGATCGGTGTGACTGGTGCTGCGGATGAGCAAGGCCATTATCCAGCGGATGCCTTACGCAGTCAAGTGACAAAATTCCTGACAGCCGAAGAAATCAGCCAGATCGTCCGCATCAGCCAGGCGCAACCGGGCGACCTGATCCTGATCGTGGCTGATCAGCCGTCGGTGGTGGCGCAAAGTCTGTGCAATCTGCGGCTGGAGATTGGCCGCCGCGCCAAGCTGATCGACCCGAATGTTCTGGCCTTTTGTTGGGTGGTTGACTTCCCATTGCTCGAATATAACGAAGATCTCAACCGTTGGCAAGCGGTTCACCACCCCTTCACCACGGCCCGCGATGACGATTGGGCGCGGCTCGAAAGTGACCCTGGCAGCGTGTTGGCCAAGGCCTACGATGTCGTGCTCAATGGCTGGGAGATCGGTGGGGGCAGCATCCGTATCCACCGCAGCGATCAGCAGGATCGCCTGTTCACGGCGATTGGCATGTCTCGCGAAGAGGCGCACAGCCAATTTGGCCATCTGCTCGAAGCCTTTAGTTTTGGCGCGCCGCCCCATGGGGGAATTGCGCTGGGCATCGACCGCCTGGTTGCGCTCTTTGCCGAGAGCAGCAGCATCCGCGAGGTGATCGCCTTCCCCAAGACTGCGGCGGGGACAGACCTCATGCTGGACACGCCCAGCACGATTACCGAGGCGCAACTCGCTGAACTGCATATTGCCGTGCGCCCGCCCACGCGCAAGTAACGAGTGGGCTCAAAGTATAGCAAGTGGATACAGAACGCAAACCAGAAACAAACGAGCTTTCCTTGATCCCAACAGCCAATTGTGGTATAGTTTAGTTG
This sequence comes from uncultured Caldilineaceae bacterium, assembly GCA_964541665.1. GTDB lineage: Bacteria > Chloroflexota > Anaerolineae > Caldilineales > Caldilineaceae > CFX5. The sequence goes on along the minus strand of CAZIRP010000040.1, from coordinate 38,540 downwards.
ACTCTGCGGTCTCCGTGATAGTACAGCAACACGGGGCGAGCCAACACTTCCGAAACGGGAGCCGTATAACGCGGCGTGGATGTGATAGCCCTTACGGGTAAGACGGAAGCGCCCAATCGGCACCCACCTGCTTCAGCAGGTTCGTACCCACTGTTTACACGATTCTGCGGAGTCAAAAGCGTCGCCTTACAAGGGTGGCGTTTTTTGATTGGACAACGGACGAAAGACGGCAGACGATGGTCGAGACAACCACCGTCTCTCGCCATTCGTCTGTCGTCCGTGAATTATGTCAACTATCTTGACGCTGCCTTCCCAAGTATGTTACACTTTTCACAGATCAAAATGGCTGAATGGCTTGAGGATGTAGAAGGGACGTGAACGGTGGCGATTATTCGCACGCGAGTGGCAGACGATACCTGGGTCTTTACCAGCGAACTCTATGTAGAAGTCAATGCAGGTCTGGTGGTGACACCGGAAGGCGGTATCTTAATTGATACGCTCCCCTTTCCGTCCGAAACCAAACAGGTGATCGACTTTGTCCGCCGCGTCTGCCCCCAGGGCATCAAATATGTGATCAACACCCTCAGCCATGCGGATCATGTGTATGGGTCGAGCCTCTTCCCCGAAGCTGAACTGATCGCCCATACGCAGTGCCGCCAAATGTTGATCGATCACGGTATTCAGGCGCTGCAGGAAGCCCAGGAACATACACCCGAGTTGCGGAGTGTCGAGATCCGCCTCCCGAAGATCGTCTTCAACGAAGGCATGGTCATTCGCCTGGGGGGCAAAACCGTCCACCTGATCCATTCGCCTGGGCCCAGCCCCGAGCTCTGTGTCGTGCATGTGCGCGAAGACAAAGTTCTCTTCGCCAGCGATCTGATGATGCCAGTACCGCTGGTCGCCACACCCTACAGCGACATCGAAGCCTTCAAGCGTTCACTGCTCAATCTGCACGATTATAATTTGGAATGTATTGTGCAGGGGCACGGCGACATTTTGCTGCGCGGGGAAGTGACCAGCAGCATCGATGTCAGTATCAAATATCTCAACGACATCCAACGGTTGGTGCAACAATTGATGGGGGATGGGGCAACCAAGCACGATCTGCTCAAGCATGACATTGAGCAATTTGATCGCAGCCGCATTCCGCTCGGGGGGTTGGTGCAACAATTCCACGCCAATAATTTGCTCTATTTGTGGGAAGAGGCTCGGACACTGCAACGCAAACAACGTCAAGCCGCCCGCAACGGGGCCAGTTAGCGCTGCCGTGCGCTTTCCATGACCCTATGAGCATGACCTCGGTCGATTCCTCACTTGATGCCATTGTAGCGTTGATCCAACAACTGTCGGTCGACGAACGGCGGCAGTTGCAGCGGCGCTTACGGGTCAGTGGCCTGCTCCTGCCCGAAACCAGCATCACCGATCAAAACCGGCTGAGTGTTGCGCCAGCCCTGGCAGCCAGAATCCGCTTTCTGAGCAGGCCCAGTAGCGCGCCACCTCCTGCGGCTACCGCGGCCCCACCACTGCCCGAAAAATCAAAACGGCTGTCGCTCAAGTTAGCCAGCCCCGAACAACACGACGCGGCCCATTCGCCGATCAGCGGCAAGGTAGTCGTGGGCAGCCCGACGCTCACCGAGCCCACGGATCCACATGCCATGTTGCCTTTGCCAGGACAGGCCCCGGAACAGCCCATTGAGATCATCTTTGATGGTGGCAGCCGCGGCAACCCAGGCGAAGGGTATGGCAGCTATCACTTGAACTGGCCCGGTTTGGCGCCGCAGTTGGTGAAATTGCGCTTTGGCAACCGCATGACCAACAACGAAGCCGAATATGACACGTTGATCGCCGCGCTCGAAGGGGTCACGCAGCGGCTGCAGGATCAAGGCGCGACGCCCCAGAGCGCTCGTCTGGAGATCCGCGGCGATTCACAGTTGGTGATCAACCAGGTGTTGGGCAAATATAAGGTCAATCATGAGCGGCTCAAAAATCGCCGCGACCGGGTGCGTGCCTTGCTCAAGCACTTTGGCCAGTGGCAACTCAGTCATCACGACCGCTCCAAAAGTGTGGCTATCCTGGGGCATTGAGCAAAAGAACTTATCCACAGATTACGCAGATTCCACAGATTTTTGTTTTTTCCCCGCATCGGCGATTGCTTCCAGTCAATCAACCACCAACAGGCTGATCTCCTCGATCCACACGCTGTCGGCCACACTGGGCACAAATTGCAACGTTGCTTGCTCGCGCTGAATCCCGAGTTGGGCGAGTGAGACTGTTTGGGTTGCGCCTGCAGGGGCCGCGGGCAGATAGAGTTGCGTGTCGCCTTCGCCCTCCACACGCAGATCAGCGCCCGGCGCGCTGCGATAGCGAATCCGCAAGTGGGCCGCGGGGGGCAGGTGGTGCAGCCCGAGGAGCGCCGGACTACCAATCAACTGGCGCGCCTTGCTGCCGTCCACAGCGCGCAGCGGCCCCCAAAATTGCTCCCCCAAACTGAGATAGGGTTGCGCTGTGGTCGGCACGGTCACTGCATAAACGGTGATCCGCTCGTCGCTAAAAAGCGGCGTTTGCTCGGCAAAGATCGCCCCGGCCAGCGCTTCGGTATACTCGCGCTCTGCACCGCCCGGCATCTTATAGCGGTCGAGCACAACGGTACCCACCCCCAAATCGTGCAAGACAGTCGGCCCAATGTGGGCTGGATCATCGCCCAGAATGTCTGGCCCCAACTGGCGGAAATGTTGCAATGTCGCCACCCGTTCTGTCCAGGTGCGCGGATCATCGCGGCTGATGTAGGCCACGGTCAACGGCTGCTGGTGTACGGTCTGATAGAGCAGATAGCCAGGGCGATCATAATTCATCGGCAGGTTCAAGAGCGCGCGAGTATCCGAACCGGGCGCTGACTGTGTGCGCAATTGTTCGTAGAAGGGCGGCGTGTCGGGCGGACTCAGCGGATACGGGGCCACCCAAAATTCAGCCAGCACGATCAGGCTGGCCGCGATGCCCAAACCCCATTGGCGCCGCGGCTGTGTGGGGGCCCAACGCCGGGTGAGCATCCACAACCCAATCGCCGCGACTACGGCCAGACACAATTGCACCATCAGCGCGTGGCGACTCACACTGCGGCTGATGCGCATAAAGGGTACCAGCCGATTGAGCAGAGCATAGGGCGTCCACCGCTCCACAATTTCGCTGCCCGGGGGCAAATCCTGCCAGGTAATGTTGCCCAGGTGTGGACGCGGCCCCAGCGCCAACACAAAAAAGAGGGCTGCACCCACCAGCCAAAAGCCTGCCCGCCGCCGATCCCATAGGGCAGCAAGCAGCGTGAGCAGCAACGGCAAATAGCCAATGCTGATCGTGCGCTCGCTGATCGGCGCGATCTGGTTGCCGATCCACGTGAAACTCTCTGGTCGCCAGAGCGTATGCAAGCGATTGGGCACCAGAAAATCCATGACGCTGGCGCTGAGGATGTAGAGATCGCTGGCCGGGCGCACCATAAATTGGAAGCTCAGGGCTTCGCGCACCATCGGGACGAGGATTGGGGCCAGCAAGAGCGCAAAGGATGCACCCGCGACCACGGGTGGGGCCAGCACACTCCACGGTGCGCGCCCCGCTCGCCAGGCAACCAATCCCTGCCAGAGCAGCGCCAAACCGGTAAAGACAAACAAATAGAGCACAAAATACCAATCGCACAGACCAGTCAGGACGAGGAAGAAGCCCGCCAGGAGTGCGCTGCGCAGCCAGCTTTGCCCGTGCTGTTGTTGCGCCCAGGCCCGCAACAGATAGAGCAGGTAAAAAGGCAACCACTGCAACGCCATCACCTGCATATGGCCGAGCAAATGGGCCATGTGGAAGGGCGAGAACGTAAAGATCAACCCGGCGAGAAAGGCTGCAAGCTGAGCCGCGCGGGGAGATGGCGATTCGGCATCAGCTTGCGGTGCACGACTGCGCAGCCACCACAACGCCAGCAGATACGTTCCATAACCGGCCAGGCTCCAACTGAGCAAGACCACAGTATTATAAGCCGGGATCAGGCCGAAACTGAGTTGCACCGGCAATGTGGTCACGCCGTTAAAGGGGTTAAGCGTATGAAAATAAAGCCCGACACCGGTGGGATAGTAGAGCAGATCCGTACGAAACGGATTGGTTTGGCGGTCGATCAGCGCGACCTTGAGCCACCACTGATTCCAGTAATTTTGCCAGCCGTCGAAGCTATCGCCGGGGATGGCCGTGGCGAAATTGAGCGCCAGGGGCCAGGTCATGACGATGGTTAAGAGGAGATAGGCACCCAAGACCAGCGCATGAGATACGCCGGGTTGCTTTTTATGCGGTCGGCTCGGAAGCATGCGCCAATTTCGCTGCCTGCAAGAGGTTTTCCATCAGAATCAGATTGGTGACCGGGCCTGTGCCACCAGGCACAGGAGTCAGGAAGCCAGCAACTTCGGCCACGCTGGGCTGGTGACAATCCCCCTTGAGGCCCTCCTCGGTGTAAGTCGTGCCAAAATCGACCACCACCGCGCCGGGCTTGATCCAATCTCCGCGGACCAGCTCGGGTCGCCCCACGGCTACGCACAGAATATCGGCTGTGCGGCAGACTTCGGCCAGATCCTGTGTGCGACTATGCGCAATTGTCACCGTGCAATGACGATGGAGCAGCAACAAAGCCATTGGCTTGCCCACAATGTCGCTGCGCCCGACGACAACCGCCTGCTTGCCGCGCAATTCGATCCCAGCCGCTTCGAGCAGTGCCAGCCCCCCCAGCGGTGTAGCTGGCACAAAATAGGGCGGGCGATCCTGCGCTAAGCGACCCGCGTTGAGCGGATGCACACCATCCACATCTTTGGCCGGGTTCAGGGCCAGGACCAGCGCGCTGTGATCAATCGCCGCGGGCAGAGGTTCCAGGATCATCAAGCCGTGTACATCATTGGCCGCGTTCAGCGCCTGGACCACCGCTTCGACTTCGGCCTGGGTAGCCTGCGCGGGCAAAACTTCGGCCCGAAAGGCCACACCCACCCCTTTGCACGTCCGCGCAATGGCTCGGGCGTAGCCAGCGGCGGCCTCGTCATCGCCCACACGCACGACGGCCAAAGTCGGTGCCTGGCCATACGCGGCCTGGAACGCGGCAACTTCGTTCTGGATTGTGGCTTTGCGTGCGCTGGCCAGGGATGCGCCGGTCAATAACGTTGCGCTCACAGGCTCACCCCTAAACTCTGTTCGCAAGCAGCCTGAGCCGCGGCGCGGCGCTGTTGAAATTCGGCCCGGAGCGCGTCCCGCCGTTCCACACCGGCGGCCACAAACGCTTCGTCCTTGATTACCTTCAGGTTGATATTGACATTGATCAGCGCGGCATGAAAGGCCGATTCGGTCAGATAGAGCGCGGTCGCGGCATCGCTCACCACGTTGGGATTGCCTTGTGCGGCCACTGGCTCGACCAACGTCATCAGCGCCAGACATTGTTCAGCCAACTGAAAGGGGACCTCGGTCGCCCCTTTGAGCCCTTGCTGAATGGCAGCTGTGCGCGCGGCTTTTTCTTCATCGCTGCGGCGCGGCATTCGATACCCCGCGGCCACCGCATTAAATGCCGCAATATCGGCATCGGCCAGGCCGAGGATCTCGCTACGGAGTGCCTCGCTTTGGGTCAGGTAGCCCTGCATCGCCTCTTCGACCTCGGCAAACTTGGGGTTGCCCAGCGTAAAGTTGATCACCATGCTGACGAGCCCCGCGGCCTGGCCCCCCGTGACCGCGGCCGCGGCTCCGCCCCCGGGCATGGTCTGGCGAGCAGCCAGCGCAGCCAAAAACTGCTCGATTGTCATCTCCGCTGTCATCATACGTCAGACTCCATCCATCAGACTTCTGCTTGTCAATGCTTCCTTTTGGAATGGAGTATAGCCCACTTACCACGTTCGGCCAACTTGCCGCCACTTTGGCGCGGTTGCTGCCAAAGCACGCGCGTGCGGGCTCAATCCCATTTGTGCAGGCGCAATTTGATGCCCAGCCAGACGCCAACAAAGACGGTCGCGGCAAAGAGCCAGCCAGAAAGGGCAAAAGCTGAGATGCCCGAAAGCAGCGTGCCCACGGTGCACCCCAACGCGGTCATGGAGCCCCAGCCCATCAGGACGCCGCCGAGCAAGGCAGAACTGCCATTGCGCAGCGTCAATGTCGAAAGCTGGAAACGGTTGCCCAGCAGCGCAGCGGCCAGCGCGGCAAAGACCAGGCCACTGATCAACAGACCGTTGTCGGTGATCGTCTGGATCACCTGGGTTGCACAGCCCGCGAGGGTGTCCAAACCGTGGAGACGTTCGGGTAACCAGCCCGAATTGGCCAGCACTGTCCGGCTGAGGCTGCCCAGTTGAGCAGTCACGCCCAGCGGCTCGACCCGTAAGTAGGCAAAGACCCCCACCAGGCCGACCAGCGCGCCGGTGAGCAGCGGGGGCCAGCGGTCGACCAGCAAGCGTTGTCGCAGGTGTGCCAGGGTGAATTGCTGGGCGGGTTGGGCGGGCAATTCAGGTAGCCAGCGCAACAGCCAGATGGCCAACAGACCGAGCGCCAATAGGTGTACGATCAGCGCGCCACTATAGCCGAGCCAGGCGGGCAACCATACGGTTGGCGCATTGACAATTGTGCTGAGGTAGAGCGAATTCCAGGTGTAAAAGCCGATGCCAAAACCCAGCAGCGAACCAAACAGCGCAAATGGGGCACGGGTGTAACCCTGGCCCAACCGGTACAGATGACCACTGATGCACGCGCCCGAAAGGGCCATGCCCACGCCAAAGGAGACCCCGGCGACAGCCAGGATCCAACTGACCGGGCCAATGTGGGCACCAGGAGGCAACCGTCCGCTCCAGGCATTGGGCAAAAATGCCCCAAACACAATGGCGTAGCCAATCCCACCGACGGCCAGCGCGACCAAAATGGAATAGAGAGGACCGCTATTGCGCTCTTCGATGTAATCGCGTAGGATGCAATAAAAACAGAAGCGGCCCCGCTCAAAGAGCAGGCCCAGCGCGGCACCGGTCAGCAGGGAGAAGGAGGCAGCCGCGCCCCGATTGGGCATCACATAGAGCAGATAGGCAATGACCAGGAGCGCAATCAGCAGGCCAGAACCCAGCAGATAATTTCTTCGGAGATTATGAAGGTTTTGCAAAGCTGTCATAAATATCATTCGAGTTTGAATTATTCAATGTACAGAAGAGGCGAAAAGTAAAAAAAGGCAATAGGGGGATGAGATCTCCCATCCCCCTATTGCTATATTACTCCAGCAACTGATGCTGAACCCTACTGTTCACTGATGGAATGGAGAGCCATTCTGTCCTGGCGGATGCGCTCAGGGCAGAACCAGCTTTCGACTTACTGCCCGCCCCAAACGGTACCCGCTGGGTTTTCGATGGGCACGCCGACCGTGTTGCCCCATTCAGTCCACGAACCATCGTAGAGCGCAACTTCGTAACCGAGAAGCTCGCTCAGAACGAACCAGGTGTGGCTGGCGCGCTCGCCGATGCGGCAATAGACGATCACCGGCTTGGTGCCATCGACGCCGACAGCAGCGTAGAGGGCCTTGAGCTCCTCAACCGACTTGAAGGTACCATCTTCGCGAACAGCCTGGCTCCAGGGCACATTCTGCGCGGTGGGGATGTGACCAGCGCGCACGGCTAATTCGGCGCTGCCTTCGGGCGCAAAGAGTTCACCATTAAACTCGGCAGGCGAGCGGATGTCGAGCAGCACCGCTTCGGTCTGGCCTTCGACAATCGACCGGACATCCGGCAGGAGGGCGCGCAGGCTCAGGCGAGGCTCGGCGACCGTAAAGTTGCCCGTAGAGGCGTTCGGAGCAGCAATCGAGAGCTCGCGGCCTTCCGCTTCCCACTTCACACGCCCACCATCCAGAATGCGCACATCGTCCAGCCCGTAGAGGGTGAAGATCCAGGCACCCCAGGCGGAAAACCAGTTGTTATTGTCACCGTAGAGCACGACGATGCTGTCGCTGTTGATGCCCGCGGATTGGGCCAACTCCTGAAAACGCTCGGCAGAGACAATGTCGCGCGAGACGGTATCCACGAAGTCGGTGTGCCAGGCGAAGTTTACGGCATTGGGAATATGACCACGCTCGTAGACGCCCGGGATCACGCTCACTTCGATCACGCGCACGGTGGGGTCATCCAGGTGCTCGGCCAGCCAATCGGTCGTGACGACGACTTCTTCATAGCCACGGGGGCCCGTATCTGCCACTTCAATTGCGGCGGGTGCCGCAGACTCAGCAGCAGCAGGTTGAGCCGCTGGCTGGACCACAACCCCTTGCGGGGTTACGGTGCACCCTGCGAGCAACACCAGGGCCAACACCAGCAGCAGGGTGGTTGGCACAGCAGAGAAACGATTTTGTTTCAACAACATAAAATTCTCCTTTTCAAAGCACGATCAGACAACAAATGAATCTATCAACACGCTATCCACCATTGCTGCGTCAACATGCAGACTACAATATGCAGACTATTTGGATAGGCACCAACTCTATCCTGAGCATAATTGCGGGATCCGAAGCTGACCTTATAAGAACTGGTCGGCGCAGAATTTCAGAATAGAAACGAAACACAGACAAAAGCGCATTCTCTCACTTCACAGCTTCGAATAATTCACTGTTTCGAGCCCAAAAGTGGAAAGACCAAATAACTGTAGACCAGGCAACCAACACAGATATTCAAAAATGCTTCCAGAAGCGCAAAGACAATCAGCACCAGGCTGACAATCACACTGCTCGGCGGATGCACAAAATAGAGCAACAAGATCACCACGCTAAAGAGAAAGCCGACGCGGGCAGCAAAGAGCTTGGGCGCTTTGTCGATCAGCAGCACCGGCAGGTGCAGACGTTGCACAAGTTGGCTCGCCAGCCAACTGATTGGGCTATAGGGCAAGGTGGTGAAGGCTCGGATGTAAAAATCGGCCACCAACAACAGGATGAAATAGAGACTACCTGTATAAGCGTACAAACCAGCGACTACCGCTACAGTCAAGGCAACCGTGCGCACGACCGATTCATTCACTCGCAGCGCAGATACCGGACAGATCAGCGATTTTATCATCGAGAAAGCTCCTTAGCCTGGACTGCGCACACAGCGGGGCAATCCAGATCTTCCAGCATGGTCACAATTCATTTTCTTCTTGCATGGCACAGGACAGCGCTCGACTCGCAGCAACGAGCCAAGGTGTTGCAGAGCTTCGCCTTCTCCTTCAGCCACATCGCCACAGGATCTTCTATTGCAGGCTCATGCAAGCCTCGGCTGAAGGTCTATCCGAAAGTCTGAGTATCTGGTTGTAAACCGCAGCAGGGATAATCGTGCGATTGCTGAGCGGACGACACGTGGGTCCGAACGATACTACGATGTAGGGATGGGATTCAAAGAGATTGAAAGTTGTACAACCCTACTGATGCAGTATGGTTCAGGCAACGAGTGCCCGCCCTGTACAGTTACAGGTGGTACAACAGTCGGTGGAGGAGTGGGTGGGAAAGCGGTGGATGGGAGAACATTCGAACTGTTCGCGGTGGGGAAATGCCAAAGCAGCCCACGCTGGCCTGAGGGCCAGGGACCTTGCATTGGAACCCTGAACAAATTGCTGAACGATCATGATAGTGGTATCGAGGTTTTTTAAACTAGCTATGAATAATAGGCACAACAAAGTTTGCCCATCATAACACACACGCAGATCAGGCACAAAATAGCAACCATACCAGGACACAAGTCTTGCGCAGATATTTCCCGCGATCCGAGCGAATAACAGCCAGGAATTGCCTGGGCATCCACAATTTTCAAGATGACACAGTTTCTGGCCTTGGAAGGCAAGCGCAAAAAGGGGCAGGAATCCACAGGTTCCACAGATGAAATAAGCAATCTGCGGAACCGGGGATTCCTGCGCGGTTCTGCGGGGCAGCTGGCCTTTACCGGGTCGATTCCTCAGCCGCGGCGACATGGCCAAAGTCCGCGTTGAGGATGGGCATGTGCAGCACGGGCTGGATCGCATCAGCAAGATCGACCAGGATCGAGGCTTCGGCGCGGAAGTTTTGGGGTTCGCGCTGCCCGCCAGCATTGATCGCCACTGCTTCGAAGCGATAGACTCCGTCCCCCAAACCCAATTGGGCCAAGGGGAATTCTGCGCTCAGCTGGGAACCGGGGAAGCTCTGCCAGAGTTGCCAGTCGCCGGTGTCATGCCGATAGTAAATCTCGTATGCGCTAATGGCAGAGCGGGCCTGGGTCGTGCCCGACCATTGCACCAAAAAGCTCGTGGTGATTGGTGCGTTTGGCTTGAGGAGCGGTGGCCGGAAAGGATGGACGACAGCCACGGCGTTCGCGGCCACGGTGGTGCTGGCTTGTGGCGCGCTGGGCCATTCGCTGCCATTGTCAACCTGGTCGGTGGCGCGCACGCGGAAATCGTAGGTCACCCCGCTTTGCGCACCAGTCACTTGATACGCGGTCTGGGTTGTCTCTTCAAGCAACATCCGCCATTGGCCGCCATTTTCGCGCCACTGCACATCATAATGCTTCACGCCGGAGAGGTTATCGCTACCGATCCAAGAGATGGTAAAGTATTGCTCAGCGGTGGTCGGCGGCAGCGGATTGACAACCACGGTCGGCGGCAGCGTGTCGATGCGTGTGGTGGCTTGCGAGCTGGCAAACGCTTGCACATTGCCAGCATGATCGGTCGCCCGAGCGCGGAAATCAACAAAATCTCCATTGGCAGCCCAGCCCTTAAAATGATTCGAGAGAGATGCGGTCTGGTTTTTCCATTGATGCCAATTGCTGCCATTGATGCGATATTCTACGTCGTAACTGGCAATGCCGCTGACGTTGCAGCCATCCGGGGCCGAGTCGCTCCCGCTCCACTCGACCAGGAAGGTGCTGGGGGAAAAGGCCGGCACGGGATTGACCGAGGCGTTCGGTGGGGTTGTGTCACAGACTTCGGTGTAATCCAGGATGATATATGGCTCCTGGCCCCCACGCTCGCGCGAAGAAAATTCGTGCATCCGATTGCGCTCGGGGGTCTCATCCCCAGTGACGATCAACCCATGGTTCGAGCGCCCGCCGCTGTGCCAGGTCTTGACCAGATTGGTGACGTCAACCATTTTCCAGCCAATGCCCGAGTCCACACTGGTCAATGGCAATTCTTCACCGCCCAGATAATTGGCATTGTTCCAAGTCACCTGGCCCTCATCCCACGACGAACGCATATATTGGGCCCGATAGTCCATCGGTGGATCACCACCGGGCGTGACGCCGATCTGGAAAATGTACAACTCGGCTTTGTGGATCACAGCGTTGCGCGGAATCGCGCCGATGTCAAACTCGATCAGAATACGCATGGCCTCGTAGATGCTGCTACTCCAGCCCAGCCGCAACTCGCTATTGCCCCCAAAATTCGTATCCGGCTGGCGCGATGACAGGAAGGCATCTTTGCGCACGTTGATACGCATGGTGGTGTGGAGACCATCCGGCGTATTCTCCTCCGCGAGGATCATCACGTCGGGCGTGGCACTGGCCGCCGGTGTTTCCTGGGCTCGCCCCACAACCGGCTGCAAGGTCCAGGCGAAGGCCATTAGCCAGATGATTGCCCGCCAGGTAGGGCCGCGTGCAGTAGCGTGAGTACGGGCATTAAGCAGGTTCACGGTCGACCCCTGGACTCATCTGACCATGACCACGGCGTGCCGATCAGCGGGAGCAACCAGCGATCCAACCCATACCAGCCCGCGACTTTCCAGGCCAGGATCAACGCGATGGCGAGCGCAAAGAGCAGCCCGTTGGTGCTGGCTGTTCCGGCCATGATGAAATTCCAGTTCAGCAGAGCGCCAAAAAAGGCCGCCAACCCAACAAAGGCCCCCAAAATCAGGCCGATGCCGATCAGAATTTCACCCCACATAATCACATCGGCAAACCAGGCATACCAGCCCTGTGCGAGCATGAAATTGATAAAATCGCGATACCAGTCAAAGGCGATGGCTGGTCGGCCGCCTTCGGGAATGGCGACCGCGTTGGTCCAGAAGCCGCGCAATGCGTCCCCACTGGCCCAGGTGCCGCTACTAAATTTTCCCCAGCCCGATTCTAACCATTCATAGCCCAAATAGACGCGCACGAGCAACCAAAGCCATGCGAGGCGGGTGCTGGCAAAGAGTACACGGGCAATCGGCGGGTCGGGAATGATGATCTCGCCATGACGATTGACAATATCTTTTGTAGCCATCAAGAGTCTCCTTTGGTTGAGTCCAGTGTAACTTGAGTTTTCCGATGCGTTGCAGGTCTGGCCAGAGATCCAGCCCTGGGATTCTCGATACGCAGACAAGATCATCTTAACAATAATCCGTTGACCTTACAACATTTCCTACCCGACGATTGCTATCCGAATCGGAACACGCGGGCAATAAAGAAGCCAGACCCTTGGCGGAAGTCTGGCTTCTCTGAGGTAATACAACGTTATCCAACGATGCGACTGCGCGCGGGAGATGCCCTACTTGAACTTCAGGAAGGGCGGTGTGCCGCTTCCCTCATCTGAAGCGGCGCACAGATCAATTGCTGACCATGGAGAGATAGAGGTGATAGGTCAGCGCGGCATCGGGTTGCTCGGCCACCGGCTCATCGACCCAGAACACGAGCCCGGTCTCGTCGGTGATCAGCGGCAACTCGCTGGCGGCGATGATCACCTGGCCCTCAAACTTGCGGAAATGGGCATTGGCTTGATCAATGCGCCCGGCAAAGCGGATGGTGTCCGCGGTGCCTTCGCCGTCCATGTCCGCCCACTCATCACCGGTGATGTCGACGAGGAAGGGGTCGCTACCAAGGATGCCGAAGGTAACGGTGTCGTTGCCCAGGCCAGCGGCGGAACGCTGGACAAAGGTGGCTGCACCAGCTTCGTCGCGCCAGCCCGCGTGCAGGCTGAGATTGATCTGGTCGTTGCCGGGCCCACCTTGCAAGTCGGCCACACCATCCGGGTCGAGCAGGGTGTCGTTGCCCTCGCCGCCGATCAACACATCGTAATCACCGGTGCCGCCGTTGAGCACGTCATTGTGGTTGCCGCCGTCCAGATAATCGTTGCCCAGTTCGCCATAGATCAAGTCGTTGCCCTCGCCCCCGCAGATCACGTCATCGCCCGCCTTGCCGTTGAGGATGTCGTTGCCACCGAGGCCGAGGATCAGGTCGTTGCCTGCTGTGCCGACGAGATTATTCTGCGCAGCCGTGCCGACCAGGATGTTGCCCTCCCAGCCGCGTGCATGATAGACGCCCTCGTGCAAGTAGACCTGATAGCCGCCACACTCGCCGATCCACCCCCCATCGGGGATGGCATCGATGATCCATGTGTGGCTGGCTGGCGTTGGATCGCTATTGCCCGCCTCGTCGATGGCGCGCACCTGGAAGGTGTATTCACCATCGGCAAGCCCGCTGTAGCTTTGAGGGCTGGTGCAACTCGTGAAGCCGCCACCATTGAGCTGACATTCAAAGGCCAAAGCGTCCGCCACGGTCACATCATCCGACCCGCTGAAGGTGAAGCTGGCCTCGCTGCTGTCACTCGGGGTGTCCGGCAGGGTGTCGATGGACGTGTCCGGTGGGGTGGTGTCGGGCAAGGGCATGACGCTGACGACCGTCAACCCGGTTGCCAGCCCATCATCGTCATCCGCCACGCGCACGGGAACGGTGAACTCACCAACGCTCGCAAAGGGGCAACTGGTGGTCGGCTCGGCCTGGGGACCGACCTCGAACGTCCCATCGTTGTTGCAATCAAACTCGTAGCGCAGCGGATCCGCGGTCCCGGCTGGGTCGCTGGCGTTGACAGTGATCACCGCGCTGCCACCCACCAGGATCGGCGCGTCGTTGCTCACCTCCGCAATGATCGGCGCGACGTTGTTGACGGTGATCGCCGCGCTGCTCGTGCTGCTCAACCCACCATTGTCGCTCACGCGCAACCCGGCCATCACCATGGTTGGCCCATCCAAGCTGGCTACCGAGAAGATTGGTGCTACACCGCTGGCATCATCATAGGCACCGTCGTTGTCAAAGTCCCACTCATAGATCAACGTGGCGGGATCCTGTTCAGCGTCGCTGCTGCCGGACGCGTCTAGCGTCACACTGCCGCCCTCGTCCACCCCGTAGGGACCACCGGCGTTCGCTACCGGCGCGCCATTGCTCACCACAATGATAGGATCGCTAAATTCGCTGCTGTTGTTGTTGGCATCGGTGGCAATGGCCACGATTGGCAGGGTGCTACTCAACGCGGCTGGCAAAGCTTTTGCACAAGGAACCGCGCCGCAGCCGCTGTAATCGGCCTCGCTATAGGTGTCAAAACCCAGGAAAGTTTGGCCTTCTTGCCCATCCACATCAACCGCAAAAAATTCGATACGCAACGGATAGGCACTATTGCCCGGAATGCTGTCGATAAAATAGTCGCCAGTACCAGCGATCACCGGCCAATTCTGGCGTTGATTGGGCCCGGTATCGGCATCGCCCCCATCATTGGCCGAGCGACCATCATCACGTAGATCAATGCCGATGCCGCCGTTTTGGAAGATGCGATTGCCAAGCAAAGCGTTGCCGTCGCTAATCTCCGAATCGATCGTAATGCCATCGAGTGTATTAAAGGCGATCAGATTGCCTTCGACCACCGCGTCATCACCGCCGATGCGATTGCTCGATGCATTGATATTGATCAAGACACCGTGACTGCCATTGCCCAGTTCAAGTACACCACTGAGATCAGTACCGATGCGGTTACCTGCAACCACATTACCGACCGACGGGCCGCGTTGAATCCAGACACCGGCATCATTGTTCCCGCTGATCACGTTGCCTTCGTTAGCGTCATTGACGCCATCGCTATCAGTGCCGATGGTGTTATTCGGTGCGTTGTAGAGTAGGATACCTGCCCCGCTATTACTTACGATCTGAGTACCATTCGCATCTACACCGATAAAATTGCCTTGGATACGATTGTGATTAGCGTTGGTTCCTTGCAGTTGTAGCGCATTGTTGGTATGCCCGCCGATCACATTGCGGGCGGCTGGGCTGGCACCGCCAATCAGGTTACCGGGAGCCAAAATCTGGAAGCCCCGCTGCCCGCCATTCGGGCTTACGCTGGCCAGCCCGGTATGATCCAACCCAATGTAGTTCCCGGCCACCACATTGTTGGTCACGCCCCCACCGCTGAGTTGGATATTGGCCGAGCCCTTGTTGCCGCTGATCACATTGCGCTCGGCTGTGTCGCTGATACCGTCGGCGTTGGTGCCAATCCGATTATTGGATGAACTGCCAATTAGAGCGATACCCATATCTGCATTGCCAAGATTAAGCAAACCAGTGACATCCGTGCCGATAGAATTCCCTGCAATGACATTGTTGTGGACGTTGTCGAGGTGGAGCCCTCTACCACCATTGCTGCTGATCACATTGCCCTCGTTGGGATCGCCCGCGCTCCCATCCCCATTTGTGCCGATGATGTTGTTGTTCGCGCTGGACTGCATCAGGATGCCGTGTGAATTGTTGGGTAGGGCGCTTGTGCCACTGGCATCCACACCAATATAGTTGCCGGCAATATGATTCTGGCTGGCACCGGTGCGCAACCAGATCCCCACGCCGCTGTTGCCGCTGATCACATTACGTTCGAGGTCATCGCGCACGCCGTCACCATTGCTGCCAATCCGATTTCTGCGCGCGCCTTCCTGGAGTGCAATCCCGTGGCTATTTCCCAATGCTCGGGCACCGGTGATATCCGGGCCGATATAGTTACCGGCAATGACATTGTTCTCCGGCAGAATCGTCAGGTAGCCTGCGAGACGAATCCCATAAGCAAAACCAGCAATAATATTGCGTTCGAGTTCATCGCTCACACCATCACTGTTTGTACCAATGCGGTTAGAATCTGCGCTCATGGAAAGCGAGACCCCGATCTCTCCGCCACTCAATTTGATGGTGCCACTCTTATCGGTGCCGATGAGGTTGCCAGCAATTACATTTCCGGCGGCCTCGTTAACAATAAAGACCCCAATGCCGGCAGTATTGATCACATTCCCTTCATGCGCTTCACCTGGGCTGCCATCCCCATTTACCCCGACATGATTCCCCGAAGTCACCAATCGGATCGCCTCCTGGCCATTGTAGCGCGTGGCCGAGCCTGTCGCATCCGTGCCGATGTAATTCCCAGCAATGGTAGCCGCCAGATCAGAGATATAGATGCCTTGCCCGCGATTCCCGCTGATCACATTGCGTTCGGCCACATCATCCACACCATCCCCATTTGTGCCGATCAGTGCCCTCCCGCCCCAGCTGAGATTGAATTGGTCGCTCAAACGAACTCCATGGGGGTTTGAGCCAACCGTGGTCCCATCCAGCCGCAAGCCGATGTAATTGCCATAGATCCACGCGTTGTCGCCTGCAACGAGAATGGCTGCCAGGTCGTACATATCTGTTGGGATATTGACAATCGCCAATCCCCGCACGATCACATTGTCCGCATCAATGCGCAGCCCGAGGGCTGGTCGGCCCATATCAGGCACCATATTGGTGCCATTGAGCTCGATCAGCGGTGGGCCTTTATGATTCGCGCCTCCCTGGCTCCACCCGTCGATGGTAACCGGCTGGGTGAGCGACGGCAGCGGCGAGTTGAGCAGAATCACCTGCTGGCTGCCCGGCTCGCCGATCGCAAAGCTGATGGTGTTGCTGTCAGGTGCAGCATTCGCTGCCTGGAGTGCCTCGCGCAGCGAACAGTGATTGGTGTTGCAGTTACCATCATCCAGATCATCGACCGTATTGACCGTAAACGTGCCCTGGGCGAAGAGCGGCTGGGGTTGTGTCAACCAGGTCAAGCCCAGAACCAGTAATGCGATACAGATATAGCGTTGTTTTCTATTCATGAGAGCCTAGCCTTATGGGGTCCAAGACCATGATGAGGAGATTGATATCATGGTGCGCCTCCAGACTGGGAATGGGGCAATTATCGGCAAAAGATATATAATGATATACACGCTACTTTTCGTTAGGCTTAGCATCTACCCGTCAGTTCTGCGCCAAAGCAGTCTGGTAAGCCCAGCTTCAGAGGCCGCACCAGTTTGCGGATAGGGCCTTACAGCACACCATGGGTCAAGTGGTGAAAGTCGCTTACCTCCCGGGAGGTGACAGAATATCCCCATGGCAAAACTGGACTGTCCCCCCCCCGGGCTTGCCAACCTGTAAGCGCTCCGCTATCGCGCTGCTTTGGGCTCAGCCGTTAAAACTTTTCTCAACCGGCACGCCGATGACGCTTCCCCATTCCGTCCACGAGCCATCGTAGTTGCGCACATCGTCGTACCCGAGCAGATATTTGAGCGCAAACCAGGTGTGCGATGAGCGCTCGCCAATCCGGCAGTAGGTGATGATCTGCTTGCCGCTGCTGATACCCTTGCCCTGGTAGATCTCCTCCAATTCCTGGCGAGATTTGTAAGTACCATCGGTGGCCACCGCGGTCGCCCAGGGGACATTGGCGGCGCCGGGGATGTGCCCGCCGCGCTGCGAGCCTTCTTGAGGCAGGTTGGCCGGGGCGAGCAATTCCCCCGAATACTCGGCCGGCGAACGAACATCCACCAGGGCGCGGCCCGCCTGGCCAACGCTCTCTTCGACGAATGCGCGCAATGCCCGCAATTCCTGGTTGATCGCGCCGAGTTCATAGGTCGTCGTGGCCGATGAAGTGTGTTCGGTAGTCAGTGGCCGCCCCTCATTCAGCCATTTTTGGCGACCACCATTCATCAGGCGGACATCCTCATGGCCATAATATTTCATCAGCCAAAGGGTGTAGGTGGCGAACCAGTTGTTATTGTCACCATAGAGGATCACAGTCGTGTCGTTGCTGATGCCCGACTGTTCCATCAACGCCTTGAAGGCCGCGGGGGAAGGAATGTCGCGGCGCACAGGATCTTGGGTGTCGCGCTGCCAGTTCCACCCGACAGCCCCGGGGATGTGCCCCTGCTCGTAGGCAGTGGTGTCGACATCGACCTCGACATAGCGAGTGTTGGGCCGGTCAAGATGCTGGGCGACCCACTCGGTCTCCACCAACATTTCGGGATGGGCATAACCATTTGTTGTCATGAATTGGCTCCTTGGTAACCTTTGCTTATTCGATGCTTATTCGATTCGTCCGACTGTTTAAGACACATTGTTTAAGACACAACGTACTCAATCCAGGGGGTGTTGGGGCAAAGCCTCATCCATCAACGCCAGCAGATGGCAGATCAAGGCATCGAGATCAGCAAACCCGTGCCGTTCTTTGGTGACCACATCTTCGATGCTGAATCGCCACACCGGTGGCCGCTCTTCAGAGGTCTCCACCCACAAACGCATCAACTGGGCTCGATAGGCGGGCAATTTTGTCGGGAATGTGGGCTCGTTGGTGTCCATCACTTGGTCTCTGTCGACGACTAACCTGCTGGGTGATGGTTCCAGCATAGACCAGAGGCGTGTGGAAAGCGTGTGGAAATGGGGTCAAACGCGTGTGGAAAACGTGTGGTGATCCTGCCAGCCTGAGGGAAACCCGCAAAAACACGGCGCAACAGGCACAGGGAGCACGTATTTGTGGGCCCAAAAAATTACACCTTATAATAGACAAGCCTTGCCAAAATTGATGAGGATACACCCGTGGCGCAGCTAACCCTTGCTCTGTTCGGTGGTTTCCAACTAGCCTCCAACGCCGAAGTCATCACCACCTTTGAATCGAATAAAGTGCGCGCATTGTTTGCCTACCTGGCGGTCGAGACCAATCGGCCCCATCAGCGCGCCCAGTTAGCCATGCTATTATGGCCCGATTACCCCGAAGCCCAGGCCCGCACCAATCTTCGCCATGTCTTGCGCCAGCTACGCCAAACGTTGGGCACCCTGCTTCCGAACAACGAATTGTTGTCCATCAGCCAGAACACATTGCAATTAGACCCCACTGCCGCTGATTTGCTGGTCGTCGATGTGCAGGAGTTCTGCCGCTTGCACACCGACTATACCGCGTGTGATCATGCCAATTTTGACCAGTGCCGCGATTGCGTCGAACGCTTATCCCAGGCAGGCGAGATCTATCAGGGCGATTTTCTGGCCGGCCTGACGCTCTATGATAGCGAACCTTTTGAAGAGTGGATGGTGATCCAGCGCGAGCAGTTGCACCGCCAGGCGCTCGAAATCTTCTACGCGTTGACCACCTATTCGCTGCGCCAGAATCAATTGGAGAACGCGCGCCACTACGCGCGGCGGCAACTGGCCCTCGAACCCTGGCGCGAAGAGGCTCATCGCCAGTTGATGTTTGCCCTGGCGCGTCAAGGGAAACGCACCGCGGCGCTCGCGCAATACAATGCCTGTGCGACCATCCTGCGCGAAGAGTTAGGGGTGGAGCCCGACCCAGCAACGGTGGCCTTGTACCAGCAGATCCGCGACAGAGCCGCGGAGAGTCCGCTCAGCTTTGGGACTTTCCCCCAACTTGCCGGGGGCACGACCCCGTTGCCGCATACACTCGCCCCCGCGCGTGGCCAGCAGCACGATTGGGGAGAGGTGCCGCTCTCGACCTATTTCTATGGGCGCGAGGCCGAGCTGAGCCTGATCCAGCAGTGGTTTACCAAAGAGCCCACCCAATTGCTGATCGTCCTCGGCATTGGCGGCGTCGGGAAGACCGCCATTGTTGCCCACGCTGCCCGCCAATCGGCCAGCAGCTTTGATGCGGTCTTCTGGCGCTCGCTGATCAATGCGCCTCCCTTAACCGAGTTGCTGCCCCAATTGTTTCAACTGTTGACGCCGCAGCCGCTCATCGCGACCCCGGACAATTTGGAAGATTGTCTGCGTCTATTGCTGGATCTGTTGCGGCAACAACGCTGCCTCTTGATCCTCGACAACCTGGAGAGCATCCTCCAGGCTGGGGCCGCGGGCCAATTCTGTCCTGGCTATGCGGATTATGAACAGTTGCTGGCCCGCCTGACCCAACATTCCCACCGCAGCACGATCATCCTCACCAGCCGGGAACGGCCACGCGTGGTCGAGCAGATCGCCGAAGATTTTCCCTGGGTGCGCACCCTGGCGCTGCATGGGTTGCAGCCCGAAGCAAGCCGCTCTCTGCTCAGAACCCGCGGGCTGGCCGCCAACGAACGCGAGACAAACGCGCTGATCGACCGCTATTCAGGCCATCCACTGGCCCTCAAATTGGTAGCCCGCACCATCACCGAACTGTTCGACGGCGATGTCACCAGCTTTCTGAGCGATGAGCCGCTGATCTTTGATGATGTCCGTTCAGTGCTGGATCAACAATTCGCGCGCATGACGCCCCTCGAACGCGAGATCCTGATCTGGCTCGCGATTGAGCGCGAGAGCATCTCGGTGAACGATCTGGCTGCCAACTTGCTGCAACCTCCTTCGCGGCGGAATCTGCTCGAAGCGCTCAATGGGCTGCAACGCCGCTCGCTGATCGAAAAGACGGCGACTGGCTTTACCCTGCAAAACGTTGTCACCGAATATGTCACAGACTATTTGATCGAACAAGCCGTCCACGAAATCCACAGCGGTGAGCTAGCCCTGCTGCGCTGTCATGCCCTCGTCAAGGCGCAAAGCCAGGAGCACGTCCGCCAGAGCCAGCTCCGCCTGATCCTCGCCCCGATCGCGGAGCAGCTTCAGCGGCGCGCAGACGCAGCATGGTTCCTGGCCCATTGTCAGCAGCTCGTGAATCGACTACGCGAACCGCACCCTGTCCCCCCCGGCTATGCAGGTGGCAACCTGTTGAATTTATTGCTGCATGTACGGGCTGATCTGCGCGGGTTTGATTTTTCGCAGCTCCCAATTTGGCAAGTGTGGCTGAGCGGGGTCGATGTGCCCGAGCTCGATCTGCGCCAGGCAGACCTCACCGGCTCGGTCTTTTCCGAGACCTTTGGGGTCATCCACACTGTTGCCTATAGCCCCGACGGCCAGTGGATTATGGCAGGCACCGCGGATGGTGAGCTACGCACCTGGCGGGCCAGCGATTATCAGCCCGATGTGGTCTTTGCCGCCCACACCGGCTCCATGCGCTCGCTCGCATTTTACCCGGACGGGGCGCGATTCGTCAGCAGCGGCGATGATTATACAGTCCGCATTTGGCGAGAGCGCACAGGGCATCTGCTGCATATTTTACAGGGCCACACGGGTTGGGTGCGTTCTGTGACCATCAGTCGGGATGGTCGGTTCATTGCCAGCGCGGGCATGGATCAGCGGATCTGCATCTGGCGCGCGGCCGATGGCGCCTTGCTCCATGTGCTTGAGGAGCACACCGATGCAGTGTGGGGGGTGGTCTTCTCGCCAGACCCGACAACGCCCCATCTGCTGGCTAGTGCCAGTGCAGATGCGCTCATTCACCTCTGGGATGCGGATTCGGGGCGGCGCTTGCATACCTTGCGCGGCCATAGCGATGAAATCCGTTGTCTGGCCTTCAGTGCCGATGGCAGCCAGCTTGCCAGTGGCAGCCTCGATAGAACTTTGCGGGTCTGGCAACTGGGGTTACCACTCACGAGCAGCCAATTGCGCCATTGCTTCCAGGGGGATGAAATCGCGGTGCGCGCCGTCGTTTTCAGCCCGGACGGCACACTGCTGGCCAGCGGGGGAGCCGATTTTGTGGGCCGAGTTTGGGATCTGCGCCGCGGGGAGCTCAAGTTTCTCCTGCGCGGCCACATCAAGGGGATCAACTCGCTGGCATTTGCGCCCGACAGCCGTACTTGTATCAGCGGCGGGGATGATCTCACCCTGCGAGCCTGGAATTTGCAAACCGGGCAGATGCGCACCGTGCTACAAGGCCATACAGGCTGGATCCGCGCCCTCGGCTTCCGGCCCGCCGATCCTGCTGGCCGCGGCCCGACCTTATTGGCAACGGGCAGCGATGATCGATTTGTGCGGCTGTGGAATGTCGATGATGGTACCCTGCACCAGACGCTGAGCGGCCATCACCACTGGCTCTGGTCCATGGCTTTTAGCCCCACTGGCGACTATCTAGCGTCTGGCGGGGCCGACCATTTGTTACATCTGTGGCGCTGGTCGGCAAGCGAGAGCCGCTATCGATTACAACACACGCTGCGGCAACACACCAATACGATCCGCTCGATGGCCTTTCATCCTGCCGGAACGCTGTTGGCCACTGGCAGCGCCGATTCCGGTGTGCGCCTCTGGGAGCCGAGCAGCGGTCGTCTGCTCGCCACGCTCAATGACCATCAAGGCTGGGTAGAGGCCCTGGTGTTTAGCCCTTCCGGCTCTCTATTGGTCAGCGCGGGGACTGATCACATTATACGGCTGTGGGATGCAACGCAGCACCAATTGCGCGCCCAATTTGGCGACCACAGCGCGACCGTGCGCGCAGTCCAGTTTGCGCCCCACGCCCAGCCACCACTGCTGGCCAGTGCCGGGGAAGATGGCCGCGTATTGCTCTGGGAGGTCGATGAAGCCCATGGCCAGGCCAAGCTACGCCACGCGCTCCAGGGTCACAGCAAAGGGATCAACGCCATCGCCTTCAGTCCCGACGGCACACTTGTGGCCAGTGCGGGCGCCGATGACCTGGTCTGCGTGTGGCAGGTCACCAGCGGGGAATTGCGCCATTGCCTGCGTGGCCACAGCGATTGGGTGCGCTCGGTCGCCTTCAGCCCCGACGGCCACCTCTTAGCCAGTTGCGGGGTGGATCGCACGATCCGCCTCTGGGATGTGCAGCGTGGGGAGCAGATCCAGCGCTTGCACGGCCACAAACATTGGGTTTGGTTGCTCACTTTTAGCCCCGATGGCTCGCTCCTGGCCAGTGCTGGCGTGGACGAAAGTGTCTGCATTTGGGACGTGGCGACTGGCCGATTGCGTTATCGCCTGCGGCCCCAGGGCCCCTATGCTGGCATGAAGATCACCGGGGCAACCGGGTTGACCGCCATGCAACGCAAAACGTTGCACCTCCTCGGCGCGGTCGAAGAGGGCTAAATCTTCGCAATCCTCACGTTGAACTTTCAGGCAGCAAAATCCGCCAATAGTTAAGTCCGTGCTGTAATTCCGCGGTCGCCGCTTCTGCTGTACAATAGCGAGTAGCAGTTTGATCGATACACTCTGGCAGCGACATTCTCGGCCTCAACCACTCTCGGAATTTCCATGCGTCCTACAATTTCTGTGATCAGCCCGGCCCTCATTGAACAAATTCTGGCCGAAGCGCGCCATATTCTGGCCACCGTGGGGATGGAGATCCGCGGGTCGGCCCTCAGACAGATCGGCCTGGAACACGGTCTTCAACCGGACAGCAGTGGCGAGCGCTTGCTCTTCCCCGGCGAAGTCATCGATGCAGCATTGGCGAGCGCGCCTGCTTCGTTCCAACTCTACAATCGCGACGGCGAACCACACGCCACCATCGGCGGGGATCAGGTTCATTTCACCCCGGGCTCCAGTGGTCTGCGCATTCTCGACCATCGCACCGGCGAAGTCCGCTCTCCCCTGACCAGTGATTTTGTCGAGTACATTCGGCTGGTTGACGGCCTGCCCCACATTGCCTATCCCGCCACGGCTTTCTCGACCAATGACATCGAAGCCGACGTCTCTGATGCCTGGCGACTCTATCTCTGCCTCACCAATTCGCGCAAACCGGTTGTCTCGGGCGCGTTTACCGAGCATGGCGTGCCGCGCATGGCCGAGATGATGGCCCTCTTCCGCCAGGATCTGGCTGATCTGCGCGCCCGCCCGCTGGCAATTTTCACCATCACCGCAACTGGCAACTTCCGCTACAGTGAAGATTCCTGCCAGAATCTGCTCGACTGTGCAACTTATGGCATTCCGATGGAAATTGTGCCGGTTACGTTGATGGGCTTGATCGCGCCGGTCACGCTGGTGGGCGCGGCAGTCTTTCATACGGTGGATGTGTTGGCGGGGATTGTGCTGGCGCAATTGGTGAGGCCGGGCACGCCGGTGCTGTTTGGTGGTGCCCCCGCGGCCTTCCACATGCGCGAGGCCACTTCGCCCATGCTGGCGATCGAGGCGCTGCAACTCGACCTGATCTATGCCGCGATTGGCAAACGGCTCAACCTGCCGGTGCAAGCGTATCTGGCCTTGAGTGACAGCAAATTTTTGGATGCCCAAGCCGGGGCCGAAACCTTTGGCAGCGCGCTGCTGGCCGCGCTGGCTGGGATCAACTCAGTTTCGGGGCCGGGCATGTTGGATTATGTGATGACCTTTAGTCTGGCGAAGCTGATCTTCGATGATGAAGTCTGTGGGCAGGCGCTGCGTCTGGTACAACCGGTCGCCCCGCTGGAGGATCTACCGACGCTGGCGTTGGTCCGAGCGCAACTGGCGGATCAACATCTGTTGACGGCTCCGCATACGCTGCAGCACTGGCCGCAAACGCTCTACTTGCCGGGAAAGGTTTACGACCGCACAAATCGCGAAAGTTGGGAGCGGGATGGCAGCCAACGGCTCGAACAGCGCGCCCATGCGGAGGTCGAGCGGCGGTTGGCCGCCTACACTCCGGTGCAGACCGAGCCGGAGGTTGATCGCGAATTGCGCCACCTGATCGAGCGCGGCTTGCCCAATCCGCGCCCGTTGCCAGCGGTGCCACCAGCCAGTGCCGCTGTCGCGCCCGCGGTCGATGCGCGGATGGAGCGGCGACAGGCGCGCCGTCGCGCCCGCGGCTAAAGCTGCACAGCTGCGGAACCCCCACGATCCCATTCCAATTTAAAATAAAATCCAAAACTCTTTCAAAGTCCCATCCACAGAGTACGCAGAGTTGCGCAGATTTTCCAGACGACAAACCAAAAATCTGTGAATCCGTGGCTAGTGTCAATGGAGAGTGGACAGCTGGTGAAACAGCTTAATTGAACCACGAAGCGCACAGAGGGCACGAAGAAAAACTTCGTGTATTTCGTGTCCTTCGTGGTAAAAAATTTCGTGGTAAAAAATGTAGTCAATCATCAACCATCTTTTACCACTACCTCCGTGTTCTCTGTGATTTCTAAAATCTTGTTTGGTTCGACTTAAAGAGCCTCCAGAACTCTTTCAAAATCCCATCCACAGAGTAAGCAGAGTTGCGCAGATTCTCCAGACGACAAACCAAAAATCTGTGGTATCTTTAAAATCTGTGGATGCTCAAGCAGTTTCTGTGGTTTCCTTTGCCGCGGTATGCCCGCGCTGCAACTTGATGCCGTTCCCGATCCGTGGTACTCTAATAGTTTCCGCATTCACTCGGACCATAACGCCAGACGCTACGGGAGGGAATGATGATCGCCGGAATGGACTTCGGAACCACTCATTCAGGAATGTCGGTGTATGATGGGCAGCAACTCCGCACGCTTCCGCTCAACTTGCTCACCCCAGGCGACCGGGTCACCCCCACGGTCTTGTACATCACCAACGAGCAGCAGATCGAGTTTGGCCGCGAGGCAACCACCGCCTATTTTGAGCAAAATCTGGGGCGGCCCAGCAAGTTAGAAAAAATATGGGTCGGCGAGATCAGCCAAACCTTTGCCGAATTGCCAACTTTTATCCGCGATGTCTATATTTGGGTGGATGTGCTTTCGCCGGGGCGTCTCTTTCTCTCGTTCAAAAGTGATCTCTCGGATGCCAGTTATGCGGGAACCGCGATTGGGCGCTTTTTCTATTCGCTTGAACAGATCGCCACCACGTATCTCTACATTGCCAAGCGGCGGGCCGAACAGGCGCTGGGCCGCGAACTCGACGAGATTGTGCTTGGCCGACCGGTGCGGTTTCATCACGACCCAGATGCGGATCGGCTGGCGCAGGCTCGGTTGCTCGAAGCCGCGCTGCAAGCCGGGTATCGCCGCGTCTATTTTGAATACGAACCCGTTGCCGCGGCCTATTTTTACGAAACCACGCTCAAGCGCCCACAAAATGTGTTGATCTTTGACTTTGGGGGCGGCACCCTGGACATTACGATCATGCGGTTGGGCGAGGGCAAGCGCCAGGTCCTGGCGACCGGCGGCGTGCCAATTGCCGGCGATGTCTTCGACCGCAAGATTGTGCGGGCCAAGTTGCCACGCCTCTTTGGAGAAGGCAGCCTCTATCGCTCGCACGATAAAAAATTGCCCGTTCCAGGCTGGATCTACGACGCGTTCAATGATTGGCGCTCGCTGCTGGCGCTCCAACAACCCGAGCAACTCAACACGCTGCGCACCATTGCCCCGGTGGCGGATCAGCGACGGGCCTTCGAAGCATTGATCCAACTGGTGACCAGCAATTACAGCCTCAAATTGTTCGAGACAGTCGAGACAGTCAAACGACGGCTCTCGGAAAGCGACACCGCGGTGATCCGCCTGTTGGGGGATGGCTTTGCCATCCGCGAGCCGATCACGCGGGTGGAGTTCGAGACCCTGATCCGCCCCGAGTACAACATCATCGAGCGCCAGTTGGACGAGACCGTGCAGCGCTCTGGCCTGCGCGCCAACGAGATCGACATCGTGATCCGCACGGGTGGCTCGTCGCAGATTCCGCTCTTTCAGCGGATGCTGGCCGAGAAGTTTGGGGCCGAGAAAGTCCAGGCAATCGACACCTTTGGCAGCGTGACCGCCGGGCTCGGCGTGATCGCTCATCAGATCCACCAAGGGCGTTTGGATCTGCCAGGTTACACCCAATCCACCCGCCAGCAGTCGGCCACCACCCCGGGGCGCACCCACATTCCACCGATCAACCTGGATTTGCTCAAACAACAGATCGACTGGCAACACACACGCACTGCCACCACCGCGAGCCAGCGCAGCCTGCTGTTGCTTTCGAGCAATTACGAATTGAGCCTGAGCGAATTGGCAATCGAGCAACTGAGCGATGCACAACCACTCGCCTGGCAAGCGTTGGCCCTGCCCGGGCAGCCCAATCTGATGATGGCCCTGGCCCCCACGCTGGATGAGCCGCTCTTGCTGCTCACGTCCAATTTTCGTTTGCTGTTGGTGACCAGCCTGGCGCTGCTGCAACAACAAGCCGCGGGGGTCGATTTTGCGCACCTGTATGGCCTTGAACGAGGCGAACAGCTCTGCGCCATCCAGCGCTGGGAGCCGCTGCGCGAGCAAGAATTATTATTACTGGTCAGTACGCAGGGCTATGTGCGCAAGTTTGACTTGAGCCAGTTGCGCCCGGTCATCGAAGGGCCGACGCCCGCCAGGCTCGATTGGACTTTGCCCGGCTGGCCACGCGTGGCCGTTGCCGCTACATCCGCAGACGAATTGGCGCTGATCACCAAAGCGGGGCGCGGCGTGCGGATGCCAGTCAGCGCTATCCGCCGGACCGGGACGCGCGTGCTGCACAAGCCCAAGGCGGATGAATTGCTGGCTGGCGTGGCGGTCAATCCGCAAACGACGTTATGGGCTTTGGCCAGCGCGGGCTGGACAGCATGGTGCGCGGCGGACGAGATTTCGCTGCAACCCCAGGGCGGTGCGGGTGCCCTTTTCCTGCGCCGCCGAGGCGCACTTGGCGCGATCATTGCCGATCCACCTTCACCAAGCTGGGCACTCACCCCAACTCGCCTGCTTCCCCTTGATCCAGCGGCCAGCCAAACAGCCAAACCACCCAAACTGGGCAAAGGCGAAACAGTCAAAACCCTGCTTGCTTAGTGGTGGACGGGGGCTTTAACCGTCTACCATCTCTCGTCTGCCGCCTACCAGCAAGAGCCACTTTCTATTTCGCCACCTTCTTGACAAACTCAGTGGTTCCACTATAGTATTGGGTGGCCCCAAAATGTCACAGCGTGCGAACCCTTCCATCAAGCTTCGTGATTGCAATCAGGAAACGTGAACGAAGGTAGCACCAGTGACTCAGCGCTGTCCATGCACCCACCCTATCAGGAACCCATTGAGGAGCGAACAATGAGACAACGGTTATGGTTTGTCCCTTTGCTGGCTGTGCTGACCATTGTGTTAGCCAGTTGTGCAACCCCAAGTGCCCCAGTAGCCCCCAGCAGCAGCGATGAAGCGCCCGCGGTGATCGAATTAGACACCTCTGCCTCGCCCATGGGCGCAGATTGGTTGATGACCGCCGCCGAAGAGAACCCCGTCGAAGGCGGTACGCTGACCACCGCCTGGGGTATGGCACCCACCCATTTTGACTTGCATCAGGGGGGCGGCTGTGCTGGCTGCGCCATGATGTACAATGGGCTGATCATGTGGAACGTGGCCGATGGGTATCACACCATTGTGCCGGCTTTGGCCACGGAATGGTCGGTCTCCGACGATGCGACGGTCTATACCTTTACCCTGCGCGAAGGGGTGACCTTCCATAATGGGACCCCGTTCACCTCGGCTGATGTCGTTGCCACGTTTGATCGGATCATCAATCCACCGGCCAATGTGTCGATCAGCGGGATCCGCGAGCAGTTGGCCATGCTGGAAAGCGTGACCGCGATTGACGATCTGACTGTCGAATTCACGCTCAGTGGCCCGACCCCCTTCTTCTTAGAGGTACTGGCCGGCGATGGGATGATCATCTATTCCGCGGCTGAGTTGGAAGCGAATGATTTTGACCTGCGCGGCGTGACCGTGCCCGCGGGCACAGGGCCCTTTACCTTTGTCGAATATCTCCAGGGGGAACGAGTCGTTTTAGAGGCCAATCCCGACTATTGGAATCCCAACCTGCCCTATGTGGATCGGGTCGAGATGTTGCACGTGGCCGCCTGGGCTGACCGCGGCACCGCTGTTCTGACCGGTCAGGCCGACCTGACCTTTAACGGGTCGGTAGATACCTGGCTGGAAGCGCAAAACCGCCCGGAAATGGTGACTGCCCGCGCGGCCTGTCTGAACTCGCACATGGTGGCTATCAACAACACTGTCGCGCCATTTGACAATCCATTGGTACGCCGGGCCATTCACCTGGCCGTGGATCGCCAGGCGATCATCGATGCCTTTACGCCGGTTTGGGAGCCAGCCTATGTCTCGCGCTGGTTGCCCGCGGCCAGCCCCTTCGCTACCCCCTACGAAGAAGTCCTGACCTTGCCCGGCTACCGCCCAGACAAGACCGAAGATATCGAAACGGCCCGGCAATTGCTCGCCGAAGCTGGGTACCCCGATGGTTTTGAGACCACCTTCACCGCGTGGACAGAAGCCGCCTCGTCGGAAGTGGCCGTTCCTGCTTTTGCAGAATTGCTGCGCACCAGCCTCAACATTCGCGGCGATATTGCCGTGATCGAACGCCCACGCACCAATGACGTGCTGACTGGTGGGGAGTTCACCCTCTTCAAATCCGACACGTATGCGTCGCCCATTTTGGACCCGTACCCGCTCTGGAACACCTATCTGCGCACGGATGCTTCCCAAAACTGGTCGCGCTATTCGAACCCAGAGTTTGACGCGCTGCTCGACGAATTGGCAGTGGAACTCGACCCAGCCGCTCGCCAGGCCCTGGTCAACCAGGCCTTGGATATACTGGACGAAAACCCGCCCTTCTTCCTGATCGGCTTCTGCGCCCATTCAGTGATCGCCAACCAGGCAGTCAAAGGGTTGGATCTCGAGAACCGGGCCTGGTCGAAGTTTGATCGGTTCGAGACTGTCTGGCTGGATCGCGAATAATGTGGATGGCGTGATAGGGTAGCGGAGAGATTGGGTGATTGCATTCCGGCAACTCGCCTGCGCTTGTTTTCAGACAGCGGGCAGGCTCAGCTGCCAGATCATGGGCCAATCACCCAATCTCTCCCTTCCTTTCATGGTTAGAAAGCAGCTCAATCTCTGAGTCCGGCTGGTTGTGGTGCTTGCGCATGCACGGCCACAACCGATGCTGAGCTGGCTTCCAGAATAAGGCTTGGTATGACGCACTATCTCATCCGCAGGGTTTTGCTCTCGATCGTCACCATTTTTGGGGTCACCATTGTGATCTTCGTCGCAATGCGCATTCTCCCTGGCGACCCGCTGGCGATGATCTATGGGGAAGCAACCGGGATCTATGTGCTTTCCGAGGCTGAATTGCAGGCGGCCCGGGCAAGTTTGGGGCTGGACAAACCCCTCTACGCCCAATATCTGGACTGGATGGGCGATGTCTTTCGGGGCGATCTGGGCTACTCGTTCTGGGTCGACACCCCGATCCGCGACACCATCCTGCGCCGCGGCCCGATCACGGCCCAGATTGCGGTCATAGCGATTCTGCTCTCCTGGTTGATCGGTGTGCCGGTGGGCATTATCAGCGCGATGTGGCGTGAAACCCGGCTCGATTATCTGCTACGCTTTTTTGTCACCTTCTTTATGGCCGTGCCCAGTTTTTGGCTCGGCCTGGCAATGGTTTTGTTCACCGTGCTGGTGTTTAACTGGCGCCCCTCAATTACCATTACCCAATTTTGGGAAGACCCCTTTGAGAATCTGCTCATGGTGGCTGGCCCCGCGGTGGCGATGGGCACTGGTATCGCGGCCATCATTGCCCGCATGACCCGCACCACCGTACTCGAAACGCTGCGCGAAGATTACGTGCGCACAGCCCGGGCCAAAGGCCTGGGGCAATATCGCATTGTGGTGCGCCATGTGCTCAAAAACGCGTTGCTGCCGGTGGTCACCCTGTCGGGATTGTCGCTGGCCGGGTTGTTGGGCGGTTCAGTGGCCGTTGAACGCGCCTTTGGCTTCCCCGGCCTGGGGTCGGCATTGGCACAAGCCGCGGTCGAACGCGATTGGATGATGGTGCAAAACCTGACCCTCATCTTTGCGGTTACTTTTGTTGCCATCAACTTTCTGATTGATATTCTGTACGCCTGGATCGATCCGCGCATCCGTTATGACTGAGCAAACCGTGAGGACAACCAGCCATCCGTCGGAGCCGAATCCAACATCCGCCAGAGACGTAAGGATCCAAGATGAGATCATCGAATGCGGCTGCGCTTGAGCAGGCCCAGGTAGCCGAAACCGACCACCAGGCAGAGAGCTTTTGGGCACCATTCTATCGCTTTGCCCAGAGTTCACGCTTGGGCGCGGTCGCGGGCATATTCATTCTGCTCCTCGTCGTGGTGGCGATCTTTGCTGATGTGATTGCGCCCTATCAGCCGATGGAGGCAGATTTCCGCGCGCTGCGTCAGCCACCTTCACCCAGCCACTGGCTCGGCACCGATAATCTGGGCCGCGATGTGCTCAGCCGCTTGATGTACGGCGCACGCATCTCGCTTTCCGTGGCCTTTCTTTCCACCATCCTGGGGAAATTGATCGGCGTTGCGTGGGGGGTTGCGACTGGCTATCTGGGCGGCTCGTTTGACCTCTTCAGCCAGCGCATCATCGACGTTCTGTTGGCTTTCCCGGGCATCATTCTCTCGATGCTGCTCCTGGCCGCGCTGGGTGGCGGCTTTACCACCGTGATCATTGCCATCACTGTCCTGAGCATCGCTGGCACCGTCCGGGTGATCCGCTCGGTGGTTTTGTCGATCAAAGAGATGGCCTACGTCGAGGCAGCCCAATCGATTGGCGCGCCCCAGACGCGGATCATGTTCCGCCATATTGCGCCGCAATGTATTGCGCCGACGCTGGTTTTGTTTAGTGCATCGCTGGGGGGGGCAATTTTTGCCGAAGCCGCGCTCAGCTTCCTCGGCCTCGGCATTCCGCAGCCCAATCCAAGCTGGGGCAACATGTTGGGGGGCATTCTGGCCAATCAATTCCGCCCCGAATGGTGGTTGGTGATCTTCCCCGGCCTGACCATCACGCTGGCGATTCTGGCCTTTAATCTGCTCGGCGATGCCTTGCGAGACTTCCTCGACCCGAGATTGCGCGGCCGCCTGCAATAATTCGCCGCCTTTTGCAGGTCGCGTCAGCTGACGTGACCTCACCAGTTCTATTGCCTGCAAAACAAAAGACCTCCCTGGTCGGTTTCGGGTATTCGTCACGCCCGATTGAGCCAGGGAGGTCTTTTGTTGTCCCGCTCACCCCTTCAAAGTTCGGGATGAGTCAGATTGCGTCAAGCTACGCTTAGGCGAGCGTAATCAGACCGGCCAGCAGGGTTTGGGCAATCGCCTGGTTCGCGACCAGGTCGGCGGTCAGATTGAAGGTGCTCACAGTGATCGAGCCCCGCCCATACGGCAGTTTTGCCACGAGCGAGACCGGCTTATGGATCCAACCCAGCGCTAATCCAGCCCAGGTATGGGTGCGATAGCGCCATACAGGCACACCAGTCAGCACGGCATCGGGCATGATGTCCGCGTATTCCATCTCCAAAAAGGGGCCTCCGGGCAAGTTCGCAAATGGGCCTTCTTTGCGCAGCCAGCTAAATGACGTCGCCCAATCGCCCTGCCAGGCAGTGCCGGCCCGAGCAACCACCGAACCCACGGGCAGGCGGAGCGACTGAGGATGGTCTTGGAAGTCAGGCCCGGCGAGCAACAACACATGCGCGCCGCGCTGCAAAGCCTCTTGCACTGGTGCTGTGTAGTGACGGGCAATCAACAACACGCCTGGCTCGGGCTGCGCGACCACGTCGTAACCGAGTTGGCGCAGCACCTCGGCGAGCGCGCCATCTTTGATCACATGCACGCGGGTCGGGGAAATTGCTGGGGTAGCGGCGGCCAATTCCACCGCATTGCTCGCCCACGTCTGTTCATCGGCACCCTGCCAGGTAGCCTGCAGGGTATGCAACCCAGCTCCCGGCAACTGAACGGTAATGCTGCCGCCCGGCGCGGGCAGTTCGCCCTGCTGATCGCCCAATTGCCAACGCAGCCGCCCAGCATCGCCCGCGCCATCCACATCGAACGCGTGCAGAGCAACGGTGACGGTTTCGCCGGGGCGCGCGCTCCACTGGTTTGGCCGCAACACCACCACCCGATCCTGATTGATCGGGGTAAAGATTTCGGCCAGGCCCTGTTTTACCTGGCGCTGCATATCGAGCAGGCCATTACATTCCCAGTGCACATCGGTGAACTCGGTGATCACATAGCCAGCGATGGTCGGAAACAGGCGCATGGTCGCGATTTCGTACGCCAGGCTGTGGGCCATGTGATGCTGGCTGGCCCGTACAAATTGCTCAAAATCCCCAAACACCGAGTCCAGCCCCCAGTAGTGAAAACGCTCGACCATGTTATGCGGGTAGACAATGCCCTCGCCCCATTCGTGGCCCGTTTCGAACCACCAGGGGTCGCGGCCGTGTTCTTTCAACTGCGCGGGATCAGGCAAGCCCCAGTTACCAAATTCGCTGACAATCAGCGGCAGATCTGCCCGGCGTTCGTGCGCATAATCCGCGGCCCAGACCCAATCTGCCCGCCCGGCAAAATCGGCCACCCAACTGTCCCATTCAGCGGCGTGGTCGGGGATTGCCCGGTACATGTGATAATCTTCCAGATCACCCGCCACATGGAAGTTAGGAATGCACGCGGAATTGTCGACGATCAGCCGGTAGGGATCCAGTTGACGCGCTTCGTGATAGAACTCGGTCAACCAGCGGCGATGGTCACTGTTGCGGGTTAGATCGGTGCCCCAGTCTTCGTTGATCAGTGTCCAGGCGAAGATCGACGGGTGATTCCAATCGCGTTCGACCATGCGCCCAAAGGTCTCTTTGGCCCGAAACGAGGCCTGCATGGTGAGCGTGGCCCAGTTGGGAATTTCCGTCCAGATCAGAATACCCAGCCGGTCGGCCACTTCGTAATAGCGCGGATCTTCGATCTTGATGTGGCAGCGCAGACAATTGAGCCCCAACGCCTTGGCCTTGCGCACCTGGTCTTCCAAAAATTCGACGCTCGGCGGCGTGTAGATGGTCTCGGGATAGTAGGCCTGGTCGAGGACACCGCGCAAATAGAGGGGCTGATCATTGAGGTAGATTCGGCCATCGCGCGCCTCAATGGTGCGAAAGCCACAGGTCGCGGTGATCTTATCCACGGCCACACCATCGCTGTTATAGAGCGTCGCTTCAACGGTATACAGGGCTGGCGAATCGGGGCTCCAGCGCATCAAAGCTGCTGGCTCAAGCTGGATGATGCCAGCCCGATTTTCATCGAGGGCCGCGCGGTGGATCAACGCGCCATCGGGGGCCAGCACATCCACTTCAACGTGAAAATGATTGGTCAGGGTAAAGCTCAATTGCGCCTCAATGGTCAAGCTGCTTTCCCGGGGTTGCGGGGTCAGCCGGAGGCCAAGGAAATGCACCGCGGGGCGCCACTCCAACCAGACACTCTGCCAGATGCCGCTGATCGGGCCGTACCAGCTCTGTTTGCCATGGGGAATTTCGCCAAAGGGATAATCGGGCCAGGCGGCAGCATCAGCGGTGGGATCACAGACCCGCACGATCAATTCATTTTCGCCAACCCGCACAAGGTGGGTAACATCGAGCTCGAACGGCAGATAGCCGCCTTCGTGCTCGCCGGCCTTTTCCCCATTGACCCAGACAGTTGCATGGTAATCGACCGCGCCGAAGTACAAAATGGCGCTCTCGGTATGGCGCTCCGCGACAGTAAATTGCCGCCGATACCAACCGGTTCCACTTGTATGGCGAAGATCGTCAAATTGTGCTTGCCAAGGCAGCGGAACTTGGGCCTGTCGCCACTCCTCCACACCAGAGAGATCACTCACCGTCCACGCATTGGTTGGATCGATCTGAAAATCCCAGGAGCCATCTAGCTCGCACAGATGCCGAAAAGCCATAAAGTTACTCCTAACCCGTAAGAAAATAATCACCAATAAAGAGACTTTGCAGGGCGAAGCAGCGTATGCATTACTCTGTACTATACAATACTGAGCCCAACCTAGCTTGACGATTGCTCGCCTGTTCACCGCCGGATCTTCAAGCGTGCGCTCAGCCCTGAAGCTGCAAGACGGTCAATGAACGCGGCGGCAAAGCCAGGGTCAAACGTTTGTCATCCACCTGCGGTGCCGCAAAGGGCCGAGCCGCCAGCAGATCGGGCTGCTGCCATGAGTTGGCCGCTTTGAGATCGGGTCCGGTCAATTGCCAGGCCGCGCTCACCCGCGTCGGCGCTTCGGATTGCCAGTTCAGCGTGGTGGGCACGGTCTCGGTCTGGCTGCGATTGACCATAAAGATTGCCGTCTCGCCCGTGGCCGGGTCGTGACTGGCCGAAACATCGAGCAGGGAGACATCGCCATAGTGGGTGGTCTCGTGCCGCGGGCCACGCACCAGCAGATCCAGCGAGTTGCCGCGGGCGAGTTTGCTCATCAACATGAAGGGATAAAATGAACTCTGCTTGAGCAAGCCATCGGGCCGGGTTTGCAACCACGAGATCACATTGACAATTTGCGCCACACAAGCGATCTTGAGCACATCGCACTTGCGCAAAAAGACATTCAGCCACTGGGCCACCACCAGCGCATCTTCCAGATTATAGATTTCTTCGCTCAGATGGGGCGCTTCTGTCCAGCCGCCGCGGCCCGAGGTATCTTTGTACCAGACCTGCCATTCATCCCACGAGAGATAGACATCGTGCTGGCTGCGATTCCTGGCTTTGACATAGCGCAGCGTGCCGGCCAGCGTATCGACAAAATTTTCGAATTTGATCGCGCTCGCCAGGTAGCTGGTGGAATCGTTGTCGCGATTACCGGCATAATAGTGCATCGAGAGATAATCAATCTTGTCCCAGCAAGTTTCAAGCGCAATGCGATCCCACTCTGGGTAGGTAACCATCCGATCATTGGAGGAGCCACACAGGATCAACTTGAGGCTGGGGTCGTGCCATTTCATCAGCTTGGCGGCTTCGCGGGCCTTCTTGCCATACTCGTGCATGTCGAGGTGACCGATCTGCCACGGGCCATCCATCTCGTTGCCGATGCACCAATATTCAACGCCGTGGGGCTCTCGGTAGCCGTGCTGGGCGCGCAGATCAGCAAAATAGGTGCCGGGTGGGGCGTTGCAATATTCCACCCAATTGGCCGCGTCTTGAATTGTGCCGGTGCCCATGTTCACGCCAAGCATGGGTTTGGCATCGATGGCGCGGCAAAATTCCAGAAACTCGTTTGTGCCAAATTGATTGGTCTCGATCGATTGCCAGGCGAGCTCGCGGCGGCGCGGGCGTTGCGCTTGGGGGCCAACACCATCCAGCCAGTTGTAGCCACTGAGAAAATTACCACCGGGGTAGCGCAAAATGGTATATTGCTGCTCGCGCAACGCGGCCATGACATCCGTCCGAAAGCCGCGTTCGTCGGCCAGCGGGGAGGCGGGATCATAGATGCCGCCATAGATACAGCGCCCCATATGTTCGGCAAAGCCACCAAACAACAACGGCGAGATCTCGCCAATCGTGCGGTAGGTATCAAGGAAGATCTGGGCAGTGTTCTCCGCCATAGTGCAAGCTCCAAATCAGCTGGTTCTGTCGTGGTCGCCCAGGGGAAAGGCGCTCGAATGATGGATAATTCCGGACAGTGCTGGTATCATAC
Source organism: uncultured Caldilineaceae bacterium (assembly GCA_964541665.1). Taxonomy (GTDB): domain Bacteria; phylum Chloroflexota; class Anaerolineae; order Caldilineales; family Caldilineaceae; genus CFX5. The sequence goes on along the minus strand of CAZIRP010000040.1, from coordinate 2,296 downwards.
TGCGAATCGCACAAAACACCGATTTTACCCAGGCCCGGCGCTCAATTCAACGAAGCAGCACTCCGTGAACCATCGTAGCGCTTTCAAAAGCCCATCCACAGAAACCACAGATTTCCTCACAGAAAAACCAAAAATCTGGGTCATCTTTAGAATCTGCGGTTTCCAGACAGTTTCTCGGTTTTATTGCAATTGCCGGGGGGATTTGAATGGGAAATTGGCGATGGATGAGCACGCTCAGGCGGCCAACAGCGCCCAGAGCGCGTCCTCGGCACGCTGGGCCAGCAGATAACAGCGGTCGCCCTCCACGCCAACATCGGTCACCACATATTGGCCCGGGTTGATGCCGATCAACCGGCCAAAGAGGTCGTCGGTAGCGCTGCGCCACTGCAACGCCGCGCTGAGATCATGGCGCTGCAAGCCCGTCCAATCCGCGGGAATTTCGATGGCGATTCGGGCCGCGGTCGGCTCGGGGTGCAGGATTGTCCAGCCCTGGTTGATGCGCAGCAGATCGGGCTGTTGGGCCAGGTTCACCAGTGAAGCATGGTGGGCAGCGGCCGCGTTGACTCGTTCGCTGCGCACCAACCAGGTCAAGCCAAACCGTGAGGCCGCCACCCGATTCAATTCATTGCGAAACGAATAATAGTCGGGCATAAAGTCAAAGGCGATGGCGCGCAGACGGCCAAAGTTGAGCACCGCGTTCGGCCATTGCAGCGGGTCCACCGTCCAGTTGACCAGTGCGAGCCCCTGTTCACGCGCTTGTTGGGCCTGCCGCCACTTGAGCAGATAGCCGATCCGCGCGCCCCGGTGCGCGGGCAGCACCCCCATTGTCTGCGATTCGAGCCGCAACTCGCCCTGAAAACGCTCCGCCCAGTCCGCGGGCAGGCGATAGCCCCCAAATTTGATCAGGCCAAACAAGAAGCCGACTGGCTGATCAGCCACGCGGGCCACGAGCGAAGTTCCCAACCCAAACTCAACGCTGTGGATGTCTGCCGGGTAGAGCGAGGCAGGTGAGCTGCCCCAGACCGTGGCCTGCAAGGTGCGCACCGCCTCAGCTTCGGCCTGGTCGGGTCGGCCCAGATCCACGCTATTGACCCGATCATGCGTTGGGGCGTACGTGAGTTTTCCCTGCGGATCATACGGGATAATGGTGGCACCGGGCAGGTGGGCAGCGACCTGGCTGGCCAGCGCGTTCAGATCGACCATAAGCGCAGGCAGCAACGCGTGGTAGCGCAGGGTGTAGGTGTTGCGCTGCCGGGGAAACAGAAAGCCGACCCCCAGTTGCTGATCACCCTGGTGGACCAGCACCCCCTGACCGCCGATGTGGGGCAAGACCGATTGCAAAAAATGGGGCGGGAAGAGCGTCGGGTTGGTCGCGCCGCCCAAACGCTCGTACCAGCGCTCGACTTGCGTGGGCCAATCAACTCGGGTGGGGTCAAACAGGGTGATTGTGAGCATCGGCGGTGTGAGAGTTTAGGCGGTGCGCGCCTGACGTGCCGCATAGAGCACAATACTACCGGCCACCGCGGCGTTGAGGCTTTCGATCTGGCCGTACATGGGCAGGCGCACCAGGAAGTCGCAGCGTTCACGCGCCAGGCGACTCAAGCCTTCGCCTTCGTTGCCCACCACCACAGCCAGCGCCCCACTGAGATTGGCCTTTTCGAGCGGCGGCACATCGGGCGAACCATCCAACCCAGCGACCCAGATATTCTGCGCCTTTAGCTCTTCAATCGTGCGGTTGAGATTATTGACTTGGGCAATCAATAACTGTTCGACCGCGCCGGAACTCGCGCTACTCACCGCCGGGGTGATCTGCGCGGCGCGGCGTTCGGGGATCACCACGCCGTGAACGCCCATTGCTTCGGCAGTGCGCATCAGCGTGCCCAGATTTTGCGGATCATGCAAGTGGTCGAGCAGGAGCAGGAAAGGGGGTTCCCCCAACTCGTGGGCACGGCGCAGGCAATCATCCAGGTCCGCATAGGGATAATCACCGACTTCGAGCGCCACCCCTTGGGTGTTGACCCGCTCACGCCCCAACTTGTCGAAGAGCCCACCTTGGATCGAGCGAGCGGGCAGGTTCAAGTGGGTTGCCAGCTCGCGGATCTCGTACAGTGCATCACCCGGTTGGGCGGCGCGCTCGCCTTCCAGCCATAACCGGTAAATTCGTCGTCGATTGGCGCGCAATGCTTCTAAAACTGTGCGGCGGCCATACAAAAGTTCGCTCATAATTACCTAAACACTGAACTAATAGAGAAACCAGATAAATGTCGCATAAATCGTAGGTGCGGTTAGAAACCGC
>CAZIRP010000039.1:0-51504 GCA_964541665.1 uncultured Caldilineaceae bacterium | reverse complement strand
AAACCGCACCTACTTGCTCGCTATTTGTGCGATCTCTATTTAATTTCTCTATGAGAACCTGTCCGTGAAATGGTTGCGATGCCAAAACGTGGCTGCCCAGATTGCTTCGGTGCAGAATTTACGGATAGACGCTAAGTCCTGAATGGTATGTAGACTGTTTGTGACCCAATGATGCAGGATCGACAACGACTTCTTTTGCTTGGCGGTATTGCCGCTATCGCTCTGGCCGCGCTCAGCATAGCCTATGTGGTTGGGGTGGCGAATGGCCGCCGTATTGCTGCCAACGCGTTTCTGACTGTTGAAGCGAACAATCTGATCCATGTCGTCGCGACTTTTACCGAGACGCCAACCGCTTCGGCCACACCGACCGACACCCCAACCTCGACCCCGACGCCCACGTTTACGCCCACCCCGACGCCGACCGAGACCCCTTTGCCGGCTTCGCTGCAGGAGTGGAGTGAACGCTTTCGTCAATTGGCAACCGATGCCTTGAATGCCGTCAGCGAGGGCGAGTTTACGCCGGACCGGGCGCAGGCTGTGGTGCAGCGCATGGCCCAGGAGCAATTGCTCCACTTTGTGCCAGTCAGCTATTATGAACTCAACCCGGCGCCGTGGGCTGCTGTGGCCATTCCCCGCACCCCCCAGGGCGAGGCTCTGCCCGTGCTCTTCTGGCGGGAAGCGAATGATAGCAACCGGATTCATAGCCAGGCCTTGCCCAGCCGCCCCGCGGACAACAATCAATCTCCCACTGGCACGCTGCTCCTGGCGGGGATCGATCAAGGCTTGCTACGCTTTGACGAACAGGGCCGCGGGCATCTGTTGCTGATCGAACGGGCAGGCAGCGAACCGCTGTTGCAAGTCCACCTCTTTCGGCAGGCGCAAGCCGTTGGCGAATATGAGCTGACCTGGCAAAGTGCGCACGATCCGCTCTGGGCCGTGCAGGCCGCGGGGAGCGAAATCAGCCTGGCCGAGCAGGAAGGCAGGTTGTTGCCCAATCTGGACATCAGCGCGCCATTGCCCGCCAGCGGTGCGTTGCGGGTCGAAGTGGGCACGCGTGGCCTGTTTGTCGAACAGCCACCTTTCGCCCGCCAATGGGCATTGACCAGCTGGGCCCCGAGTTACGCCAATGAGATCGCCGAAGCACCCGGCGCGCCGATCACTGGCTACCGTTTGATCAATGCTGCGCTGCGCACCACGCCCCTGACCGCGCTCGAACAGTTGCTCGACATGGTCCGGAGCGGCAATGTCAATGAGGTGACCCTCTATGCCTCGCGGTTTGATCTCTACGATCAGGCAGCCGCGTTGGGGCTGGGCGAGCCTGCGCGCTGGATGGCGCTCTATCTGAATGAAGAAAATCAGCCATTGCTGGGGAATGCGATCTCCCCACGCCTGCGCTTTTTCGACAATGCCAACCGCAGCCGCACATACGATGCCTTTTTTGAACAGGATGAAACCGGTTTTTACCGGGTTGCCGCGCTCAACCCGGTGGATGCTTTTCAGACCGATCTGGTGACGCCCGCGCCGCCTCTGCCAACCCGCGTGCCCACACCGACGGCTCCGCCCGCGGGGGCCGCGGCCGTGCTCGAAGTCAGCCCGATCATCACCGATATTCTGGCGGCAGCAACCAGCTCCTCGACCGATGATGGCCTGATCTTGCTGGCTTCCAATACGCCGACTGAGACGCCCACCGAGACGCCGTTGCCCACTGGCACGCCGACGATTACCGAAACGCCCACGCCTTCGGCAACGCCGACCGAGACCGCGACGCCAACGGCCACCGACACCGGAACCCCAACCGAGACGCCCACCGCTACCAACACGCCCTTGCCGATTCCGCCCATTCCGGGGGATGCAGTGGCCCCGCTCAGCGGCACGACTTTGTTGAGCGAGCCCGCGCGATTGCGTGGTGGCCCCGGCACCGATGCGATTGTGCTCACGTCGGTGGACAATGCGGTGCGCGTAGAGATTTTTGGCATCACCCAGTCGGGGCAATGGCTGCTGGTGCGGGTCAGCCAGACGGTAGATGGTGCTACCGGCGTTCTGGGCTGGATCTTTCGCGATCTCGTCTTTATCGAGGGCGATCCTCAGCTTTTGCCCACCTTTGTGGATGATGGCCTGCCGCTGACGCCTTATCCGCCCACACCCACGTTTACACCGGGTGAACCGACTGTCACGGAGACGCCAACCCCGCTCAACACACCGGTCTTGAGCCAACCCGCCGAACAGCCGCTGGCGGCTAGTGGCAACCCGCCGGAGCCTGTCGCGGGCGAGCAGCGCATCACCATCGCGGGCGAGCAGATCCCGGCCCAGCCATTGAGTGACATTGCCGCCACCACCGCCGATGGTCGAGCAATCTCCATTCGTGTAGCCAGTGCGAGTGTGCAAATCTGGAGCGGTCTCTTTGGGAGCGAGCGCGCGGATTGGCTCGACGCGCCGGGTGAATTGTTGTGGCCCGGCACCACCATTGATGTCGCGGTCGATCCTTCGCAGGTTGGCAGCGAGTTGTGGGAGCCAACCCGTGTCCGCATTGTTGGGCGGCCCGCGCAAACGCGCAGCGAGCTGCTCAACTTTCCACTGCTGGCCGATACGCTCAACCGCCAAGCCGCGCTTGCCTTGTTGGGCAGCCAGAGCGAGCAGGGTATCTATCTGCTGGATCAAAATGGCACGGTGCAACAGCTTTGGGGATTGGAAAATCAGGTGATTTGGGCGGCTGGGGTGGCCGAACAGCCGGGCTTGCTCCTGCGTGAACCAGACACCGCGGTCGGTCCCAATTCGTTTAGCTGGGTGCGCAGCGACGGCACTGGCATTCAGATCTGGACCCAGCCTTTTTACCGCCTGGGCAGCATGATCAGCGATGCCTATGATGGGCTCTGGTGGATCGAAATTCCCCAAGTAGCGGTCGAACAGTGGCAACTCTGGCATTTTGACGCCCTGGCCGGGCAGATTGCCCTGCGCTTTCAGGGAGATGGGACTTTGCTGCGAGCAAGTGGGCAAGCCACTGGTGCGCAGCCTCGTTTGTTGCCGATTTTGCTCCTGGCGCAGCCCGACCAGCCAGGCGCGGCCACTGAGGTCGCCTTGTTGGCCGATACAGTGGATGTCCTGCGGCAGACTCCCTATACCGGGCTTTTTCGCATCCATTTACGCCTGCATGAAGCAGGGCTCGGTGAATTGGCCGCGCCCCCGCAGCCTCTATTGCCCGTTGATAGCTATCGCGGGCCCTTGCAGATCAGCCCCGATCACACTCGGCTGGCCTTTAGCGTGTATGATCCCGACCAACCTAGCCTGACCTCGGCGGCTCTGCGCCCGGCCAACACCATACGCCTGTTGACCCTGGAAGGCCGGGGGGCCAACACCAGCCGGACAGTCTATACCACGACCGATCGGTTTGAGTTTCTGGCGCCGCAACTTGCCTGGCAGGGAACAGAGCGCCTCATGCTGATCCGCAGCCGCTTTGCCGCGGGCGATGAGTTGGCGCTGGATCAATTTGGTGTGGCCACGTTGCAATTGCCGCCTGTGGGCAACCCCGGGGCCGATGTGAGCCTGGCGGGACAAACGCTGCTCTCTGAACAGAAACGGCTGATCGACCTCGCCGCGTGCCGCGATCATCAATCTGCCCTGGCCATTGTTGCCGATGCCAATGGCCAGCTTGAATTGGATCGTTGGGATGGCAACAATCCGTTGGAGCCGCGCTTTGGCTTGCCGCCGAATCTGACCCGCGTTTTCCTGTGCTGGCGGAGCTAGAACGATGCTCAGCCCAAGGCTACCCGCCTGGTCAACCGACCTGGTCACCTTTGCCAGTTGGTCCGATGCCGCGCTGGCAGGGGCATCGCTGCTCCTGGCGCTCTTGTTGATCGTCTGGTGGCGCCAGCAGACGCGCCACTGGTTTCGCATCACCACTGGGTTGGCGCTGCTTTCACTGGTGCTCTGCATTGCCAGCTATTATCTCTTTGAAGTGCCGGCCTATTATGCCAGTTGTCTGCAGGGCTGCCTGGGGCAACGAGGATACCCGCGGCCCTTTGCCACCGTTGACTTTGATGGCACTTCGCTGATCGCCCCCCTCGATTTTGCACTGAATTGGCTGATGCTCTGGCTGCTCTGGCTGGTTGCCAGTGTGGTGTGGCGTATTTTGGCCCTCGGCTTTCAATGGACGAAGCGTTCACGGCGCTTGCAAATCGGCTTTGTTCTGGTCGTCATGGTGTTGCCGTGGGCCTTGTTGCCACGCTTGATCGACCCGCCCCAACCGCGGCCAACCGGCGAAGATTTACGGCTGGCAACCAACGCGCTACGGGCCGCCGAGTTTACCTATCGCATCACCGGGTTTTGGGTGCAGCGGCTGGCTTTGGAAGATGTACGTCACTTGCAACCGGCCAGCGAATTGGATTTTGACTCGGCCAACCAAGTCGGTAGCCAGGTCTGTCTGCGCGGCTATACATTCTTCTTCATCCCCTGGCAGCGCTACCGGATCGATCTCGACCTGAGCGGCGCGATTGCGCTCAGTCTGGGTCAGCTGAGTTTAGATACCCCCTGTTGGACGTGATAGACGGCTGGCGGTGAACGCAGCGCGCTGACCATCCTCAGGGAAGGGCAACGCCTCCCATTGTACAACTGGCAGCACCTCCGTTTGATTTCCCCCAGGATTTATGATATACTGCTCTTTTGCTGTCGCGAACAGTCGGTTCGCGGCCTTTTGTTGAACGATATTTCTCAAAGCGGGCTGAGAGTGCGACTTGGCTCATCGGAGTCAAGGAGTACTCCTGTTATGAATTTTGAACAATTTCCCCTCGATCCGCGTATCCACGCGGGCATTCGAGACACGGGCTACACCGAGCCCACGCCGATTCAAGCCCAGGCAATTCCCCAGATTTTAGCCGGTGGTGACTTGCTCGGCCTGGCCCAGACCGGCACGGGCAAAACCGCGGCTTTTGTCTTGCCGATCTTGCAGCGGCTGACCAAAGGCCCCTTGCGCAAGGCGCGAGCATTGATCGTCGCGCCCACCCGCGAACTGGCCGAACAGATCCACCAGACGATCACCGAGTTGGGCAAGCATACGCGCATCCGCAGCGTGACCATCTATGGGGGGGTCGGCAAAGGCCCGCAGATCGGCGCGCTCCGCCGCGGTACCGAGATCGTGGTGGCCTGTCCCGGTCGTTTGCTCGATCACATCAACGAAGGCACCATCGATCTTTCGCAAGTTGAGGTATTGGTGCTGGATGAAGCTGACCGCATGTGCGACATGGGCTTTCTGCCCGACATTCGCCGCATTTTGAGCCATTTGCCCACACAGCGGCAGACGCTCTTCTTTTCGGCCACCATGCCCTCAGAGATCCGCACGCTGGCCGATACAATTTTGAACAAGCCCGCGACGGTGCAGATCGGCATGATCGCGCCTGCGGAGACGGTAACCCACGCGCTCTATCCGGTGCCGGATGGCCTCAAGACCAAGCTACTCTTTTCGATGTTGCAACAAACGCCGACAGGCCGGGTGTTGATCTTCACCCGCACCAAACGGCGGGCACGCAATCTGGCTTTGGATCTGGAAAATCGCCGCTATCGGGTGGCCGCGTTGCAAGGCAACATGGCGCAAAATCGCCGTCAGGAGGCGATCAATGGCTTCCGCGATGGCAAGTATGATATTCTCGTGGCCACCGATATCGCGGCACGCGGCATCGATGTCTCGGAGATCTCGCACGTGATCAATTTCGACATGCCCGACACGGTCGAAGCCTATACCCATCGGATTGGGCGCACAGGCCGGGCTACGCACACAGGCGAGGCCTTTACCTTTACGGCCCAGGCCGACGAGATCATGGTGCGCGACATCGAGCGGACGCTGGGCACGTCGATCGAACGGCGGCGTCTGCCCAACTTTGATTATGGCAGCTTCTCTCCGGAAGCCCAACAGGCGTTGGGGCAATCCAGCCAATCCAGCCAGAATCATCGACGTGGCAATGGCGCAGCGCGTGGGGGCCGCCCTCAACAAAATCGTCCTCAGCACAAACCGATGCGAGCTGCGAGCGAGCGACCTGCATCCTTCAATGGCTCGGGGAATCGTTCGCGGCGTCGGCGTCCGGCGCCCAGCGCTTCCTGATCGGTGAGTAGAGAAGCCAGCTAGCCAGGCCAGCCTTGTAGGTGCGGTGATAAGCCGCACCTATTTTTTTATGCAACTTTAGCATTCTGCTCTCAGCACAAGCGCGCTGCTTCACTCACTGGTACGCTGCCCAGGGTAGAGGGTAAGCGAGGGCAGGGGCGCAGGGAGGCTCCGCTGTGGAGCAACCGGTTGCCCTGTCAGCAAACGGCTTGCCTGTGAATACTGGATTGTGGGTGTATTGACTTGCGCGGAGGCATGGACAATCAGCACGGGATATTGGGTTGCCTGGCGAGCCAATTGATTGAACAGGCCGCTGAAGCTGATCTTGCCTGACGCATCGGGCAGGGGTGTGCCGAGGACGAGGAGATCGTACGCCCGGGTTTGCCACTGTTTGGTGACGCCATCGACCACCGAGCCGACATGGATGGCGGTATCTGCCGGAACGCCGAGCAATTCCAGCGCCCCGACCCCACTCTCCAGAAAGGCTTGGGTCTTTTGGAGCGTTGCCTGGCCCTGACCGATACTGGGCAAGGCCGTAAAGATGGTGGCTTGCGTCCCCAAATGGCGCATCAATCGGCCAGCAAAGAGGACATCCTGTTTGCCGGGCTCCCCCTGCGCAACACAAATCAACGCCCGTTTGGGCACTTTGGGGTGCTGCGGCACCAACAGCAAGTGATGATCGCCACACTGCATGATCTTTTCCGCCAATGGCAGATGGTGCCCCGCACGCTGCCCCAGCACGACCAGATCGCACGGTTGCCGAGAGAGTTCCTCGCTCAGCACCTCTTCGATGGCGTGATTGGTTGTGTGCAGCACATAAGGCTGGAGCCCGCCAATTTCCCCGAGGATACGCTGGGCCTGGGCCTGTTGCGCAATGCCATGCGCCCCATAACTCAACAGAATAATGCGCGCATGGGCCAACTGGGCCATCTGCCCGGCGAGGGCAATTGCGGATTGTGCTTCGGGAGAACCATCGTTGAGCACCAAAAAGCGCAGGCCGGGGTGCGTCAATACATGGACATGATGGAGTCCCACCCAGACTTGATCTCCCGAGACCAGGGGCAAACGTTGGATCTGATCCTGCCCACGTGTGGCTTCGACCACAAATGAGCGTCCACCATAATCGATCACTGGCGAAAGGGGGCGCACGCCTGGAATGGGGGGCAAGCGGATGCGCAGCCGTTCAAAGGCCCCGCCAAAGGTCACGGATTCCAGCTCACCCCGCCCGAGCGGCGGGCAGTGCAATTCCTTGGGCGAGCTGACCACCACAACATCTTCGGGGCGGAATAACACCTGTACGCGCCGCGCATCATCCAAATGATGGAGCCGTGGCTGCTCGTCCAGATCAAAATAATAGGGGCCGACGTGGACGCCGCCATCAGCCACCCGGCCAAGCAAAAGATTGGCACTCCCCAAAAAGGTGGCGACAAATTCCGTTTGTGGACGGTGATAGAGCTGCTCTGGCGTATCAAATTCGAGCAGGCGTCCCAGGTTCATCACGCCGATGCGGTTGGCGAGCGCAAAGGCCGCGGCCTGATCATGCGTGGCCAGGATCGTGGTGATGGCTAGTTCGTGGTGCAGGGTTTGCAGGGTGCGTTGCAAGTCCGCGCTCGCTGGGCCGTCGAGCAGGGCCAGGGGTTCGTCGAGCAATAATAGCGCTGGTTCATGGGCCAAGGCGCGGGCCAGCGCGGCCCGTACTGCCTGACTGGGCAAAAGTTGGCGCGGCAAACGGCTGCCCCAGCCCCCCAACCCGACCAATTCGAGCAGAGCGTCGCAATGTTGGCGCTGGGCTGCTGGGTGTACCTTGCGCAAGCGCAGCCCGACCGCGACATTTTCCGCAACAGTCATCTGCGAGAAAAGCCCATAATCGGGGCCGACATAGCCAATAGCGCGCGCCTGAGCAGCGCGATGGGTGATGATCTGGCCGCCGAGTGTGATGCTGCCCCGATCCACTTTGCTAAAGCCAGCAATCAGCCGCAGGAGCGTACTTTTTCCACAGCCATTCGGCCCCAACAAGACAACCAGTTCCCGCTCGGCTACCGTACAGGAAAGATCGTTGATGGCGGGATAGCCGTCAAACCATTTGGTAATTTGTTCCAAAACGAGCGACATAGGCCTCTTGATTCAGAAAACTTTGCCACGAATTGCACAAATCCGCCGGGCGCTTACCCAATCTCCCGCCTGAGGTAGGCCGTGGTCAACTCGTGACGCGGCTGGCTGAAAAATTGCGCAGCAGAGCCATGCTCGATCAACTCGCCCAGCCACATAAAGAGCACATGATCGGCCAAACGGCGCGCCTGATCAATGTCGTGCGTGACCATCACCACGGTGTAGCGTTCTTTGAGATCATGCAACAAGTTCTCGATCCCGCGGGCTGAGATCGGGTCCAACGAGGCCGTGGATTCGTCGCAGAGCAGAATTTCCGGCTCGACCGCCAATGCACGCGCCAGGCAGAGCCGTTGTTGCTGACCGACCGAGAGTCGCGTTGCCGGTGCTTTTAAGCGCGCCGAGACTTCATCCCACAGGCCGACATCGCTGAGCCGCTCTTGCACAAGCGTATCGAGCGTGCCATTGGCCAGGCCGTGAATGCGCGGGCCATAGGCAATATTGTCATAGATCGACATCGGCAGCGGAAAGGGCTTCTGCGCCAATAGGCCGATCTGGGTGCGCACTTCGGTAACATCCACACCGGGCGCGTAGATATTCTGGTCGCCAAAGCGGATTTCGCCGGTGATGCGTACCTCTTCATTCAACTCGAGCAAGCGATTGAACGATTTCAGGAGGGTGGTTTTGCCACAACCCGACGGCCCAATAATGGCTGTGATTTGTCGAGCCGGGATATCGATGGAAATATTTTTGAGGGCATGGCTAGTGCCATACCAGACATTCAGATCGCGGATAGATAGGGCATTCATTCTGCATACCTCCTGCGTTAGCGGATCACATGTTTGCCGACGCGGGCGACTGTCCAGTGCGCCAGCAAGCTGATAGCCAGAATCAGCACCGTCAGAACCAGGGCGGAGGCATACGCACGCGCTTGCACCGCGGGAAAGGGGGTGCCCAGTTGGAAAAAGATCGCCAGGGGGAGCGAGGCCACCGGACGCAGCAGCGATTCGGGCATCTTATCGGTATAACCGGCGGTGAAGAGCACCGAGGCCGCGTCGCCAATGCCGCGACCAAAGGCCAACAAGAGCGCGGTGAGCAATCCGGGGATTGTCTGGCGCAACAGGACGCCGATCAGCTCGAAGCGGGTCGTGCCCAGCGCCAGCGTGATCTCGTTGAGCTCGCGTGGCACCAGCGAGAGCACTTCGTCCAGCGTGCGCGCCAGGATCGGCAGCACCACCAGGGCCAGGGTGATGATCCCCGCCAGCAACGAGGCCCGCAACCCCAGCATGATCATCAGCGAAAAGCCGAACGCGCCATAAACAATGCTCGGCACGCCCCACATTACATCCAACGTCAGGCGGATGAATTGCGCCAGGCGCGCGCTGCGGCTATAGGCGTGGAGATAGAGCACCAGCGGCAGCGCCAAAACCAGCGCGAGCAACGTGGCCCCGGTAGCCAAATAGAGCGAACCGAGGATGGCGTTGAGAATGCCGCCCTCCCCCCCCAGATAATAGTTGCCCGCGGGCGGCTGGCTGATCATCTCCCAACTCAGCGCGCCGATTCCCCGCCAGGTGATCGTGAGCAGGATCAGGCCGAGCACGATAAGCGCAGCCAGGACCGAAAGCCACATCAGGCCGGCGAACAAGCGCGCTTCCCATTTGCGTCGTTGTTTGTGATTCATGGTTAGTCCCTCTGGCGCATACGCAAAATAACCAGGCGAGCGGCAATGTTGAAGATCACGACGACCAGCAACAGGATCAATGCTGCACCCATCAAGGCCGATTCGTAGAGCGACACCGACATCATTTCGCCATAGTTGTTGGCGATCAGCGCGGGCAGCGGATAGACCGGGTCGAAGAGCGAGCGCGGAAATTGGGCCACATTCCCGGTGACCATCATGATCGCCAGTGTTTCCCCAAAGGCCCGCGAGAGCCCCAGCACAATTGCCGCGCTGATGCCCGGCAGGCCGCTGCGCAAGACTACCAGTTTGGTGGCTTCCCAGCGGGTAGCACCGAGAGCCAGCGAGGCCTCGCGCTGCGCCTGTGGAATGCTGCGCAACACTTCGTCGATCACCGCGACGATGAAGGGGAAGATCATCACCGCCAGGACAAAGCCGCCGGCCAATAGCCCATAGCCGCTGGGATTGGTGCGGCTGAAAAAGGGAATGGCCTGCCCCAAAGTGCGGTCAGACCACGGCCCAATCTGATCCCGAATCAGAGGGATGATAAAGAGCACCCCCCACAGCCCATAGACGACCGAGGGAATCCCCGCCAGAAGATCGAGCACGGGTTTGATCCCAGAGCGCAGGCGTTCCGACACATATTCCGCCAGGAAAATTGCACTCAGTACCGCGGGGACAACCGCGATCACCAGCGCCAACAGGGTGATCACCACACTGCCGATGATGAAGGGCGCAAAGCCGAAGAGGCCGCGCATTGGCTGCCAGACCTGGCCGGTCAACAGGTCGAGGGGCGATTGGGCCGTGAGCAGCGGCCAGGTGCGCACAGCCAGGGTGATGCCGATCACCAGGAGCAACAGCGAGGTGACGAGCGTCAACCCGCTCATGATGGAGCGCGCTGAGAGATCTTTGAGGTGGCGCCATTGAATCTGCCCACGGCGAGCGGGCAGCGGGCTACTGGGCTGATTGATACTTTGTGAGAGCGGTTGTTGGGTCATTGCCATACTCGCCTCCGGAAAACAAGTTTGTGCGTTAGCAAAGCAAGCCGTTGTCCTGCTGCTGCACTAACGCACAGATAGTTGTTATAGGGTGAATGCCCCTGAGGGTGGCTGCATCAGCTCATTCCGACACCAGCGCCAGCGCGTCTTGCAATTGTTGATCGGTCAGTTTGACATACCCCGCCGATTGGACAAATGCCTGGCCGTCGGTCAGCACCCAGCGATAGAATTCGGCCAAAGCCGGGCTTGGCGGCCCTTTGGTCACGAGATAGAGGATGCGGGCCGGTGGGAAGGGATACTTTCCTTCAGCCACAGCCTGCGTGAATTCATCGCGCGTCCCATAGAAATTCTCTTCCTCGCTCAAAACGCCATCTCCATCCAGGTCGATTGGAATGATGGCCAGGCCCTCATTCGGCTCACCGCTGACGGGATCGTAGGTGAAGCCGACATTGTTGAAGCCCACGCCCAACGGATCCTGGCGCACTGCTTCGGCCAATCCGGGATCGCTGTTGACGGCTGTGCCTTTCAGATCTTCCTGGGTTTGGCCACCGGCAAAGAGGGCCCACATCTCGGCGGCACCAGCAGAATCCGAGCGAGTATAGACGTTGATCGGGTCGGTGGCCGCAATGCCCAGCAGATCGCCCCACGTGGTGACGGTTTGGGTGATCCAGATGGCATTCGCCTCTTCAGCCGAGATGCCCTGCGTCAATAATTCTGCCGCGTAGGGGTTATTGGCGTTGAAGGTCCCAATCACCGAATCGATGGTGACTGCAACCAGGAACGAACCTTCGTCCAATTCGGCCTGGCGAGGCTCGCGCGAGAGCATTGCAATATCGGCAGCTCCCGAGAGCATATCGGTCATGCCTTTGCCTGCCCCGCCCGCTTGAACATCAAACTGAAGATTGGGGTTGATCTTGTTATATTCTTCTGCCCAAAGCGTCATCAGCGGAAAAAGCGCAAAGGCGCCAGAGACGCTCACAGTGGTCACCTCCTCGCTCGACGCAGCCGGCGCTTCGGCGGACGGGGCTACACAGGCTGCCAGCGAGAATAGGGCAACCAATCCGCCAAGAACGATTCGGTAAGGCAACCTGTGGGCAAAACGGTGACTGCGATGCTTCACAAAGACCTCCTCTGGTGACTGATGATATAGGCATAGCTTGATTCCGCACTTGTCAGCCTAGTGAGAAAGAGTCACAGAGGGGTTTGAGCTAGGTAACAAAGTAGTAACAGAATGGGAGGAGTGAGAATGGATGCGTGAAGCGTCAAACGTGATTTACTGAGAATCTCTCTTCCCTATAAGCTGCACAACATTTCACGCATCACGTTTGACGCTTCACGCACCGCGGAAGGCGTACCCAACGCCGGGGATATTTTCGATCAATGTGGATTGGCTGGCTTCGGGTTCGAGTTTGGTGCGCAGCCGGTAGACCAATTGTTTGAGCATGGCGCGATCACCCCCGTCGATGCCCCACACTTTGTCGATCAACAGGTCGGTCGGCAGAACCTGCCCGGCGTTGAGCATGAGGGCTTCGAGCAGACGGACTTCCAGCGGCGTCAGGCGGATCGGCTCCTGCCCCGCGTGGCACACTTGATTGCGCGCGCGATCCAAGCGCAACTTGCCGACTTCGAGCAGCCCGCTGGCAACGGTCACCCCGGCGCGGCGCAGCACAGCCCGTACGCGCGCCACCAGTTGCGTGGTGCTGAAAGGCTTGACGATGTAATCATCCGCGCCCAACTCCAGGGCCTCGACGATCGACTCGTCGCTGTTGCGCACGCTGAGGATGATGATCGGGGTGTCGCTTTGGGCACGAATATGCTTGCAAACGGCAATGCCATCCCGCTTGGGCAAGTTGAGATCGAGCAGGATAAGGCTGGGCAGCTCGCGGGCCCACTGTTCAATGGCGGCTTCACCATTATGTGCAACGGTCACCGTAAACCCGGCGCGGCGCAAGGTGAAAGAGGTCACATCCGAAAGTGCGAGATCATCTTCCACGACAAGAATTTTCATGATACCCCTCTCCGCCTTTGTGGCAATTCCAGCCAGAAGATCGAACCGCCGCCGGGCCGCGCATTCACCCCAACTTGCCCGCCGTGCGCCTCGACCGTGGTTTTGACGACGTATAAGCCCAGGCCAATGCCATATTGTTCGGCGGCCTGGTCATGCGCCCGCACAAACTGCCGAAAGAGATTGGCCCGCTCGGCTTCGGGAATTCCCGGCCCGCGGTCGGAAACCGAAATGCGGATCTGATCGCCCGTCTGCGCGACATGCAGGTCAATGGTCGCGTTGAGCGGGTTATATTTGGCCGCATTGGTCAGCAAATTGACCAATACTTGGGTCAGTTGGGGCGCATCTGCCTCGACCGGGCCGGGGTCGGCCAGCCCATGCACATTCAATTGATGGTGACGACGTTCCAAAAATGGCTGGACAATGCGGATCGCCTCGTCGATCACCAGGCGCAGATCAATGCGTTGCAGATTGCTCACAAAGCGGCCCGCTTCGATCCGGCTGCCTTCGAGCAAATTGTTGATCAACATTTGCAGGCTTAACAAACTGAGATAGGTGGGTTTGAGCAATTCGCGCAATTCGTCTGGCGAGAGTGTATCAGCTTCGGCCAGGAGCAACTCCAGCGAGGCGCTGAGCGTACTCAGCGGTGTGCGAAATTCGTGGGTGATATTGGCCAAAAAGTAGGAATGCAGTTGCTGGCTGGCTTCCTCTTCGGTGACATCGCGCAGCACGAGGGCAGTTTGCGCACGCGTGCCCTGGTGCGGGGCCAATTGCGCGCCGGTAATGGCCAGCGTGAGGGTCTGCCCGCTGCGGGTCATGACTTCGATGCGGCGTTTTTGCCCGATGGCGGGCAACATTGCCCGGAAGCCGTTGGGCACAGACTCGGCTACGGGAAAAAGTTCATCTATCGAATGCCCAATCGCTTCCTCGCTGGCCCAGCCGCTGAGCAATTCCGCCCCCTGACTGAGCAAGGTGATGCGGCCTTGGTCGTCAAAGATGATCACTCCTTCGACGATCGATTGGATCAGATGATCGAGCCAATCGCGCGCGTGGGCCAGCTCGGTGAGGGTTCGGCGCATGGTGCCGTGGCTATGTTGCAGCGCATCGGCCAGGGTGGTGACTTCGATAGGCCCCGAGAAGCTGGGGATCGAAGCAACAAAATTGCCCTGAGCAATCTCACGGGCAATGCCGGTCAATTGATCCAACGGGTGGGTGATCCGCCGAATGTACCAGGCAGCCAGCAGCGTCCCGAGCATCGCCACCAGCCCCGTGCTGGCGATGAGGATCAGCAGCGCGCGGTTTTCGGTGTGGATCAGCTCATCAACGGGCAAGGCAATTTCAGCATAATAGATCGGGGTGCCGCTTGGGTCGTTCAAGAGCAGATAGCGGGCAAAATAGGTGTGCGTATCCCAGGTGAGGCGGGCCAGGGCGTGCTCTGCGGGCAGAGTCGTAAACGCGACCGTCCCGACAGAAGTACGCTGGCTGCTGGTCAGGCGGCGCCCATTCAACGCCACAATACTTTGGGTCGCGCCCGTGGCCGCGGTCAGCTCGCGCAGAAAAGTTTCATCGAGCCAACGGCCCGCCACCGCAACCCCGAGCGGCGTCTGGCCATCCGCCAGGCTGAACAAGGTGCTGGCGAGCAGCGCGGGCTGTTCATCCACCGCGGTGATGCCTTGCGCCTGGATGTGGGGACACTGGTCGAGTTGCCCCGCGGCAGACCAGACTGTGCCATCCACCGCGCAGAACACGAGCAGATCGAGCGCACTTTGCCGCTGGAAAGCCCCCAAAAAAGTGGGTAATTCTGCCCAGGTGCCCTGCGTTACTATTCGTTCGAGCGTGGGCCGTTCGGTAAACAGACTCGCGAGATTGTTCAGGCGATTCTGTTCGGCGTGCAACAAAGACAAAGTGGCCTGGCGGATGGTCTCGACCTGGGCTTCGGCTTGCCGTTCCAATTGGGTGCGCGTCAGCAGATAAGCCGGGACGCCCGCGCTCAGGGTCGTCACCAGGATCAAAGCGACCAGCCCCAAAATCAATCGGGTTGAAAAGCGGTGCATCTGCAAGAACGGTAGCTGTCCCATCATATAAACGTATCTGACTCTCCGCTTTTGCGGCGATTGAAAAGTTGGTTGGTGATCTCACATAAAAAAGTACCAAATAGAGCCGCTCAAAGCAAGCTTTTCACCCCCGCTCTTACTGTTTGCGGGGAGTTGCTGCAAAAATGATTGCCAAATTGCGCAATCAGATTTCCATGAGTCGCAGCCTGATTTGCATGAATCAACGGTTGATGTTAGGATTACCTACAAGTTGCTATTGTTTATTAAATCCTATTGCTTACTAAATCGAAATCATTATGATTTGAGAGGTACTATCGAATGCCTGCTTCTGATCTCGCTGAACGGCTCCGGGCAGCCGGCCTGAAGGCCACCGGCTCCCGTGTTGCAATCCTCGATGCAGTTGAGCGGAACAGTCACCATCCGAGCGCCGAGGATATTTATCAGGAGCTGGTTGAGCGTCACCCTTCGCTTTCGCTCTCGACGGTTTATGGCACGTTGAGCGCGTTTGTGCGGGCCGGCCTGGTGCGAAAATTGTCCGAGGTGGATGGCCGCTTGCGGGTCGATGGCACAAAGAGCCATCACGACCATGCAATCTGCCGCATCTGCGGGGCTATTTTTGATGTCGATCCCGATCCTAATGCCCACCCCGCGCCCCCGTCGGCGCTGCCGGATGGCCTGGCCGTGCTCGATGTGCGCGTCGAGTATGATGTTGTCTGTGCAAATTGTAAACCGACCTCAAGTTGATTCAAATCTCGTTCTTGATAAATACATTCCCGAACACATAGTTCATTTAGTACATGCGACTGGCAGATTCTCGAAGCGCTGCAAGCCTGAGGGAATCATTCGCAAAAATCAAAATTAGGAATTGGAGAGAATAAGGCTTATGAGTGGTAATGGTCAATGCCCAGTAACCGGTGGGCAAGCAGAAAATGGTGTGATCTTTAAGGTGTCCAATCGTGAATGGTGGCCGAATCAGCTAAATCTGAAGATTCTCCACCAGCACAGCGAGGCGGCGAACCCGATGGGGAAGGGGTTCAACTATGCCGAGGAGTTCAAGAGTCTGGATCTCGAAGCCGTGAAGGCGGATCTCCGCGCGCTGATGACCGATTCGCAGGATTGGTGGCCCGCCGACTTTGGCCACTATGGGCCGTTGTTCGTGCGGATGGCCTGGCACAGTGCGGGCACCTATCGCATTGGCGACGGGCGCGGCGGGGCCAGTAGCGGCAGTCAGCGTTTTGCCCCCCTCAACAGTTGGCCCGACAATGTCAACTTAGACAAGGCGCGCCGCCTGCTGTGGCCGATCAAGCAGAAGTATGGTCGCAAAATTTCGTGGGCCGATCTCCTGGTCCTTACCGGGAACGTTGCCCTGGAATCCATGGGCTTCAAGACCTTTGGGTTTGCTGGTGGGCGCGAAGATGTGTGGGAGCCAGAAGAGGACATTTATTGGGGCAGCGAGGACAAATGGCTGGATGACAAACGTTACTCCGGCGACCGTGATCTCGAAAATCCGCTGGCTGCTGTGCAGATGGGTTTGATTTATGTCAACCCGGAAGGGCCCAATGGCACGCCCGATCCTCTGGCCGCGGCCAGAGACATCCGCGAGACATTCGCGCGGATGGCCATGAATGACGAAGAGACGGTCGCGCTGATCGCCGGTGGTCACTCCTTTGGGAAGACCCACGGCGCTGGTGATCCGTCTCATGTGGGGCCCGAGCCAGAAGGGGCGAGTATTGAGGAACAGGGCCTCGGCTGGAAGAACAGCTTTGGCACAGGCAAAGGTGGCGACACCATCGGGAGCGGCCTGGAAGTGACCTGGACTTCCACCCCAACCAAGTGGACCAGCAACTTCCTCTGGAACTTGTT
This sequence comes from uncultured Caldilineaceae bacterium, assembly GCA_964541665.1. Taxonomy (GTDB): domain Bacteria; phylum Chloroflexota; class Anaerolineae; order Caldilineales; family Caldilineaceae; genus CFX5. The sequence continues at coordinate 34,712 of CAZIRP010000039.1, read as the reverse complement.
CGGCTATGAATGGGAATTGACCAAGAGCCCAGCGGGTGCCCAGCAGTGGAAGCCAAAACATGGGATGGGCGCTGGCACTGTGCCAGATGCGCACGATCCAGACAAACGGCACGCCCCCTCCATGCTCACCACAGACATTGCCTTGCGCACCGACCCGGCGTACGAGAAGGTCGCCCGACGCTTCCTCGAAAACCCGGATCTCTTTGCCGATGCGTTTGCTCGCGCCTGGTTTAAACTGACCCACCGCGACATGGGCCCGCGCTCGCGCTATCTTGGCCCAGAAGTGCCTGCCGAAGAACTCATCTGGCAGGATCCCATCCCTGAGCGCACTCACGAGTTGATTGACGAGCAGGATATTGTCGCCCTCAAAAATCGGATTTTGACCTCCGGGCTGACGATCCCGCAATTGGTGTCAACGGCTTGGGCTTCTGCCTCCACCTTCCGCGGTTCGGACAAGCGTGGTGGCGCCAATGGCGCGCGCATCCGCCTTGCGCCGCAAAAGGATTGGGAAGTCAATCAGCCGGCTCAATTGGCTTCTGTTCTCGCCACGCTGGAGAGCATCCAACAGGAATTCAACAGTGCGCAGACTGGGGGCAAGCAAGTTTCGCTCGCCGACCTGATTGTCCTCGGTGGCTGTGCCGCGGTTGAGCAAGCCGCCCAGAACGCCGGGTACGATGTCACCGTCCCCTTCACCCCAGGGCGGATGGACGCTTCAGCCGAACAGACCGACGTGGAATCCTTTGCTGTCCTGGAACCGACCGCGGATGGCTTCCGCAACTATCTCAAGACCCAATACACCGTGTCGGCAGAGGAACTCCTGGTTGATCGGGCGCAATTGCTGACCTTGACCGCCCCCGAGATGACCGTGCTGGTCGGTGGCCTGCGGGTCCTGGATGCCAATGCTGGTCAGTCTCAACATGGGGTGTTCACCAAGCGGCCAGGGACGCTCTCGAATGATTTCTTCGTGAATCTGCTCGATATGCGCACAGCCTGGCAGCCGACCGCGGAAGATGCTGGGGTGTTCGAAGGCCATGATCGCGCAACCGGCGAGCTGAAATGGACAGGCACGCGCGTCGATCTGATCTTCGGCTCAAACTCCCAATTGCGCGCCCTGGCAGAAGTGTATGCCGCTGCTGATGCGCAGGAGACCTTTGTGCATGACTTCGTGGCCGCGTGGAACAAGGTCATGAATCTTGATCGCTTCGACCTCGTCTAAGCGTTATTCGTAAATTCTGCGCCAATCGGGGCTGGTACGCCAGTTTCGGCGGGCGCACCCATTGTACGGATCGGCTCTAAGCCACTGTAACGGTGTGTAACGGCTCTCCCAACAAACAGGGAGAGCCGTTTTTTTTAGGCGGCAGTCGTGAGGCGCTTACCCCCGGCAAAGCCATTGTATTCGTCCAGGAACCACTCGGCTTGTTTGGTCATAAAGATGCCGATCTCGTCCCCTTTGAAGGCAAACGACACCCGAAGCCCACCCAGGTAAACATCTGTGATGTAGACTTCCAGGTTGAAGGTCTGCTCGTTGACCCACGCGGCTGAGGCCTGGCAATCGTACTCAATGCCTGGGATCGCACCGATCTGCTCGCCGAAGTAGGTGCGTTGGGGGAACTTGCCCGCAAGTAGACGCCCGATGCCAAAGCGGAGTACATTATCCCCCTGACCGTTGGTGTACTCCCATGTGCCCTGATCGCCGCTGAAGGTGAGCCGCGTTCGGGTGATGCCCATCGGGTTCTCCTCCAATGGGTACCAGACCCCGTTTATTGCTTCGGCCACCTGCGCCGACGCCTTCCCCGGCAATGGCAGGACGGCCAGCTGATCGATCTTTTCCGCGAGCGCGGCTTGGGCCTTGTGGTCTTCCGGTAAGGGCGCGTTGGCCAGGTGCGGGTAAAGTTCCTCCCACATCACAGTCGGGATGGTGCTGCCCGCGGGCGCGCCTTGCGTGTCGGCGATGCAGGTGAACAGGAATTCCTGGTCGGGCAGACAGATGGCATACTGACTGCCCATCCCCCGAAAGGAGAAGCCATTCGCCCGTTCGCGCCAAATCTGATAGCCATAGCCATAGTTGCCGCGGATGCTGTTGTCGATTTGCCTGGCGGTGGCCGCGCGCAGATACGCGGCGGGCAGGACGCTCTCTTCGCCCCACATGCCGCCATTCATGCAGGTGAGGGCCACCTTGGCCAGATCCCGCAGGGTACAGATGACGCCGGAGCCGCCCCACGATCCGCCCTCTGGTGTGCGGACACACCAGGCATCTGCCGAGAAGCCGATCCGATCCAGAAAACGGGGGCGCATATAGTCCAGAAAGGGCTTGCTGGCCAGCCGCTCGACAATGGCTGTCAGCACGACCGTGGCCGCGGTATCATAGGAAAAAAGGGTGCCCGGTGGATGGGAAGGAGGCCGGTTGAAGAAAGTCCACACCCAGTCGGGGTCGTCGCGGGTATAGGAGGTGCTGGAATGGGGCGTTGACATCATCAGCAGGTCGCGGACGGTGGCGGCGGCCAACCATGGATGCAGATTGGCGGGGACTTTGTCGGGGAAATAGGTGGCCACGCGATCATCCAGGGTGAGCTTGCCTTCGTCGATCATCATGCCGATGGCCAGCGCGACAAAGCTTTTGCTGATCGAATACATGCGGTGTTTGTGGTCAGCCGACCACGGTGCCCAGTACCCTTCTGCGGCAATGCGATTGTGCCGCACCAGCAGGAACCCATGCATACCGATGCGTTCAGCGTCGATCCGCCGGAGAAAATTTAAGATCGCCTGCGCCGGGATGCCCAGGCTTTCCGGTGACGCTGCCGGTGTAAACAGTCTTTCACTTCCCATATCTGCTCCTCAAGTTTTGGCAAGGGTGGTGATGATAAGCCGGTGTACTATGCCACAATTCTGGCGAAGGCTCATAATGTCATCGTGCGGACTGCGCCAAGGTGTGCTAGCATAGGCATCACTCAGATTTGCTCTGGGCGCGTTTCCCCGGCGGTTGATCAATATTTGTTGGCTGCGTTTGCCCAGGCAGGCAGCCACTCAGCTTCACTCCAGGAATCGTCATGAAGATTACGGCTATTCGGCTCTACGAATTGGAAACAGCCGGTACGCGCACCGGGCGTGCCAATAAACTGGTTCAGGTTCCCAATCTGCATCGTATTCAATATACCCACCAAGGTGTCTCCTCTGGGCGCCCGTTGCGGCAAAATTTTATTGAAGTGGAAACCGACGCGGGAATCAGCGGGCGCTGCACTACCACGATGTTGCCGCACCAGGTTGAGATTCTGCGCAACCAGGTGCTGGGCGCGGATGTGTATCAGCGCGAGCATCTCTACCAGATGCTGCACAAAGGCACGCGCTGGGTCTATCAGCCGCCGGGCTGGTTTGGGGATTTCGACAACTGTCTGTGGGATATTCTGGGCAAGGCCGCTGGCTTGCCGGTTTACGCACTGCTGGGCCGGGTGCGCGAGCGGCTTCCCGTCTACCTGACCAGTGGCGATGCGCCCGTTGAAGAATATCTGCGCCACATTGAAGTCGGGCGCGAGATGGGGATCAACGCTTACAAGTTCCACTCCTATAAAGGCGGGCGGGCCGATATTCCGATCTTTCAGCAAGTGCGCAAAGAGGTGGGGCCCGACTATGGCCTCATCAATGATCCAGTCTGCTCGTACGATCTGCGCGAGGCGATCGAAGTTGGCCATGTGATGGAAGAGCTGGACTTTATCTGGCTGGAAGAGCCATTCCACGAGCAAAAGCTTCATCACTACCAGGCACTCTGCCGCGAGCTGACGATCCCAGTGATGGCCAACGAGATGTTGATGTATGATGTGGGGCTTTCGGCCCAGTGGCTGATCCAGGGCGGTACGGATCGGTTGCGCGCCAACGCACGTAATGGCACCAGCCAGGTCCTCAAACTAGCCCACTTTGCTGAGCTTTATGGTACCAATATTGAATTGAATGGCCAGGGCGGCCTGGCTGGCCTCATTCATGCGCACCTGGGTTGCTGCATCGACAACACCGACTATTACGAATATTTCTCGCTAGTGCCGGATGGCAACCGCACAGATGGTGAACAATGGGGGCTGCTCAATGGCCTGATCATTGAAGATGGGCACATTGCCCCGCCCACAGGTCCCGGCTGGGGAGCTGAATGGGATGAGGATTATTTCCGCGCCCGGATCGTCGCTGAATATTGAGCCTGGCGTTGTGCAGATAACATGAACGCGCGCGGAGTCAGGCCTCTGCAAGCAGCCTGATTCCGCGTGTGGTATGGGAGATTTCTGGTGGCCGGAGTGTCTGGCGCTGCTGTGCGGGCAGGCCTTACACCGGTTCCAGCTTGTGGTGCGGCAGCTCAGGCAATTCGACCCGGATCGGATCGCCAACCTGCACGTCTCCGCCGGTCAGCACGATCGCCATGACCCCGGCTTTGCGGATCAGGTTTCCCTGTTCATCGCGCCCCAGTACCGCCTGCATCAAGCCCGCCTGAAAGTCATCGAGCTGTTTGCAGGGGTTGCGCAGACCCGTCACTTCGATCACCGCGGTCTGCCCGATATGGAGCCGCGTGCCCGTGGGCAACCCCAGCAGGTCCAGATTCCGGGTGGTGATATTCTCGCCCATTTGGCCAGCGGTTACGGTGAACCCAAGCGTGCGTAATTCATCGTGCAATTCAGCGTGGATAAGATGGACCTGGCGCAAGTTAGCTTGTGTGGGGTCGCGGGCCACGCGTGACCGATGCTTGACCGTTTCGCCCATGTGGGCATCCCCTGCCACCCCCAAGCCCGCCAACAGGTGAATCTTAGCCTGATTTGGCTTGCTGAACGTATATGTCGCGCTGCGACTGACCCCCTCGACTACACTGCTGCTCACACTGCACCCCTTTGCTAAGCATGGACGAGTCTGGTTCCATTTTGGCCGCTCATCCAAACGCCAGTAGACGACCCAACCAATGCTCGGCTCACCAGAGGCTATTGGTTGCTTAGGCGATTATAGAGTATGAAGGAATGCCCACCAAACTGGTCTTCAGCTTTCCAGATTTATGCTGAAGTTTGTGGTTTGCGTGCAGCAGCCGCGTGTCGCCTGGCCCGATGATCCGCGGCGGCACACGTTTCAGCGGGTCGAGCATGGCTGTTTAGCTGGCACGTTGTCCACTGCGCCGTTTAACCGTATAGGGCAGCACAAACAAGTACAATCCGCTGATCAGCAGCAGGATGAGGGGCAGCAGTGTGGAAAGGCCCACCCAGAGGGCGATTTCCTCCGACACCAGGGGGACGACAGCGATGATGATGTTGATGATGACGAACACCGTAAAGATCATAGACAGCCAGCGGTGGACCTGCCGAATCCATACATTCCAGTTCATTGGTCTCTCCTCTCAAGATAGGCCCGAATCAACTCGGGTTCAGTGATAACCATGATCAGCAATCCGTCCAGGCGTTATGCTGCTGGTACAACATTGAGAAGCCAGGTTCTCGCCAAAGCCTGACTTCGGACAAAAGGTGTAACAGTGCCCTTAATACTCTTCCGGCATTGGCTCGCCGGTTTCCAGGAGTGTCTTCATGTTGCTGAGAATCCACGCCCAGCCGCCGCTCTGCAAGCCCTGGTAAGTCGGGGTCTCGCCTGCGAAGTCCTCGTGTATAACCGTAACCTTCGTGACGTTGCTCGACATTGGCACCAACTCCCAAGTGACCTTGGTAGGCGCGTCTTTGTTCATAGGGGGCCAAAGCGAATGATAGGTGTGCACCAGCCGGTTGGGTGGGTCGGACAAGACCACCTCCCCTTCGACGATGGGCGCGCCACTCGCCTTATGATAGGTGAAAGGTGAGCCAACGGTGAGGTCGGTCTTGAGCGTACAATCGTAATAGTAGCGCCTGGTAAACTCTGGCGTGGTGATTGCCTGCCACACACGTTCCTGCGTTGCATTGATCACAATCTGATAGACGAGCTTGGGTTTTGCCTCTGTGGTCATGCTATTTGCTCCTTCGAGGATGGTCTTGAGATCGGCAAGCGCGCTTGTACGCGCTGCTGAATATTTGCTGATCCAGCGGTCGGAGATAAGCTGGATTGGGACCGGATTGAGGTAGTGCAATTTCTCGCGGCCTACCTTCCGGGTGGTGATCAGTCCCGCTTCCTCCAGCACGCGCAGGTGCTTCATGACGCCAAACCGCGTCATCGGCATCTCCGATTCCAATTCGCTAAGCGTGCGGCCGTCACGCTCGAAAAGGCGATCGAGTAAGCGCCGACGGGTCAGGTCGGAGAGGGCGCGAAAGACAGATTCATGTTCCATGGCAGTATTATATGTGACTAAATGGTCACATGTCAAGCAGCAGAAGCACCAATAGAAAAGCCTGGGCCCCGCAGGATCCAGGCTTTTCTTGCTTCCAGGCCGATAGATTTTGCTCTAGCCCGCTCAATCCACAAGCAAATTTGTCGATTTTCAGCCCACCAACTCATCACCGCGACAGGCGGTCGGCAAATTCCTTGATCATGGCTGGGTCAAGACCGGGCGCGGTCAACTGGGGCTCCTCGGGCAGATCCGGCGGTGGGAAACCCGCGGGAATGCCATCTTCGACCCGCAATTCGGAGCCGTCCTCTGGGTGCGGCCCATTCCAAATTTTGGCAATTTCATTATAATCGTTGGGGCTCCAGTGGAACATGATCTGATGCAAGCCCTGTTCTTCCAGTTTGCGCGCTTCGGGAAATTGCTTGTTGCTGATGTCTGGAATCGGCAGCAATTTGCCCACATCAGCCCCGGTTAATTTCTCCAGCGCGCGGGCATAGGCCACAACATGGACCCCGCCGCGTACCAACAGGTAGCCCACCATCGCGCGCGCGGCAGGATCATCGACCATTTCATAGACGCGAATCTTGTTGGCACGCGCGCCGCATTCCAAAAAGAAATTGTGCAGCAGATCGAGCTTGAGGTTGCCGCTGGAGAAGACATAGGACCCATTCCAGGGGTTGCCATGCGAGTCAATCGGCAGCGAGGTCTGGCCACTCGCAATAAAGTGATAGCTGTTGCGGGCGTCCACAGCATCAGCCAGCGGGGTTGCTGCCGGGTCGGTGCCGCGCTGGGTGGAGCCAGTCAGCAGCAGGTTGATCGTGTAAGAGACCAACTCGATGTGACTATATTCCTCCGCCGCAATGTTGGCGATCAGATCATAGAAGGGCCGTGCTTTGTTGCGCCCCCGGAAATTGAAGGACTGGAACGTATAGTTCATCAACGTTGACATTTCACCAAAACGACCACCCATCAACTCCTGGACAGCAGCGGCAGAATTTGGTGAGGGATTCTTGGGCTGGGGTATCTCAATCGGTAGCTGGTCTAGGCGTAGAATCATAGTTGGCTCCCTATTCTCGCGAGCGCGTGCCATTGGCACACGCTTATCAAAATTACTGCACAACGGCTCGAGAAGAGGGTACCCCCGCTCAGGATACATGGCTATTGATGCGGGCATAGATGGAAGCGCCAATCCTGGATACAGACTGCTTGACAGCCTGTGTGAACCAGCGCAGCGTTTAGACAGTTCTACCCCAGAAAGCACAGATTGCGCAAATGAACATCAGAACCCTGTGTTCACCGGCGCAATCTGCACGTCTCAATTATTTTTCTGGCCTGACTTCACGGCGTTGGCAGTGGCGCCAGAACCGGATCTGTGGTTAGCGCGGCCAGACCTGATAGCCCGGCGAAGTCAATTGCATGGTTTGGATCAGGTTGAAGATCATCGGCCCGTACGAAATCAGAATCAACGCGACCGCGCCGGCCACCCAGGGGAACCAGCGATCCAGCCACGCGGGGGCCGGGGTGGGATCCAGGGGTTCGGCCACGGGCATCTCGATCGGCGTCTTTAGCTTGCGGGGGATCAGCACCGTGCCGAAGATGATCGCGAAGAAGAGTGTCGCGCTGATCAGCAGCAGGATCACCCCGATGGCGGATTCGATCAGGTAGGGGGTCCACTCTGGGGAGGCGTAGGGCGCGGCACCGAGCATGGTACGCCGCGGCGCGCCATAATTCAAGCCCAGCATGTGGTAGGCATTGGCAAAGAGGAGCATCCCAAAGAACCATGTCCAGGCTTGGGCCAGCGCCAATTTAGGCGTAAAGAGTTGGTTGCCGGTCAGTTTCGGCACCAGCCAATAGCAGATGCCAAAGAAGGTGAGCGTGACCCCGGCGCCCACAGTCAGATGGAAGTGGCCGGGCATCCACGCGGTATTGTGGACGGCCAGGTTCAAGCCATACGACGCGTTGGTGATGCCGCTGATGCCGCCAAAGGCAAAGAGGATCATGGCCAGATTCTGCGATGCGTACGAAGGGTCGCCCCAGTTAAGGCGACGGATCCAGCCAAACCAGCCTTTGCCGCCCCGGGCGCGGGCACCAATTTCCAGCGACGCCACCACCGTAAACGCGGTCACCAGGCTGGGGAAGACCACGCCAAAGGTCAAGGCCATGTGCATGTACTTCCACATCTGCGGAATGCCTGGGTCGGTATATTGGTGATGGAAACCCACTGGCGTCGAGAGGACCAGGAAGAGCCAAAAGACCATCCGCGCTAATGGCTCGCTAAACATCTTACCGCCAGTCTGGGCAGGCAACATCCCGTACCAAGAGACATAAGCCGGTAGCAGCCAGAAATAGACCAGCGGGTGACCAAAATACCAAAAGAGTGAGCGGGCCAGGAGTGGATCGGTGCCGGAGACCAGCCCGAGCGACCAGGGCAGCAACAGGAATAGGATCTCCGCCGCGACCCCCAACGTGGCGATCTGCCACATCACCATGGTGATCAGGCTTGCCAGCGCGATAAATGGTGTGCGTACCCCGGGATTTTCTTTCCGCCAGGCGCCATAAGTAAAGAGCAGGCTATAGCCTACCATCCACGAGCCTACGACGATCAGCGTCAGCCCCACATAAAATAGCCAGTGGGCCTGGAGAGGCGGGTAGAAGGTATAGAGGACGGTCGCCATATTGGCTAGTAATGGGTAGGCTGTCATCACCAGCCCAGCACACATGACGATCAAGGCGGCGTTGCTCAACCATGGCCAGCGCAAAGGGCGCTTGAGGCTACGGACTACGGCAAAAGTAAAGAAGCCACAAATAAAGAAGGTTGTCCAGACCAGGGCATTGAGCACACCGTGGATCGAGAGCCCCTGATAATAGCTTTTGAGGGCCGGGTAGAGCGCGGGGTAGAGATCCAACCCGGCATGCTCCAGCCCTTGCAATATCCCAAGCGCCAGGCCCAGGGTCAACGAGCCGATGGCAATACCCAGGTTCCAACCGGTAATGCGGTCAGCGGTGGCTAAATCGCGCTTGGTTAAAGGAGGTGCTGCGGGCGCGGTGGTCATCTCGCCAAGCGGCATGGATTGTACAGACATAAAAAGCTCCTCTTGGGATAGCGTTTATCCGAAACTTGGTGATTCAGTCAGCGACCGCTGTTGCGGCATCTTCAATGATGATCCGCCCATACATGGTGTGGTGGCCAATCATCGTGCCGCCACTGCCACAATATTCGTGACAGACCACATCATAGGTGCCTGGTTGCTCAAACCGGGTTTTCAGCGAAGAGATCTGCCCAGGCAGCACCATCATGTTGACATTGGTACCGATGATTTTGAAGCCATGCTGCACATCCAGCGATGTGGCATAAAAGGTAACTTCGGAGCCCGTCGGCAAGCGCAGCGGGTTCAGCGGATCCAGCGGGATGAAGGACCAGGTTTGGGCGCGCACATAGAGCTCGTATTTGCCGGGTGCAATCTCACGCAATTGCGGGTCGGCAAAGGGGCTGGGGGGTGTCATGACCGCTGCCGGGTCGATCCGGGCGGTTACGCCGGGCACTTGAACCCCATATGAGACGCTGGAAATTACAACGGCGATCACGAATACGACGATGACAAAGAAGGCAATCCGCATCCACCCGGCCTCGTAGCGGTCAATATGCAGGTCGGGTAATGGTCTTTCAGTCACGCCGCTTTCCACTTCACTCATTGGGTACCTCCGCGGGAAAGTACAGTCAGGTAGGCATTGCCCCAGAGAGCAATGATGATTACCAAGTAGACCAACAAGAGGGCGATTGTTCCTTGGGGTGTTACTGGTTCTTTCATACTCGCTTCCTTGGTTGTGACTTGTGTGATTTGACGGTGGACGATTGACAATGAGCGGTAGATGGTTGCGCCACCGGCCCGCGTCTGTCGTCGCTGGTTTAACGCAAAGTTGCTGACAGTCGAGAGTCGCCGATTATCGCATCAACGCTTGAAGATCCGCGGCCATGACGCTGCTCGGCATACTCGGGGCAAAGATCAGGCGCAAGTAGCCCGCCGGGTCGATCACCGCGACGCTGCTGGTGTGGTCGATGCCGCCAGTGGTGGATTGCTGAGATTCGGCAAAATAGATCCCAAATTGGCTGGCTACAGCCCCCAGGGCCTCTGGTGAACCGGTCATGCCCAGAAATGACTCGTCGAAGAGGGCCAGATACTCCGTCATCCGGTCGATGGTGTCGTTGGCTGGGTCAACCGTCACCAGGACAACTTGCACCTCCGCGGCCTGAGCTCCCAGCAGACGTTTTGTCTGGGCCAATTCGACCATGGTCAGCGGGCAAATATCGGGGCAACTGGTGTAACCAAAAAAGAGCAGCACATACTGCCCCCGTAGATCGCTCAATTGCAGCGGCTCGCCGCGTGTGCTATCCAGCACAAAGTCGGCAACAGGCTCATCCGCCTGCAGCAAGATGCCTTGATAGGTGTGGCGATTCAGCCATTGTTGGCCGAGCAGCGCCACGAGCCAGCCAGCCACAAGCGCGGCCAGCCCCCAAAACAGCCACCGTCTCCCATCTATGATCAACCGTCGTGCGTCAACCGTCATGCCTTATTCACCGTTGATAATTGATTGTTCGTGATGCGTGATGCGTGAACTGTGTGTGTCCACCGTCCACTGTCAGTCGTCTACCGTCTACCGTCCACTCATGGGGGATAGCAGAGAAAGAGATGCGCGGCCTCGTAGGCAAGGCGCATTGCCCCTTCGCTCTGGCGGGCCTCGGTGGTGATCAGGCCAATGTCGCGCTGCAAAGTTGCCAGGGGCGGCGCTGCAGTGCGATAGCGAGCGCGGATGATCCCGGCCCCGTCCACCAGCACAAAGAGCGGATCGAACTCGTACATGGTTGGCCCATTCTCGGCGTAATAGGCCCCAAAGCCGCCGCCGATCACCTGGCGGGTTTGGGTGGCCTCGCCCCGCAGCAGCGCCCACCGCGCGGGGTCTGCCCCGAGCTGAGCGGCGAAGTCCGCAACTTGGGCCGCTGATTCATCCAGCGGATCAAAGAGAATGGTGATCAGGCGCAGCGGCACCCCATCCTCCACGTGTTCGGCCTGTATGGTCTGCATGGTAGCGTGCAGCGACTCGCACGGGTCATCACAGGCCTGGTAGGCAAAGGTGTAGAGCGCGAGCTGACCGCGCAAATCTTCACTGGTCAGCCGGGTGCCAGTCTGGTCGGTCAGGACAAAAGCGGGGCTCACCGTGATGCGCGGCAATACTTGAATTGGCCGCCCGATTGCAAAGGCCAAGATTGCAATCACCAATAGCGCGACAAAGCCGTAGGCCAATTCTCGGCTTCCTATGCGCGGCAATGACAAATCCATCATCAGCAATATACTGCCAACTCATATGCAACCATGTATAGATTTACCCCCAATTTGCTTGTGCGCGCTAGGACTATGGTCTCATCGTAACCAGAATAGCGACAACCGTTCAAAGAGACGCCGGGCAAATGGATGGACCGTGCCCTCGCCAGGTGACGGGTTGAGCGCCTAGCCTGATGGCCAGGGTCTGGTCGGTGCCTCTGCGAAAGCTCAGCTCGAATTTCCCGTGCTGGTCACCTCTGTGCTCAGCGCAATGCTTCAGGCGGGGCCGCTGTCGCGCGTCTCTGCTCAAAAAAGGGTGGATCAGCGCATGTGAAGGCCGTACCAAACCAGCTATTCAGCGCCCAAAGGTGGGGGGCGCGCAGAACTGGGGTACAGTGGGCCCCAGTCAACGCCGAATAGACCAGCGATTGGCAGCAGCCTTGTTTGCAGCCCGGGCAGGGCTTTTGTTTGGATTATGTGTTTGTGTTGTAGGTTGTAGAACCAGCACGGCTTACGCAGCGCCTATGATCTATCAGGAGTAAGGCTTGCCTGGAGTCTCGATTTTCAATCCAGGCTTGCGTAAGACCTAACCAGTATAAGATACCCGAGGTCATTAGTCAAACGGGTTGCCAGCATCCCGTTCGGCTGGGCCTGTTGCTAGGACGTGTTGGGAGATGACGATCAATGCAGCCCCTGGCCAGGGAACAAGTATCACGCTCAGCGTGCCTCTGGAGCGTGCCTGAACGACGAATCACCAGCGCGACCCATCCCCGGCGGGTGAGTCGCCGCTGTAGCCTGGTCGACACGGGCAAGTCCACCAGTACCCTCCAATACTCCCCAACTGGCCAGGTGATCCCCCGTCATCGAGCCGATCCCACACTCGCGCCTGCACTGTAAAATTGAATCATTGAGGTGATAAACCGTGCTCTCTCCAGGTATTGCTGACCGAAAGGAGAAGGTGATGAGCATCAAACGGATTGAACGGACAGTGCTGCTGCTGTTGAATGCGTTTTTGGGCATAACCGCGGTCGTAGGGGGAATCGGGCTAATGACCGGGGCTATATCGCCAGGGACCACCTTGCTGGCGGGTTCTCCCTTTCATACCTATCTCGTGCCTGGTTTGGCGCTGCTACTTTTGGTAGGCGGTAGCAGCTTACTGGCCATGGCTCTGTTGTGGAGCCGTCACAGGTGGAGCGTCCTGGTTGCAGCAGGAGCAGGCTGCATGATCATCATCTTTGAAGTGGTCGAGATCCTGATCATTGGGTCCGAAGCCGGGCTCGCGCGTACTTTGCAACTCTTTTACCTGGCCCTGGGTGGGCTGATTGTCCTCCTCTCGGCAACCCTGTGGATTGGTGAACAGCAGAGAAAGGTCAGCCAGGTCTAACCATGAAACCTATATGGCTCATCTTCATTGTCTTGCTTGGCCTTGCCTGTCTGGTTTGGATGGGCTTACAAATCAAACCGGCACCCTTTGCGGCTGACAACAGGCAGATGACTGCAATGCCAACAGTCCCATTGCCTGGCAACCTGCCTGCACCGGTGGAACGATTCTATCGGCAGATTTACGGCGACAGTGTGCCTGTGATCACTTCGGCGGTGGTGATAGGGCGAGCCTCCATGCGTCCCGTCGGGCCGCTGACCTTGCCGGCGCGGTTTCGCTTTACGTATGAGGCTGGCCAAGGCTATCATCACTACATTGAAGTCACCTTCTTTGGCGTGCCTGTTATGAAGATCAACGAACAGTTTCTGGATGGCAAAGCGCGTCTGGAGTTACCTTTCGGCGTGGAAGAAGGCCCTCAGATCGACCAGGGCGCGAACTTAGGGTTATGGGCTGAATCGATCTGGTTACCGGCGATCTATCTGACCGATGATCGGGTGGAATGGGCACCAATTGATGACGTCACGGCTTTGCTCCTTGTGCCCTTCCAGGACCAGCAAGAGCGCTACATCGTCCGTTTTGACCCGCATACCGGCTTGATCACCTGGTTTGAGTCGATGCGCTATCAGGGATCGGCCAGTCCGGCCAAAACATTATGGCTCAACCAGATCGTCGCCTGGGGAGAACGCGATGGCAAACCTTTCGCCACCACCGGGGCCGCAATCTGGATGAATGATGGGAAGCCATGGGCCATCTTTCACGTGGAAGATGTCGCCTATAACAGGGGTGTCCAGGCGCTGATGAAGCCTTGAGCGATCAGCTTTGGCGTCTGACTGCAATCAGGCTGATTGCGCCGATGGTTTGGTGGCCAGGGCTTCATCAGCGCTCAGGCGCTGCCCCTACCGTGCTTCCCCACTCGCCTGGCGCAATACGCGTAATTGCTTCCAGCTCTGCTCGGCTATTCCCAAGGTCAGCCCACAGGTCACCAGCACCGTGGTCAGCAGGAAGAAGACAAATTCTTCAATCGGCAATTGCCCCCCCAGCAGAATGCCCAGCGATTGCGCCGGGTCAATGGTCCACGTGCCGTGGCCAATGGCGATCGTATCCGTCCCACTGAGATAAACGCCCACCGGCACAACAGTCAACAAAACAAGCCGCCAATGGCGCACCAACGTATCGGCCCCAAAGTAAAGCTGCAACAGAATAGGGGGTAAGGCCCACGACAATTCCAACGCGAGGTAGGTTCCTGGGCGCCAGCCAGAAATGAGCAGGATCACGGATGCCACCCAGATCACGCCTACCACCGAAACAGCTATGAGCCGCGTCTGCATACCACCGCCATCGGTCGCGGAAACAGGCAATCGCCGGGCCAGCGGCAAGAGCCAAAGGCCAATCAAAATCGGTTGCAACACAAAGAAAGTATATTCTTCCAGCGGAACCCACCCCAACACAATGCCCGTGACCAAAGCGGGGTCATACCACCAAACCCCGGTTGCCACCAGATAATTATCCCACGGCGTGGTGTAGACCAACGCAATCAGAATCAAAATCGACAACATCTTATAGGGCGAATAGGCACCCAACGCTGCGGGCAATGCTTTACTCCGCCGATGATCCCCCCAATTCAGGAGCGCCAGCAGCAGAATTGGAATCACCAAAAAGCGCAAAAGAAAGCCAAAATATGTCATTGTGACACTCCTGCCTCGGCAACGAGCGCTGGCCGGGCAACCGGGCGCGACGCGGCTTCACCGATCAATTTATCGGCAATGATTGCTGAAGAGAGCACCCCTGGCAAGCCCGCGCCAGGGTGTGTCCCTGCCCCAACAAAGTAGAGATTCTCAAATTCTTCTGAGCGATTGTGGGGCCGGAACCAGGCCGATTGGGTCAGCACGGGCTGGAAGGAGAAGGCCGACCCTAAATAGCTATTCAGTTCATTTTGAAAATGGAGCGGGTCAATCATGTGCTCGGCAATGATATTGGCCTGTAAGTCTGGCAAATAGGTGTCTTCTAGAAACTGCATAATCGCATTGCGGTAAGGGCGTGCAGCCTTTGTCCAATCCACGCCCGAGCCCAAATGGGGCACAGGCGAAAGCACATAAAAGCCCTCACAGCCCGCTGGTGCAATCGAGGGATCAGTCAGGGTGGGCATGTGCAAATAGAGCGAAAAATCGTTCGCCAGCGTCTTTTTGTCAAAAATGTCGGCTAGTAATGACTTATAGCGTTCGCCCAGGATGATGTTGTGATGGGCCAGGCGACCATCGCGATATTGGCGCTTTGTGCCAAAATAGATCACAAAAAGCGACATGCTGTATTTCATCTGCGCTAATTTGCGATTGGTATATTTGCGGCGATATTGGGCCGGAATCAACTGGCGATAGGTAAAGGCCACATCTGCATTCGACACCACAGAATCCGCAGATCGGGCAGTCCCATCTGGCAAGCGAATGCCGCTGACGCGTCGGCCATCCACAACAATCTCGGCCACCTCGGTGTTCAAATGCACCTTGCCGCCCAATTCTCGGAAGAGCCGCCCCATGGCCTCTACAATGGCACCGGTGCCGCCAAGCGCATAATGAATCCCCCATTCGCGTTCAAGATAGTGGATCATGGTATAGATCGAAGGGGCATCAAAGGGGTTGCCGCCGATCAACAATGGGTGAAACGAGAAGCACTGCCGCAGAAAGTCATCTTGCACAAATTGCGACACGTAGCTGTAAACACTCTTGTAGGACTGCATCTTGATCAAATCTGGCGCAACCTTGAGCATATCCATCAGGCTCAAAAATGGCTTATCTGCCAGTTCGACAAAGCCTTTTTGGAAGATCGCCTTGGTGGAGCGCATAAAGGCTTGATAGCCGGCGCGATCACTTGGGTTGCGACGAGCAATCTGGTCGAGGATGAACGCCTCATCGCCATTATAGTCAAAAGGCCGCCCCGTATGGTCAAAGATGCGGTAGAAGGGATCGCAAGGAACCATTTGGAAATAGTCTTCCCGCCTGCGCCCAGCCACAGCCCACAAATCGTCAAACAGAAAGGGCGCGGTCAGCACGGTTGGCCCGCCATCAAACTTGAAGCCATTGACCTCATACACATACGCGCGGCCGCCCAGCTTATCGCGCTTCTCGTACAATTCGACTTCGTGCCCACGCGCGCTCAAACGAATGGCCGTAGCCAATCCGCCAAAACCGCTCCCGATCACAATGATTTTTGACATACTAATTTCCTGCTTCTGCTACGCCCACACAGTGCATAAGTAAGGGCGATCATACGTTGGAGTCACTGGTCACTGTTCAATAAACCAGGCGAGGCAATCAACAGCCTGCTCCTAGGCGCTGCGTTTACGGCTTGCCCACCACAAGCCAGGCAAGCGGCGCGCCTTTTGCCAGGTGCTTAGAGAGGCTTGTTGATGAAAGACGTCGTAATCATTCGCCTCAATTTGTTCGAGGATCGCCCGGTACAGCCCCGCTGCCGCGGCAATGGCAAAGCGGCCATCTGCATCCAGCATTTGAATCCCGGGTTGGATCTCTTCATACAACTGGCGGGCGCGCTCAATTTGAAACCCCATGAACTTGCGCCAGTTATCCGTAATCCGCCCAGTGGCAATATCAGCCTCCGACAAGCCAAACGCTGCCAACTCATCCTGGGGTAAATAAAGCCGCCCTGAACGCCAATCCTCCCCCACATCGCGCAGAATATTGGTCAATTGCAAGGCAATGCCCAACTTCACCGCATAGGGGAGCGCCTCTTTTGTGCGGAACCCAATGATGTGCATGGTCATGAGCCCTACAGTCGAGGCAACGCCATAACAATATTCAGTGAGTTCGGCAAAGGTTTCGTAGCGATTTTGGCGCAGATCCCGAGTGATACCATCGATCAACTGGTCGGCATAGCCGCGCGGAATCCCATAGCGGCGTTGTGTGTCGGCCCAGGCCAGCGGGATCGGATCATACTCACAGGGGTGATAGGTGGTCAGGCGAGAGCGCCAGTCGGCCAACATCCCTGCCACATCACTGGTTGCCTGGGCTTTGTCCACCAGATCGTCAGTTGTTCGACAAAAGGCATACAAAGCGCGCACCGCTTGACGTTTTTGCCTGGCCAGCAGATTGCTCGCCATAAAAAAAGTGCGACTATTGACGCGAGTAACCTGTTGACAATAGAAATAGGCATTGCTCAATGCGCCATCATCCATTGCAATGTGACTACCTAAAACGGGGCTTGCCAATGCTTCATGTGCCCACGTTAACAAGCGATGCTCCCAGGCAGCTGTGTGTATAGCCATTTTTTTACCTCGCGTAACGATCAGAAGGGATCTTCAGCAATCAAGAGGATCAAGAGTTGGCAAAGACTTGTTCAATAAATCTGGACGAATTATAGGGCGATAGGTGCTTCTTGTCAATATAATGACCAGGTATTGATCATGTAATGACTAAGTATTGGCGAGGATACATGGACAAATTTATCATTGTCCGGTATAATGGTAGTTATACTATCAGCTAGATTTCCGCGCTATCTGTAGTCACTTCCACAAATTATGTGGCTGCTGCGATATATTCACAGATACTTTCAAAGTACCCATCTGGTTAGGAATTTCCATGTTCAACATTGGTGTGGTTTCAAAGATGACCAATATTCTGGAAGCAACGTTGCGTGTCTGGGAACGCCGGTACGACTTCCCCAAATCTACACGCACCACAGGGGGCCATCGCCTTTATTCGCAACAAGAAGTCCTGCGCCTGCAATGGGTAAAAGCCCGCATTGATGAAGGGATGCAGGTCAGCCACGCTGTTCGCGCCTTGCAACGTGCCGAACGCGATGGCACCTTTACGCCGATGTTGGGTCCATCTTCAGCCCTGGTGGCACGCATGGGGCCCCCCGAAAGCCCATCGCTGGCGTTATTTCACAAGCGACTTTTAGACGCGCTGAAAAACCACGACATAGGCGAGGCGAATCTTGTCCTTAGCGAAGCACAGATGATCTATCCGCTGGAGGCGCTGATCCTTGATGTCATTGGCCCCACCCTGCACGATGTTGGCGCGGAATGGGAGCATGGTCGTTTGGATGTCGCGACCGAGCACCTTGCCACCAATCATCTGCGTAATTTTCTCTTGATGTGGATGCGTGTTGGCCCGCCAGCTTATGCAATCAACCCAGTTGTGCTGGCTTGTGCGCCAGGGGAACTGCATGAGGGAAGTCTGTTGATGGTGGGGGTCCTGTTGCGGCGTTTGCGCTGGCCCGTTCTCTATTTGGGGCAAACGATGCCGCTTCCGAATCTGTCGAGCTTCATCGAAGACCTGGCGCCTTCAATCCTCCTCTTTGTCTCGATGATGGCAGAATCGGCCAAAGCCTTGGTCGAATGGCCGCAGTGGTTAGCCAAAGCCAGCGCACAAGGCAGACCCTTGGTCTGTTATGGGGGGCGGGCTTATGTAGAGGAACCATCCTTCATTGAAAAAACCCCAGGCAAGTACCTGGGAGACACCTTACAAGAAGGCATTCAGAAGCTCGATGAGCTGTTACATCAAGGAAACCCGCTGCTGCGATGATGCGATCCACATCCCTCCTTTTCTCCCAGTTGGCCGCGTTCGTTATCCTGGCGATCCTCACGGTTCGCTTGCTGGCGAATCTGCGTTTTTTGCGCCACGCGCGACAACGAGCGCAACAGCCGCTCACCAGTTACCCAAGCGTGAGTGTGTTGGTGCCTGCGCGCAACGAAGAGTTGACCATCACCGCGTGCGTTACCTCGCTCATGGCACAGGAATACCCCAATTACGAAGTCATTGTGTTGAATGATGGTTCGCACGATACCACGCGCAGCCAACTCGAAACCCTCGCCGCACAATATCCCGCGCTCAAAGTCATTCACGCCAATGCGCAATTGCCAGCAGGATGGAACGGCAAGAGTTATGCCTGTCACCGTTTGGCCGCCCAAGCTCGTGGGGACTGGTTTCTCTTCACCGATGCAGACACGCAGCATACGCCCCACAGCATTTCATCTGGTATAGCCCACGCGCTGGCCCTGGAGGCGGACATACTCAGCGCCTTTCCCAAGCAGGAAACTCGGACGTGGAGCGAACGCATCTTTGTTTCATTCATCATCGACTTTTTGCCCCTCGTCGGCCTGAATTTCCGGGCCATTAGCCGGGGGCAAGGGACACAGACCGCGGGCAATGGGCAATATCTCTTGACGCGCGCCCCTGCTTATCGCCAAACAGGAGGCCATGCCACCATTCGCCACGAAACCCTGGACGACTTCGCCCTGGCCAAATCCTACCGGCTATACGGCCATAAAGTCGCGCTCGTGGATGGGCGCATGATGCTCAGTTGCCGCATGTATCGCAACGCGCATGACGTATGGGAAGGGTTCTCGCGCAGCCTGCTCCATGGTCTCGATAATTCCACCCTCAACCGCCATACGCTGGCGTGGGCCATTCCCTTTGCCTGGGGCTATGGCACGCTCTTTGTCAATCCCTTTATCTTGCTTAGCATGGGGCAGCATCAACTGTGGGCTTGGGCGGTCATTCTGTGGCTGGCAATTTTGCGCGCGATCACCACGCGCTATCTGCGCCGCTCCCTGCTTGAGGTGATGACGACTCCTCTGGCCGCCTGGGGAGTGATGGCCCTGGGTCTCAGCGCGCTCTATCGCCGCTGGCAGGGGCAGAAAGTCAATTGGAAGGGAAGATATTACGCGGGGTAATGGATGATGGCGCTGGCTACCGGCGACGGACAACCACGCGGACGCCAGGGTGAGGTTCCAGGGTGGCTCCCATGCGAAGCCCCACATGTCCATCGGCCAAAATAAGCTCGTACTTTTGCAGGATGCGCGCCAACACAATTTTCGCTTCAACTTGTGCAAAGGCAGTGCCAATGCAATTACGCGCCCCGCCCCCAAAAGGCAGGTAGACATAGGCAGGACGTTGGCGCACAAGTTCAGGCGTAAAACGGTCAGGGTCAAACCGATGCGCGTCAGGCCAATAGGCGGGATGACGATGGGAAAGAAAAATCGAATAGAGGACACGCGTCCCCGCTGGAATACGATACCCTTGATACTCAATATCCTGGGCGGCAATGCGCGACCCCAGGTGAATCGGCGGATAGAGACGTAAGGTCTCTTTGGCAACCTGATCGATGTACTGCAATTGACTGCTATCCGCCAGGGTAGGCTGGCGTGCGCCAATCACCTGTTCAACTTCGGCGCGGGCGCGGGCCTGGACATCGGGGTGTTTCGCCAGCAAATATAACGCCCAAGCCAGCAATGCCGTGCTTGTATCGTGCCCGGCAATAAACATCGTCAGCAGTTGATCGCGGATGAAATCATCGCTCATTCCTGAAGCAATCAGCCCCCCAAGCAGATCGCCAGAGTCACCCAAGTTGGCCCGTCGCAAGGCAATCAATTCAAAAAGATAGTGATCCATCTGTTTCAGCGCCCGTTGATAGCCTGGGCGTGGAACACTAGGCCACACCAGCCAGAGACCGGGCGAGATGTATTGAATTGTGCGCAAAATGCTCTGCCAAAGGGGTTTCAGATGGGGCGTAAAATCTTCTCGAAATAGCGTATCGGTCAGGATCAACAGGGCAACCTTACGCATCTCGACCAGCATATCTACGGTAGAGCCAGTGGCCCACTGGTCGCTGATCTGGTCTGTCGATTGCCACATCGAATCGACATATCCTTCAATCATCTTGCGATGCAGCGCAGGATTCATCTCTCGGCGCAAGGCATCGTGTGCATCCCCATCGACAACCAAAACCCCATGCCGCAACAACCGGGTGACTGGATCACCCTCGGCGCGCCACAGTAAATTTTCGCGCTCTTCCACCAGCATCAACCGGTTTGCCTCTGGCCCAACCAACATAACCGAATTAAACCCAGGCAGGGGCAATTGAAAGACATCACCCAGGCCATGATGAATGGCTTCAAGCGCGGCCAACACATTGCGTTCGCGCACTAATGCCCGCAGTGCTTGCCAGGCCGCCTCGCCCGATGGCGTTGGAATCGGCTTCATACGACCCATCCATCCCGCAGAGTTTCATGCACGATTATCGCTCTACCAAAGACGTACCTGGCAACGCCAACAACTATCATCTGGTTCAACCCTATCACCACGAACGAACACCCCGGTTAAAAATTGCAGCATGACCGAACCCATCCGCGCTCTCAATCCCCAGTATCATCCCAGCCGCTTTCGCAACGCTGATTCGGTTCCCCGAAAAGTCCGCTATGCTGGCGAACTCCCAGCCACCCAGCCGCGGGAGGTTCCCGCGCCAAAAGAAAAAGCCCCTTGCGCTTTGCGGATGATTCCACAATATGCAAAGGACTCAGCTTGAGGATGCGCTATAGATTGCATGAAGAGTGACCCACCTAGGACTTGAACCTAGAACCCAGTGATTAAGAGGGGGAATTCTGCCTTACTACTCACCACTAGCCCATGACCGGCGCGGAGAAAGAAGCTTTTCTCTCCGCGCCGTCTTTTATCCCCCAGAATTCCACTGTCGGTCGTAATCTCGCTTCAGCTTTGACTTTCGGACACGTTCGGTGAACTCGGTGGAAGTATGCCCGACCAGCTTGCTGACCGTTTCTAGTGGCATATTATCACTGTTCAATGCCTTGTCACAAAACAAATGGCGGATACTGTGGGGGTTGATTCGTTTGATGCCTAATCGATCGCATCGGCGAAAGATCATCTGCCCAATTCCCCAGACGGTAATGGGCTTAGCGCGGAGGCTCCCAAACCGATTAACCGCGCTGCAAAACAGATACTCCGATGTCTGGCCGGTGCTGACCTGTAGCATAAACAGATAACCACGAATAGCAGCAGATGCATCCTCTGTAAAAAATACAAAACGATCTTTGTCACCCTTGCCGCCCAGCACAAAAGCTTCACGTTCCGCAAAATTCAAGTCTGCAACCCGGAGGCCGACCAGCTCGCTTACGCGCAGGCCGGTATCTCGGAAGAGTTTCAAGATAGCTCTATCCCGCATATCTATCCACGTGCCAGCAGGTATAGAGTCGATCAGGCGGTCAAGATCCTGCCAGGATGCCACCCGGGGAATCTTTCGCCCAAGCTTGGGCGGTTTAACCTTCTTGTTGTGCCCATGCCCTAGTGGTGATGGTGGATTGCCAGCCTCATCGCACGTTTCCAGCCAGTTAAAAAAGCTGGAGAGTGCTCGGTAATAGGCCAGCAATGTCTTATCTGAAATCTTTTTCCCATCCCGCCCAATGCGCTCGGACTGAGCAACCATAAAGCGAACTACCTGAGACGACCTAATGGTCGTCGATGCGTTCACCCCCACAAACTCGGTAAATTCTCTCAGGTATCGGTAGTAGGCATGGAGTGTTTGATGCTGCAGTCGCTCAGCGCGCTTGAATACCATAAACAACTCTACTGCTTCTCGAATATCCATTTATGTCCTCGGCATAGCAAAGCTTGCCCCCGGGAAGGGGATGGGTGGTCGATGAATTGCTACACCGGGAGCAGGCGGCGGAAGTCGTTGGCTGCGGCGAAGGCTGTCTGTTCCAAGTCTAATTGAGTTTAGCGCGAACTTCTTGACGCTGAAAAGTCGCAAAACCTAACGTCAGCCGATCAGGATCTGTACTTTCCTTCTTTTGTCTTTGTTTCGTTAAGGAGCCTGTCATGAAACAACGTAACACACTGGAACCGGCCTTCTCGCTGATGGCCGTGGCGCTAGAGCGCCTGCACGAGATCACCGACGCCAAGAGCGCTCAGGAAAAAGAGGCACTGGAACCACTCTTTGACATCCTGCTTGACCTGGCCGAGGTGCTCGATTTATGGAGCCTCCGGCTTGATCCAACCATCACTCGGCTGCAACGCGAGGAGATCGGGAAAGACTTCCTGTGTGCCCACCGGCTGATCACCGCCAACGGGCTGGAATTTGTCGGTCTGCACGAAATGCTGACCAAGGCAAAGCAGGCAATCGAACTCGCGCAGCAAGAGCGTGTGTTCGCATAGGGTAGCATCATGCAACAGACAATTGCCCGGCATTCGCCGGTTAGAATCAACACCTACCCTGGCTGTCTGCGCGTTCGTTCCATTCGGCTGGATGTGTTTATCTTCCGCCGCTGGAATGCCAGTTACGTCCCGATCTCTGCCGGTTGGGCACTGCGGTTGCCCTTCGTGCTCATTGTGTGGAGGGTTGCATGAGCAAGCTCTTGATTTCGGAGAGCCCACTGCAGGTTCTGCCATCACTAGCCGTCGCCATCGGGCTAAACGAAGCCATTGTGCTCCAGCAGATCCATTACTGGCTTGTAACGAAGCCCAGAGCGCATGACGGCAAACCTTGGGTTTACAACTCTGTCCCAGAATGGAAGCAGCAATTTCCATTCTGGTCAGAACCAACAATTCGCCGAATTCTCAACCGACTGCGCGATCTTGGCATCTTAGAGGTTGCCAACCTAAGTCCAGAGCCACAAGATCGAACGCTTTGGTACACCATCAACTACAACAACCTACCATCTGATCACATTGATCAAATGCCTGTAGACCATTTGATCAATCTGATCACACCATCTGATCACATTGATCAAATGGATCTGATCAATGTGATCAAATGTTATAGAACAGAGACTAACCATAGAGAGAGAGAGAAAGAGACCGATGGGGGAAAGCCCGACCCGGCACTGCCCTCTCCCTCTTTACCCGCAACTGCCCAAAACAGCAACAGTACCGGCTTTAGCAGCAAGCCGCATGAATACGCTCCGGGTTTAGCAGATCCGCGGAAGAGACAACCACCGCTGGTTAGCGAACATATGGTAGAGGCCGCCCGGCTTGGGCTATCTGCTAGCCAGTTCCGGCAACTGGCAGACGCCGTGATCGATGGTTGCGGTAAGAAGCCACTTGCAGATGCCGGCGATGACCGGGTGATCGAGCGAGCGCAATGGGCTGCTCTGCTGCTTGTGAAGATGGGCGACAATTTCAAGACCGTTGAGGGCATCAAAGCAATCTTCCAGAGTTGGCGAGAGAACGACTACCGCGGCGATACCGTCCCCAGCTCACAGCAGCTACTGGATCACGCCAGCCTGATGGTCGTCGGCAAGGTGGTCTGCACCCGCAAGGAGAAGCCGCCCTCTGAGATCGACCAACCTTCCGTACCGCCGATGGTCTCATCCCTGCCAGCCCAGGCCAGAGCGCTCGCCCAGCGAGCTGCCGAGTTAACGCCCTCGTAATTTTCAGGAACCTGTCACCATGACCCAACTGCATTTACCGGCCAACATCGAAGCAGAGCGCTCGCTGCTCGGCTCAATCATGCTGGACCCGGACTTAATGACCATTTTGGATTTGTCTCCCACGGATTTCTACCGGGAGACCCATGCCACCATCTTCGAAGCCATGCAACGCCTGTGGCATAGCGGCTTCCCGATTGACTTCACCGTACTCACTGACGAGCTGGAGCGCGCGGGCAAGCTGCCTGAGATCGTCACACCGGCAGATCTCACAGGCCTGATCGATGGCACGCCGACCGCCCTCTACGGCCAGCATTACGCCAGCATCGTCAAGCGTGCCAGTGTTGCCCGCCAGTACCTTGCCATGGCCCAGAAGCTGGCCGAGAAGGCTCACGGCAGCCAGGACATCGACGAGATCTACTCCTGGATTATGGAGCAGATCGCCACCATCCACAGCGGCATGGGCGATGACAAAGCTCTGCTCATGTGGCTGGAGAGCTTCCCCGCCTTCCGGCGCATTCTGGAAGAGGAAGAGCGCCGGATAGAGTCTGGTGAGGGCGGCTGGTCGTGGCCGTGGGCATCGTGGGACAAGCTGCTTGGCGATGCCCAGCCAGGCATGGGCGTCTATCTCGCTGCGGCCACCAGTCACGGCAAAACCATCTATGCCGAGTGCATCGCTGAGCACTGGGCTCGCTTAGGTAAGCAGGTGGTTTTTGTGCACCTGGAGCTCAACCGCAAGATCATGCTCGCCCGGCGCGCTGCGCGCCATACCGGCATCGACAGCCGGGTAATTCTCTCCGGCAATCTCTCGCCACCTCAAAAGCGCCTGATCATCGGAGCAGATGCCAGCTTAGAGCGCTGGCCGGGCCGGGTGCATTACCTGCACGCACCGGGCTGGACAAGCGAGCGCATTATCCGCGAGCTAACCCGACTGCACGAGCAAGGCGAGTGCGATGCCTTCATCGTCGATTACGTGCAAAAGATTCACGCCAGCAACAGCCAGCTACGCCGGTTTCGCAACGAATACGACATGCACGCCAACGATGTCGAGCAGTTGAAGAACTTTGCCGAGGCCAAAGAGTTGCGCATGGTCACACTTGGTCAGTTGACCAAGGATGGTCAAGACATTCGCTTCAGCGATCTGAGCTTAACCAAGCTGCGTGGCTCACAGGAGATCGCCGACCGCGTCAACACAGTCGGTCTGCTCTACCGGCCCAAAGTGGAAGCCGGTAAGGTTGATGAGCGAGGAGAGTTCATTGTTCGCCCCGGCGGCCTCGATGTCGAGGCAAAAATTAAGTTCGTCAAGCACACAATGGGCGAGCAGGGGGCCATCGAGCAGTTGATGGTTCCGCCTCAGTTCAACGTGTTTGATAGGGAGGAGTGAGCGATGACCAGGTATCCATTGTCAATACGAGATATAGCCCCTACAGCGAATGCAATTCGCCTAACGGGTACCCGCATTGATGGTTTGCCGGACGGCTATCACACCGGTGGAGCTTGGCTTGTCGGTGACGAGGTTTGGAAACCCTTGGATGGCCGCCCTTACGCTAATTGTCCGAATCATTATTCCACGCTTGAGGATATTGCACTTGAGGAGATGGCGGATCAGCCTTGTTTCCCACGCAATTGGCGGGTTGAGGAATGTAACGGACGGCGGTTTCTGGTTCGGCCCAAGGCTATTGTCATAACACCGAAAGAATTGTTACCGTCACAAGCCCTCAAGATTGAACAGGCTGTTCGCTCACTCAATCGAGCCGGTTGGGAGATCGGAGACGCCATTTCGTTGGGGTTATGTCCAGTGGCCCGCCAGTATTTCATAATGGATCTTTCCAACGCACATCGGATGATTCGGGCGGATGATCAGTGGCGTATTGAGGCACTGTTTAAGGATGCTGATTTGGATCATCTGGCCCATTTACGCCGGAATGCACATGAAGCGCTTTGTGGCCTTGAATTTGCGGGCAATATCCCTGCCGGCTACGGCCACATTTACGCTTCCTTCTCTCGCCCACTAAATGACTGGGCATATATCCCCGATGCTGTCTATCTGTATCCCAGCGAGCGACCCAATAAGGGTGCTGGAATCCCTCACACCTGGGTGGTAACGAGTGAGTCGCTGGGGGCAGGAATTTTGCAACGTTATGAATTGCATTGGGGGTGGTCACCTATTCGAGAGGAGGCATAAACCATGCCCCGAGTGCTCTCCACAACCACGCCGGTCGCCCGCAAGACCTACGAGTGCAACGCCTGCCTGTGGCTACAACAGGCACTGGACGGCAGCACACCCGCGGACTTCGGCATGACGATGGCTGATGTTCGGCAGATCGTCCGGGCTAAGCGTGACGGCTGGATGATTCTTCCCGGCCAAACCTATATCCGCTCCGTACAAAAGTATTCGAGCGAACCCGGCGTAGACGTGGTCCGCAGCCGACCCGAAATAGACACCATCTGCCACAAGTACGACCTGTACGATGTGTGGTGGGAATAGTGCTAAAGGAACCTGTCAAATGAACACAAGACAATTCAGCCCTGACGTGCTAGCTGCCAACCCAGAGCTAGCGCGCACAGTCCAAAAGAGCCGGGCTCAGACGCCCAGCGGCAAGGGCCGCGGTCATACCGACGATGCCCAGGATTACGAAACACCGGCCCCACCAGCCCGGGAAACCTACCGGCGCAACACGCTGACCTTTTACAGCCTGCTCCGTAACCCCCGGCTGCAACGCAAACTGCTCACCGAATTGCCAGAGGTGAAGGAGCCTTTGGATAGCGCACTCAGCGCGCTACGCCGCTTGCATCACATACTTGGCGATGGGCCGGTGGAGGTGGGGAAGTGAACGCTGCGCAGTTGATCAATCAGACATCTAATGGCGTAGATTTTGGTACAGACGAAAAGATTCTGAATGCAGCCCGGCGGGTCATAGGTGACATCGAGCTAGACCCAGCCAGTGCAGCATGGGCCAATCAACGAGTGCGAGCCAAGCGGTTTTTTACCGTTGCCGATGATGGTTTGTCACGCCCGTGGATTGCCCGAACCGTGTGGCTGAACCATCCGTTTGGCAGCGAAGAGAAACCTTGTACCTATCCATGCAAGAAGAAAGTTTGTGAAAAACGCGGTCATCATTGCGCCGAACGTAAGCCCGGCAATGTTGATTGGATGCGCAAGCTAGTGAGCGAATACAAGGCAGGCCACTTCGATCAGGCGTGTGCTATCTGTTTCGCTTCGACTTCCGAAGGCTGATTCCGGCTATTGAGCGAGTATCCGCAATGTTATTTGGCTCCGCGTACGAATTATTGGTTGCCAGATGGGACATTGAAAAAGGGTGTCACAAAGGGCAGTGTCGTCACGTACCTGGGGCCGTATTGGTCAGATTTTATGCAGGAATTTGAACCGCTAGGTGATGTTCGTTTTCCGTCCAGTTTCGTGCGCTCTTGTGCGCTGAGTTGGGCCATCGACTGCCAGGTCGCGTACGAGAACGGATTAACTGATGGCCGTCGTGAGCGAGTGGATGAGACCGGCCCATGACCCACAAATCACCCGGCGCTATCCGCGTCAAATCGCTCAGAGATCTGGTAGAGCCACCGGCCTACGACCCCACCTTTGCCCTGCTCGCTGCGGTCTTTCGCCAGGCGCACAAGGACGCGGCCAGGCGAGATCCGAAGGTGGCCGGGCCGGCGCAATCCTGGCTGGAGGAGATGCAAGAGGCAGTGCGAAAGGAGTGGAAGCGTGGCCACCATAACCCAACTCGCCAGCAACGCCTATGAGGCCCACTTCAACCGGCAGCACTGGCGCATCCTCTTTAACAGTGGTACGCCTCAAATCTACCGGCTGACCCAAGACATTCCACAGCCGGTCGCCAACGACACACAGGAGGCACGGAGCCTCTTGCGATTTGTCGGCTGGCACCGGCAGAGCAAGCAAGCATCAAGCGAATTACCAACCCTATTCGCCCTGGCGGACAATCCGCCGGTGTCGGATTAACAAAGGAGCCTGTCAATGAATGAGCCAGTTACCATCGCAATCTGCAACCATAAGGGGGGCGTAGCCAAGACCGAAACAGTCTACCGCCTCGGTATCCAGTTTGCTGAACGTCATCTCAAACCACTACTGGTGGACTGCGACCCGCAAGCCAACCTAACCCGGCGACTACGAACGCCGGGTCATGGCAGGCAGAACACCAGCGCACTACTCGGCGGTGCAGTGCAAGCCCAGATCGGCTTACACGGGGCTGCTCGCATTATCTGTGCCCCAGATTGGAATCACCCACTGGGTTATGCCATCGGCGCTGATATAAGCCTGGAAAATGTTGCGGTTGGGCTGATGCAACGGAACTTTGGCCGCTTAACTGCCTTGCAGAATGCCATCCAGCGGGAGCGGCACTTCTTCTCTGGCCCCATCTTGATCGACACCCCACCCAACGCTGGCATCCTTACACTGAATGCCCTCGTTGCTGCAACCTATGTGCTGATCTGCTCCGACCCAGAGCCGGATGCTATCGCCGGTGTGCGGCGCATCTGCGAGATTGTCGGGGACATCGAACGCGAACGCGGCCAGGCACCCCAAATCTTGGGTGTACTGGCTACCCGAGCAGATGCGCAACTGACCCGACACAACGAAGGCATGAAGGAGCTGTCCGCGGCGGACATGCCGCCCATCCTGGGTATCATTCCCAAGCGGGCCGGTCAGGATGCAAATGCCCGATTGAATGAGGCTTATAAGCCGGTGGCTGAACGAGTGTTAGCGGAGGTGGGCCATGGCTGAGCAAAGAAAATACGCCGGGGCTGGCTGGATCAAAAAACACCCGTACGGGCAAAACATCTCACTCCTCGGCGAACAGGTTGCCGATCTACTGGGCGATGTTTGGGCCGGAATCTACCATCTCGACAATCGTCTATTAGCTAAGACCGATTGGTCTGACTCCTACTTTATCAAGGTGCAGATTAGCGATGGTATCGCTACGTTTGACGGGCCGCTACTAACCTGGTTGGCGGTGCTGGCACATGATCGATTGCTCAGATTGCAAATTAGCGCAGTCTGCAATGGGCGACTAGCCCTAGAGTTCCACCAGCGCAAAGGCCGCACCGGTGGGTTGAGCGCACGCCTACCCACAATCGAAGAGCACATTGCCAGTATCCGGAAATTCCACCCAACCCCGACCGAGACTGCTGAGGTGACCCATGCTTGATCTACTCAAAGAGGAATCGGCCATCACCGAACCCCTGCGCTTCGACTATGACCAGATCGCAACCGAGTATCGCGAGCATGTAATTGATGCGACAGTGAGTATCCGGCGTCACGCCCGGCGAGCGCAAGAAGACATGATCGCCATGGGTAAACGATTACTTGAAGTTAAGGGGCTACTCCCCCACGGTCAATTTGAACAGTGGATCGGTGCAGAGTTTGATCTGAGTATTCGCACAGCACAAAACTTGATGAATGTTGCCCAGGAATTTGAGGGCAAAAACGAAACTGTTTCGCTTTTGAGTAATAGCGTGCTCTATATGCTGGCCGCACCATCGACGCCGGAATCGGCGAGAGAGCAGGCTATTGCAGAAGCACAGCAGACTGGCAAGAGTCCCACAAAAGCCAGGGTCAAAGGAATCATCGCTGGGCATCGACAAGACACTTCGGCTCGGGCTGGGCTGGATGCCATGAATGAAAATCTGCGCTCCGAAATGGCCAAGGCCAACAGGCCTACCGGCAAGTGTGGCGTCTGCGGGCGGCCACTGTCAGACCCGGCGCATATCGCTCAGGGCTGTGGGCCGGTCTGCGCAGCCAAACAGGCAGCAGTAATCGATCCGCCAGCCCTACCAGACTTTGAGGACGATCTGATCATCCTCATCGAGTGCCCGCGGTGCGGTGCCCAGCAACAAGACTTTGACGGCTTCGGCGTGGTCCACTGCCCGGCTTGTGGGTATTGCACACATCCATCAGCCACTGACGGCACATGCGACATTTGTGGTGAGCCGACGGCAACAGAGCCAGAAGCTGAGCTGACCCCGCACCAGAAGCGCATGGCCGGTATTCGCGCCGAGGATGAGTTTTGGCGAGAGGCGATGCGCAGGCTTAATCGAATCGGCGATCTGACTGGTGTCTATGTGCATACTGCACCCCTGCGACGCGCAATTGAGCCGGTGCTCGAATTGCTGGCCAGGAGCGTGGTGATTGGTTTGCTGGTGTGGCTGCCCCTCGTGATGGATGGCACCGGCAAAACCAGCAGCGTGGCGCGCGATGGGCCGGGGCAGCCGGTTTGTGAGGTGCATGGATGAACCCAAACGACATTTCGCCGGTGAGCATTGGCGTCTCTGCACAGAGCACACCGCACACACCATTGGTATCACTGCTCATTAAAGGAGCCGGAGAGAATGGTGAGTCACTCCAGGTTGGGCTATTAACGCCGGAGTCGGTAGATCACCTCATCGACCGGCTGATGAGGGCTCGGGTCATCGCCTTTGGGTTGAGCGCATCGAAGGTGCCGTTGACGAACCGGCACTATGGGGCCGGGTGACCGGGGAGGATAGAGCGGTGAACGAACAAGTAGAAACGGTATGGACTGTGGTCAGCGGTTTTGGGCATAACACCCAGCAACCGTTTGTTGAAGTAATCGTCCGCCCACAAGAGATTGTCACCCAGATGTCGCCGGAGTCGGCCAGGGAATTGGCGATCAATTTGTTAGCGGCGGCTGATGCTGCTGAATCGGATGCGTTTCTGGTTTCTTTTGTGCGAGACCGGATCGGGGCCGATGAACGATCCGCCGCCGGTATCCTGTTTGATTTTCGAGAGTGGCGCAATGCTCACGCGGACAGGGTGGAAAAATGAGTATCGAGGCACAGATCGAACGTGACCACGCCCATTTTGCCATGTTCATTTGTGTGAGTGTGCCCCGGTTGATTGGCGACCTGCAGCGGCACGGTGGGCCGAGCGATTACCAGATAGAGCGGGCAAGGATGCGGTTGGGAAGCGACCCCGGCCCGGACGGAGCTGCACCGGGAGAAGCAGCAGGCACAGCTATCCATTGGGCTGAAATAATCGCTATCTTAGCCTTTGCGCCGGGCGGCATCGAGATCTTTGGACAGAGATTCTTGGGCAGGGAGATTTAGGCTCATACAAAACCGGCTGATCGTTCCCCCGAGGCTGGCAAGCCAGCACGATCAGCCGGTTTCGTGATAACAGGGTAGCACGTGTCGGAAGCGAGGTCAATATGAGAAATTATGCTGATCATAGAGGAGGCATCCAGTAACCATGCCGATGAAACGAGAGCTTTACCCGAGAAACTGGAAGAAGATCAGCAAGGACGTGATTCAAAAGGCCGGCAACTGTTGCGAGTGGTGCGGGTTGCGCAATCATCTTGTTGGTGTTCGAGTCAATGGCCGATTCATTGAGACACCGCATTTGCAGCCAGGTCAGATGATTGGAGATCGCAAGGTGTTCATGATTGTGTTGACCGTGATGCACCTTGATCACAACCCGCAGAACTGTGATTACAGCAATTTGCGGGCAGCGTGCCAAAAGTGTCATTTGGCCTATGATCATCAGCATCACATGGCCAACGCTGCGGCTACTAGACGCCGAAAGTGTGACGAACGGTCCGGCCAGCTTTCAATGCTGGTGTAAAACGTGAGGCAGCACATGGCAACCCAGACAAAGACCTGGCAGCGCAAGATTCTGGAACAAGCAAAAGCCACCGGCTACCGCGATCTGTTCTGGTATATCGAATTTTCCTGGTGGCAGGCCGGCCAGCGTCACGCACCGGCCTGCCATCCCGGCCCCTGGGTTCCCGTCGTGCCGGTCGGCCCCGATCCCCAGGCCAGCCGGAACATTGCTGATATGCTCGCACACTTGTTCGCACTCAGCAACGAGAAACGATTGACCTTCGCCGCTGCACTGACCAGCACAGAGGCTCTGGCACAAACCGGTTGTCGGCATTATCTATGGTTTGAGGACATCCTGCTCGATGCAGTCTGCGATGTGTGCGGAGGGGTCGAGCGTGTTGGGCATAACGAGTTGGAAGAGGGCCGGTGGCTGTGTGGCGAGTGTGTGGGGCCCAAAGTAGTGAAATCAGGAGTGGAGACAGAATGACGACAATATCATCCTCGTCAGAGATTCAATCGGCACTGGAAACTGGTGCTACGCTCGCTATCAGTATCAGTGGTGGCAAGGATAGTCAAGCGATGTTGTACGCGCTAATGGCTGAGCGAGAGCGCAATCGCTGGCCGGGAAATGTATTCGCCGTCCATGCTCATCTGGGGCGGATGGAATGGCCTCAAACACAGGCGCATTGCCAAGCCATGTGTGACGAGGTCGGTATCCGGCTAGTCGTGGTCGAGCGGCCACAGGGCGACTTGCTTCAAGAGATGCAAGACCGGATGGAGAAATTACGGGGAACAGGGAAGCCGCACTTCCCGGACGCCAAAAATCGCTACTGCACCGCCGATCAGAAACGCAGTCAGATCGACAAAGTTCTACGGGCGGCCCCGTTCCCAGACGCGAAGAACCGCTATTGCACTAGCCATCATAAGAGCAACCAGATCGACAAGGTTTTGCGCCAGCCTATGTCATCGGTGGTCATTTCTGCCGAAGGCATTCGTGCAGACGAAAGCTATGCTAGAGCAAAGCGCCCGCTTTGGGAATACAGAAAACAGATCTGTACACGCCGGCGCACTGCTTATACGTGGCGGCCACTATTACATTGGTCGTCGGAAGATGTGTGGGCACAACTAGGCACATCGTCTGACGATCTGGAACGACGCCAGGAGTTATACAGGCAAGTCGACTCCGCCGCCTTTGATGGTTGGCGGGGTCATCCTGCCTATGTGATGGGCAATCAACGTTTATCGTGCGCCATCTGCGTGTTGGCATCGCGCAACGACATCGTAAATGGTGCCCGGCACAATCCAGATCTGTACCAGAGTCTAGTACAGATGGAGCTGGATAGCGGATTTTCATTTCGGAAAGATTTACGCCTAGCAGATCTGAATCTCGATTCAGAATGCACTTTACGAGCAGCATAGGGCGGTCACAAAGTGCAAGAGATAGGTTACTAGAATAGGAATTCTGGTGACTAAAATTTAGACACGAAACCCAATAGAAAAACCGGCGCCCCCCTCAAAGAGATGCCGGTTTTCAACTCCCTGCAAAAGGAGATTTACATGATCATAGCAGAACAACTGTGCGAAGTCAACGGGTTTGCCGTTGCGCCTGACGAACTTATGGAAATCGACATTCGACCTCACGGTGAGCTCGCTCCCGTTCTGGATTTACCCATCGCCCTCAACCCAGCCCGGGTCTACCTGGCCAGCCTGAGCAATGGCAGCCACAGCACAATGGTCAGTGCTCTAAACATGGCGGCTGCGGTGCTGACCTTCCGGCGCTGCGATCACCAGACCTGCCCATGGTGGTTGCTGCGCGTCGGCCACACCAAGGCGCTCAGAGCCTGGCTGATGCAGAACCGAGCCGCTGCCACCGGCAACAAGGCGCTCTCGGCTGTACGTGGTGCCCTGCGCGCCGCGTGGGAGATGGAACAGATCAGTACCGACGACTACATGCGGGCGATCAGCGTCAAGGCAATCCCCGGCAGTAAGCCAGAGCAGGCCGCTGGGCGGGCGCTGGCACCCGGCGAATTCGCAGCGCTGCTCAGGGTCTGTGCAAGTGACAAGAGCGCTGCCGGTGTGCGTGATGCAGCCATCTTGGGGCTGGGTGTGCTCGGTGGGCTGCGCAGAGCAGAGATCGCCGGGCTGCAGGTAGAGCAATATCGAGATGGCGTGCTGTGGGTGACAGGCAAGCGCAACAAGACCCGAACAGTGCCGGTAGCCAGCGGTGTCGATGATGCCCTCGCTGACTGGATGCACATGCGCAGCGATATACCTGGCCCACTCTTCCTCGCGATCAACAAGGGTGGGCGGATCTTGGACGAAGGGCTGACTACCACAGCGATCTACAAGATGGTGGTCAAGCGGGCCCAACAAGCCGGGGTAAAGGCCTTTAGCCCGCATGACTTACGCCGCACCTTCGCTGGGGATCTGCTCGATGCCGGGGCCGACATCGCCACCGTGCAGCGTCTCATGGGTCACAGCAACGTTTCGACGACAGCCGGATACGACCGTCGCGGGGAACGAACGAAGCGCGATGCCATAGGCCGGTTGCACATGCCGTGGGAGAGGAGATTTGTTGGATAGCAGACTGTAGACGATGGACGGTGGACAGCAAGAGTTCACAGTCCACAACCCAATAGCGAAGCCGGCCAGCGTAGAAGGCGCTGACCGGCTTCTGACCAGACCGTTGAATAGGGCAACGATTAGGCTGGGCATATTCTAAAGCCAGGCTGATCTCGTTGCAAATACAAAGCAACCGGGGCAGCCTGGCTTTTTCTATTGGGCTGCCCATCCAGGAGGGCGGATGCAAACAACGCCGAAGTTTTATACAGTCCAAGAAGCAGCCGACGCACTGCGCGTCAAGTCAAAGACGGTTCGTCGACGCATTCTGCTGCGTCAACTACGGGCGACCAAACCGGCGGGCAGCAAATCATGGTTGATTCCCGAAAGCGAGCTAAAGCGGGTTGTCAACGAAGGAGTGAATCA
>CAZIRP010000038.1:0-54276 GCA_964541665.1 uncultured Caldilineaceae bacterium | reverse complement strand
CGGCAACGAACTTTGTTCTGATTTGCCTTAGAACAAGTGTTCGTGATATGCTTGAGCTAATAGAGAAACCAGATAAATATCGTATAAATCGTAGGTGCGGTTTCTAACCGCACAGGTAGGCTAGGGCCAGAATATGCGGTTAAAAACCGCACCTACTTGCTCGCTATTTGTGCGATCTCTATTTAATTTCTCTATTAGCTCAGGCTCCAGGTGAGAGGGGATATCCCATGACAAAACTACCCGGTGGCGCGCTGGCAAGTCGCCCGCTCCATTTCTTTTGGTTGGTCGATTGTTCGGGTTCAATGGCCGGTGACAAGATCCAGCAACTCAATTTTGCCATCAAAGAAGCGTTACCCGAAATGCAGAAAGTGGCCGCTGAGAATCCCAACGCGCAAGTCTTTGTGCGGGCCCTGAGTTTTGCCAGCGGCGCCCGCTGGCAGATCGCCCAGCCCACGCCCGTGGCCAATTTCCACTGGCAGGATCTGCGGGCGAATGGCTCCACCGATATGGGCAAGGCCTTGCGTATGGTGGCCGACGCGCTGGATGTCGAGCAAATGCCGCGCCGCGGTCTGCCGCCGGTCCTGGTGCTGATCTCCGACGGCCACCCGACCGATGATTTTGCTGGCGGCTTGCAGCAACTATTGGCGCAACCCTGGGGCAAAAAAGCCGTGCGTATCGCCATTGCCATCGGCGATGATGCTGATGAAGAAGTCTTACAACGCTTTATCGGCCACCCGGAAATTTTGCCGCTCCACGCCCACAACCCGGCGGATCTGGTGAAGTTTATCCGCTGGGCCTCGACGGCTGTCCTCAAAGCGGCGTCCGCACCGGCCACCCAATTGACCAACGCGGCTGCCTCTGCGAATGTACCTTTGCCCGCGCCACCCCCAGCCAGTGAGGATGTGGACGATGTCTGGTAAGCCGAACTGGCGCTATTTTGGCACATCGGTCATCGGGGCCAATCACCTCCGTTTGGGCTTGCCCAATCAGGATGCACTCGACTGGTTGGCGAGCTATGGCAACCCCCAGCCGCCAGGGTTGCTGGCTGTCGCCGATGGCCACGGCAATGCCTTGCATATGCGTAGCGCCAGCGGCTCGCGCCTGGCCGTCCAGGTGGCGCGCACCCTGTTGACTGATCTGGCCGCCCATTATGAGCAAACCAGAGATCTGGTGGCGATTCACCGGGCGATCACCGAACAATTGCCGCGGCGTTTGTTGCGAACGTGGCGTCGCGCGGTCGATCAGGATCTGGCTGCAACCCCGCTCACCGCGGCTGAACTGGCGAATCTGCCAGCAAATGGCCTGGCCCTGTTGCACGCGCAACCGCGGCTTGCTTATGGCTCCACTCTCCTGGCTACCCTGGTAACGCGTGATTTTCTGCTCTATCTGCAACTGGGCGATGGTGATATTGTCACCGTGGATCGTGCGGGGGTTGCCCAGCATCTGCCATTGCCCCCCGACCCCAACCTGATCGGCAATGTCACTTCTTCCCTCTGTATGCCCACTGCCGAGCAATTTGTGCGGCTCCATTTCCAACGCTGCGACGAGTCGGCTCCCGCCTTGATTTTGTTGGCGAGCGATGGGTATGCCAATTCCTTTGTCAGCGATGCGGATTTTCTGCTGGCCGCGCAGGATATTTATGCGCTGATCACCGCGGCCGAGCAAGAACAGGCCGGCCAGGCCGTGCGCATGTTGCGCGCCCAATTGCCAAACTGGCTGCGGATGACGTCCGATGGCGGCAGCGGCGATGACATCACCGTTGGGATTCTTTATCAGGCGTGAAACGTCAAACGTGAAACGTCGTGCGTTATGAATGTATACGCCATAATAAATCACGTTTGACGTTTGACGCATCACGTTCAAATAAGCGAAGCGATCAACCTCATGACCCAATTGTTATCGCCAGGTACCACGCTCCAGACGGAACCGCTCGGCCTCCCTTGTGTGATCGACCAATTCCTCGGGGGCGGGGCGCAGGGCGAAGTCTATCGCGCCACAATGGCCGACCAGCCGGTCGCGGTGAAATGGTATTTCCCGCAATATCGGCAACAGGATCGCGCCTTGCGTAACCGGTTGGAGCGCCTGGTGCGCGACAACGCGCCGAGTGATCGATTCCTGTGGCCGCTGGCATTGGCCCTGCAAGCCGACGATGACGAGGGCTTTGGCTATGTCATGTTGTTGCGCCCAGCCAACTTTGTCAGCATGAATGAGCTGGTGACGCGGCAGGTGACCCCCTCGTTCCGGGTGTTGATTACCACCGGATTTGAGCTGGCCTACCATTTTCGCCAATTACATGCCAAAGGGCTCTGTTATCGCGATATTGCTTTTGGCAATCTCTTTTTTGACCCGGCCACCGGCGAAGTGCGGATTGGTGACAACGACAATGTGGACATCAACAACACGCCGGGCGCGATCAATGGTACGCCACGCTTTATGGCCCCCGAGATTGTGCGCGGCGAGGCTGAACCCACCGCTGAAACCGATCTCTTTTCTCTGGCAACCTTGCTCTTTTACCTGCTCTGCAACCACCATCCACTCGAGGGCGCGCGCGAATTGGCGATCCACTGTTTTGACCAACCGGCCATGACGCGCCTCTATGGCTTCGAGCCCCGCTTCATCTTCGACCCGACCGATCCGAGCAATCGCCCTGTGCCCGGCGAGCAGGATAACCCGCTGATCTTCTGGCCGCTCTACCCGCAGGCCGTGCGCGATCGGTTTACGCAAGCCTTTACCGCGGGGATGCAGCCTGGTGCGCAAGGCCGTGTGCGCGAGAGTGAATGGTGTTCGCTGCTTTTGCAGGTGCGCGACGCTTTGTTGTATTGTACAGCTTGTGGCGCCGAGAATTTTTACGATCCAGCCCGCTTGCGCGCAGCCGGTGCATTGCATTGTTGGGGCTGCCAGCAAGCATTACGGCTGCCCCCGCGCCTGCGCTTGAGCCACGGCTCGACCCGCTGGGTGGTGTTGTTGAATCATGATACGCACCTCTACGCGTATCATTTGGATCCAGCCCGGCCATTCGAGCAAGGCGAAGCCCTGGCCGCGGTGCGTCAACACCCGAACCACCCCGAGTTGTGGGGATTGCAAAATCGTTCGGGCGAAAAATGGGTGAGCGCCACCGCCGATGGAACGCTGCGCGAGGTGCCGCCGGGGCGGAGTGTCACCCTGGCCGCGGGAACTCGCCTCTATTTTGGCACCAGTGAAGCCGAAATCCGTGTCTGATGACGTAAGTTCTATGGCTGATGCCTATGCACGACCAGCCCCGGCAAATTCTACGCCAATTGATTGTGCTCTACGGGGCCGACCTGCACGCCAACCCGCGGCGGACTGAAGCACTGCTGCGCGATTATTGTGCTGACTACCCACGCGAACTCTTCGTGTTGATCCACACCCAGCGCCAGCGTATCCCGCATGATCTGCTGGCTGCCCCGGCCTGGTTGCCGCAGGCCACCCTGCACAGCCAATTGAGCCGCCGTCTGCAAGCCAATCTTGCTTTTACGGCCGAAGCCGCGGATTGGGCGGTGCAAGTCTGGGCCGAGGCACTGCGCATCAACCCAACCCCGCCCGACCGGATCTGGATCTGGTTACAAAAACATGCGGCGGCTCCCCAAATCGGGCGCAATAGTCGCCAATTCGTGCGAAAAATGGCGGCTTTCCAGAGGGGACAATTCCCTGATTTTGGTGTACAATGGCGAAAAGTGCTTGGGGGCAGGCGGTTGCGGTTGGCGCAGAGCCACCTGACAATACCGTCCACCCAAGCAACCTGGGCCGTCGGCTGGTTGCGTGCTCGCTGGCCCGACTGGTGGCAGCGGTTGCGTTCTCCCACGTTGATCACCGCAACTCTTTTCGCGGCCAGCCTCTTGTTGATGGCGAGCAGTGGCCAGCTATTGTCTACCATGCCCAGGGTCCCTGCCCAACCATCGGCGGCAGAGCAATTGTTGCCGCGAACGGCGTGGGTTATGGCCGGGCCGCTGGTGGTGCGCAGCGGGCCCGACCTGAGCGCCCAGCCGATCCATCTGCTGGTGGCTGAACAGGAAGTCACCATTGTGGCCTATTCCGCGGATGGTAACTGGGTCCAAGTGACTCGACCGATCGCCGGTTGGGTTGCCCATCAATTTTTGCGTTTCAGTCGCGAAGGAGCGCCGACTCATGCTGCAACACTTGCGCTAACCTCAGGCCGAATTACCGCGGCTCGGGTCAATGTACGAGCCGGCCCAGGGGTCGACTATGCCGTCATCGGTCAGTTGCTGGCCGACCAGGAAGTGATTCTGCTGGAGCGATCCCTGGCACACGAATGGAAAGAGATCGTCCACCCGCTGCATGGCTGGGTGAGCGCGACGCTGATTGCAGTTGATAAGGATTAAAAACGTTATGACAAAACCTACTTCGTTTGCAGCAACAGTTGCCAATGCGAATTGGCTCGATGATGGCGCTGAGCAGGAAGATCGCCGCAGCCGTCGGACCGTGCTGCGCGATGACCGCGGGCTGGTCGCCACCAGTCCACCGCAGGAGCGGGCCATTCTGGTGGGCGTTCAGCTCAACGATGACCCTGGCTTGCTGACCCTTGATGATTCGCTGGCCGAACTGGCGCTTTTGGCCAAGACAGCTGGCCTCGAAGTTGTGGGCACCATGACTCAGCGGCTGGATTCGCCCAACCCCGCGACCCTGATCGGGAAAGGCAAGCTCGAAGAGTTGGCGGTCGGCGTGATTGAACTTGGCGTGCAGGCCGTATTGTTTGATGATGAGCTCTCGCCTCGGCAACAGCGCGAGCTGGAAAAAGTCCTGGGCGATCAGGTCAAAGTGATCGACCGGACCGCGTTGATTCTCGACATCTTCGCCAGCCACGCCCGCACGCGTGAAGGTGCGGTGCAGGTGGAACTGGCCCAATACGAATACCGTTTGCCCCGCCTGACGCGGGCGTGGACCCACCTGGCTCGCCAGGCTGGCGGTCGGGCCGGGGGTGGATCGGGCGGGGTTGGTGTGCGCGGCCCTGGTGAAACCCAGCTCGAAGTTGACCGCCGCGAGATCAGTCGGCGCATTGCCTTCCTCAAGCAGCAACTGGAGGAGATCCGGCAGCAGCGTGGGTTGTATCGCCGTCAACGGCGCAAAACCGCTTACACCCAAATCGCGCTGGTTGGCTATACCAATGCCGGTAAAAGCACCTTGCTCAACGCCCTGAGTGATGCCAACGTGGTGGCCGAGAACAAGCTGTTTGCCACGCTCGACCCGACCACGCGCCGCATCAATTTGAGTAATGGCCATGGCGTGTTACTCACCGACACGGTCGGCTTTATCCAAAAATTGCCCACCGCGCTGGTTGCCTCGTTTCGTGCCACGCTCGAAGAAGTCACCGAGGCCGATCTCCTGCTCCATGTGGTCGATCTGTCGCACCCCAATATGGAGGAGCAGGTGGCCGCGGTCGAAGAGGTGCTGGAAGAACTGGGGGCCGGGAACAAAACAGTGATCACCGCGCTCAACAAGTTGGACGCGCTGGATCTGTCGGATCCCGACCAGCGGGCTCACTTGGACGCGGCGCTGGCCGATTACCCGAACGCTGTGGCGCTGAGTGCTTTGACCGGGGAAGGCTTGCCCGATCTCCTGGCCCAGATCGACACAGTTTTGCGCCAGACAATGGCCCCGATCGATGTGATTATCCCCTATAATCACGCGGAATTGGTGGCCCTGGCCCATGAGCATGGCTTTGTCGAGCAAGAAGAACATGGCGAAACCGGGACCCATCTGGTCGGACGGCTGCCGGTGGAATTGGCTGGCCGTTACGTCGAATATTGGCAAAAACCAACTGAACCGCAAGCAATGAATGGGGAGCTTTGATGGCGACGGCAAAGGTAGTGGTGACGCGACGGATTCCGCAGGCTGGTCTGCAGCGAGTACAGGAACGGTGTGATGTGCGTCATTGGGATGAGGATGATGCGATTCCGCGAGCAACTTTGCTCGACTGGGTGGCCGGGGCTGAGGGGCTCTATTGTCTGCTGACCGAACGCATCGATGACGAGTTACTGGAAGCGGCTGGCCCCAATTTGCGCGTCGTCAGTACCATGTCGGTTGGGTATGATCATATCGACGTGGCCGCGTGCCAGCGCCGCGGGGTGCTGATCGGCAATACGCCGGGCGTGCTTACCGAGACGACCGCGGATCTCACGCTGGCTTTGATGCTGGCAACCGCGCGGCGGCTGATCGAATCCGCGGCCGCGGTCAAGAGCGGGGAATGGAGTACCTGGAAACCAGAATGGATGACCGGCTATGATCTCTACGGCAGCACCGTTGGGATCGTTGGCCTGGGGCGGATCGGGGCAGCGGTCGGGCGTCGTTTGACCGGTTTTGGCTGTCGGTTGCTCTACAGTGGGCGCAGCCCCAAGCCCGAACTGGCCGAACCGCTGGGTGCCGAGTTTGTCTCGCAGGATGACCTGCTGGCCGAGAGCGATTTTGTCTCCATTCATGCGCCCCTCAATGAGGCAACGCAGCATTTGATCAACGCCCAGACGCTGCGACAGATGAAGCGTAGCGCCATTCTGATCAACACCAGCCGCGGCGGTACGGTGGATCAGGACGCGCTCTACGATGCACTGGTCAACGGTCAGATTGCGGCTGCGGGGCTGGATGTGACCACGCCGGAACCGCTGCCCGTGGACCATCCGCTGCTGACCTTGCCCAATTGTGTGGTCTTGCCGCACATTGGGAGCGCTTCGATCGCCACCCGCACCCAAATGGCGCTGATGGCTGCCGAGAACCTGATCGCGGGCGTCTATGGCGAGCCGTTGCCCAATCCGGTTCTTTGAGAGCGTCCCCAGAGTGGTGCGGAAATTGTGCACTTTGGGCAAAGCGTATATAATGCGCCCGTTTCGGCAGTCAACCCGGTGGTGATTCATCGTTTTCAGCAGGTGGTAGGTGGTTGACAAAGCTAAATTTCGATAGTATAACATGCAGAGATGAACAGCAGTGCCGCTGTTGCCAGGGCTATTGAATCACAGTCGGCTCCCTGCGGCTCACCCCCTGTTATGTATCGTAGGAATCGTCAAGCCACCCACAAGGAGGATTTCATGGCTTACACGTATACCAATTCCAAAGGCCGTGAGTACATTCTACATTCGCGTGACACGACCCTCAAGAATGGTAAGAAGCAGACCATCTACTTTTTCGCCAAAGAGGAAAAAGAAGGGGCTCTCGACGACGTGCCTAGCGGCTACGAAGTGGCAGAGAGCAAGAATGGTTTGCCTGTACTCAAGCGCAAATAAGCTACCGAGCACAAAAAAAGGGAGGTTTACCGTTCGGTAACACCTCCCTTTTTAGATCAACCCTTTGCCGAGCAATGGTGAAATGGTCCTGGATCGTGCGAGCATCTACTACGCGTGCAACAAGTGGCCGATCCGCTGGAATATCTCTTTGCCGTGGGTCGAGTTGCGATGTCTGTGCTTCAGCGAGCCTTGGGGCCCACCCTACAACTTGTGAACGTTTGCTGCAGCTGGTCCCTTTGGCCCTTGCTCCACCGTAAACTCAACGCGCTGCCCTTGCATCAGTGTGCGATGGCCCTGCCCATTGATCGCCGAATAGTGGACAAAAACATCATTGCCCCCTCCATCCAAGGCGATAAAGCCAAACCCTTTCTGGTCATTAAACCACTTAACGACACCAGTTTGTCGTTCATCCATTTTTGCTTCCTCCTCCTGAAACATCACCTGCATCATCTGTTTGTGACCGAACTATTGGGCCCCAGGGCAAAAAAAATACCGCCCCAACTGACTCAGTCTGGCGGTACGTCACTCAAACCCTTGTCTCCATGCCAAAACCGCCAGTGGGAAGCCTGGCGCAGACAACAGAGAGACAATTCAATTGGTATGATGGTGGTCCGGGCGCTGGGTCGGTCGCACCGAGCATACAGGAAAGTTTGTCAAAAGTCAAGCGCGAAAATTTTGATTTTGCCAAGCATTGTGCGGGGAAGTTATGTCAAACTGGGCTGAATCCTGAAGCTGATAAACGAGAGGGGCGAGCCACTCTCTCCCATCCATCGTCTGTCGCCAAACGCTCCTCGCCGCTGCCTGGAACTAACCGGAGAAACCATGTCGTGAAGCCATTACGTTTTGCCATTATTGGCGCAGGAAATATTGCAAAGATTCATGTAGAGGCAATGAGCCAGATTCCAGACGCTCAGGTAAGCGTGATTTGTAGCCGCACGGCCAGCACTGGCCAGGCTCTGGCTGCAAGCTGTGGGGCCACCTGGGTGGCGGATTATCGCGAGGCTGTGACCCGTGCGGATGTGGATGCGCTGGCCATTTGCACACCGAGCGCAACCCACGCCGAGATCGGCATCGCGGGCGCGCGCGCGGGCAAACATCTGTTGGTGGAGAAACCCATCGATGTCACTTTGCCCCAGGTCGATGCCCTGATCGCGGCTGCAGACGCAGCCAACATCGTGCTGGCGGGTATCTTTCCATTGCGTTTTATGGCGGGGGTCCACGCGGCCCGAGAAGCGCTGCAAGCTGGCCGCCTGGGCCGCCTGACCCTGGCCGATGTCTTTGTCAAATGGTATCGTCCCCAGGCCTATTATGGCAGTGGGTGGCGGGGCACCTGGGCCTTTGATGGCGGCGGCGCTTTGATGAACCAGGCCATTCACAATATCGATCTGCTGCAATGGCTGGCGGGCCCAGTAACGAGTGTCTTTGGTCGCACCGCCACACTGGCGCACCAGATGGAAGCCGAAGATACCGCCACTGCGGTCCTGAGCTTTGCCAGCGGCGCGCTGGGTGTGATCCAAGGCGCGACCAGCACCTGGCCGGGTGACCCGGCGCGCGTCGAATTGCGTGGCGATCAAGGCACGATTGTTTTGGAAGAAGGCCGGATCGTCGTTTGGAAACTGGCCGATGCCGCGCCCGATGAGGAGAACGCCATGCTCAACCTGGAAGGGGGTGGGGGCGGTAGTGGGGCTGGCGACCCGATGGCCATTGGCTCGGAGCGCCATCGCCGGCAGATTGTCGACTTTATCGAAGCAGTCCAGCAAGGCCGCCCACCGTTGATCGAAGGGCCAGAAGCGCGCAAAGCGGTCGAGATTATCCGGGCGATTTACCGATCGGCCCAGGAAGGGCGGGCAATCGATTTGCCGCTGGCCGAATGAGGCGCTGCGGGTACGCAGCATTCAACAAGCGCTGGTCACGGCTACTGAACCCACCTTTACTGGGCTCCGTACGCCCTGCGCGCCCTGTTCCAGGCTCACGGTAGGAACCCGTGGGCAATACCAAAATCATCGATTTCTTTATCGATTTCTTTGAGGAGTCAGTCTACATGTATCCGATTCAATTCGGCCTTTCGTTACCGATTTTTGCCATGCCGGGCGCTCGCTTTTT
Organism: uncultured Caldilineaceae bacterium; assembly: GCA_964541665.1. Classification (GTDB taxonomy): domain Bacteria; phylum Chloroflexota; class Anaerolineae; order Caldilineales; family Caldilineaceae; genus CFX5. Next base: position 44,923 of record CAZIRP010000038.1, on the reverse strand, counting down.
TCGCACGCCAAACTATGAACAGCTGGATCCACCGCGCACGATCGCGTTCGGTCGCCTGGCCGATGCGCTGGGCTACGACTCGCTGTGGGTGGCGGATCATCTCATGTTGGGGCGAGACAACGCGATCATGGAAGGCTGGACCACGCTGGCCGCGCTGGCGGGTGCAACCCAACAGGCCAAGCTGGGCATGATCCATCAAGGCCACTTTTTTCGTCACCCGGCACTTCACGCCAAAATGACCGCCACCCTGGACCAGATCAGCGGCGGGCGTTTTATCTATTTTATCGACGCTGGTTATGGCAAAGCAGAACATGCAGCCTACGGCCTGCGTTACCCAGAGACCATGGAAGAGCGCTTTGCCGAAGTCATTGATGGCTTGGAGATCACTCTGGCGTTATGGCAGGCTACAGAACCGGTGACCATAACCAGGGGCGATGTTGTCTTGACCGCGGCCATGGCCACGCCGCAACCGCTCCAAAAGCCCCATCCGCCAGTCTGGTTTGGGGAAGCACACCCCGCAATTCTGGCCGCGACCGCACGCTATGCCCAGGGCTGGAACACGGTTCCAGTCGGCCTGGCCGGGGTTTCGCAGCGACTGGAAGCCTTACAAGCCGCGTGCGCAGCCGTCGGGCGGGACTTTGCCAGCATCGAAAAGAGCCTGGAGACCCAGATTTTGATTGTGCCGGAGCGCAGCCTGTTGCGTTCTACCTTGCAAGCAATGGTTGATCTTGCCCCGCCGAGTGAACCGTTGGCGCCAGAATTGCAGGCATTCTTGCAGGGGGAAAGCGATCAATTGCCTGCAAAGCTAGCCGAAACGTGGATCGTCGGTACGCCAGACGAGGTGTCAGCCCAGTTGCAGGCTTATATCGATCTGGGCATCACTCACTTTTTGTTCTGGTTTATGGACGCGCCCGCTGAAGCAGGGCTGCGGCTCTTCGCTGAAAAGGTGATGCCGCGGTTTCGTTAACAATCCACTGCTATCATTGCCCTCACGAACGCATCGTTGATGGGATAACTTCCCATCAACTGATTGTTTCATGCTCGTTCCCCTACAGACCCCCTGAGTCGTACAGTTCATGTGTTGTGAAGTCATTCCAAAATCTGTGAAGACCTGGCTGACCTTGTCAGTTGGGAGGGAGCGATTTTGGCATAAGAACCTATCCGTAAACTGGGTGCGGCTCCCGAAGCTGGGCTTACCAGCAGGGAATGCGCAGAATTTACGCATAGATTTTACGTGTAGAAAAGGAGCAACCCTATATGCGAATGTGCTTTCAACTGGCAAAGAAGAATTGTTGCACAGCACTGGCATTCATCCTGATCTTGTTGGCGCAATTGGTCATTGCTCCACTCCCGCTGGCTCACGCTGGTGCAATTCTGCAAGACCGCAATGTGCGGATTACCGATGCTGGGGCTGAACATGCTCGGCATGTCGATGTGGTCCGGATTGCCGAACACGAGGGCAAACTCTACGCGGTTTGGGAAGATAATCGCGATGGCGAGACGTTCGGCGTGTACTTTGCCCGCTCCACCGATGGCGGAAAGACATGGAGCGCCAATATCCGCATAAGCGATTGGCATGAGGATCATTGGTCGAACATGCCCGATATTGCGGTGCAGCCAGATGGCACAATCTGGATTGTCTGGCATCAATATTATGACAGCCAAAGCAACATGCAGAATGATATTCGTGTAGCCAAATCTACAGATGGCGGGGTCACCTTCCAGGTTTCAGACTTGGCCAATGGGTTTGATCGCGACAGCGACTTATGGAAAAATCGGATTGTGGTCGATAAAAGCACGGGAGGGGTCTACATCCTGAGCCATCTGTACGGCTCAGATACCAACAGCGAGGGCTTTAACCCAACGTTGTTGCGCTACGACGCCACAAACGATGAATGGCATCCAACCCTGATCAACGATGTGATGCATACAGGTCGCATCCACGGCTCTAGTTACATCAATGACTACGGCCCCTGGATCAGTCTCGACGCGCGTGATGGCCTTATCTGTGCTGTCTGGGAGGATCGCGGCCGCCATGTCGATGAGCGCAAGCCGATCTATGGGGCTTGTTCTACCGATGGCGGTGTGAGCTTTGGCCCCAACTTTCTGATCAGCGCTGATGATAATGTCCGCCCTGAAATTGCGATTGGGCTCGACGGGGAGCTCTACGTCATTTATACGGTCGATGCTGAATCCCAGCACAATATCCGCCTGCGTCGCTCCACGGATCAAGGAGCCACCTGGAGTGATGCAATCCTGGTTACCAACGTGGACTCGCTGAAAGTTCGGCAGTGGGAGATGAGCGTTGATGCCAATGGCCAGTTGCTAATCGTGTTTGTCCGCGATTTGCTTTCGCGCAGCGACTTGTATTTGGCAACCTCGGTCGATCAGGGGGCCAACTTTAGCCTGATTCACCTGGAAGATGGCCAAGGGAGCTACCCCGATAGTGCAGACCAGTTTGATCCCAGCCTGGCGGTTGGCGGCACTGGTGAATCAACTTATGCCTATATTGCCTGGAAAGATGACCGGAATGTTGACCGCGAAATTTGGTTCCAGCGCGCCCTGTTGGATGGCATCCCGCCGACCGCGCCGACCAATCTGGCCACTGCTGCGGCTGAACGAGCGGTGATCCTGACCTGGAATGCGTCCGAAGATGCGACGGGCATCAGCGGTTATCGGGTTTATCGCTCAACCAGCGAGACAGGGCCATTTGTCGAACTGACCGTCCGCAATGCATCCGCCACAACCTATGTCGATGTCGAGCTTGATGCAACCACCTATTTCTACCGGGTAGCTGCGATAGATAACACGGGCAATACAGGGCCGGTCTCCGCGGTTATCTCTGGCGCTGCACAGGCAGCTGACTCATCTCCCATCCAGGGGACGATTGCCTACGAAGTGGGAAACAATGTTCACATCCGCAACCTGGCGGGGGCCCCCAATGAGCGTACCCTTACCGACGCTACCCAGCCTCGCTTCTCGGGCGATGGCAGTCGGCTCTATTTTCGGACGGGCGGCAGCATCTTCTCGCAGCCAGTGGCCGGGGGAACCCCCGAACTCTACCTGGCTGTAGAAGGCCTGAGTGATTATGACCTGTCGGGCACCGAAAGCCACTATGCTGGCATTGTGTATCGGCAACTGGTGGCGCCTGGTGCAGTCGGTGGTTTTTGTTCACTCTTTGAGCCAACCTTTGGGCGTCCTGGCCAGACCCTCTACATGAGCCAGTACGATTATGGCTCCGAAGTGGCACTCTCGGCGGATCAGCGCTGGCTGGCTTATCGCACCGCGGGCTTTTGTAATGTGGCCGGTTCTGGCGCCTACATCCCGCCCAAACTCTGTCTGGTGGATCTGGCCTCAAGCAGTGAAGATCGCGAGCTGTGTTTAGACGGCTATGATTACCGCACGCCGGACTTTGCGCCGAGTGGCAGTTGGCTCGTCTTCGCCGCTCCATTCACGGGCCAGGATGAGATCTGGAAAGCCCAGATTCAAGAGGATGGTACTCTGGCGAATTATGTCCAACTCACTCGTGGCCCCGAAGGACAAAAGTCACGTTCTCCCAGCTGGTCTTCCGATGGCAAATGGATCGTCTTCCAGCGTGATGTGCTTCCCGGTGTCGAAGAGCAATGGCAGCTCTTCACCGTACGTGCAGATGGGGTAGGCGTGCGAGCATTGGGGTTGGATGGCGAGCGGCCAGCCTGGCTGGGGGGCGGTTCCGGCGAGCAACCACCAATTGTCGGCGCGGACCAGATTTTTCTGCCCCTGATCGCCCGGTAGGGGAAACAGGCACGCCCAGGGATCAAGAGGCCAGCCTCGCAATCCCTGGGCAATTCCATATGGTCTGGCCGTGAGTTCGGGCGAGGGATTCCCGGCTCATGGCTAGAACTCACGGTGCAGCGACACTGGTAGCGGCCAATTTGGCCTGGTGGCGCGTGGTGGGGCCAGGCGGCGCGTTATCGGTACTGATGCCCTCTTTCGTTGTACTCAAGGTCGCGCCTTTGGGCAACAGCGCCAAGGCCGAGACCGTGACTAGCTCCTGCCCCGCATTGCCAATCTCAAGATAGGTGTCTGGTATCTCAATAAAACTTTCGCCGGCTTTGTAGACAGTCTCCTGGCCTTGCTCGTCACGCACAGTCTGCTCACCAGTCAGCACTGTCACGAGCAGTTCCCCGCCATGCGTATGCGAAGGCGTCCAGGTGCCGGAGGGGAAGTCGACAATCAACTGCACTACTTCAAATTCACCCAGCGGTTCTGTGACGGCCAGTCTGTTTTGATAGATTGTGGTGGGGCCAGGCGGCGAATCATCCGTGTTGATGCCTTCCTTGGTCATTGATAAAGCTGCTCCTTTAGGCAGCAAAGCAGCCGTGGAGACCGTGACCAGTTCCTGCCCAGCATTGCCTATTTCGAGATAGGTACCCGGCGTTTCGGTGAAACTCTCCCCCGCTTTGTAAATCGTCTCGTTGCCTTGCTCATCTCGCACGGTTTGCTCGCCATTCAGCACCGTCACCAGCAACATGCCCCCATGCGTGTGCAAAGGCGTCCATGTGCCTGGGGGAAAGTCCACAACCAATTGCACCAGTTCAAATTCACCAGCCAGCTCTGCGACCGGGCTGGGCACCGCAGTATTCTCGCTGGCTTGTGCGGCTGGTGAAGCGGGCGGGGCCTGAATCGGCACACAGGCCGCCAGCACCACCGCAAACAATAACATGAAACAATACAAAATCGACCTCATCTGCTTGCTCCTCTGGAGAAATAAAAGTGGTTGAATAATACGCTGGAATCCTACAGTTGCTCCTCTGCTCCTTCCCCCGAACCGATGAACTCCTCTAAGGCAGCCATAAACGTGGTGGCATCGGTAAACCCCTGCTGCCGACCTGTGCGCGGATCTTCCAGGCGAAAGCGCCAGCTGATCAACTCAGGCGGGCCGCGACTGCGCTCCTGCCAGACGGTCAACAGGTAGATGCGGTAATAGGGTGGTTGGCTAGTCATCCTAAGGCTCTCGTATGTTTTATTTGCGGTAGCGGGTCGTCATGTAGGCCTGCCAGCCAGCTTCGAATTCGCTGGCCGAGACACTATATACAGCAGGGATGAGTGTCTCCCAATCTTCATGTTGCCCTAAACCTGCCACCAGGCTTGCCAAACGGTCACGGCCATAAGTGGCTACTGCATATTCGATAAGCGTTGCTAGTGCTACTGTACGGCCTGGGTGGCTGGCTGCGGGTGGGTCAGCGATCAACTCGGGCGAAAGGTTGGAGACAAGCTCGTCCAGGTGTGCCGGTGGATCGATCCACCCCCAGGGTGACAAACGAAGGTCTTCCCAATTCAATTCTGCATCTGTACACAGCAAAGGGATATTTATTTCCAGTGGCGTGGGCAGCCAGAGCTTGTGGGCAGCGCAGAGTTCCGTGTAATGGTCAGGTAGTCTGATCGGTTTTTGGGCGCGGGCGGTTGGTAAGTCGAAATAGAGCCATTGCACTATCTCTGTGCGCCAGACAGCTAAGGGTAGATTCAGATCCCACACTTGCCACAAACCTATCCCCTGTACCATGGGCTGCCACGTTGAGCCAACTGTATGCTGCTCGCTGGCCTGGGCGATGACAGCATCGAGCAAAAGCAACGCAATCGATTGCGCCAGGAGTTCGGCGTCAGTCAACTCGACTGGCGCTAAATAAAGCGCAGGGGATGGTACGATGAACCTGTCGCTGACTTGAAGCCAGAGCGCCTCCTTGCCAAGAGGGTGAGTCACACTCACCTCGATGACCAGCTTTGCGGTGGTAGATGGAACGGGTAGGCCAACATTGCGCCGTATGGTGCGGTACAGGGTATCCATCTGGGGTAACACGGCCACGACCGCCTGGGCATCGTTCTGGCGAAAGTGATAGACGAAGAAAGGCGTTTCCAGGCTGCGTGCTGGCCCCCACAGTTCCGCATCCGGCGTTATCTGCACCCAGTCGGTGGCCGAGCGTTGGTAGAAGCGTGTTTGTCGCTGCGCAGTTTCGCTATTGCCCATCCCGATCCGTACCTTGGCCAATGCTCGATCTCCGTGTAGCTCAATAGCATCGATTGTGATGTCTGCCTGAGCAGCCGACTCGCCTGTTTGGATGGCCACGCGCAGGCCATCCTCCGGCGAGGTAAGATACCCCGGGACAGAGGGAGACTGGGAGATGTTGTGTTGGATGAGCGCTCTAAGTTCTTGTTCTGTCGCGGCCGTTGATTCCTGCTGCATCATGTGCCACCACCACTGGCTTACACCGATTAACATCAGAAATATTGCCACTGCGCTCCAAAGTTTCTGCTTCGTGACCGAGTGTGCTTGAGGCGGCGTTGGATGGGTCGGATAGGCCGCGCGTACCTGTTCCCAGTCCGCATCACACTCTATCGTTTGCCATTCAAAGGTCGGTTTTTGCTCGCTCATAAGGTGTCACGTCTACGCCACCAGCTTGTGGGCATTTGGTTAATTTTTCATACTTCACAGCGATGGCTTGGTTGGATATAATGACAGTTGCCCAGTTGTCCAGCCGTACTATACCGAGTGGCTGCGCCAACAGCGCGACAAGATCGCGACAAAATATTCCAAAAGTCTCCCTATGCTCAATTCGCTTGATCTGACCCTCTTCGGCAGCCCGGAAGTGCGTCGGTGCGGTCACCTTGTGCTTGGTTTTCGTTCTAGCAAAGCGCAAGCGTTACTCTATTACCTGGCCGTCACCGGTCGCCCTCACTCGCGCTCGACGCTGGCCGGTCTGCTCTGGGGCGACCAGCCCGAAGCCGCCGCGCGCGCCAGCCTGAGCAAATGCCTCTCCAACCTGCATGATCTACTCGGTGACGCCGTGCTGGTCGAGCGGCAGACAGCTGCCTTCAATCGTACCTGTCCTTACCAACTGGATACGGAACGCTTGCTGGCAAGCATCAGCACGCCACCGACAGCCGAGACCATCCAGCGTTTGCAAAGCGCCCTGGCGCTCTATCGCGGCGACTTTTTGGAAGGCTTCTATGTGCGTGAGGCCCCTGAGTTTGAACAATGGCTGCTGACCCAGCGTGCCCAGTACCGCGAAGCAGTGCTCAGTGGGCTGCATGGGTTGGCCAATTATGCCCAACAACAAGGTGATCTGCCCGCAGCCATCACCCACACTCGCCGCTTGTTGACCGTAGAGCCCTGGCACGAGGAGGCGCACCGCCTGTTGATCACCTTGTTGGCGCGCACGGGTCAACGCTCGGCCGCGCTGGCGCAATTCGAAACCTGTCGGCGCGTATTGGGCGAAGAATTAGCGGCGGAGCCGGATGCAGAGACCCTGGTGTTGGTGCAAGCGATTCGTTCCGGTGAATTTGACAGGGTGATGCTACGGCAAGGCTTCACCGTGAGCACACAGCCGAGCGGTGGTCAGGTGAATCGCAGACAAGTTACCCTTGTCACTACCCCGCTCCCCATCCCCCCTACGCCGTTGTTCGGGCGCGAGCGCGAACTGGCCGCACTGGGTGAGCTGATCATCAACCCACAGTGTAAGCTGATCACAATCACAGGGCCTGGTGGCATCGGCAAGTCGCGCCTGGCGTTGGCAGCCGCGGCAGACCAAACTGGGCAATTTCAAGACGGTGCCGTCTTTGTGCCGTTGGCAGGGGTTTCGTCGGCGCAGTTTCTGCCGCAGGCGATTCTCGGTGCACTCAACGTACCTTTGCGGAGTGATTTATCACCGCAGCAACAAGTGTGGGCAGTCCTGTCTAACCAGAATCAGCTGTTGGTGTTGGACAACTATGAGCATCTGCTGCCCGATGTCGAGTTGTTGATCGACCTGCTGCACTATGCGCCGAAAGTTACCTGGTTAGTCACCTCGCGTGAACGGCTGGCGCTCCTGGCGGAGCATCTCTTTGCGCTAAGCGGTTTGGCTTATCCCCAAACCCCCGAGGCAACGCAGATGGCTGACTTTGCCGCGGTTCATCTCTTCTTGCAGCGGGTGCGCCAATTCCAGCCGCACTTTACATCCACTGCGACCGACCTGGCGGCCATCATACGCATCTGTCGTCTGGTGGAAGGGCTACCCCTGGCATTGGAGTTGGCTGCGAGCGCCGTGCGTTCCCAATCACTGCCGGAGTTGGCCGAGGCCTTGGCTCAGGGTCAGCTGCCCCCTGCCGCAACCATGCGGGATCGCCCTGCGCGCCACCATTCGCTCGCCGCTGCTTTTGAACACTCCTGGCACCTGCTGACAGCCAGGGAGCGGCAAGTGTTTGCCCAGCTTTCAGTCTTCCGCGCGGGCTTTACACAAAACGCCGGGCAAACTGTGGCAGATGCCTCGCCGGAGCTACTCAGCGGGCTGCTGGATAAGTCGCTAATACGCCAGCAAGCAGAAGATCGTTTTGACCTGCACGAATTGCTGCGTCAAGCAGGCGAGACCAAATTGGGCGAAGCGGGCGCAATCGTGGCCGTGCGCGTCCGGCATCTGCAATACTTTCTGGCATTGGCTGAATTGTTAGAGACACAGTTGATCAGAGCGCCCGAGTCGCCTGCCCTGGATGCCTTTGAACGTGACTACGAAAATATTCGGTCAGCCTTGCAATGGGGATTGATATCTCCCGACGCCGAACCAACCCAACGCTGGCAGGCCGTCTGGCTGGTCGCGCGGTTGGGGCTCTATTGGCATGTGCGCAACCACTGGAGCGAAGGACGCTTGTGGCTGACCCACGCGTTGCATGTGGTCGAGCATATCCCATCACGCCACCTTGCGGGCGACGAGCCCATGCTCCTGCGCGCCAATTTGCTCTATCGTGCCAGTACGCTCGCGCTGGATTGCCTCACCCAGCAACAGATGTTGGAAGAGAGCCTGACCCTCTTCCAGCAATGTGAAGATCAACAGGCAATTGTGCGCTGTCTGCATGATTTAGCCTCGAACGCCGTCGAACTCGGCAATTATCAACGGGCAGCGATCTATATTCAGGAAAGTCTCGCCCTCGCTCGCCACGTAAACGATGAAGGACTTATCACGCGCTCGCTGCTCAATTTGGCCGACCTGATGGCAGAAGAGGAAGACTTTCACCAGAGCATGGCCTACGCGGGCGAGGCATTGACCCTCTCTCGCAAAATGGATGATCCCGGGCCGCTCACTTCAGCCTTGAATCTGCTGGCACAAGCAGCAATTGGGCTGGGCGACTATCACCAGGCATACAGATGGTTGGAAGAAATCTTTCAACACCAGCGCCAGCATGGGCCATACTCTCAGGTTGGGCCTTGGACGTTTCGCAACTTGGGTCTGGTCCAGCAAATGTTGGGCAACTATGATGCCGCGATTGCCGCCTATGCTGAAAGTCTGAGGCTGCGCTATAAACGTCAGCAGCTTGGTGGCATCGCCTGGGCGTTAGAAGGGTTGGGAGAAACCATGGCCTTGTGCGGTCATCCGGTGCGTGCCGCCGTGTTGTGGGGCGTGGCAGACAACCTGCGCCAGCAGGATGGCTCCACTGTTTCCCGAAGCGAACGCCAGCGATTTGATTCATCTGTCGCCATGGTGCGCAACCAACTGGGCGAGTTAGCCTTTACCCAGGCTTGGTCAGAGGGTGTTGGTATGGGACTAGAGCAGGCAGTGGCTTACGCTTTGTCTACCCCAAGGCATACATAAATCTTGCCGGGGTGATGGATTTGAGGGGAGGGTACTGGCAGGGATAACGGTTGATCTGCGCAAACGCCTTTGCGGGTGCGGTGGTGCGTGTATAGGTATCCAAAACAAAAAGAGGAGCCAGCGAACTGGCCCCTCTTTTTGTTCTACAACTCTGCGGACTCGACGGGATTTGAACCCGCGACCTCGGCCTTGACAGGGCCGCATGCTAACCGCTACACCACGAGTCCCAACGCATATAGGAGAGTATTATAGAGAGTGAAGGGGCGATTGTCAAATCCGTACGCCAGCGGATAGCAATTTATCCGGCTGGATTGTGCACGGTTTGACCATTTCCCGCCCCCTTGCTACGATAGCAGTGAATCCGTTCCCCTTTCAGACAATAAGGACAATGATGAGCCAACCTTTTGTGATCATCGGTGGTGACGCCGCCGGGATGAGCGCTGCCAGCAAGATCAAACGAGCCCTGCCCGAGGCCGAGGTGTTGGTCTTTGAACGCGGTCAGGTCATCAGCTATTCCGCCTGTGGTATGCCCTATTGGATCGCCGGGACAGTCGCCACGGACCGGGAATTGATCGTCCTGACGCCGGAGCGGGCGCGACGCAAACGGGGCATCGATGTGCGGATCGGTCATGAAGTGCTGGCGATTGATCGCGCCGCCAAAACCGTAACTGTGCTGCGTCATGCCACGGGCGAACGGTTGATTCAACCTTACGCCCGCTTGTTGATTGCTACTGGTGCACGCGCAACCCGCCCGCCGATTCCTGGGATCGATCTGCCGGGGATCTTCACTTTGCGCGCTTTGGCCGATGCGCAACAGATTCAACAGTATTTGGCGAAACACGAGCCAAAATCAGCCGTGGTGATTGGGGGCGGCTATATCGGTGTGGAGATGGTTGAAGCGCTGCGGGCCCGTCAGCTCACGGTGCAGGTGATCGAGCAATTGCCGCATCTGCTGACCAATTTTGACCCCGACATGTTGGAGGAGGTCGCGGCAACCCTGCGCGCCCATGAAGTTGCGCTGCTGCTTTCCACTCGGGTCGAGCGCATTGCCCGAACAGCCGAGCACTTCGTCCTGACCGTCGCGCCCAGCGATGGGCCAGGCCCGACGACTCAACTGACGGCTGACCTGATCATCGTTGCCGCGGGCGTTGCGCCTAATGTCGAGCTGGCCGAAGCGGCGGGCCTGCGCTTGGGCACAACCGGCGCGCTCTGGGTGGATGAACAGATGCGCACGAGTGACCCTGCCATCTTCGCGGCTGGCGATTGTGTCGAACATCAGCATTTGGTCTTGGGCCGCCCCGCGTGGATCCCGCTGGCCCCCGCGGCCAATAAGGGTGGCCGGTTGGCCGGAGAGAATATGGCCGGGGGCAATGCAACCTTCCCCGGCATTGTCGGTACAGCAGTGGTGAAAGTGTTTGATTATACGCTGGCCTGTACGGGGTTGAATGAGGCTGAAGCCAAGGCCAGCGGACAATTTGGCGCGCATGGGGAGTTTGTCGGCGCGGCCACGATCCGCGAGAATGACCGTGCCAGCTATTGGCCTGGCGTAACCGAGTTGCAGGTGAAGGTGGTCTTCGACCGTCGCGATGGGCGCCTGCTTGGTGGGCAGATTGTCGGGCGGGATGGCGTGAACAAGCGCATCGACATTCTGGCGACTGCACTGCACGCCCGTATGACCGTGATGCAGGTCGGCTGGCTGGATCTCTCCTACGCGCCGCCTTATTCGCCCACGTGGGACCCTGTGCAGATCGCTGCGAACGTGGCGAGCACCCACTTGTTATAACCTGCCGTGCTCGCGCGCATCAAACATCAGCCGAGAAGATGCGGCTGGCCAAGCCTTTGATGCGCTTTCCCCCATTTTGTAGCAAGGGTGGGCCATGCCCAAAGACCACGACATCGATCTCGTCGCCATACTTTTTCGCCAATTTCCACAAACTGCGGCGAGCGTTGTAGCGATCCGCCGTGAAAGGGCTTTCGTTGACGCGCAAGGTATTCCGTCGATTGACCAGCGCATCCCCCGCGATCAACAACCGGCGTTCTCGATGCAGCAACGAAATGTGGCCCGGCGTGTGACCCGGTGTGTGGATCACCGTAAAGCCTTCGGGCAACTCCTGACCATCGACCAGGAGTTCATCTGGCGAGACCGGGCGCTGGTGAAATGCTGGCAAAAATGAAGCTAAGGCAAAGATCGGCGCGGTATACCAGGCCCCCCATTTCCGCTTCCAGGGCTGCTCCATCACCGCCTTTTCGGTGGCGTGACAAGCGATTTTTGCGCCAGTGATCTGCTTGAGTGCGGCCAGCCCACCGGTGTGATCGGGATCCACATGGGTGGCGATGATGCGCCGAACATTGTGCAAGGCATATCCGCGCTTGCGCAGCGCCTCGATAATTTTGGGGGCATCCTGCGGGTGACCGGTGTCGATCAACGTGAGGCCGCCAGGCCACTCCCAAAGATAGGCGTGGACAGCCTCGCCGATTTCATCAAATTCCCACAAACCTGGAATAATTTGTTTCATAATTAAATGGCTGGAAAGCCGTGTGCGGAGGCCTAGCGGCGCACGGCGCGAAAATCATAACGCTGGCCGTCGAGGTGACGCAACCGCGCGCGTGGGTGGTCAATCGCTTCATAGAGGGTGTTGGTGCTCAGGCCACTGATCTCGGCCAACCCCATGACCGTGAGAAAAGATTCATCGGTCAGATTCTTGATACAATCGCGTTGGGTCTGATCCAACTTGTAGCCAACCGAATAAAGCTCGGGTTGGGCCAATAGGGCTTCCCGACAATGGTGACAGCGCCAGGCGTGACCAAGCAAAAGGGCAAAATCCTGCAACCTGCTATTTCCAACCATCAATAGAGATCCTTCTGCGCCTTACCTGCCGATGGGGCAGAGAGGGCTTGGACAATGCGTACACCGGCGCTCGCGCCAATGCGCGTGGCCCCTGCCGCAACCATTGCCTGGGCTTCTGCTGTGGTGCGCACACCGCCCGAAGCTTTTACGCCAAGACGCGCGCCCACTACTGCGCGCATCAAGTGAATGTCGGCCACGGTTGCCCCGCCGCCATTAAACCCGGTAGAGGTCTTGACAAAATCGGCACCGGCCTGTTGCGCCAGTACACAGGCCGCGACTTTTTCATCTTCGCTGAGCAACGCGGTTTCGATGATCACTTTGACGAGCGCGCCAGTTGTCTGGGCGACTTCTGTCACCGCGGCGATGTCTGCATACACTTCGAGCAGGTCACCACTCTTCAAACGCCCCACAGCCAGCACCATATCGACCTCGTGCGCTCCATGTTCGATGGCTGCTGCCGTTTCAAAGGCTTTGACCCGGGTCAAGGTTGCACCGAGCGGAAAGCCGATCACTGTGCATACTTTGCTGCTGCGATCAGCGAGCAATTCGGTCGCCAGCGGCACCCAACCCGCATTGATGCAGACGCTGGCAAACCCAAATTGGCGGGCCTCGCTGCACAATTGGCGAATCTGGTCGGCAGTTGCTTCGGGCTTGAGCAGGGTATGATCAATCAGCCCGGCCAGTTGCGCTGCCGAGCGTGAGTGCGCGCTCACCGTGGGCGTATCAGGGGCCCGGTGGGGCAGTTCACGCAGGGTTGTCTTGATCAAATCCGTGAGTTCGGCGTTGGTCGGCATGGCTTGCTCTCGCTTTAAGGTGAAGCTGCGCCGGGGGCGAGGTCGTAATGTTGAACAGCGCCAAAAACATCAAAGGGCCAAACCCGGAACCAGGCTTTTCCCACGATCAGCTCTTCGGGAATTGAGCCCACATCAGGATAGCGGCTATCACGCGAGTTCGGACGATTATCCCCCATGACAAAGATGCTGTCGGCGGGCACTTCGAGCGGCCCAAACTGATAGCCCGGCGGCAATGGCTCGGTGACATAAGGCTGCGGCAGCGGCTCACCGTTGATGTAGACTGTTTCGCCCTGCATGCTCACCGTATCGCCCGGCAACCCAATGATGCGTTTAATATAATCTTCGTCGGTATTTTGGGGGTTGTGAAAAACAACCACCTGCCCGCGCGCTGGTTGACCGAATCGGTAGGCCAGTTTGTTAACCAGGATGAATTGGCCTTCGGCAAAATTGGGCTGCATCGAATGGCTTTCGATCCGATAATTCTGCACCACCATGCGGATCAGCAGAAAGATTACCAGCGAAAGGACAATCGTCTCGACTAGTTCGCGCAGCAACATCCACGCGACTGGTGGCTGGTTGCTTTCGGCAACGGGCTCGGCAACCGCTTCACCCGTCGAGAGGGCATAATCGGCAGAGGAACTGTTTTCTGGTTTTAGCGCAAATTGGTCATTGACCTTGCGCGTGGGTTCACTCATAAGCAACTGACCTTTGTTCGATTCGAGGGCAGATGGTTGTCCCACCCAGTCAGCGCTTATTCACTGGCCGTCGGGCGATAACAGCACATCTATGGCCGACCCATAAATGCCCAGACCGGGCCATTATAGCACCGGCCCAAAGGGCGGACAAGAATACGCCAAAGCCACGTTTCTGGTCTATCCCAAATAATAATCCAAATATCCCAAGTTATTCCAAGATTTTGGGCTGTATATCCCAAATATCCCAATTGGTATAAATTGGGATATCAACACCCCGCATGTACGGCACTGAGCAGCCTATTTTAAGATGTAGCGTGTGCCCCGTTTGTCGCCAATCTTGAGAATGATCCCTTTGTCCACGAGGTCGGCCAGGTCGAGCCGCAGGGTTTCCGGGCCCACATGCGGGCAGAGCTCGCGATAATCACGATTGGTGATCGCGCCGCTGCGCTCCAGGAACTCAAGCGCCTTCATCTGCCGCTCGTTCATGTTGCCTTCCCACTGCGGCATGGCTTTGCTCGGCTCTTTTTTGTTGTAGAGCGTCACCGTAAAGCGATAGGTGGTGGCTTCAAATTTGGGCGGCGGGTGACCGGCGGCCACCATATCTTCGATCATGCGGTCGACGCCGAGCCCAAGTTCTTCGATATAGCCCCACTGGTAGAGTCCGTTCACGAGGCGCGGATTGCGGCTGTAATGCTCTTCCACAATGTTGTCCAACGTGATGTGCGCTGGCAACCCGCCGGGGCTGGTGATCTCCAGGCGGTCGGTGTACATGCGGATCTCGATGCCGCGCCCGGTCAGGCGATAGTCGCGATGGGCCACCGCGTTGACGAGTGCTTCGCGCACGGGGGCCGTGGGGTATTCGGTCTCTTCCTGGCGTTGCAGGCCGCGGACAACGGCCCGCTTGTCCATTTCTTCCCAGATCACCCGCCAGGCCCGGTCGATGATCGTTGGCAAGGGGCCAATAAACTCTTCGCGGCGGCCATAGCCAAAGCTGCCTGCTGGCCCGCGTGGGGTGGTATCCGCAAACTTGACAAAGGTTGCCCGGCTTTGGGGCATGAAAAATTGGGGCTCCTTGCCAAAGAGCAACAGGCCGCTCACCGTCGGTTGTTTGGTCTCGCTCAATGCGCTGATCTGTTGCAGGAGGCGATCGGTGGGCAAAACGCTGGAGCGCGGACTGCGGACCTGACGGCGCTCCATATAATCGCTGATCACACCTTCGTCGAGATCGTCGCGGCTGGCACCGGGTACTGGTTGCGTTTCAAAGTCACTGTCAGACCGATTAAACGCCAATTGATTGACTTCGGCCTGTTCTGCGGGGCGATTTTCAGCCCCCTTACGCACCAGCACTCGCCCATCCCACAATTTGTGCAACTCGCTGCTGCGATCCACGCGCAGCAACACCACCACGCCGCCCACCACTTGCTCCAGTTGCCAGTTGGTGGGCACCGGTGGTCGGCACAGCCGAGAGGCTGCCTGCAAGGCTTCCTGGGCTTCTTCCGCGACGTAAAGATCGCCCAACTGG
Source organism: uncultured Caldilineaceae bacterium (assembly GCA_964541665.1). GTDB lineage: Bacteria > Chloroflexota > Anaerolineae > Caldilineales > Caldilineaceae > CFX5. The sequence goes on along the minus strand of CAZIRP010000038.1, from coordinate 29,465 downwards.
CCTTCTGGGCCCATACCAAGCACCAGCGTTCCACCTTCCGTGTTGGCAAAGGCGGTTAAAACTTCGGCAATGGCTTCTGGCCGGGGGTCGGGCAGGAAGGCCAGGTGCTGATTTGGTTTTTGGTGCAGGAACGATTGCGTCGCCGACATCGCTGGATTCGCTTTTATTCGGTCAATTCCGGCGCGGGCGCGTCCATAGCTTCCTCGCCAGGCTCCGCCGCGGGCGAAGTCGCCAGCACCGCGTCGCCGAGTTGATGGTTGCCATTGGTTGGGGGCCCGTCTTCGTCGATCTCTACCCCGCGCGTCATGTCCGCATGGTTGATAATCGCAACAGCCGCGACCGTATCCCCGTCGTTCAGGTTGACCACACGAACACCGCGGGTCATGCGGCCCATCCGGCTGATGCCGCTGACTTGGGTACGGAGCACAATGCCATTGCTCGTAATGATGGTGACGTGATCTTCAGGGAAAACGACACGCGCGGCTACGATCTGGCCAATTTCTTCCAGCCGATCGTGCGCGGTGGTCCACATCCCCTGGTTGTAGCGGCCCTTGGTCGTATATTCGGCCAGGTCTACCCGCTTGCCCCAGCCCCGCTGATGCAGCACAAACAACTCCGCACCCGGTTTGACCACATCCAGACTGACAACTTCGTCATCATCCAGCAGCCGCATCGCCATGACGCCGGCAGCCGTGCGCCCCATGGAGCGAACCGTGGTCTCGTGGAAGCGGAGCGCCTTGCCATTGCGCGTGACCACCAGGAAATCCTCATCCCCATTGGTCAAACGGGCCCAATCGAGCGAGTCATTTTCGCCCAGATTCATGGCGATCAACCCATTCGAGCGCACATTGCTCAATTGACTCAGCTCCATGCGCTTGATGCGAGCCTGCCGGGTGATCAGCGTGATGTAGCGCGCCTGTTCAAAATCGGCCACCACCAGCATCGTGCTGACTGCCTCGTCGGGTTGCAGATTCAGCACGTTGGCGATGTGTGCCCCGCGTGAGGTGCGGCTCCCTTCGGGCAATTCATAGACGCGGCTGCTGTAGACACGCCCCTTGTTGGTGAAAAAGAGGATCGAGTCGAGGGTACGCGCAAAGAGCAGGTCGATCACCTCATCTTCGTTGCGTGTTGTCATGCCTTTGATGCCGCGGCCTCCCCGCCCTTGCGCCCGGAAATGTTCGTCGCTCATGCGTTTGATGTAGGAGCCCGCGCTGTAGCTGATCAGCACATTGTCTTGGGCGATCAGATCTTCTTCGCTGAATTCGCCATTGCCTTCTTCGAGAATCTGCGTGCGCCGCTCGTCGCCAAACTTTTCCTTCAGCATCAAAATATCTTCGCGGATCAACGCCCGAATCTTCTCTGGGTGGGCCAGCAGATCCAGCAGATAGTTGATGCGGGTCATGATCTCTTGATATTCGTCCTCGATGCGCTGGCGTTCGAGCGCGGCCAGACGCCGCAATTGCATATCGAGAATGGCTTGAGCCTGGACCTGGGTCAGGCCAAAACGTTCCATCAATGCGCCACGGGCGACCTCGGCGCTATCGCTCTCGCGAATGGTGCGGATCACCTCGTCGAGGAATTGCAGGGCAATGCGCAACCCTTCCAGAATGTGCGCCCGTTCGCGCGCCTTGGCCAATTGATATTCGCTGCGACGGCGGATTACCTCGTAGCGATGGTTGATATAAACCAGAATGGCGCGGCGCAACCCCAGCGTGGCTGGCTCGCCATCGACCAGGGCCAGCGTGTTGACGCCAAAGGAAGATTGTAAGGCTGTATGTTTGAAGAGCTGATTGCGCACTTTTTTGGGGGCCGCACCGCGCTTGAGCTCGATCACAATCCGCATACCGGTGCGGTCGCTCTCATCGCGCAGGTCGCTGATGTTTTCCAGGCGCCCCGAGCGCACCAACTCGGCAATCCGCTCGATCAGTTGAGATTTGTTGACCTGATAGGGGATTTCAGTGACGATGATGCGGAAGCGTTCACCGCGCGTCTCTTCGATCTCAGTTTTGGCGCGCACAATCAGGTGGCCGCGGCCAGTGGCAAAGGCCTGCTTGACGCCCTCGGTGCCCAAAATAATGCCGCCGGTGGGGAAATCGGGCCCCTTGACAAACGTCATCAACTCTTCGAGCAGAATCTCGTCATGGCGCTCCCACTGGTCGAGCACATAGACGATGGCGTTGGCAATTTCGCTGAGATTGTGCGGCGGGATGTTGGTTGCCATCCCCACCGCGATGCCGCTGGTGCCATTGACCAGCAGATTGGGCAACATGCCCGGGAGCACAGACGGTTGTTGCAAGCTGTCATCAAAGTTCGGCACCCAATCGACGGTGTCCATCTCGATGTCTTGCAACATGGTTTCGGCAATGCGCGCCAACCGGGCTTCGGTATACCGCATGGCCGCGGGGCTGTCCCCATCGATCGAGCCAAAGTTGCCCTGGCCATCGACCAGCATATAACGCAGGCTGAAATCTTGCGCCATGCGCGCCATCGAATCATAGACCGCGCCATCCCCGTGGGGATGATATTTACCGAGCACTTCACCAACGATACGGGCGCTCTTTTTGTAAGGGGTATTGGGAGCCAGGCCCATATCGTGCATGGCATATAAAATACGGCGATGGACGGGCTTCAGGCCATCGCGGGCATCGGGCAGCGCGCGCGCGACGATCACGCTCATGGCGTAGTCGAGATAGCTGGCGCGCATCTCTTGTTCGATCGAGATCGGGCGAATGATGCCGTTGTGGGCACCATTCTCGCTCCCGTTGTGCAATCCGTTTAACTCGCCGTTACTGCCCGGCAAACCATTGGCAACTGCTCCGTTGCCAGGGGGTAATTCATTGTGATCACTCATGCAAGCGCTCCCAGAATTGGGTTGGACGCGCACGCCAGAGGCAGTTTTCCATCAAATAAATGGCACTGCTTGGCGCGACCTTCAATTTCGTCGCAAACCATTGTCCAACGAGGAATTATACCAGATCTGGGCGATTTTTCCAACAGATGAGGGACAAGGGTGGAACAACGAGCCCGGGTCAACCTAACCCCCAGGCCTGGGCCACCAATTCGAATGAACGGCAGCGCAATTCGTGGTCGCTGATGTTGGTGACGAGGATCAATTCGTCGACTTGCAATTTGTCGATCAACGCGGCCAGTTGGGCTTTGACATTTTGCGGATCGCCAACGACCGCCGAGAAGTTGCGTAATTTTTCCTGCTCGGCCTCACTGAAGGGATAGGCGCGCGCTTCTTCGATGGTGGGTGGGGCGCTGCGTTCCCCGCGGTGGCGCCGCAAAATGGCGAGATCGTTGGCGCGTTTGAGGTCGGTTGCCAGTTCGTTACTCTCCGCGCAAAAGACCCAGACGCCGGCCATGGCACGCGGTTGCGCAAAAGCCGCGGATGGGCGAAAGTTTGTCTTGTAGGCTTGAACCGCGTTCGCCGACTCGCGGGGGTTAAAGTGATAGGCCGCGGCAAAGCCATGCCCGCGCGCCGCGGCCAGCTCCGCACTGCGTTGACCCGCACCCAATAACCAGATCGGGGGAAAAGCGACGCCTTCGGGCCACGCCACCAGATTGTGCAACGGATGATCCGCCGGAAAGGGCGAAGGCGCGACTTCGGCAAAGCCTTCCAGCTCGGCCACCAGCCGCCCGATATCGTCAGCCACATTGAGCAACGCTGCATCCCCGCGCAAGGCCAGCGCGGTCCGTTTGTCCTGATCGGGCGCCCGGCCAATGCCCAGGTCGATCCGCCCCGGGGCCAGGGCCGACAAGGCGCGAAAGACTTCAGCCACTTTGTAGGGCGCATAATTGGGGAGCAGGATCCCCCCAGAGCCCACGCGGATGCGCCTGGTGACATGCGCGATCACGCCAATCAGAATTTCCGGTGGGGCCGAGGCCAGGCTCATAAAGCTGTGATGTTCCGCCAGCCAGTAGCGATGATAGCCGAGCCGGTCGGCCCGTTGTGCCAGGTCGATTGCATTATGCAGGGCCTGTGCCCCATCTCCCCCACTGGGCACCGGCATGAGATCCAAAATTGAAAGCGGAAAAGTCAAAATGAATGCTCCTTGCTTAGACGATAGACGGAGGACGATGGACGGTCTCACTCCCGTCTGTCGTCAATGGTCTGTCGTCAATGGTCATCAACTACACCGTGCCCCATCATCTGCGACCACCAGGGGCTGAGCCCCCGCGGTGATGGCCGTGTTCAGTGGCTCCGCCGCTGCTGCGACCACCGGACACAATTGGCGAAAATAAGCGGGCCAGTCCGCGGGGATTTGGCTGCGCCAATCGCTGCCCGCGGCTCGGATGAATTCATAAAACAAGCTGCTGCTCAGTTGATCGGTCGTGGCCAACTCTTCGGGATGCCATTGTACACCGACCACAAAGGGCAGGGTGGGCAGTTCGACCGCTTCGGGGAGCCCATCCTCGGCCCACGCGACCGTGCGCAACTCCTGGCCTAAGCGCTCGATCCCTTGGTGGTGCATCGAGTTCACCTCGTGGCCCGTGCCCAGGGTTTGCGCCAGGCGGCTGTCGGGCTCAATGGCTACTTGATGGCTGATGCGGAATCGTTCAAAATTGGGCGGGAAATAATCATGCTTGTCGAGGTCGGGGCGCTGGCTGTGCAAATCCTGGTAGAGCGTACCCCCGCAGACGACATTGATCACCTGGATGCCGCGGCAAATACCCAGCACCGGCATACCACTTTCCAGCGCCCAGCGCGTCAGATGTAGCTCGGTGCGGTCGCGCTCTCGGTCTGGCGCGCCAAGCTGAGGATGGCGCTCGGCTCCATACGTGCTGGGGTCGAGATCCTCGCCCCCGGGCAGAAAGAGACCATCCAGCCGCTGGAAGATGCCATAGAGCGTGGCCTCACTCATCTGCAGCGGGATCATGACTGGCAAGGCCCCGAGCGATTCCAGGACCCGAATATAGGTCTGGTTCATGATATAAAGCGGAAGGCCGAAGAAACGCTGCGATTTTTCACGACCGGTGGGTACGCCAATCAATGGGCGCTTGGTAGGCAATTCGCCCGGGTTCACTTCAAGTTGGGGACGGTCGCGCAGTTCAGCTTGCATGGAAACTACTCCGAATCAGAAAGCCACATTCAGGTTGTATACCCCGAACAGTATACCGTAGATTGGACAGCTTCAGAGAATAATGGGGTATCTGACCGTGTGGCAACAAAATACACCTAAAGACGCCGTAAGACCTAGCCCGAAATTCTGCACGATGCTTCGCCCACAGCGCAAAATTTGGGTGCTGCACCGCTTGCGGGCGGGGAGCGGCACCAGCGTCGTGCCTATTGAACAACTGGGTTAGCTTAGCATAAACGAGTTACAAATCCAGAACAGCGTGATGCTGCAACGCGCCGATTCGGCCCGCGGACTTTGACAGAGTGTTATGGGCCATGCTATAGATGGCTACCATGTTGCAGATTACGGTTGGTTCACTTCGTGCTCGGCCAGGGGCCGCTCGTCTGGCCGGGTGGGTTTTGATCGTCGGGGCGCTGCTGCTTTACATCGCTACCCTCGACAATGGTTTTCAGCCCGAAGAGATGGTCGGCGGCGATCTGATCACGCATCAATACGCGCAGGTGCAGGCTCGCCCCAGTAACGCGCCTGGCTATCCACTTTACACCATGGGGGGCTGGCTCTGGTTTCACGGCGGGCGAGCACTCCTGGAGATTTTCGGCAACGAACTGCCCAACCCGATCCGCCTGTTGAGTAGCTACAGCACCCTCTGGGCGCTCCTGGCGCTGGCCTGCTTCTACCAGATTCTCCGCGAACTTACCCGCACGCCGCGCTCGCCCAGCGGTGATTGGCCTTTCGCCTGGTTGCTGAGCGCTTTTTACGCTGTCACTTATTTTTTTTGGTATTACGCCACGACCACCGAACAGTATAGCAGTGCAATCGCCCAGACATTGGCGATCGTTTACGGCTATTTGGCCTGGCAGGCGCAGCCCGCGGGACGCCGCAAAACCCTCTACTTGCTGCTGCTCAGCCTGCTCTGCGGGGTTGCCCTTGCTCACATGCTGACCGTCGCCTTTATCGTGCCGCCCCTGGTCGCGGTGATCCTCTGGCAAGCGCCGCAATTGTTGCGCCGCCCACGCATCATCTTCGCTGCTGTGGTGGCTGCCGCGCTGCCGTTGAGTAGCTATCTCTATGTCTATTGGCGCGGTGCTGCCCATCCAGAATGGTGGGGGGCGGGCGATTGGCCCAATGCCAATGCCTGGTTTTGGGCCTTTATCCGCACGTCGCAGGGCTTTGAAGAGCTGGGCTGGGGCCTTGAGGCGGGTCGCGCCTTTTGGGGCAACCAATTCCCCGAACTGATCGCGTATGAATTGAGCTTGCCGTTGCTGGGGCTTGGGCTGGTTGGGATTGCCTTTTTGCGGCGCAAATTGCCTGCGTTGATCTATGGGACGCTCTTGATTTATGCGATCTTTTGCTGGGCCTATCGCTACGGCAATTGGTATCAGGTGATCCTGCCTGCGTATCCGTTGATCTTGCTGGGTCTGGTGGGCGTGTGGCTGCGTGTTCAGGCGGCCTGGCCCACTCGCTGGCTGCGGCCATTTGCCTATGGCGGCTTGCTGATTCTCCTGATCTGGCGCGTATCGGCTTCGTGGCCCGCGGCCAATAGTCACAATCGCCCCGGGGACACGGCGTTGGATCGGGCGAGTGTTTTGATCGCCCAACCGTTGCCGCCCAATGCGCACCTGTTCGCCGAATTGCCCGATGCGCTTGGCCTGCAATATCTCAGCCAGATCTGGTCGATCCGGCCAGACTTGCAGGTGGTGAGCAGTCCCCAGGCCGCGACACAATTGCGAGCCGGTCAGCCGGTCTTTGCCACCTGGTCGGCAACCCCGATCCTGGCTGCCGAATTGCCGCCGGATCTGCAACCAGTGCGGCAAGCCAGCGGCCCCGATTGGGTGCGCTTCCACGTCGGCGCCGATGAGACGCTTGTGCCGCCAGCAACCATCCCGCTGGATGCGCCCATCCTCCCCGACATCGCGCTCGTTGGCTATCACCTCGTGCCCGCGGCCACCCCTATGCCCGCATTGATCACGCCGGACCCGGCGCTTGATCTGACTTTGGTCTGGCAACTCGACCAGGCATGGCCGCCCGATCTGGCGATCAGTGTACGGCCCACGCATCAGGGAGGGTTCGTGGCACACCCAACAGACGCCGCTGCGATCATCCAGATTGACCGCGCCATGCCGGCTCAGGGGCTTGCCGCTCTGGCGGAAGCGGATACATTGGTGCTCGATGCCTATCGCGTGCCGCTCGCTGGCAATGCAGATGGCATCATGGTGCTGGTCTATCGCCATCAGGCCGGAGAGTTTACCAACATTGCCCAGGTTGACTTGCCGCTCGCCCAGTAATCAAAAAGCGCTCCTGGCCAACCTGGCCAGGAGCGCTTTTTTACAATGATGATACGAACAGACTAGGCTTCAGCGTCCGTTGGTTCCGCTGCCTCTTCCCCAGTGTCTTCAGCGACCGGAGCTGGAGCGGACTTTGCGGCTTGACGAGCTTCCGCCTCGGCCCAACCTTCCCCTTCGCGCACAACCCCAATGGTGAAGTTTGCGGCAACATCGGCTATCAGGCGCAATTGGAGCGGATAGACCCCCAACTCGCGCAGTGGGTGCTCCAACACAATGCGGCGACGATCCACCTCGAAGCCCACGGCCTCCGCGAGACGGTCGGCAATATCCTGCGAAGTGATCGAACCGTAAAGGCGGTCGTTGTCACCAGCATTGGCCACAAAGAGCAGGCGCTGCTGATTGATCAACTGGGCCTGGGCTTCGGCGTTGGCCCGTTCCTGGGCACGGCGGCGCAGCGCAGCCTGTTTGACCATATCTGCCTGTTTGAGCGCACCTTTGGTCGCCAGAACAGCCAGCCCGCGGGGCATCAGATAATTGCGGGCATAGCCAGCGGCAACCGAAAAAACATTGCCTGCCATACCCAGATTGGGCACATCCTGCAATAGCAAAACTTTTGTACGAGCCACGAATGGAATCCTTTCAAATCAAGCGTACCACAAGATACGTGTTGTGCAACAGTGTCCGCGTGGTAAAAGGCAGCCCTGTTACCAAAAAACCGGCCGGTGCTGTGGTTGCTCCGGCCTGGCGAGAGCGAATCATAGCAAATTCGTCAGGTTTCGCAAAATCATAAGTGTGATAAAATAACGCTTGACGAAACTGTAAATAGGCTGACAACCATTTTTTACCGATTATTTATGGTGCCAGCGGTTCGCTGAGAATATAAACCGTCCTGTTGCGATTGCCATCATGATAATTGAGTAACATAAGACAGGGACAAGGTAGCTGCTATGGTATTAGTAATCGACGACGAATTGTTTATTCGGGAAGTTGTGCAAGAGAGCCTGGCATTTGTCGAGATCGAGACGATCAGCGCGGCGAGTGGGCGGGAAGGGCTTGAGCTGTTTCGAGCTCACCAGGCTGACATTGAAGTGGTGATCTTAGATATGAAGATGCCGGAAATGAGTGGCCGCGAAACCCTGCAGCGATTACGCGAGATCGCGCCGACTGTGCCGATTGTGCTGGCGTCGGGATTGGGCGAATCGGAGCTCGCGGCGACAGAGCGACAAGACGCGGCAGTAGTTCATCTGGCCAAACCCTTTTCGCTGGAAGGGCTGGTTGAAACTGTACAACGGGCATTGGCATTAACGCCACCAAACTGAGCACGTTGCAAGCGTCTCAAGTTGGTTGATGGCTCCTGGCACGTTGGGCCGGTGCTCATAGAGAAACCAGATAAATATCGCATAAATCGTAGGTGCGGTTAGAAACCGCACAGGTAGGCTAGGGCCAGAACATGCGGTTAAAAACCGCACCTACTTGCTCGCTATTTGTGCGATCTCTATTTAATTTCTCTATCAGTTTCTGCTTGTCAGCTACCCTGGAACTATTGGGCCTTTGGGATGCACCGAGGGCCTATATGGCATTGGTGATTCCTCGGTGCCCGTGCTATACTCCCGGTTCGGTAATCCGGTTGCCTGAAATCCGGTATGTGCCGATTGCTCATAGTTTGTTGCCATAGCAAATCAACATCTGCGCAACTGAGGCGTTTTGAGTTCATGCACCCAGAGGCGAAATCAACATCAAACCTACCGCCGTCCGCTCCTGTCACTTTGCTGTCAGACCTTGAAGCACAACCTTCGGCCAGCAAAGCTGCGCGCCAACGGCGGTTCTGGCTGGCAATGGCGGTCTTGTTGATCTTAACGTTGGGTTGCTCCGCGGTTGATCTGTTTGAGCGGCCTGCCCCTACGCCCTTGCCGACACGGGTGTTGGCCCCAACGTTTACCCCCACCCCGGAAGATCTCGCCGGGGTGATTATTGTCACCCCACCGGTTGGCGGCACACCAGGGGTGATCATGGTACCCGAAGGGTCGGATCTGCGCGATGTGATCATTCCCGTGTTGCCGGCCCCGACTGAGACACCGTTGCCCCCCGAATTGGTGCCGATCCTGACCGCGAGCGCGGAACCCGATGAGTTGGCCGCGCCGTCTGATACGCCGACCGAGACTCCGACGATCACCCCGACGGAAACAGAGACGCCGACCCCAACCATCACCCCCACCCCCTTTATTGTGGTTGAGGCTGGGTTGGTGGCGTTACGTTCTGGCCCTGGGGTGGAATTCCCCCTGGTTGCGCAACTCGGCCCCAACATTCCGATTGCGGTCACTGGGCAGAACACCGAGGGCACCTGGTATCAACTCTGCTGTGTGAATGGCGCAACAGTATGGGTGGTGGCCGCGCATGTGGCTGTGAATAATGATCCCCGTTCGGTCGCTTTGTTGATCGGCGGAACACCGCCCAGCCCTACGCCTACCTTGCCCGCCACGCCAACGGGCACGCCAACCTTTACGCCCACGGCCACGCCTTATCCCTTCCTGCGCTCGATTGGGCCGCAGTTCTTCCAGACCGAAAACCGCTTTATTACCATCTGGGTGAAACTGCATGTTGGCACCTTACGTTTATTTACCGGGTGCGACCCCGACAATACCACCGCAGACAAAGAGGTGCCTGCCGCTGGTTATTTCCTCAAAGTCTTGTTCAACGATTTTGAGCGCCCCCCGACGAATGGTGTCCAAATCAGCACGGAAGAGTTTTCGTGTAGCGCAGCGATCGGGGCTGGCAACCGTTTTGAGTATAATCTGAAGTACGAATATCAACCGCCGGATCCCCGCTCGATTGTGGTGGGGCCCCAGACCCCCACGCCGAGTGCAGCTGATCTGATCGGCAATGGCACGTGGACAATTTACATTATCGACGGGGCTGGGAATAAACTGTCGGACGAAGTTACCTTTACCAGTCAGCCTTCGAATCCGAACCGTGAAATTTATGTCGGCTGGGAGCGGATTCGCTAGTGCTTTGTCTTGCTTAGCATCTATCCGTAAACTGGTTGCGGCTCCTGAAGCTGGGCTTACCCGCCTGGATCAGCCCAGGATTTACGGATAAACGTTTCAACGTCTGTCCTGAAGATCTTTGCAGCGCCCAGGGCCAGCTCTATCCGCTCAGTATGGCGCAGCTTTTCAGGGTAGAAACGAAATTAATCGATCATGGTGAAATACTTGGATATGCGTTTGTTGGTTCATCGTTGTCTTCAATGCTGCCCGCGTTTGTTGGTTGGCCTGGCTGCCCTCTGCGTGTTGATGGGTCTGAGTGCCTGTGGGGCCAGGTCTGCTGCCCCGGAGGCGACTGAATTGCAGTCCATCCGCGCGCCGCACCCAACCTTTACCCCCACGCCCTTGCCGCCCCTCCCCGCGACCCAGAGCAATCCGAATGAAGTCGCTCCGGCGGCGGAGCCCGCGGTTGAACAGGTTCCGCCATCACCGCCAGCCGATGTCTCTGTACGCCTGGTGATCAATACCGAGTTTGTCAATCTGCGTGAACGGCCCAGCGTTGGTGCGGATGCAACCATCATCACCATCCTTGAGCAAGGGTACGAATTGGATGTGCTCGGCAAGAATGCGGCTGGCGATTGGTGGTTTGTCTGTTGCTTTCAAGACCAGGCTGGCTGGGTGACGGGTGAATTCGCCGATATCTCTGGCCCGGTGGATCAAGTCCCCGTGGTCTCGGATGATGCCAGCGCGCCCGCGCAATCTGTCGCGCCAACGGCCACGGTAGCCCCAGTCGCGGTTGCCCCCCCGCCTGCTACGGAGCCGCCAACAATCGCCAGCGAACCCCCGATCGCAACCGAGCCGCCAGGCGAACCGGCTGCCCCATTGGAAGAAGCTTTCACAGCCGCCAGTGTAGATTACCCGTTTGATCTCATTGCTGCCGAACAGTTTCCCGAACCCAATGTGGTGCGTATCTATCTTTATGTCTTTGCTGGCAACGAAGCGTTGGCTGGCTATACGGTGCGCGTCACCAAAGATGGGGCCGAACAACCAGTGAGCGAAAGCTCGTTTGGCCCGAATAGTGCCTACACCTGGCCTGTGGCTGATCCCCGCCAGCGCGCCCAGAATATGAAAGTGGAATTTGGCGGCGGCAACGTGGCCGGGGTGTGGGAAGTGCAGTTGATGCGCGATGGCACAGCCATGGGCCCACCGGCCAGCTTCACCCTCGCCGCTGATGACCCCAATCGCGAGTTGTACGTTCGCTATCAAGAGCGCTAAGCCGTGGACAAGCCACAATCCGCTGTGGTTTCGTCCCCCTGGCGCGGGAGGCTCGGCTGGCTGGGGCTGCTGCTCCTGGCTTTGGGGCTGCGCAGCGGGGCATTAGCCTGGCAGCCCCTCTGGTGGGATGAGGGATATAGTGTCTATTTTGCCACGGAACCCCTCGCCCGGTTGTTGGCCTTAACCGCCGCGGATATTCATCCCCCGCTCTATTATGGGCTGCTGCAGGGCTGGCTGGCGCTGACTGGCTGGTTGCACCCGGCGAATCTGCGCCTGCTATCCGTATTGATCGGTGTGCTGAGCGTGCCCATCGGCTGGCAATTCGCTGCCGCGCTCTTTCCAGATCGACCACGCATTGCCTGGCTGGCCGCGGCTCTGCTGGTGATCAACCCGCTGCATCTCTATTACAGCCAGGAAATCCGCATGTACGGGCTGGCTCTGCTCCTGGGAACCGTGAGTACCTGGAGTTTGTGGCGGCTGATCGCCCAGGTGCAACAACGTGCGCCAGTGGCTCGGGCATTGCTGGCCTATGCCCTGGTGACCGCGCTCTCCCTCTACACCCTCTATTATCTCAGCCTCTTATTCGTTGCCCATGCCATCTGGGTGATTTGGCAATTTTGGGGTCAGTGGCGGCGTCTGCTGCCGGTGATTGGGGCCTATCTGCTGGCGTTGCTGCTCTTTGCGCCCTGGCTGCTCTATGCGATTCCGCAATTGATTCCTTACATCATGGAGAAAGTCCCCGCCGATGCCGATCAACCCCTCGGCCCGCTGCGCTATCTCTGGCAACATGGCCTGGCGTTGTCCACCGGCCATCTCCCGGCGGCTGTGGCCTGGGGCGAACCGATCCGCTGGGGCGCGCTGGGGCTGCTGCTCGGTTTGGGGTTCAGCAGCCTGCCCGGTGTGACGCTGGCCCGTGGGCGTGAACAGTCCGGCACCGTGCTGGCGCAGACTCCGCCCTGCTCGCTGCTCTGGAGCTGTCTGCTAATCCCCATATTGCTGGGCTTTCTGATTAATCTTCGTCTCCCCTTCTTTCCGAGCGGTGGCGAGCGATTATTGCTGTTTGTCCTGCCTTATTTTCTGATCCTGATCGCCGCGGGCATTGATCGAGTCTGGACTGTGCGCCCCTTGCTGATTGCTTCCTTGCTGAGCTTGTTCCTGGCTGCCGGCTTGGGTATCTGGACATTTTACACCGTGCCGCGTTATCAGGCCGACGACTACCGCCCGCTGATCCGCCAGATCGTCCAGCAGAGCAGCGACGAGGATACGATTCTGGCGATCTTTCCCTGGGAAGTGGGCTATTGGCGGCTCTACGCTTCGGTCACGGCCTGCGCAAGCGAGCCCACCACGTGCAGCCACTGGCGCGGGGATGGTGTGCGCAGCCCCACGTTGCACCTGCTCGATGATCGCGCGGTGCATTGGGGGCCAGCTGTGACCACACTGATCGACCAGAGCCTGGCGCGCGGCACACTCTGGTTCGCGGCTCCGCTCGCCTTTGGCAGCACCTTGCCCCCAGCCATCGAAGCCTATTTGGCGCAGCACGCGGTCAATCTGGAAAAGCGCTGGTTTACACCCACCACTCGGTTAAGCGCCTGGCGGGCATTGCCTGCGCCGCCGCTCCAGCCCAGCCCGGTCGATTTTGGCCGAGTCGCGCTGGCCGCGCACGGGGTGGATCCCCAGCCGGTGGCAGCCGCAAACCAGCCCCTGGCGATCCAATTGTACTGGCAAGCCGATAGTCCGCTCACTGATCTGGGGGTGACGCTCCGCCTGCGTGATGCCAGTGGCTACACCTGGGCCAGCCGCGCGTATGCCCCGATTGGCTCGCTGACGCGTGACCCCGCCAATGCTCCATGGACAGACCAAGTCGCGTTGTTGATCCCCGCTGGCTTGCCTCCCGCGACCTATGAATTGGCGCTTGGCGTTGTGGTCAGCGCGACCCAGCAGTTATTGCCGCCAGTGGGGAGTGATCGCGCGGCTACCGAATTGGTCAGCCTGGGTACGGTCACGGTGCTGCCGCCGAGCACCCGCCAACCGGCCTATCGGCTGCCGATCCAGCAGGCTTTTGCCCCGCCCCCGCTGATCGATGGGACAACCTGGCTGGGCTATGCGGGTAACAATCTGGGCTCAGAATTGCTGGCCGGGCAGGCGCTCAATCTGGCCCTCTTTTTGCAGCAACAAAGGGAGATTAGCGCGGAACGGCACTTGTTTGTCAGCCTGATGGATCGGGCTGGTAATGGCGTCGCCGGTTGGGAAGGCGCATCGCCGCCAGGTTGGCCGCCGACTGCCTGGCCCGCGGGCGCGTTGATCCATGCGCCGGTTGCCTTTTTCACCCCGCCAACCTTGGCCGCCGGGACCTATCGTTTGGCCGCGGGCTGGCTTGACCCGGCCAGTGGGCGCAAAAGCCAGTCCCTGGCGCTTGGCGCTGTCCAGGTGCAGCGACGGATCAACCACTTCGACCCGCCGGTGCTCCCGCAGCCTCTGCCCGAACCGGTGCAATTTGGTACCCATGTCCGCTTGCTGGGCTATCAGCAAATCGCGCAGGCAGGTGAGCACGACTTGCTGCTCTATTGGCAAGTGATGCAAACGCTGCTGTCGCATCATCTTTTCGTGCATTTGGTCGGGGCGGACGGTGAAACCCTGGCCCAGATCGATGGTCCGCCCATCACCGCGGCGGGGCCCGCGCCCAGCGAAACATGGCTCCCAGACGAATATCTGGTCACGCAGCACAGGCTGCCGACAGCGCTCCCCGCGGGCAGCGCCACCTGGGGGGTTGGTGTCTATGAGCCGATCAGCGGGGTGCGTTTGCCCGCCAGCCAGGCAGGCCAGGCCAGGGGTGATACCGCTGTGCTGCCTGTGTTGCCTTGAGCAGCGAGTGACGTGACAGCCAGTGGCTTTCATGGTATGATACGCACGCTATAAGCATGGGCGCTTGTCAGTGTGGCAACACTGCGCACGCCATGTCTATTTCCAGCCCCACCACGCGCAAAGGAGATCGTCATGCCTCGCCCCCTTTTTGATTCCGAATATCTCTTTGGTCTGCACGAACCGGGCGGCGAACAGTTGATGTTGGACGCGGGACGACCCGGTTGGATCCTCTTTACCGAGGAAGTGGGTCGCAATCCGAATGACTTTTCTGGCAAGGATTTTTCGCCCTGGAGCAATCGCAATTTAGGGGTAATCTGCCGGATCAATCATGGGTATCATCCCCACGGCACGATTCCTAATAGTGTATATTACGAGGATTTTGCCCGCCGTTGCGCTAATTATGTTGCCAATTCGCAAGGTTGCAAGATTTGGATCATCGGTAACGAAACCAATTTTGACGTCGAGCGCCCTTCGCTGATCGGGCGTGGGCTGGCGAGCCCAGCCAGCGCGGCACAAGCGCGGGCGGCCAGCGAGGATGCGCCCGCTGCTCCAGAATCACCAGCCGCACCCGAATCACCCGCGGCAGCGCAAGCGGGGGTGCTGACTCGGCTCCTGAAGGCATTCTTCCGGGGCATATCCGAGGGCATGGGCGATGCTGAACTCTTTCCGCAGCCTGCTCCGCCCCCCGCCGCGGCTGCGCCCGAGCCAGCGGATGATCCTTTCTTTCATGGGGATCCCCGCCGGTTCAACGCTTTGTCCGCGGACGCGCGCGGGGCCGAGATGGTCACGTCCGCTGCGGGTGCGCGCGGCGCGGCCCGCTCTGCCTCGGCCCCCAGCGAGGTGATCACGCCTGAACTCTATGCGCGGTGCTATCGCCTCTGCCGCGATGCGATCCGGCGCGTCCCCGGCCATGCCAATGATCAAGTCTTGATCGGTGCGGTTGCGCCCTGGAACAACCAGACTCAATATCCCGGCAACCTGAATGGGGATTGGGTACAATATCTGCAAGATATTTTGCGCCTGCTCGGGCCAAACGGCTGCGACGGCATTACCCTGCACACTTATACGCACGGCGCGGATCCGAATCTGATCCATGATGCGGCCAAGATGAATCCGCCATTCCAAAATCGCCATTATCATTTTTTTGCCTATCGCGACTTTATGCACGTGATCCCGGCCAATATGCGCCACCTGCCGGTTTACATCACCGAAACCGACGAAGATGTACCCTGGCTCGACCAGAATATTGGGTGGGTGCAGCGCGCCTACGCTGAAATCAATTGGTGGAACAACCAACCCGGCAATCAGCAGATCCGGGCACTGATCCTCTATCGCTGGCCCAACATCGACCGCTGGGTGATCGAAACCAAACCGGGCGTGATCGCAGATTTCCGCGAAGCATTGCGCAATGATTATCGCTGGCGGGCCAGCCAGGCACCCACGCCTGGGCCCGCGTTCAAAGTGGGCGACTCTGTGCTGACAACAACGGTGGTGAATCTGCGCCGCACGCCAGGCACCGCCAACAAACCCGCCAATGATATTTTGATTGCCTTGCCCCTCAACTCGGTCGCGACGGTGATCAGTGGCCCGCGCACGGTGGACAACTTGACCTGGTGGCAGTTGCGCGGCAGCAGTGGTGGCAATGCCTTTGATGGCTGGGCCGCGGAAGTCGCCCCGACCGGCCAGGTCTTGCTGGAGCTCAATGGCCGGGGCGCAACCCCAGCCCCGACCCCAGGCACCTTTAAGACAGGTGATATAGTCACCACGCAGACCATTGTGCGGCTGCGGCGCACGCCGGGCATCACCAACAAGCCGGAGAACGATGTGATCGCCGACATCAACCAAGGTGTGCGCGCGACGATCAACGGTGGGCCCCAAACCGCCGACAGTTTGACCTGGTGGCGCGTCGCCACAACCAATCCCGCCAATGCCGCGGTGACTGGCTGGTTGGCCGAAACCGCGCCGGGCGGCGTGGTGCTGATCCAAAAAGTGAGTGGCGGAACGACCCCGCCCCCCAGTGGCAGCTTTGCGCGCGGAGAATTGGTGACCACCACCACCGCGGTGCGGGTGCGGCGTACCCCTGGCATCACCAACAAGCCGGACAATGATACCCTCGGTGTCTTTGGACTCAGCACGACCCTCAATGTCCTGGAGGGCCCGCGCACCGTCGATGGGTTGACCTGGTGGCGCGTCGGTGGGATCACCCTGGGCGCGGGCGAGGTCATCGGCTGGGTGGCTGAAAAGGATCAAACGGGCGCGGTTTTGGTGGGCAAGCCGAGCAAGTTGCCTGGCACCAACATCCCAGATCGCGCGGCGGGTGCTTACCTGGGGCTACCTTTTGCGGGGAATTTTGGTATTTCGCAACTGTGGGGCGAAAATCCGCAGATCTATGGCAAGATCTCCTATGATGGTGTGCCGCTCAAAGGGCATAATGGCATCGATTACCTGACGCCAATCGGCACGACGTTGTTGGCTGTGGATGGCGGCGTGGTGCAAGAGGCCGTCCACAACGACCCAACGGGCTTTGGCCATTATGTTAAATTGCGCCACAGTTGGGGCGAATCGCTCTACGCGCATCTGGATAGTATCGGTGTGCAAGCCGGCCAGACTGTGAGCCGTGGCCAGGCAATTGGGCGCTCTGGCAACACCGGTTTTAGTGATGGGCCCCATTTGCACTTTTCAATTCGCATCAATCCGTTCAGCCGTACCGATGGCTGGGGTGGTTTTTCCGATCCCTTACCGTATATGAATCCCAGCCAGGTGCAATTGCCTGGGTATGTTCAAGACGCGGGCGCGCGCGCCGCGCAAGGTGCCGGGGCTGCACGTCCGGAGCGCCGATTGCTGGACGATGCACCTGGCTACGCGCCAGATCAACCCGGTGTTGCGCGACCCTAATATGTCACGACCATTATTTGATTCTGAGTACATTTTTGGCATCCACGAACCTGGGGGCGAGCACGCCATGCTGGCGGCGGAACGGCCCGGTTGGGTGGTTTTCAGCGAGAGTATCGGCCATAACCCCAATGACCACAGTGGCCTCGATTTTACGACCTTTAGCAATCAGGGATTGGGCGTCATTTGTCGGCTGCATAATGGTTACGAACCAGAAGGGACGTTGCCCTATAGCCGCCATTATGAGGACTTTGCGCGGCGGGTCGCCAACTTTGTGGCGGTCAGTCGCGGCTGCAAGATCTGGGTGATCGGCAATGAGATGAATTACGCTGCTGAGCGCCCCGGCATCCAGATCGATTGGGCGCGCCACGCGACCATGCGCAGCGGCCCCCCGGACAAGGCCGATCCAACGCGTCGCGGGGTCCCTGTGCGCTTCAACGCGCTGCCCGACAATTCAACCGAGATCCGCACCACGCGCGGCGCGATCATCAGCCCGGGGGAGTCTATCACGCCCGAGCTGTATGCGCGTTGCTACCGCCTTTGCCGCGATGCGATCCACCGCCTGCCCGGCCACGAGGATGACCATGTGTTGGTCGGCGCGGTGGCCCCGTGGAATACGCAGACCATCTATGGCGAGAATGCCAATGGCGACTGGGTGCGTTACTTCCGCGATATTCTCGACCTGTTGGGCCCCGATGGCTGCGACGGTTTTACGTTGCACGCTTATACCCATGGCCCCGACCCTGCTTTGGTCACATCGGACGAAAAGCTGGATCCACCTTTCCAGCATCGGCATCGCCATTTTCGGGTTTATCGTGATTTCTTGAACGCGGTGCCTGCGGCCATGCGCCACCTGCCCGCCTATATCACCGAGACTGACCAGAGCACGCCCTGGCTGGATCAGAATAGCGGCTGGGTGCAACGGGCCTATGCGGAGATCCACGCCTGGAACCAGCAGTCACGCACCGAAAGCGGTGTCCGCCAGCCGATCCGGGCCTTGGCGCTCTATCGCTGGCCGCGGTTGGATAAATGGTTCATCGACGGCAAACAAGGGGTGATCGAAGATTTTCATCAGGCTCTGCAGCACGATTATCGCTGGCCCCAGTCGGCAACCCAATCGAGCGCCGCGCCGCCGGAAGCCCGCCCCAAAACACCGCCGCGAGAAGAACCGGCTGTGGCCAGCGCCCCACCGGCAAGCGAGGCAAAAAGCGAGGAGCGGCGGCGGCGTGGCAAACGCCGGGCAGATCGTGCCGCGGGGCCCAGCGTTGTGGTCGAGCCCCCGCCCCCCTATCGCGTCGAATGGTTGCAGGATCGATTCCCCGAGCGGATGATCGCGGGCGAGACGATCAGTGTGCCGCTGACTTTGCGCAACACGGGTAGCCTGTCGTGGACCCGAGGGGGCGGCAATCCGTTCCGTTTGGGCTATCACTATTACCGCGGGCGTCGCCAGTTGGCGATCCCACCATTGTTGGATCTGCGCACCGATCTGCCGGAAGATGTGCCCCCCGGCGAAAGTGTGTCCCTGACCGCACGCATTGCCTTGCCGACCGAGCCAGGCAATTACACGATTGAGCTGGATCTGATCCACGAAGGAGTGGACTGGTTCAAAGCGAAAAATTCGCCGGTGTTGACGCGCTGGTTGACCGCAGAAGCCCCCGCGCCGCTGGCAGCAACGGATGGCGAGATGAATGAGCGCAACCTGCCAGTGCCGCTCTTTCTCGACATCATCAATCAGTTGCCATGCAGCGAGGCTGCTTACGCCCGCCGTAGCTTGAATCAGATCCGCTATTTGGTGATCAGCCACACCGGCGCGCACCCCTGGCTGAGCCTGGAGCGCATCGCCCAATCTCACATTGCGCATGGCTACCCGGGTATTGTCTACGATTTTGTCGTGGATCGCACTGGCCAGGTGTTTCGGGTGAGCGCCATGGAAGATATGGCCCAGCCAGACCAGATCTGGTCGGAGCAGGGCGTGAATATTGCCCTGGCTGGGAATTTTAGCGCCGAAGCCCCGCCTTTGCCGCAGTTGGAGGCTGCCGGTCGCTTGTGTGCCTGGTTGGCGCAAAATTTGGGGCTTTCGACCGACGCGATTGTGGGGCTGGGCGAGCTGACCCAACGTGGCGATAACCCCGGGGCCACCTTTTATCAGGGGCCAACGTGGAAAACGCTGATCTTGCGGCAGATGCAATTGCATTTGGCCGCTTTGCATCGCGTTGTGGAAGAGCCTCAGCCTGATCCCACCCTGTTGCAATCGGTGACGGAATTAGAAACGCAGCTCAGCCACGTGCAGCGCGAATTGGCCGAAGCCCAGCGCGAGCGGGAACGGTTGCGCCTCTTCAATGAACGCTTGCAGATCGAAACGGCAGACTTGCGGCGCGAGCTGGAAGTGCAACCAACCGACACCACTCAGCGTTTGCGCCTGCAGTCGATCATCGAACAATTGCCGCGTGACCCCGATCGGTATGTCGAGCGCCGCGCAGAGGCCGTGCAATACATCGTCATCAGCCACACGGGTGTCCCCGCCTCGGTGCCCTGGCTGGAGATCGCCAAAGCCCATACGGCGGATTGGCCGGGCATGTTGTACGATTTTGGCATCGACGAACAGGGCATGATCTACCAGGCGCAGCCGCTCACCGAAGTGGTCGAGACAGATCAAGTCTACCTGAGCCAGGCGATCAACATTGCCTTTGCCGGTGAATTCAGCCGAGCGATGCCGAGCGATGAGCAGATCTATGCTGGCGGCCAATTGATCGCCTGGTTGATGGGGCGTTTCCCCAATGTCACGCTAGAGCATGTGCGTGGCTTGCGCGAATTCATCGAGCATAGCTCGCCCGGCGAGCAGTGGATGAATGGCAAACGCTGGAAAGAAGATCTGCTGGCCGCGGTGCGACGTGCGAGCGGCCTGGTGGACCCGACCATTGAAGAGGAGCGGCTGCGCAAACGGATTGTCGCGTTGGACGAGGAATTGGAGGCCGCACAGGCCTTGAGTCTGCTCCAGCAGCAGCAAAAGGCCAAGTTAGAGGAGGAGAATCATCGGCTCAAGCTGGAAGTGGCCGACAAAACCGAATTGACCAAAGGGTTTGTGATTCCGCCGCCCTCTCTGCGCAACATTGCCGACCAATTGCCGCATCATCCAACATTGCGCTATGAACGCCGCTCGCTGACCCAGATCACCCATATTGCGGTTCACCACACCGCCGCGCCGCCGACCTTGTCTCCGGCGCGCATCGCTGAATTGCACATTGCGCCAGACCCCGGTCGTGGGAAAGAAGCCTGGCCGGGGATTGGCTACCACTATTTTATTCATCCTGATGGCGTGATCGAGCAGACCAATCCATTGGAGGTGGCGAGCTATCATGTTTATCGCCACAATGGCTATGCCGTGGGGGTGGTGCTGGCGGGCAGCTTTATGAATGGCAAAATCCCGACCACCGCGCAATTGCGCGCCGCCGCACACGTGATCGCCTGGCTGATGCAGGATCTGCATATTCCACTGGCGCGGGTGTGGGGCCACCGTGAATTCCCCGAGAATAGCACGGTTTGCCCCGGCAGCGAATGGAATGCGGGGAACCGCTGGCGCGACCTGCTTTTTGAGCGCATCGAACAGATCCAAAATGGGATTGGGGTCAAAAGTATTCGCCACTATCTGCTGTTCTGGCAGCGCGACCATCCCGGCCCCATGGCGCGGCAGGATCTGGTCAACGCGATCGGCTATATCACCCGGTTCCGTCCGGTGGTGGGCTTTTCAGTGGCCGATGCCAAATATGCAGAATATGTGACGATTGTCGGTGGGGAGGCGGGCATCAGCGCGGCGGATGAGAAATTTTTGCGCACGCATGGGTGCCAGGTTGAGCGCATCGCCGGGCGCAACGAGGATGAGACGGGCCGACTCCTGGCCGAGCTCGTGCGCCAGGATCGCCGTTTCCAGCAATTTGACGTGGATTTTTAGAGACAGATGAATAGCCTGACGATCCCTACCGCCTTTGGGTCGGCCTACCCTGTACGGTTGCCGGTCTTTGAAGGGCCGCTCGAATTGTTGTTACAGTTGATCGAGAAAGAGGAATTGGATATTAGCACGGTCAGCCTGGTGGCCGTGACCGATCAGTATGTGCAGAGTATCGAGCAATTGACCAATCGCGAACCGGGGGAACTGGCCGATTTTCTGGTGGTTGCCTCGAAGTTGCTCTATATCAAGTCGCGGGCGTTGTTGCCCAAACCGCAGCCGGTTGGGGAGGGGGAAGAGGAAGACCCCAGCGATGCCCTGTTGAAGCAGTTGCTTGAATATCGGCAATTCAAATCTGTGGCCGCGGCTCTGTTGGAACGCGAACAACTGGGCCTGCGCACCTATCCTCGCCCGGCCCTCCCGCGTCCCGAAAAACAATTGGACCTGAGCAATGTGGATGTTGCGCGACTGCAGGCGGTTTTGCGCCGGGTGCTGGCGCGTATCCCCAGCGATCCACCGCTGCCCCGCGTGCGCACCTACCCTATCACCGTGGCCGAACAGGTGGCGCATGTGCGCACGTTGTTGCACCGAAGCAGCCTGGACGAGCCCTTGGTTTTTGCTGAACTGCTTGGCCGCCAGATGACGCGGCTGGAGGTCGTTGTTACTTTTCTGGCCGTCCTGGAGTTGATCAAACAGCAGGAAGTGGTGGCGCACCAGCAGGATCTTTTTGGCGAAATTTTGTTGATGCCGCTGGACCCGCTAACGACTGGGCTGGATGAGCCGACTTCAGCGGCGCCGTAACCACCAGAGCGAACCAGCGCAAAGCCCGGCCCCACTCAAACTCAACATACTCAACAACCCAAGCCCAATCGCACCATCGCGCTGCGCCAGATCCGCGATCCGTTCCTGCGCGTAGTCAAGCGAAATCGGAGATTGGGGGGTGATCGTTGGCAATGGTGTCCACGTTTGGGTCGGCGTGGCTGTCGGAGAAGGGGTCGCGGTTGGGGTCGCGGTCGGCGTGGCGGTCGGCGTGGCCGTTGGGGTCTCGGTGGGCAGCGGCGTCTCAGTCGGCAACGCGGTATTGGTCGGGAAGATCTGCGCCGGGGCCGGGGCTGCCGCGACACTAAACGCCGCAGCGTCTACTGCTTCCACTGCCGGTGGCGGTTCGGGTATGGGCGTCTCTGTCGGGGGAAGTTCGATCTGCGGCGCGCTTTCGTCGGGATAGAGCGCAATCGCATCGAGCAGAATGATGTCATCTCCCGAGCTGGACGGGTGGTCGATCATGACGAAAAGCGTGATGGTGCTGTTGATCGCCCGGGCTTTGACATCGATGTTGACGTCCGGCGGCGGGTAATTCAAGATGCGCCCTTCGCCCCAGTGCATGGGCCCCCAGACAACGTTGGGACTGTTGGGGTCGGTGCCTCCGGTGGGATCAATCCCCAGTTGGCGGCCATACAACGAGGGCGCGCTCGGTGCGCCCCAGGCAATGCTGGCCCGGTACCCGGCCCCCGGTGTGACAGTCACTTGTGTAAAAATGCCGCCTTTGAAGATCACCCCGGCTCCGCCAATCGTAAGGTTTGGCCCGCCCCAATAAGTGTGATCATCCTGATAGAAGCTGGGGTTGCCATGCAGCAAAAACTCAGTCCAACCATTGGGCAATTGGCGCGGCGGGGAACCATAGAACGAGTCCATGTCGCAGACCGGCTGAGGAATGACGTTCGGTGGGTCGCACGGCTGTGAGGCATAGAGCGGCCCAACATGGCTACTCAGGCTCGTCAGGGCAAGGAGTAGGGCGACGACAAGTTGACGACCGGCAAAATGGCGCATGGATTCCAAACTTAGCATGGCAACAGTATACGCCTGCCCAGGGCTACGACCCAAATCGGATCAACCGTTTAACTGGGCTTTAGTTGATTTTAATCCCTACCTAATTTGTTGCTTGTAGGGTAACGTTGCGCTGTTGTTGTGACGCTGATGACCCTCCTCATCAGCCCACAAGATTTCCCGTAGCGACGCCAGTTACTACGGGAAATCGTTTTTGTAGCACCTTTTTTCCTGGCACGCCTCAGCGTAGCTTGGCCAGATTCGGCAGACGAGAAATCAAAAATCTGCGTTCAATCCGACGCTGCCTGGGCTTGGGCGAGGGCATGTTGCTGCCGAAGCTGGGCACGCAGCCGAGCAAGCTCCTGTTCGACGGTTGGCTCGGTCTCCCTGCGCTGGCGATCTTTGAGAAAGGCCAGCTCGACCAAATGGGCCAGCCGATGCGCCTGTGCTTGTTCCCCTTTGCGTTTGCGCAATGGGTTGCGCCAGCGTCCGGTCAGGAGACGATATTCAGCATCGCTTAGCGCTATGCCCACTTCATCCGCCAATTCGCGGCGCAAGTAGCCGCGTTCGTGCTGCCAGGAAAGCAGCACAGTCAACGACAAGGTGAGCAGTCCGCCCAGGGCAACCACCAGTGAAATGCCGAACCCAGCCGCGTTGATGCTGGCAACACTCGCGCCAAAATTGTGGGCCGCGTGGGCCAGGATAGCCGCCACCAGACCCAGGAGCGGCCAGACCCAGCGCTGCCAGCCCGGCGGTGCATTGCGGGCGATGCCAAAACCAATGCCGGTAAGGGCTGTATAAAACGAATGGTTCAGGCCAAACATGACCACCCGCAGGATAAAGAGCGTGGTCAGGCCGCCAAACCCGCCTTCGGAAAAGCCACCGATGAAATAGAAGAGATTTTCCGTCATCGCAAAACCAAAGCCGATCAACGCGCCGTAGAGCAACCCATCCAGCACCCCGTCGAATTCGTGGCGGGCCCAGGTGTAGATGCCCCAGAGCGCGACTCCTTTGGCAATCTCTTCGATGACCGGGGCAAAGACCGCACTTTCAACCAACTCAGTGCCAATCGATGGCTCATAGCTGGCAAGCGGCACACCCAGCGCGAGCTCCCCAATCAGGCTGGCGATTACAGCTGGGATTGCCCCCCACAGAAAGGCTACAAGCGCCAACCAGAATGGCTCGCGCTCATAGCGATCGGCCCAGTAGAAGAGCCAGACATAGACCACAGTGGGCAAAATAGCAGCAACCAGGCAGAGATAAAGGCCAAGGAGCATGGTCATGGCAGCGCGACCGGTAGAATTCGTTTACGCCAGCGGGCATAAGTGCTGGCAAAGTGCGGC
The DNA here is from genome assembly GCA_964541665.1 of uncultured Caldilineaceae bacterium. GTDB lineage: Bacteria > Chloroflexota > Anaerolineae > Caldilineales > Caldilineaceae > CFX5. The sequence goes on along the minus strand of CAZIRP010000038.1, from coordinate 4,979 downwards.
CAGAATGGGCTGATCTCGCCACAGGCACGCGCCTGGGAGAGGGCAGCCAGGAAATCTACAGCGTTATCGCCAAACGGGGGCATTTCTACGTAACAGCGGCCAACTTCATACGGAATATGGGCATCGCTGCCCGCGGTGATCAATTTTCCATGCTGGCGCGCCAATTCAGCCGCGGCCTGGTTATCTGCTGGGCGCACACAGCGGGCGTTGAGAATTTCGAGCGCGTCGACCTCTTCGATCACGGAGAGCACGGCTTCGCGGCCCATAGCCGAGCGCCGCAGCGAATCGAGCGGATGGGGAATGGTGATCACCGCGCCCTGGTCGCGTAAACGGCGGATGGTCTCTTGGGGCGAGAGCCCGCGCGGCACTTCTTCGTGCAGAAAATAGCCGATGATCTCCCCGTGTGTTGTCTTGATCTCTTCGCCGACGATCACCAGGTCGGGGGCCAGTTTCTTGGCTGCGAGCGCCCCGTCCAAGCGATTGTGTTCGGTGACCGCGATCTTGTCCAGCCCGACCGCGCGCGCCCGCGCGATCAGCTGCGCCGGGGGCGTCAGGCAATCTTTGCTGTAGATGGTATGCGAGTGGAGGTCAACTTTCCACATAGACTATTCAGTCTTTTTGCCAACAACTTCATAGCCCGCCAGCTCGATGACTGGCTCGCCATTTTCTGTGACCCACACGCCACATTGCCCGCCCTGGTCGCTCATTGCTACTTCCACCGGCGTGCCATCCATGCGCAACACGGGGAAATACCAGCGCGACACCTGTTGCGAATCCCCTTCGATGTAATGGCCAATCAACGAGCGGCGGAAGCGGTCGCTGGTGGTGTTCGGGAACGAGCCATGCACCAGTGAGCCATTAAAAAAGAGCACATCGCCCGGTGCCATGATCACTGGCTCGATTGGCGTGCCTTCGGGAATAGGCACGGTCACATCGGTGAAGCTCTGGCTGGTGTCCGACTCGGTCGTGCAGAGGAGCGGCCAATTTTGGCTGCCGGGGACGACGCGCAAACAACCATTCTCCTCGTCGCAGGCATCCAACGCCATCCACGCGGCGATGCAGGTACCGGGTTGCACGCGTAGATAATAATTATCTTGATGCAACGCCTGGCCGCGCGCCTGGGGTGGCTTGAAATAGAGCATGGTTTGCACCGCGAGGGGTTCGCGACCCAGCAAAGCGGTGAGGCAGGCATTGATGCGCGGTTCGGTCAGCCAGCGCAGCGAGAGCTCATCCCAGCGGTGCATCTGCATCAGACGGGGGTATTCCAGCAAGGGATCGTTGGATTGCGGCGCACGCACTTTACGGTCTGGGTTGGCCTGGGGATGATGGCGCAACTCGGTGTAGTAGTCGCGATAATAGGCGGTTTCTTCAGGGGTGAAGAGCCCGCGCGCAACCGCATAGCCGTGTTGGGCAAATTGTTGTTGATCAGCCTGGTTTAGCATGGTTTCTCTCTTTGTTCTGGTAAATGCGGAACTCAATGGTCGTCTTCGTCCTCATCATCGATCAAGACTCCGGCTGGGGCTGCTTGTGGTTGCGCAGAACCCCCCATGAGGGACGCGCTGCCCCCGCCCATCAACGCTGCCCCGTTGCTCCCCGTGCCTGCAAAGGCTGAGATCCCCGTGCTGATCAGGTTTTGATCCTGATTGCCGCAGCCGCCAGTTTTATCCCGCCGGATGTGCGCTTCCATCACATTGATCAGCCCTTTGTAGGCATAGGGATCGCGGCCCGCGACCAGGACAATGTCGCGATGGTCGGCGCGGCCTGCCGGGTCACCCCCGCGATGGGCCATCCACGGCAGCAGCGATTCGGCACTCATGTAGTGGTTGACCAGCGCCCGCCGGTAGCCACTCGCGGCCCGATTGGGCAACGAACGATGCAACAGATAGCCATTGAAAAAGACAATGGAGCCAGCCTTGACTTCTACTGGGATCGCATCTTCGTCGCGGTAGGGGAAGTGAAACGCTTCTTCGGTGCAATCAAAGCGTTGGTCTTGCTGATAGTGGGTTGGCCAAATGATGCCATGCTTGTGTGAGCCCGGAATGACCCAGAGGCAGCCATTTTCCACCGTGGCATCGTCGAGCGCGATCCAGCCGCCGGTGAGGGAACGGTCGCGCGTGGGGATAAAGTATTCGTCCTGATGCCAGGCCTGGCCCGGTTTGCCCGCGGCCTTGATAAACAACATTGACTGCATACACTTGACATTCGGGCCGATCACCGCGGTGAGTACGTCGACCATCCTGGGGTGAGCGAGCTGCGCATACATCTGCTCGGAGACTTTATGGGGGAAATGGATGCAGACATAGCGCTTCAGAACTTCGTCATCGCTCTCGTCTGCGCTGGTTGGCAATACCCCGCGGATCTGCGCTGCTTCCCCGCGGCAGAGGGCTGTGGTATCCTGGCGCAAGTGCTCCACCTCGGCACTGCTGAGGGCATTCTCGTAAACAAAATAGCCATGCTCGCGATAAAATGCGGCACAGCTCTCCCGGTCAAAGGACATGGTTTCCTCCCATCAAGTCAATCTATCACACACTCAGGGTGACGCATGAAAGCTGTCGTTACGAAAAGACTCAAACCTGGCTGCTGCCAATGGGTGAATCGCCCGCGACGGCGGCAGGTTCACGTTTGAGTTCGGCCCCGGCCAACAGGTGTGACCATAAGGCAAAGCTGATCACGCCGAAGGCCACGCCCATCCACAACGTACAAAAGCGCACCAATAACGCGGCCGCGGTGGCGGGGGCGCGCTCCAGCAACAATAAATTGCTGCTGAGGAAGACAAGGCTGCCCTCGACGCCACCCAATCCGCCGGGCATGGCAATCAGCGCGCCGATCACCGTGCTGATGCAGAAGATAAAGAGCGCAATAAAGCTGGTTTCCAGGCCTGGTTGCGCACCAAAACCGACCAGGACCAAATAATAGGCCATCCCCTCGGCAGCCCAACTGACGATGCCAATCCCAAGCGCGATCAACAAATTGCGCGGGTGGAAGATCAGATAGCTGCTTTCGTAAAAGGCCAGCAGATTGGCGGCAAAGCGTTTGATCACCGGTAAGCGGCTGCCGATCCCCAATAACCATAGGGCCAGCGGACGGATCTGGATGATGGTAATGACGGCCAGCGCGCCGGTGAAAGCCACGACCGCGGCCCAGCGTGCGGTCGGATAGGGGAAGGCAAAGAGCCCAATGCTCGCCAGAACCAACATGGCCAGGCCATCGGTCAGGCGCTCCCCAAGCACCGCGGGGGCCGTGACACTCATCGGCGTGCCGGTCACATTACGCACCATGTAGCTTTTGAGGAATTCGCCCGCTTTGCCGGGCGTCATGACCATCAACATCCCAATGCCAAAGATGCGGGTACTGTCACCGGCTGAGATCGATACGCCCAACAGGCGCAGATACCATTGCCACTTGATCAGCCGCCCGCCATAATTGACAAGTGTCAGCAGGATAACGACTGGCAACCAGAGCCACGGGAAATCGATCAACGCCGCGCGCAGTTGGCTCCAATCGCTCCACAAGGCCAGCACAATGTAGATCAACAACGCGCCGACCAACGAATAAATAAGCTTCCGCCCAAGATCATTGCTCATGGCGGAAGCATAGCACAGGCCGCTCGAAAGTGATAGATCGGGCCGCAAGATTATGGATAAATACCCCGCATTTTGACCGCCTCGACAACGCGGTTAATGGCAATGATGTAAGCTGCCGTGCGCAGATCGGTATTGCGCTGTTCTGTGGTGGCCAGCACCGCATTGAGGTTCGTGGTCAGGGTCTTTTCCATGCTGTTGCGCACCGCGTTTTCATCCCAGAAGAACGATTGCAGACTCTGCACCCACTCAAAATAGCTGACAACCACGCCACCGGCATTACACAGAATATCGGGAATGACGGCCACCCCCATATCGTTGAGGATATGATCCGCCTCCAGCGTGGTCGGGCCATTGGCCCCCTCTGCGATTACTTTGGCGCGAATCTGGCTCGCGTTCTGTTTGGTGATCTGCCCTTCGAGCGCGGCGGGCACCAGGACATCCACATCAAGTTGCAATAACTCGTTGTTGGTCAGTGTGTCGGCCCCGGGAAAGCCCCTGATCGTCCGATTTTCGGCTACATACTGCGTCAACTGGGGGATATTCAAGCCTTTGGGGTTATAGATGCCACCGCGCACATCACTGACCGCTACGACTTTCGCACCCCGTTCATACATGGTGCGGGCTGTCCAACTGCCGACATTGCCAAACCCTTGGATCGCGACTGAAACATCTTCGAGCGCGAGCCCGAAGCGCTGTTTGAGCACCGAGCGGGTCACATAAGTGACGCCCAAGCCAGTGGCATATTCGCGGCCAACCGTGCCCCCAATCGCCACTGGTTTGCCCGTGACCACCGCTGGGATCGAGTACCCCTTGTGCATCGAATAGGTATCCATGATCCACGCCATCACCTGGGCATTGGTGCCGATATCCGGCGCAGGGATGTCGCGTTCCGGGCCAATGAAGGGAATGATTTCAGTGGTATAACGCCGCGTCAAATTTTCCAGTTCGGTTGGGCTGAGCGAGCGCGCATTGACCACGACGCCCCCTTTGGCCCCGCCATAAGGCAGATCCATCAAGGCGCACTTCCAGGTCATCCACATGGCCAGGGCTCGGCATTCATCAAGCGAGACGGAGAGGTGATAACGCAACCCGCCTTTGCTGGGGCCTTTGGCGGTGTTGTGATGGATTCGATAGCCGGTAAAGATCTGTAAGCGACCGTCATCCATCCGCACCGGGAAATTAACGATCAGCTCGCGCTGGCAATTGCGCAAGTATACCCGTAGCTCATCTTCGAGCCCCATAAAATTAGCCACAGTATCGAGTTGAGCCTGGGCTACCTCGTGGACACCCTCTCCAGGTTCAGCTTTCGGTAGAGTGGGCGTCGGTGCTGAAGGGGAGATTGTGGAGGAGGTTACAGATGTGGTTGGCGCCGATACGCCGTTGTCAGGACCGTTT
>CAZIRP010000037.1:0-54412 GCA_964541665.1 uncultured Caldilineaceae bacterium | reverse complement strand
AACCTGCGTTCCTGCTCGCTTCCCGCACTGCCTTAACCCGAACTCACGTTATTTAGCTTCAAGCAATCGCTCCGCGACCAACTCGGCGACATCCTGCACCTGGACGCGATCCCCGCTCTGTTTGGCGGCATCGGTCAGCATGGTGAGGCAGAAGGGACAGCCAACGGCCACGGTCCTGGCACCGGTGGCAGCTGCTTCGTCAAAACGTTCACGGTTGACCGCTTTGCTGCCATGCTCTTCTTCTTTCCACATCTGCGCGCCACCCGCACCACAACAGAATGAGCCTTTGCCATGCCGCGGCATTTCCACCGTCAGCCCGGCCACCGCGCCCAATACCGCCCGCGGCTCGTGGATGATGCCATTGTGACGGCCCAAATAGCAGGGATCATGAAAGGTGATCAGATCACCAGCCCCGCCCGGCTGCACGCTGATCCGTTTAGCCGCGGTCAGCTCGGCCAGGAGCTGCGTATGGTGGATCACCTCGTAATGGCCGCCATATTGCCCATATTCCTTGCCCAACGTGTGCAAACAGTGCGGACAGGTGGTGACGATCCGCTTGGGCTTGCCCGTGTGGATGATCGGGTCCAGCGTTTCGATGTTGGCTTTTGCCATCTCGTAGAAGAGATATTCATTGCCCGCCCGGCGCGCCGCATCGCCCGTGCAGCTTTCCGACTCCCCAAGCACCGCATAATCGACGCCCGCGGCCTGTAAGACGGTGGCAAAGGCCCGCGCAACATCCTGAGCACGTGGATCGTAGGCTGGCGCGCAGCCAACCCACCAGAGGATTTCGGGGTCTGACTTGTCGTCCACGGTGGGCACGTCCATTCCTTGGGCCCATTTGAGCCGGTCGCGAGCGCTCTGGTTCCAGGGATTGCCGTTGCGCTCGATCCCACGGAACGCGGTCTGCAATTGGCGGGGAAATTCATTTTCCGTCAACACCTGGCGCCGCCGCAGATAGAGGATGTCGAACATTGGCTCGTTGCCAACCGGGCAAATGTCGATGCACGCGCCGCAGGCAGTGCAAGCCCACACCGCCGATTCGCTGATCGCATAATCCAACAGATTGAACTCCGACGTGGCCCCCGCGGCCAGCTCATCAAGGTGTTGGTTCAGATAATAACGTTTGTTGATCTCCAACGTCGAAGGCGATAACTCTTTGCCCGTCAGATAGGCTGGGCAGACATCCTGGCAGCGGTTACACATGATGCAGGCATAGGCATCCACCAGGTGGGTCCAGGGCAATTCTTCCACCTTGGCCACGCCAAAGATTTCCCGATCTTCATCCGCAAAGTTTTCGGGCTCCAGCGTACCCAGCGATGTGCGCTGCGGCTTGCTCAAAAAGTTGATGCCCGCCATGAGCAGGTGAAAGTGTTTGGTGTAGGGAAAATAAGGGATAAAGAGCAGGATCAGCCCCAGAGATCCCCACCAGCCGAGATGCCGACCCGCGGTCAGCAACCCGGGCGACCAGTCGGCCCAGGCCAAACTGAGCAGATGGGCAAAGGGTTGCCGCCAATCGCCGCCGAGTTCGGCCACGTGAAAGCTCTCACCGAGCAGCCGCAAGCCAACGTGCAGCAGAATGAACCAGCCGACAATCAGCGAATCGCGGCGGATCGCGCCATCCGCGACCGCGTCGATCAGCCTGACGTTATCGCGATAGGTCAGGGCCGGGCTGGCCAGGACAAAGCGCCGGATCAGGAAATAAGTCATCCCCACCAGGATGGCCATGGTCAGCAAGTCGGCCAGAAAACCATAGGCAATGCCGATTGGGCCATCCCCCAAAAAGCGGATGGGGAAATAACCTTGCAAGACATCCCCAGCATTGACCAGGAAATAGAAGGTGAATCCCCAGGCAATCAGCGCATGAAACAAGCTGCTCACCGGGCGAATTTTCCAGGTGGGGCGGAGCGTGAGCCACGTTTTTGCCGCCCGCACCAGTCGCTGCCAGCGATCATAGGCGCTGGGAAATTCGCCGCTGCCGCGCCGGATGACAAGATGGATGTTGCGCCACGCGGGGTAGGCATAGGCCAACGAGCCGATGACGCAGATGGCAAAGAGGATCTTTTCAGGAGTACTCAGCATGAGGATCGTCTCGCTGGATGAGTCAGGAGGTCGCTTTTTCAGCCGCCTCGATGTGTTGCTGGATCAGGTGGCAGAAGCGAATTTCGCTATTGTCTTCGGGTTGATAGCCGATCACCTGGCGCGCATTGGCAATGCTCCAAAAGCCGTGCGAATTGCCGCTAATGCCATAAAAGATCTGAAACGGGATGCCCCGTTCGTTGCGAATATCCGCGGTTTCGATGCTTTTGACAAAGAGTTGCTGCAAATCGCGGTCGCTGATGTAGACGGCCAGCGCGCGCCGCACGCAGCGCAGATCGCCCAGTTGGCACGCCGCGACATCGGTCTCGCGGGGCCCGCCAATGCGGATCTGCACGACTTCGAGTTGGCGACCTACCGGCGGACTTGCCCCCGCATCAAACGAAAAGACGGGTCGCGCTTGTTGCCCGGCAGCAAAGACAAAGCCCAGGTGCTCGTACACTTCTTTGGCCCAGCCATAGTAGTTGTCCGACAAGGCGCGCCCGTTGGGATCCACAAAATCCAGTGTGCCGTCGAGGATCAACGATTCGTAATAATCCGCTGCATGGTTGGAGCTCGCCACCACCACCCGCCGCACGCCCTCTTCGAGCGCGGTCTGGTAGATGTTATAGGCCATTTGCACATTGGCAAACTCACTGGTGAATCGTGTATCCGAATCATTGCCGGCTTGGGGGTCGGAATTGCCCACAAACCCAAAGTGGACGACCGCATCTGCCCCGCGGAAATGGTGCCGATATTGATCCCGATCCCGGTCGACCAAATCTGCAATCTGCACGTCGGGCACTGTTTCGCCCGCGCGATTGGTGGTGCGCACATCGAGCAGCACGAGTTCATAGCGGTCGCGCAGCGCGGGCAGCACCTGGCCGGCTACCTTCCCAGCCGCGCCGGTAACGACTACTTTGGGTTTACTCATTCCCCACCCTTTCTATAAAAAATAGCTTTAGAAGCATGGATGACAACATTTTGTGAAGCACAGACAGTTCAGGCATGGGCCCGCAACAAGCGCAGCGTCACTTCGGCCAACATGGCCGTGCCAACGGGCAAAGCATCTTCGCTGATGTCGAAAACCGGGGTGTGATGCGGGCGGCTTTTGTCGTCGAATTTTGCGCCCAGGTTAAACATGGCACCCGGCGCTTTTTGCGCCATAAAGCTAAAATCCTCGGCCCCCATGCCAGCCGCGGCGGGCAGCAAACCGTCACTGCCCAGCAGATCGGTGGCCGCCTCTTTGATCACCTGAGCGACTGCTTCATCATTGAAGGTGGCAGGGTAGCCCGATTTCAGTTCGAGCTTAAAGTCCCCACCCAGGGCCCGGGCGACTTCGAGCGCCTGCGCCAATTCCTGCTTGATGCGGGCGCGTGTCGCTTCGTCATAAGTGCGGATCGTGCCACTGATCTCCACCTTGCTGGGGATCACATTGGTCACGGTGCCAGCATGAATGGTGCCGATGGAGATGGTCGCGGCCTTGGTCGGGTCGATGCGCCGCGAGCGAATGCCCTGGATGGCGTTGATCACTTGTGCGAGGATGAAGGTCGGGTCAGTGCCCTGGTGCGGATAGGCCCCGTGGCCACCTGTGCCAGTCAAGGTGATAAAGAATGAATCCTCCGCCGCGGTCACATAGCCCGACTCGATCTGGATCTTGCCCGCGGGTTGGTCGCTCGCCACATGCAGGGCGATCACCGCGTCGAGCCCATCCAATGCCCCTTCTTCGACCATGCGCCGACCGCCGGACTTGTTCTCCGTGTCCGAGCGCTCTTCGCTGGGCTGGAACAAGAGCCGCACTTGCCCGGCTGGACGGTCGGGCATTTGGCTCAACAATTGCGCGACGCCCAACAACATTGCTGTATGGCCATCATGGCCACAAGCGTGCATCAGGCCGGGCGTTTGCGAGGCATAGGGCACGTCGTTCTCTTCGTGGATGGGCAGCGCGTCCATGTCGGCGCGGATGCCGATCACCGGCGAGCCTTCGCCAATCAGCGCCACCACGCCGGTTTTGCCAACGCCAGTCTGCACCTCCAAACCAAGATCCGCCAGCGTATCGGCGACCGCGCGCGCGGTGCGTTGCTCCTCAAAGCCCAGCTCCGGGTGCATATGAAAATCTCGCCGCCAGGCTACCAGTTGTTCGCGAATGGCTTTTGCTTGTTCTAACATCATTCACTCCTCTATGGGTAGGAAAAGTAAGATACAGGTTCAGAGTTCTAAGCTGGCACTGTGCGCCCACTGCGGGATCAGGGGCTCCAGGTTCTGGATTTGGGGTTGGCGAGTTCAATCTGCGGAAACCGTGCCTGATCAAATTCATCCATTCGTTCGGGGCCCAGATGGCTAATCTCGCTATGAATCTGTTCGGCGGCAGCGCGGAAGCGCCCTAACCGAATCCCTTGGCAGACGGGCGGCAGATCGCGCAATTTGGGCAAGCCGCGGCGAAACATTTTTAGCGCCCCCGCCCAATTCCCGCGCTCGATCTGATAGAAAGCCACGCCGATCTGCAAGATACCCTGGTAGAGATCGCGGATGGGCCGGGGTTCGGCCAGCCATGCGTGCTCAAAATGCTCGTGTTGTTCGAAATAATCACCCTGGTTGAACGCCTGAAGACCCGCCCGCGCAGCCGCGCTGAGGGGCGCATCCCAACCCGCGGGATAGCGAATGGGTGGGTGCAAGGCTTGCTGGAGCAGCCCAGGCCATGCTTGCACCAGGGCAGCTTTGCTAAACGTTTTGTTGATCCCGATTTGTTGGGCTTGGAGCAAACGCGCATCCCCAGCATCTGGGGTAAACGCATACAACGGAATGGCACGCGTATGGGGGCGCAGTTTGCTGCGCTGAATGGCCAGCCCCCAATTGCCGGCCACGGTCAGGTCGAGCAACGCCAAACGGGGAAAGTCTCGATCCAACGCGGCCAGGAAAGTGGCCGGGGTAGTGGTTGCGACCCAGCGACCGCCGAATTGCTCCACCGCGGTTGCCCACGGGGTTGGATCCGTTGCCCCGATCAGCCCGACAACGGCCGATTGATAGTGCGCCACATCCGGCAGCGTACCAGGGGTTGATTGGGCCGGGAACTCCGTCGTCATCTCGCTTCCCGCCATGCCACTTACCCACCTCTCCATCAGTACATCTGCCAGGTTCACAATAACATATCCAGGTCAACCTGTAAACTTTTTCGACAATGCGCAGGGTCAGCAGATAGTCGCTTGGGCGCTGGTCTGGTATACTGGAACCTATTCATTTTATCAACGAACAGGTATGCTATATGACCGGAGACCAGATTTCAACCCTTGGCTATGAAGCCGCCTTTGAACAATTAGAAGTTGTGTTGCAGACGCTCGAAAGTGGCACACTGCCGCTGGAAGAAAGCCTGACGCTTTACGAGCAAGGACTTGCGCTCGCTGCCCATTGTAGTCGCCTTCTCGATAGCGCTGAATTGCGCGTCCAACAGTGGCAACCGGGTCATCAAACCACACCGGTTGAGGATTGGCAAGAGGGCTAAAAGCAATGTACGGGTTGTGGACGAATATTGCGTTGTGGTTGCCGGTGAGTGCAGCGCTGTTAGCCCAACTCGCAAAGCCGTTTTGGAGTTGGCTGCGTAATGGTCACATTGATTTTCGCTCGATCATCAGCGCGGGGGGAATGCCCAGCAGCCATTCGGCAATGGTCAGCAGCCTGGCCACTGTGCTCGGCTACGAAGAGGGATTGGGCAGCTCTCACTTTGCGATCAGCGTGATCGTGGCGGTGATTGTGATGTATGATGCCCGCGGGGTGCGGCAGGAAAGCGGCAAACAAGCGCGCATTTTGAACCACATTGTGCGCGAGTTCTTTCGTGGCCAGCCCATCAGCGAAGAGCAACTCAAAGAGCTCTTGGGCCACACAGGCATCGAAGTGCTGATCGGTGCAGTTCTGGGCGTTATTTATGCTGCGCTGGTTCTGCTCCTCCTCAACTGGGGATAAAAGTCTCGAATTTTTATGGTTTTTTTTAGATAAATAATTATGCAGCGTGCTTTGCTTATGGTATGATGGCGTGCTGAAGAGATTTGCAGCGTCCAAACCAGCGATGTTGAGCCTTGGCACTTGTACGAGCACAAGCCGTACAAACTCAATGGCACCTATTTTTGGCTTGCGGAATCAGCAAGAGGAGCAACGGATTTATGCGACGTGTCGTCCTTATCCAACCCCGGCGCGATGGCCGTGTCTTCGGGAAGTCACCGGGCTCACCCTATACTTTGATGCGCTTGGCCTCCCTGGTACCGGCTGAAATTCCGGTAGAAATTTGGGATGAGAATACGCGTGACCTTGCACTCGACACCCTCGGAGAAGGAGATCTGGTCGGGATCACCTCGATGACGGTGACGATTGAAGGAGCCGAAGCCATTGCCCGCCAGGCGATGAAGAATGGGGCCGGTGTGGTGATGGGCGGTGTTCATGCCACGCTGATGCCCGAACATACCCAGACCTTTGCCCACAGCATTATGGTTGGGGAAGGGTATTTCACCTGGCAGCGGCTGGTGCAAAGTTTTGCCGCCGAAGGGATCAAGGGCATGGAGCCGGTCTATCTCGACGAGAGCTGGGCCAACCTGGAAGGGATAGCGTCGATCAGTGATCGCGTGATCCAAATGGTCGATGAGACGAACAATTATTGGACGCCCTACCTGGAGATCACGCGTGGCTGCCCACGCAATTGCTCGTTCTGCACCGCGATCCGAGTGAGCGGCCGCAAAATGCGCTTGCGCCCAGTCGACGAGGTTGTCGACGAAATCCAGCGCCGCGGCATCAAACGCTTCTTTCTCACCGATGACAATTTTGGGCTGAATTTCACGACTGCCCCGGACTATTGTGCCGATCTATTCGAAGCGCTCGCCAAGTTGGATCTGCACGGGTGGACCTGCCAGTCGGAAATGAGCATTGCCAAGCATACAGAATTGCTCGAGATGAGCGTTGCGGCCCACCTGGACAAACATTTCATTGGCTTTGAAAGTGTCAACCCCAACAGTCGCTCGAACCTGGGGGGCAAATCCAAAGGGGTGGCGAACCAGGCAAGCGACGCCATCCGCACCATCCGCGGCCACGGCGTCGGCGTTGTCGGGCTCTTTGTCATGGGCTTCGACGAAGATACGCCAGAGACCTTCCAGGCCATGTGGGATTTTATTCGCACGAGCGAGTTGGACAGCGTCAGCACCACCGTTCTGACCCCCTACCCTGGCACCCCATTCCGGGCACTCGTTGAAAAAGAGAATCGTCTGCTCGATGTGCCCTGGTCACACTACGACACCTGTCACGTTACCTTCGTGCCCAAGAACTTCACAGTCGATGAGATGCGCAGCGCGTACGACTGGCTCTGCCGCAAGATTTACAGCCCCAGCCAGATTGCCCGCCGCGGGCTGCGCTCGCTGAGCCGCTATCCGCTGGCCAAGGCGAGCAAGAAGATATTTGGCAGCTTCAGCACCGATTACGGCTATCGCCGCACCTATGCCTTTCGTAACGAGTTGTAATTCGGCGTGCAGGGGCTGGGATCCAGGATTGTAGAAGGTTATCCATCCCCTGCGCCCAGGCCATTGCGACCCTGTTCAGAAACTGCCACCAGGCCTCGGCTTGCGCGGCAGTTTTTTGATCAGACTCATCGAATGCTAACCTTGCCTTCATCCCAGGTTACAGCGCGGCGCATATTCTCAGCCTAATTACGTAAAATGCAAAAACGCTTTCAAAATCCCATCCACAGATGAGGAAAAAAGGGTATCGCCCAGAGCCGCTGAGACCTGGAGGAACCACTTTTCCGAGTCTCCATAGACGCTATGATTGTTCGGTACACTTTGGGTCCGCTTCTAACCCTGGCTGCGTAACGTGAGTTAAGAACTATCCATAAAATGGTTGCGGTGCAGAATGTACGGATCAATGTTAAGTAGAGTCGTGCGAGAGGAGCAATCAAATGAGTTCAAGCAGCGGTCGGTTTAGCCGACGAGCCTTGTTACAGATGGGTCTGAGCATTTCGCCCTTGTGGCTGGCCGCCTGTACCGCTCCACGCATTAGCAGCCCGGCGGCACCGGCTGCCACCACCGCGCCGGTCGAGTTGCCGACGGTTACCCCCGAAGCGGCGATCGCGCTGGCAGACCCACTAACCGGTACGCTCGCCGCCACCCCCACCTGTGATGATGGGGATGAGCCAACCCCGGCCCAGACCGAAGGCCCTTACTTCACGCCGGATTCGCCCGAGCGCACCAATTTCCGCGAAGCGGGCATAGTGGGCACCGAGATTTTGGTGAGTGGCTATGTGCTGACCACAGCCTGCCAGCCGGTACCGCAAGCCCTGCTCGACTTCTGGCATTGCGACGACGCAGGGGTCTATGACAATGTTGGCTATCGCTTGCGCGGCCATTTCTACAGCGACGCCGCAGGCCGTTATCAACTGGAAACGATCGTGCCGGGGCTCTACCCAGGGCGGACACGCCATTTCCACGTCAAGGTGCAAGCGCCCAATCAGCCCATCCTCACCACGCAACTGTACTTTCCGGGTGAGCCAGCCAACGAGCGAGATGGCATCTTCCGCCCCGAATGTCTGTTGACCATGCACGAGAGCAGCGAGGCCGTGATCGGGGAATTCAACTTTGTGTTGAACATGTAAGTAAAATCCAAAAACTCTTTCAAAATCCCATCCACAGATTACGTAGATTTGCGCAGATTCTCCAGACGACAAACCAAAAATCTGTGTAATCTTTAAAATCTGTGGATTCTCAGACAGTTTCTGTGGTTTACTTACGAAGCCACGGGTTGGGGGGAAACGCGCAGCGCCAGCACCTGCAGGATCACAAATGCAGCCACCCCGCACAAGGCAATTACGCCGGTCATGGGGAGCGCGGTGCCATTGTGCAGGACACCCACCAATGAACCGGCTGCTGCCCCGCAGACAAATTGGGTGGCGCCCAACAAAGCCGCCGCGCTTCCTGCTTTGTTGCCATAAGGAGCCATCGCCGCTGCCGTGGAATTTGGCCCAACAAAACCAGTGCTGGCAATACAGCAAAAAAGCACAACCAGCAGAGTCGGGAAGCCACCGATCCCCAGCGCGGTTAAGCCTGCCAACAACAAGCCGCTGAGCGCGGTCACGGCCAGCGCCACCGTGAGGATCTGCCCATTCTCGTAACGGAGCAACAAGCGCCGGTTGAGCTGCGAAGCGATGATCAACCCCACAGCGTTGGTGCCAAAGAGCCAGCCAAAGTGTTCTGGCGCCACCCCATTCAGCTCGATAAAAACAAATGGGGAGCCAGCAATATAGGCAAACATGGCAGCAGAGGCCAGGCCACCGGCCAAAGCGTAGCCCATAAACCGCGGATCAGCCAGCAGGCTGGCATAATTGCGCAACACAGCGCCCAACCCTGTCTTTTCCCGGCGTTCGGGGGGCAAGGTTTCGGGCAGACCAAAGAGCACCAATCCCAGGCAAAGCAGGCCAAACCCGCTGAGCGTGACAAAGATCGAGCGCCAGCCAAACGCGAGCAACAATTGGCCGCCAATCAACGGCGCGGTGATCGGCGCAACGCCCATCACCAGCATGAGGAACGAATACATGCGCGCCGATTCGCGCTGGTCAAACAGATCGCGCACGATCGAGCGGCCAATCACCACACCCGCGCATCCGCCCAGGGCCTGGGCAAACCGCAGCAGAACCAAACTCTGGATCGACGGCGCCAAGGCGCAGCCGATGCAAGCCAATGAATAGAGCGCGCACCCGAAAATCAGGGGGGCACGCCGCCCCAGCCGGTCGGCCAGCGGGCCATAGAACAATTGGCCCATTGCCAGGCCGATAAAAAAGACCGCCAATGTCTGTTGGACAGCCGCGGTATCCGTCTGAAACTCGCGCGCAATCGTGGGCAAGCCAGGCAGATACATATCAATTGAAAGGGGCGCAAACGCGGTCAAAATGCCGAGCGTGATCGCCAGTTTGATGTATGAACCCTGATACGTGGTTGTGGTCATGAATGCCTGATTGTTTCCTGCTGAGTGAAATATGATGCGTTAAGCTTCATTCGCTGTTGATTATTCACCATTCATTATTCGTCATGCGTCCATCGTCATGCGTCAAACGTGATTCGTCCATCGTCAGGCCTACGACACCGGCAGCAGCCCCGATTGATGGCCGTTGGTGCTGATCTGCAAGTCCTCCTGGCGCTTGAATTGGCTCATGTAGAGGTCGTAATAGAAACCCCGTCTGGCCAATAATTCTTCGTGGCGGCCCCGCTCAATGATTTCCCCGTTGACCAGCACCAACACCTGGTCGGCGTTGCGAATGGTGCTGAGCCGGTGCGCGATCACAAAGCTGGTGCGCTGCGCCATCAATTTTTCCAGCGCGGCTTGGATCTGGCGCTCGGTGCGCGTATCCACGCTGCTGGTGGCTTCGTCCAAAATCAGAATCTGCGGATTGGCCAACGCGGCCCGCGCAATCGACAGCAATTGGCGCTGCCCCTGGCTCAAGCCGCTGCCTCGTTCCCCTAAAGGCGTCTGGTAACCTTGCGGCAAACGCTCGATGAAATCATGCGCGTGAGCCAGTTTGGCCGCGGCAATCACTTCCTCATCGCTGGCGTCGGGCCGCCCAAACCGGATATTCGCCATCACGCTATCGCTGAAGAGAAAACTGTCTTGCAAGACCACCCCGATTTGTTGGCGCAACGAAGCCAAAGTCACATCGCGCACATCAACGCCGTCGATGGTCACCTGGCCACCAGTGACATCATAAAAGCGGGGCAAGAGGTTGACGAGTGTGGTTTTGCCCGCCCCAGTCGGCCCGACAATCGCAATCGTCTCGCCCGGCTCAGCCACCAGATTGAGCCCGCGCAAAACCGGCACCCGCGCATCATAGCCAGCCTGCACATCCGTATAAACCACACGGCCCTGAATCGTGGGCATGGTCTGGGCGTTGCGTTTCTCGGTGACATCGGGGCGTTCATCGATCAAGTCGAAGATCCGCTCAGCCCCGGCAATCGCGCTCTGGATGTTGGCCCACATCACGCTGATCTGCTGGATGGGGAAGTTGAAGCGCTGCACATAGCCGATGAAGGTGACGATCAGCCCCAGCGACACGGCTTGCCCGCCTAACGGCAGGCCCCGCAGCAAGAAGATACCCCCGATCCCCGCGACCAGCGCGATGGCGAGGTAGCCCAGGGCTTCGAGCGTGGGGTTGAGGGCCGATGTATAAGCGACCGCTTTGATGTTGGCGTCCCGATTGGCGGCGTTGCTCTGGCGGAAGGCCGCAATATTCGAGGACTCTCGGCTGAAGGCCTGCACCTCGCGCACGCCCGCAATGCCCTCTTCCAACTCGGCGTTGACATCCCCGATCTTTTGGCGAGTGACGCGGAAAGCCCGCCGGGCCTGATCGCTAAACCAGATGGTCGCCACCGCCATCAGCGGCACCACCGCCAGGCTGATCAGCCCATAGAGCCAGTTAGCGGTCAGCATTCGATAGGCCAACCAGCCGATCAGCACGATGCTGCTGAGGACTTGCACCAGGGCAAAGCCAATCGCTTGCTGGATCGTGCTGGTGTCATTGGTGATGCGGCTCATCAACTGGCCGGTTTCGTTTTGGCTATAAAAGCGCAACGAGAGCGTATGCAGATGATCGAACAATTGCACTTGAATCTGCCGCAGAACGGTTTGGCCGGTCCAGCCCATGATAAAGAACATCGAGCCACCGGTGATTGCACCAAGCACAAAGAGGATCACCAGGTCGAGCGACAGCCGCAGCAACCCCTGCAAGCGTTCTTCGGTGCCGGCCGCGGCTGAAAAGTTTGGATCGTACCAGCACCCGGCTTCTGGGGCGGCCCCATCAACCGAAGTGGCGGTGGTCACATTGGGAGCCAGGTAACAATCCACTGCCTGGCCGATCAGAGCAGGGGTTCGCACCTGCACCCACGAGTTGAGCACCAGAACCGCCAGGGCCAGCAACAACAATGGCCAATAGGGTTGAAAATAGCTCCCCAACCGGCGCAGCGTACTAGCAACACTGCGCGGTTTGGTGGTCTCCTGCTTTAACATGTTCATCGGGCCACCCATCATAGGGCACCTCCTTGCATCAATTGGCTATCGGGGGCGATAGATCGGCGAATGGCCTGCGTCATGCGGCTACTGCCCCTCATCTATGGTCAGATTCTCGGCGGGGAGCGTGGGCTGGGCCACTGTGGCATCTTCCACCAGTTGGCTGCGATAGATTTCGGCGTAGAGTTCGCTCGTTTCCATCAGCTCAGCGTGGCGGCCACGGGCAACAATCTTCCCTTGATCCAGCACCAGAATCTGATCCGCATTGACCACGGTGCTGATCCGCTGGGCGATGACAAAACTGGTCCGCCCATCCATCAGCCGATCCAGCGCCTGTTGGATCTGCACCTCGGTATTGACATCGACACTACTGGTCGAATCATCCAGGATCAGGATACGCGGGTCCAGCAGCAACGCCCGCGCAATCGCGACCCGCTGCTTCTGGCCACCGCTGAGCGTGGTGCCGCGCTCGCCCACCGGCGTATCGTAGCCAGCCGGGAAGCTGCTGATAAAGTCGTGGGCCGCCGCGGCTTGCGCGGCCGCGATGATCTCGGCTTCGCTGGCGTCGGGGCGACCAAAAGCGATATTCTCGCGGATGGTGCCGGTAAAGAGATTGGTCTCTTGCAGCACAATGCCAATCTGGCGGCGCAGCGACTCCATCTGCACATCGCGCACATCATGGCCATCGACGAGGACCTGGCCCTCGCTCACGTCGTAAAAGCGCGGGATCAAGTTGATGATGGTGGTTTTGCCGCTGCCGGTTGCGCCCAGCAGCGCCACAGTCTCGCCGGGTTTGGCGACAAAATCCACCTGATTCAGGACTGGATCACCGCTGCCGAAGTAGCGAAAGGTAACTTGCTTGAAAGCCACTTCACCGGCAATTGGGGGCAATGGCAGCGCGCCCGGTTTGTCGGACACATCGCTGCGGGCATCCAGAATCTCGAAGATGCGGGTGGCACTGGCCGCGGCCTGGCTCATCTGCGAAATAATGAAGCCGAGATGGCCGAGCGGGAAGAAGACATAAACCAGATAGAGGCTGAACAATTGCCACTCGCCCACGGTTAATATCTCTTGCACAACCTGCCGCCCGCCAAAGTAGATGACCGCGGACTGCCCCAGGTTGGAGAGCAGGAAGATCAGCGGGAAGAGAAAGCTAAAGATCCGCGCCAAGGTAATCTGCTGCTGGAGGAGAGAATCGGCGGCGTGCCGGAAGCGAGTGGATTCTTCTGGTTCACGCGCAAAGGCCTTGACCACTTTCATCCCGGCGAGATTCTCTTGCAAAACCGTGTTGAGGGCCGAAAGCCGCATCTGCACCGCGGCAAAGAGCGGCTGGCTGATCGCGCCAAAGATCATAAAGAGGATGACGGCAAAGGGCAGCACCGGGGCAATTGTCAAGGTCAGCCGCCAGTTGGTGATCACCAACATGGTCAGCGCGCCAACCAGCAGGATCAGCGATTGCAGGCTCATCAGCAAGCCCTGCCCCACAAAGACGCGCAATTTCTCCACGTCATCGGTGGCGCGGATCATCAATTGGCCGGTCTGGTTTTGGTCGTGATAGCTAAAGGAGAGGCGCTGAATTTTGGCAAAAAGTTCATTGCGAAAATCAAAGGCAATGCTTTGGCCCAGGGTTTCCGACATAAACGCCTGAGTGAACGCAAAGAGCCCGCGAACCACCGCAAAGAGCAGGATCAGCCCGGCAGCCCAATAGAGCGCCCGTTCACCGGCCAGGCGAGCCAAATCTCCGCCGCCAGTCTGCATGGCCGCGTAACTCTCGGTGATCGCATTGAGCATGCGTTCGATCATGACCGGCACCGCCAGTTGGGCAGCGATGCTCACAATCAGCGCGGCGCAGACAGTCAGGGCAATGCGGCGGTAATTGCCCAAATAGCGGATTGCTCGCCCCAGATCGCGAAAACTTACGCGGGGCGGCCCACCACTTGCGCTTGTTTGTGTCAAAGAGCACCTCCTTCTTAGCCATCCGTATCTTCTGCGCCAAACATCGCTGAAGCTCCAACGTTGGGCGGCGCAACCACTGTACGGACAGGGTCACATAATGTTGCGCTTTTCCTGCTGGCGCGCAAAAACGTTCCGATTTTTACACTTCGGGAAATCTCAATCAGCCTCAAGAGCCGGGCAATTGATCGTCGCCTGCCCATGCTGGAGGATCGACCGATGGAGGCGCTGAAGTAGTTCCCGCAATTGGGCGATCTCCTCAGGATTGAGTTCTGTGGGCAATTCGTTGAGAAATTGCAGATGTTCCGGTGCTGTCGCCTGAACCACGGCTCGCCCAGCCTCGGAGAGCCGAATACAAAACCGCCGTCTGTCTTGCGGGTCGATGGTCCGCTCGATCAGCCCCTGCTCTTCCAGCGAGCGCAGATGGCTGCTGATGGTATTTTTGCTGACGCGCTGAAAATGACTCAATTGTGTGGGGCGCACTGAATAATTCCCCAGTTTTTCGGCACGCCACAGCCGCAACAACAGCCCCCAGCGCGCGCCGGTCAATTGGACATGACTCAGCCGCTCATCGATCACCGTTTCGTAGGTGTTGGCCAGCAGATGGATCATACGGACCAGTTCTACGCCATACAAGGGGCCGCTTGCTGGTTCGCACAACGGGCGCTCAACCGATTGGGTAGCGATGGGTGTGACTAGTTCGCTAAAATTCGTCATAGATCGAATTATATGGCTTCGTACAATTCGCTGTCAACTAGTCCTTATCTCAAAAATCTCTGTGCCACACTGGTTGGGTACCTTTGTTCATAGGAGCCACAACCGATTTTTGAGATGGCTTCTAGCCATTGGGGCAGGAACATGATCCATAAAGCGTGATGCGTGAGCCGCGCTCTGTCTGATTTATCCCGTGCCATCTCGGAACACTGGTCAGACGGCCAGGGCCTGAACTGGTCAAGTAGCTGTTGCCATTCCCTCTGAATGGGCCTAGAGTAATGGATGGATGAGACCAAAGAAATACTGGGACTTATCTCAGCTATCTCCGGGCTGCCCAGGAATCAGTCACCCACGCGTGGATGACGGGAAGCGCTGGCAACGGTGGCTGACAGTCATACCCTTGATGAAACAGCGTGTTGCGAGTTAGAAAGCAAAGGATGATGACTATGACAACACAACCTATAAAGATTGTGGTTCCATTGGATGGTTCAGCCCTGGCGGAGCAAGTCCTCGCCCATTTGCCACAACTTGCCCCGCCAAACCAAGCCGAAATTGTACTGGTCCATGTGAGCGAAGTCTGGCGCTACACAGCCGCGACCAATGAGTTTGCGATGCCAGTCGGCATCTATCCTTACGTGCAGGCCAGTATGGAAGCCTATATAGAGGAGCAACAAACCAGGCTCCAGGCACAGGGCTATCAGGTTTCCACCAACATCGGTCTGGGCCTGGCCGCTGAAGGCATTCTTAAAGCCGCGGCAGAAACCAACGCCGATTATATCGCGATGACCACGCATGGGCGTTCGGGCTTCGCTCGCTGGGCAATTGGCAGTGTTGCGGAACGTGTGCTGCAACAGGCACCCATCCCCGTTTTTCTGGTAAAGGGGGATCAGGTTACTTCGACCGGGCAGTTGGGGCAGATCCTGGTACCGCTGGATGGTTCAACGCTGGCGGAGCAGGCGTTACCAGAAGCGCTTCGCCTGGCGAGCGTCAGCAACGCGAGCATTTTACTGGTGCGCGTGATTCAATCGCTCGACGAAGAGAGCAAGCGGATCTTGTTTGCAAGCCCGGCCATTGCTGAAGAGACCTTTGAACGAGGGCGTTCAGCCGCTGAACAATATCTCCAAACGATCGCCGAGCAATTCCAGGCGGAAGGTGTGACTGTCGACTGTGAGGTCCGATTTGGCGACCCGATTCAAACCATCTTACAGGTGGCCGATGAAAAGGAGATCGACCTGATTGTGATGACAACGCACGGGCGCACGGGGATTAGGCAGTGGTTTTATGGCAGTGTCGCCAATAAAATCATCCGGGATGCGCAATACCCGGTACTGTTGATACACAATTCGCAGGACGCCGCGGGGGTTGCGGATGGAGCACTTGCCCCCCAGGCAGCGGCAGATCATGCGCTGGAGCAGTAGCGTCTTGTAGAACGGTAGTCCCATCAGCAACCACGGCCAAGCGCCCACCTCATGTAGACCAGCTTCCTGGAGCTTTGAGATCTCCAGGAAGCTTTGCTCTTATCGCGGCGGAACCCCATCACCAGCCCGGCTGCATTCGCCCATCATCCACCCTGCTTGCATTGCCCCGGAGCTTCATAGTACACTCCCAGCAGAAAGGGCGAACCACATGCAACTCTCGACGATTCAAAGCTATTTGGCCACGCATGATCTTGACGGCTGGCTGCTCTATTTTTTCCAGAACAATAACCCCATTGCGCTTTCGGTGGCTGGCCTCAAAAATGGCGGCACGCGGCGCTGGTTTTTGTGGATCCCGGCGCAGGGCCAGCCGCAGTGGCTGATCCATGCCATCGAAGGGACGACCTTCGAGCAAATCAACCCAGCCTTGCGCGGCCCCATTCACCAATACGCTGGCTGGCGCGAACTTGCCCAGCAACTGGGGCAACTGATCAGCGCGCCGCTGGGTCGGGCACCGCGTATCGCCATGGAATACAGCGCCGACAACGCAATTCCATATGTCAGCCGCGTCGATGGGGGCACGCTCGAACTGGTGCGCAGCGCTACCGGTGCCGAGATCGTCAGCAGCGCCGACCTGACGCAACTGGCGCTGGCCGTGCTTACCCCCGAGCAGATCGCCGCGCATCGTGCTGCTGCCAATCGATGCCTCGCCATTAAGGATGGCGCGTATGCGTTTATTGCCGAACGACTACACGCAAACTCGTCGCTGACCGAATGGGATGTGCACGAATGGATTGTGGCCGAAAGTGCGCGGCAGGGCATGGACCCCGAATTTACGCCGATTGTGGCGGTCAACCGCAATGCCGCGGATCCTCATTACGCGCCCACCGCGGCCCGGCATAGCCCCATCCAGCGCGGGGACGTGGTACTGATCGACTTTTGGAGCCGCGTCGGGCGCGATCCGTATGGCTGCTTGGCCGACATCACCTGGACCGCTTATTGTGGCGAAGAGACGCCGCCGCTGGTCGAGCAGATCTTTCAGATCGTCGCCCAAGCGCGCGACGCCGCGGTCGCCTTGATCCAAAGCCGGTTGGATGCGGGCCAATCAGTCGCGGGGTACGAGGTGGATGACGCCAGCCGCGGGGTGATCGAAGCCGCGGGCTATGGTCCCTACTTTTTCCACCGCACCGGCCACAGCCTCGGCTGGTTGGATCACTTTTTAGGGGTCAACATCGACAATTTGGAGACGCAAGACCGGCGCAACCTGATCCCCGGCGTGCTCTTTACCATCGAACCGGGCATCTATCTCAGCGATTTTAACTTTGACAACGGTCCCCAGCCGAAAGGGTTGGGCATCCGCAGTGAGATCAATTGTTTGATGCACGCCGACCACGTGGAGATCACCACATTGCCAGTTCAGAATCACGTGAAGCCGCTGCTGGCGCGGTAGCTTCACACAGGAAAGACGAAACGACCACGCCCATGCAAAACGCTACACCGCAACAACTCCGCATGATCTGGCCTGAAGCCCGGCTTGCCGCCGCGCCACCGGTGCAGCTTCACCCGGATTACCTGCTCCGCACCTATCAACCGGGCGACGAGGAGCACTGGTTTCAACTCATGGACAAAGCTGGATTCGATGGGTGGAATCAGGTTCGTTTGGAGCCACTGCTGGCCGCGGTCTTGCCCGAGGGCTGGTTTCTGGCGGTCGATCGCGCGAGCGGCCACATTGTAGCCACCGCGATGGCGGTGCATCGACCGCACCCATTGCATCCATTTGGCGGCGAACTCAGTTGGGTGGCGGCGGATCCAGCGCACGCGGGCAAGGGGTTGGGCTGGACAGTCTGCGCGGCGGTGACGGGGCGCTTTCTCAGCGCGGGGTATCGCACCATCTATCTTCTGACCGATGATGTTCGGCTGCCCGCGTTGCGCATCTACCTCAAGCTGGGCTATTTGCCGCTGCTCTACGCGCCGGACATGGCCGGGCGCTGGCAGCAGATCTGCGCGCACCTGGGCTGGCCATTTACGCCGGAGCAATGGCCACAGCCGACAGCCCCCTAAACGCACTCGTTACAAGGCTGTGGGTTCAGATGAGGCGGGCGGTTCGGGAAGTTGGGCCAATGCAGCGCGGGCAGCAGCCAATTCATCCTCAAGCCGGGCAATCCGCTCGTTGAGGGTGCGCCGCTGTGCCTCGAAGCTTTGACCAGCTAGCGGATCAGCTTCCTCATCGCCCTGCAACTGGCTGTCGTTGCGGATGGCCAACAGATGCACGCCCCAGAGCAGCGCGGCAATGACACTGCGGGCCAGGTCGCTGATCGTCGCGGCCGAGAAGAGATCCGCGCTCGGGTCGCCCAGGAGCAACAGCAGCAACCGGTAGACAACCTGCGCCAGGTGAAAGAGGATCAGGAGGGCCCCGACCAGGGCCACGCCGTAGAGATAGACGCGGCGCGGCAAGGAAGCGCGTTCCTGAGCGCCTATGGCATCGTCACGGCGGGCAATTGTTTGCGCAGTCCGCCAGTGGAGCGACCAAATCGGCGCACCGACGATCACCAGGCTGAGCCCGGTGGCCAACGGCTCGACCCAAAAGCTGCCCTGGCCAACCAGGAAACGATCCAACAAGGCCTGGAGGATACCAACCGCCCCCACCCACAGAAGGGCCAGCCCAACCGCGGCCACAATATAATAATAGAGCCGCCGGACAGACGCGCCCTCGGCAGTTTCGCCATACTGGCTGGCTTCCTGCCCCAGAAAGCGCCAGTACCAGAGCCAGGCCACCAGGCCCACGGGCAAATAGGGCAGAGATTCGGCCAGGCGGTCGGGCACATCGGCCCAGGTCAGCAGATCACTCCCCAGCAATAGCAGCAAGAATACCCGCAAGGCAATGGCAGCCGGGATCACCGTGGCCAGCGCGCTGAAGACAACGGCCACGTAGAGATAGACGCGGCGAAGGACGGCAGTGGCTTCGCTGGGGAAACGTTCAGTGGTGGCGCGCCAACGCTGCCAGTTGATGTTTGCCAGCAATGCGCCCACCAAAGTCAGCGCAATGCCATCGGCCAGTTGATAACGCAGCCAACCAAAAGCACTGGTTGCTTCGCTCGCGGTGGAGCCAACCACGACCTGCCAGGCCACGCTCACCAGATTGTAACCGCCCTGCAAGAGCAAAATCAAGCCCGCCAGGCCCGCGGCTGCCTGATAGAAGCGCCGCCACGTGCCAGCCCACCCATGCTCGCGGCCATAATCGCCATCGCTCAGAAGCGTTCGATGCCAGTAGAGCTGCAAGATCGTGGCCAGCACAATCATCACTATCGCGTGGAGCCAGCCACTCGGCCAGAGCGGATTCGCCTGTAAGGTTTCGCCAAGCGCCAGATTGGCCAGCCCATTGAGCAGGCGATAGGCATTGCTGAGGGCATAAATCAACGCGACCGCGGAAGCCAGATACAAAAAGAGTTTGCGCAGCCCCGCGCCCCGTTCGCCAGGTTCATCGCGGCGGCGCTGCATATAGTTCCAATGCAAGAGGAAAATCGGCGTGGCAACCAGCAAAAAGCCACCATTCTGGGCAATGATCCGCCGGGTATAATCGGCATCCATGAAGGTGGCCTGGCCGGGCGCATCCAGCCAGGTCTCGATCAGATAGCGCAACAGGCTGTCCAACCCAGCCAATAACACCACAAAGCTGATCAGCGCGACAATATAAAAATAGAGGCGGCGAATGGTAGCCAATCGGTTGGGGCGGTCGGATGCGGACACTGTACAGGCTCCTTGCTAATAGACACGACTTACGCAGCGCCTACGATAGTTGAGAAGAGACACCATGATCACCAAGCATTTTACTCAGGGTTTGCGCACGTTCTAATAGAAGTATTCTTCCGTATCCAGCTTCCATTGATTGTCTTCGCGGAGCACTTGCAGCGTCCGCCGACTGCTTGATGTGCCGCCCCCGCCAAACAATCCCCCCCCATAGTAAGAGTCGATCACAATGGTCACATAGGCCAGATTGGGATCCGCAGTATCGATTTCACTTTCGAGGATGCGCAAACGCCGTGCGCTCTGGCTGGAGTAGGTGCGGCCACTGAATGGATCGTACCCATCCTCATGGCCAGCAAGGATGCGCGCGCTATATTGCTCGCGTGCCCGGGCCACTTCACCTTGTTGCAGGGCAACGAAGGCATTGTAAACGGGCGTTGCGGGTTCATCTGCCGTGCGGTAGGTCAGCGCTGTTTCACTCGAGCCGCCCCGGCTCACAGTCACAATCGCGGCCACCAATAGCAACCCGACCCCCAACAGCACGATCCAAGTGAATTTATCAATGCGGATGCCCATGGTTATTCGCCTGTTTGATATTCGCTCAACTCGAAGCTACCCTGATTGCGCCCATCGAAATATTTGATCAGTGGTCGGCCAGGCGCATCCGCGACCCAGACTGTGGTTGTGTAATTACGCGTGCGTAACTCAACTTTGAAGGTCGAGAAGACGCCCGCGGGCACGGAGACTTCTTCATGGCCCCGCACGACAACGGTGTACGTTTCCAGCAAGCCAGCAACCGGCAAATAGGTGTTAATCCGAGTCGCATAATTGGCTGTCAGCGGCAGCGCACGCACCAGCATCACCAGCACATTGCTGTCCCGCGCATCGCTCGGAATACTGGCCCGCTCGTAGGTGGTCACATTCTGCACGGTGGTCAGTTCCATGTCCACCTGGCCACTGTTGTACGTGGCAATGACCATCTCTTCCCCCTGCTGGAAACCGGCCGAGCGGATCAAGTGCGAGCGGACGGGGCGCAACCCTGCGTTCATGCTCACGCTGACCGTTTCCGACGAACCTTGCGCCACAATCTCCCGGGCAATCAGCCAGCCATCATCCAGGGTACTCATGGTGTAGCGGGCCGTCCCGGCATATTGCCCATTTACATCGGTGATCTGAAAGAGACTTTGTTCGCCCGCCTGCCAGGGGGTTTCTGCCCAGGTTAAGGGCTGGGTGGCTGGTTGGCCACAAGCGACAATCAACAATGCCAGCACAACCCACCACTGCCTGCGATATCCTGTTCGACGTAGCCGAGCGGCCCAATGTTCCACGGCGCGTCTCTTTCCAGACCAACCAACTTGCAACTTACGCAGCGCCTGCATCAGGCCCAGCGCGCCAACGCGCTCAGCGAGCCGATGCCCTGGTCGAGCTGACGTAAGGGTTAACTCAATCCTCATCGCTGTTCTTGCATCCAACGGATCGCCGCGGCGGCCAATGCCGCGGAGCCAATCGGCAGGGCGTTTTCATCCATGCGAAAATCCGCGCGGTGGACAGGATAATATTGATCGCCCCAAGCTGGATCGTGCACGCCAAGCCGCAGGAAGCTACCGGGGGCAACCTGCGCCATATAGCTAAAATCTTCAGCGCCCATGCCCATCTCCGCAACCTTTACGTGATCCTCGCCCAGCAGGTCGCGCATGGCCGTCATCATCACCTCGGTGGCGACTGGCGAGTTGACCGTGGGCGGATAGCCCGGATGCAGACGGTACTCAGCGCGGCCCCCCAGTGGTTCGATCACCCGACAGGCGCGCTCGAGTTCATCGAGCAAGGTTTGCCGCCCCTTCTCGGAAAACGAGCGGATGGTGCCGGTCAGTTCCACCGTATCGGGGATGACATTGTTCACTGTTCCGCCGTGAATCGTGCCGATGGTAATGACGCCGGGTTCAAGCGGGCTGAAACGGCGACTCACCACCTGGTGAATGGCATTGATGACGTGGGCAGAGAGCGCGATGGGGTCGATCGCATAATGGGGCCGCGCCGCGTGACCGCCAGAGCCGACAATCGTCAATTCAAACATGTCGGCAGCCGCCATCATCGGGCCAGACCGGGTAGAAACCGTGCCCGTGTCGTTCAGGGGGTCAACGTGCAGCCCAAAGACCGCGTCCAGCCCTTGCAAGGCCCCTTCTTCGACCATGCGCATCCCGCCGGACTTGCCTTCGCTATCCTGCGCTTCTTCGCTGGGCTGAAAGAGCAGGCGGATATTCCCGGGCAGGCGCTGCTGATCGGCCAGTTCCTTGAGGATTTTGGCAGCCCCCAGCAGCATTGCAGTGTGCGCATCGTGGCCGCAGGCGTGCATGAGCCCAGGACGCGTGCTGTCAAAATCGCTGCCATTTGCTTCGAGGATCGGCAGCGCGTCCATATCGGCGCGCAACCCCACAGTGGGCCCGGTGCCCCCCTTGATGTGGCCGACAACGCCGGTCTTGGCGACTTCGGTTTCAGTGTCGATCCCAAAGTCGAGCAGGGTGGCATTGACCAGGCTACCCGTGCGCTGTTCGGTGAAGGTCAACTCGGGAAAACGATGAATTTCACGCCGCCAACTGCGGATCTGTTCGTGCAATTGACGGGCGCGTGCCAACAATTCTTCATTGGTGATCGGTTGGGCCGAGGTTGTCATTGCAAGTACCCTTTTTGCTCAATGGATTTCCATTTAAGTTGAAATACCCGCGCAACGCACAGATACGGCGTCGAGCGGGCTTTGTTCAACCAATCAATAATGATACTCAGGCACATCCCTGAAACTTAGTGATCATGGTCGTGCCCAGCGCCGTGGGCGTGGCCGTGCGCCAATTCTTCCGGCGTAGCGGCACGAATCCCCACCACCTTCACCTGGAAGTGCAGTATTTCGCCAGCCAGGGGATGATTAAAATCCAAGACTACTTCATCATCGCTGGTCTCGACCACCTGTGCCTGGAAAATATGCCCGGACTCTTCATCCTGCAGGTTTAGCAATTCCCCTTCGCTCAAGTCCACCTCGGGCGGAAAGGAATCGCGCGGCATAGTCTGCACCTGATCATCATTGTATTCACCATAGCCATCTTCTGGCGCGACCACCACCTCTTTCTCCGCGCCCACGGCTAACCCAGCCAATTCCTGCTCCAGGCCAGGAATGATCTGACCGTGACCGTGCAGATATTCCAACGATGCTCCAGCTTCCGAGCGGTCGATCTCCTGACCATCATCCAGGGTGAGTACATATTCCAGACTGACGACCACATTATCCGTAATGGTTTGTGTTGCTTTTGTCATAACGACATCCTTTGATTCTCTCAAAACTTTATGCCCGGCTCGAAGGTTGACAATGTTCTCACCGGCATAACCATCTTGAGACGGTTGCTGGTAACTCGGTAGAATGGGTCGCAGATCAACCGCAACACGAAGCACCGCCGCTGTCGATCTCCCAGTCAGCAATAGCAAATATCACTGTCGTTAGCCTAACGTACTTCGCCCTCGTCGTCAAGAAGAAATCTATTTGGGGTGAGTGAGGATGGTGGACGGTGGACTCTTCACGCATCCGCCCAATGTCTCAATATTTCGTATAGGTTGACACTGGCAGCATCTCCTGTTAGAATAGCCGACAATTGGGTAGTATTCAGCGCGTCTGCTTACACAACAGGTTTGTTCAGGAAAGGGAAAACTTGTGCCGGGACGAGATCCACACCACGCAACGGCGCAACCGATAAATCCGCTCTCCAGCGGCTCGATGGCAGCGTTGCAGGCCCGCGAAGCGCGGCGCCGCTTACACTTGCGACGCCTGCTGACCCATTCCCCGCGCACTGTGTTTGATGTGTTAGCGCGCCTGACCCGTTTGCCAGCTGCCTTCGCGCTCACGCTGCCTGTGCTTTGTGGCGCAGCGCTGGGTTGGTGGAGTAGCGGGCAACTCAATCCCCTTTTGCTCGGCTTAAATTTTGTCGCTATCCTGAGCCTGGCGCTCGGCATTCACGCGCTGTACGAATATCGGGATTATCGCCGCGCGGTGGCGGCCCACGCCACAGACAACAACGACCCAGTCGTCACTGGCTACGGCCTGCTCGTCCGTGGGTTGATCGACCCCAGCATCGCGCTCAACCTGGGCCATATTTTGCTGGCGATCAGTGCGCTCTGTGGTCTGTGGTTACCCATTCTGGCGGGTTGGCCAGCTTTCGCCTTTGCCGGTTTCAGCATTTTGCTGATCTATTTCTACGCCAATCCACCCATACGCTATGTCAATTTGGGGTGGGGCATCGGCGAACTCGGGCTCTTTGTCGGCTTTGGTTTGCTCCAAACCATCAACAGTTACTATGTGCAGACCCAAACGATCACCTGGGAGGTGATTGTTGTCAGCCTGCCGCTGGGGTTGCTCGCCACCTTACTTTTCCACAACTACAATCTCTTATTTGAACGCCGCGATTGGCTGATCCGCAAGCGGACATTAGCAGTTGAGCTGGGCCCGTTGCGCGCGTTGGATCTCAGCGCCCTGTTGTTTATCATGGTGCACATTGCAATTGTCGCCATTGTCAGCCTGGCGCGCTTGCCATTCAGCACGCTTGCCACCTTGATCACACTCCCTGTAGCACTGGGTGCCTTTGCTCGCATTGATCGCGAACGGCTTGCGATCGAAGATCTCTACCAAATCTACAAAACTGGCCTCCACGCCACGCTTTGGACAGGCTTACTCTTCTGTCTGGCGCTGGTGATTGCCACACTCTGATCGTTCAGGCGCATCAACCATCGTGAGCTGCCTGGAACCCCAGAGCAGTGGGTTAAACATTTGCAGCGAGCAGCTGTCAGTTCGGGCTCGCGGTGAATCCATTTGAGTTGTGCTGGCAGGGATCTTCCAGCCGCAACTGACCCAAATTTGTTGTTCACACGAAACCCAAGTGACCACTTCTCTAACGCCGTTAACTCGGCATGATTTTTTCCAGCTCACTGAACGCTGCCGGGCCGATGCCAGCGACCTCGCTCGCTACGACCAAGGCTATGTGAATCTTGCCGAGTGTCACAAATTTAATGGTTGGTTGCAGCAGTTGAAAAGCTACGATCTGCTCGCCAAGCCGTTGCGCACGCTCGCGCCAGCACGGCCGATTGCGCGTTGGCAAGTGATGACGCTTGCCGCGGTGCTCGGCATGGTGTGGATGCTCTTTCTGGCGAACCAGGGCATCCGGACCCTAAATTATTCGTTCTTCTACTTTTTGCTCCTCTTTATCCTCTATTTTGTGCCGCAGCGCCTCTACGGCACGACCATTGAACTGCTCGAAGGCAAATTGCTGCGCATTGTCGATCTTCTCGACGATTTATTGCAACGGGGCGACCTGGATTTCAGCGAAGCCGCGTATTTCCGAGCCAAAGAGAATCTCACCGCGGCCCGGCGCGAGTTGCGGCAGCAGATCGACCTCGCCCACCGGCGCGGCGGCTAGCCTTCACGTCACTCCTGGGGGGTGGGTAACTCCAGCGGCGGGGCAAGTTGCCGCAAATCGGGGCCGGTGTACAACCCGATCAGCAGCCGCGCGGGCGCACTATCCGCAGGCCACTGAAGCTCGTGACGCTCCACCAGGCGGTCGCCCACCTGCCAGTGCGAAGTTGGATAATACACCCCACCCGCGGGCTGATCTTCCTGGGCGAGCTTGTCCCCATTTTCGTCGAATAGCTGCACAGTCGTGGTGTAGTCTGTGTCCAGCGGCTGCACCACCGCCCAGTGCAAAGCCAGCGCCACCGTAGTGGTGAGCGTAGTGGTGAGCGTAGTGGTGAGCGGCGCGCT
Source organism: uncultured Caldilineaceae bacterium (assembly GCA_964541665.1). GTDB lineage: Bacteria > Chloroflexota > Anaerolineae > Caldilineales > Caldilineaceae > CFX5. Next base: position 28,702 of record CAZIRP010000037.1, on the reverse strand, counting down.
CGTGCGCTGCCAATCATAGCCCAGCAACTGCACAGGCCCGATCTCGGCATTCACCGGATAGTGTGGCGCGTCCTTGGCGGCCAAACCGACAACCTGCACCAAAGGCGAGGCCGCGGGCTGGAGATCGAACTTGATCTCTAAGCCGGGCATTGGCTTGATCAAATAGACCGGTTGGTCGCCGCGCTGATGCCACGCATGCGTCACCGTTGCGCCCAGCGTGGCAAATGTCGGGCCGGGCTGGATCAGCGGGAAGAGGCCGGTCAGGCCGCGGCCGCGGGCTTCCACAGCTTGCAAGTAAAAGAGGGGCACAATTTCGTTGCGATCATTGCTGATCAGAATAGCATCAGCGGGTGGATCGGCAGCCAAAATCGCTTCCCATTGCTGCCGGGCCGCCATGGCCCCGCTCTGGTCTAAACGAGGGTAATAGTCGCGCAGCAGCCCAATCGGCAGCAGGAAACAGATGAGCCCCAGCAGAATCCCAAAGCCAGAGACGGGGCCTGCCTGAGCAGCGGTCGCTGGTCTCTCCTCTGCCCTGGCGAAACCAGTTGCCAAACCGTGCACGGCAAATCCGCACCAAATCGCGCCGATCAAATAAAGCGGGATATAATAGACCAGAATATCTTCGATGGCGTAGAAAAGGTTAAAAATTTGTTGCAGCAGGGCATAAGTAGCGGTCAAAACCAGGAGTGCTCGCTGGCGCTGCTGGATCATCTGGTACAGGCCGGCGGCCATCAACACCAGCCCCACCCAGGTAAAGTGTAGCAGCCAAAGCGTGCCAGCAAGGGGCAGGCGGGCCCAGGCAGCAGCCCAATCGTAAAAGCCGACCGAAATCGACTGGCCGGTGACAAAGGCCACAAAGGCCGACCAAGTGCCATCATAAAGCGTAAGCACGCCATCGCCCAGCCGCTGATGATACCAGGGTGAGGCCTCAGGCCCGCTGCGCCACGGAATGTAGAGATAGAGCAGCAAGGGCAGCAGAAGCGCGATCAACATCCCCAGCAGGGTGCGCAGCGAGCCCCAGGCGCGGCGTTCTACCCCCAGAAGCGCAATCAACAATCCCGGCAGAAACAACAATGTCATGGCGTGATGGGTGAGGGAGAGCCCCACGAGCAACGCCAAGCCGATCAAGGGGCCATGGCGTGCAGCCGGTGCCGCGGTCACCACGCGCTGGAAAGCGGCGAGGATCAGCACCAGGAAGAGCAGGTGCAGCCCATACACTTCGGCGATCAGGTTTTGGCTCCAAACCGTGGGGTTGGCGATCAGCAAAACAGCCGCGAAGCTGGCAGCCAGTTGCGCGGCTGCGTTGGCTGGTGACAACCAGAGGCGCATCACCCCGTAGAAGAGGGCCACTGCCGCTGCACCGATCACCGCGCTGAAGGCGTTGAGGGCCGTTGCTGGCGCAATGCCCATCAGCGCGAGCAGCCGTTGCCAGGCGCCCCCCACCAACAAATAGAGCGGGTACCCCGTGGGGTGTGCGAGCCCGAACCGCCACGCCGCAAACTGAAATTCTCCGGCATCACCGCTCAGCAGACCGGGAGCCAACATCCGCAGGTAAAGCGCCAAAGCGAGCGCAAAGAGCAGCACCATAGCCTGGCGGTCGCTCCGGCTCAAGGACAAGAATTTGACCATCCGTACCATTTCACCGATAATCCACGTTTGAGCAACCTATGCACGACTTACGCCGCGCTGGTGGCGTAGCCGCTGCTTGCGGCCTGATTGCCAGGGAAGCCATATCCATACCTGGATGTTCAGTCGAGGCTTGCATAAGCACGCTGTAAAGTAAGTCCGAATATGGATAGATTTTACACAATTCAACCAGTCCAGGCATGACAGGAAATCGAGCAGTGACAGCGTTAGTCATTGTGCCAACCTACAATGAACGAGAGAATATCGAACGCCTTGTGACGCGCCTGCGTCATTTGTCCGATGATATTCATGTGTTGATCGTTGATGATCACTCGCCGGACGGCACGGGCGACCTCGCCGATGCCCTGGCCGCCAACGATCCGGGCATTCATGTGATCCACCGAGCGGGCAAACTGGGTCTGGGCACAGCCTACAAAGCCGGGTTTGCGTTTGGGCTAGCCAACGGTTACGCATTCCTCTGCACAATGGATGCCGATTTTAGCCACAGCCCGGAGAGCATTCCTGATCTGCTCGACCAGGCCCGCCGGGGGTATGATCTTGTCATCGGCAGCCGCTATGTGCCTGGGGGTCGCGTGGTCGGCTCGACAGCCATGCGCCAAATGGTCAGTTATGGCGCCAATTGGCTCGCGCACACCCTGCTCGGGATAACCGTACGCGATTGTACCGCGGGCTTTCGCTGTTATCGGCGCACCGTGCTCGAAACCATCGACCTCGACCGCATCTTCAGCAGCGGGTACAGTTTTCTGATCGAGCTTGCTTTCCACTGCCAGCGGGCAGGTTTTCGCCTGGGCGAAGTGCCGATCACCTTTGTGAATCGGACTGAAGGCAAAAGCAAGATCAACCAGGCCGAAATCTTCAAAGCGTTTTACACCCTGCTCCGCCTGCGCACCAGCGCCCTGCCCTGGGAACAGATGGTTGGGTATTATCAACGTCACCGCGACCGCGGCCAACGGCTGGGCAAATAAGCCACCTATCGGGTGAGCCGCACCCAATCCACCGCGGCAGCCAGGGTGCGGCGGTCGGGCTCCAGGCTGATGCGCAAAAAAGCATCTTCGGGATGCACGACCACGGCCGCGCTGCCCGGTGCCGCGCCTTGCACACCAACAATAGCAAAATATTGGCCACGCAGTTCGGCCACTGTCAGATCCGCACCCAGCCCACGCAATGCTTCGACCGCGGCTTCGCTCAGATACGCGGTTGCATCCCCATGGCTGACCACAAGCACCAGTGCCCGCGGCTCGATCCGCTGTAGATAATCGACAAACGCCGCGCTTTCAAACTCGTTGGCGGTTGTGTCAAAGCCAACCCGCTCAAGCACCTCGCCGGTGGACTGATCCAGCAGGGTGACATTGACCCCGCGCCGTCCCGCGGCGCCATCGCTCTGTTCGCCGGCTTCGTCAAAGAGGGCGATAAAGCCACCATCGGCAAAGCCTTTGAGATCCACATCGATGGGCAATTCGCGGTCCGTGCTGCCGATTTGGCGATTGCCCGGCATCACCTGCCGCGGCGAGATCGCGTACGCCCAGGCAAATTCCAGACGATTCAGACCATTGACCAGGCTCGCACCAGGGATCGGCCAGGTCTGCTCTTGCCAGCCCGCAGCAAGCGTTTGCGTGCCGACCGCTGTCCCGTTAACCATCAAAGCGACGGTCTGCGGTGGGGCGTCTGGGTAGAGGTAGGGCTGCATGCGCGCGGTCAGTTGATACTCTGCCGCGGCATCTACCTGGCGCAGAGGCACAAACAGACGGCTGCTGGGTGCAGTCGCCCAGATCGCACTCGTCTCCGCGATCTGATCCTGCTCGGCGCTGTCCCAGCCTTCGCCGCGGTAGGGATAAGTGCCCGCCGCACCGAGATCGAGCGTGAACCGATCACTGCCCAACGCTTGCACAACCCGATAGGCTTCGATGCCATCCTGCGCCCAGAAGGGTGTGGTTTCAAGCGGCAAGGTCGCCTTGGCGAATTCCCAACTCGCCTGCCAGGTATGGGCATAGGGAAAGCGCTCGGGAATCGGCGGGAACAGCAGCACATAGCCGATGTCGTAAAGATAGGCCAAATCCGCGGCTTGGGCCCGCGCCGCAGCCAGCAATTCATCGGAAACTGGGCGGCCAAACTCGATCTCGGTCAGCGCGGCAAAATAAGGGATGCGCTTGAAGTACGCCATCTTAAACTCGGGCGCGCGGCTGATATTGCCACCCAACATCGGTTTGCCATGGGTGGTCTGATAATATTGCAGCAGCGTCTGTTCGGGGCCGAAGACGCCAAAACTGTTGCGCCAACCCAGCGGGATCTGCAATACGCTGCGCGGTTGCGGATCAGCCGCGATCTGGGCGTAGACCGCGGGGACGCGCGCGTCGGAGAGGGGCAAAGGCAGCGCCAGGTGCTCAAAGAGGATCGCCCCGGCCAGCACAGCCAAAACCAGCGAAGCCAGCCACTTGCGGCCGGCTTGCTGCCTGCCCGCCATGCGTTGGTAGAGCCAATACGAGCCATAACCGACCAGCACAGCCAGGCCCAGCATCAACAAAACACTGTTGCGATTTGGTGCCCGATTGGCCTTGATGATGGGCAAATAGTGGAGCAAGGCGTAGGGCATGGGGAAAGTTGCCTCGACGCCATCGAGATCAAAGCGGTAGCGCCCGTTGATCTGCAAAAAGGGGCCCAACGTAAAAAGGCCAAAGATCACGCTGGTCCACGTCCACACCGCCACACGCCGCCGATAGATCAGCAGGCCGACCAGGGCCAGGGCCAGACAAACCCAGCCCAGAAAGACCGTGTTGACATCGCGGAAACCAGTGCCATCCACACTTTGGGCCAACTCCTGCACGCGCCGCAACTCCGCGATCAGGTCGCCGCCCCAGAGCGGATGCAGGATGGTCGGGGTGAACCAACCGAGCAGATCGGTGCTGAGTGGGATCGCTTCTCCCCAGCCTTGCAGCGAAAAATCATCAGTCAGAAACTGATAGAGGATCGGGAGCAAGACCGGGGCCCAGATCACAAAGGCGACGACCCCGAGCACGAACAACGCGCTCACCAGCCGCGGCAATCGAGCCCACCCGAAGCGGCTCGTGCCATCGCCGCGCCTTGCCCAGTAGACGAGGATCACGATCAGCGTAAAGATCGCCAGAAAAAGCGCGGAGATCATCTCGGCCAGACCGGTAAAGGCAAAAAAGAGCCCGGCCAGCATGGCAGCTTTGCGCCGCTGGGCACCGGTCAACTGATCAGCCAGACTGCGCAGCAACATCAACGCGTAGAAAGGAATCCATTGCGTTGTCACCATGTCGTAATGACCGAGCGCGGCGTAGATGGTGCGGTTGCTGGCAAAGGCATAGACCAAACCGGCCAGAAACGCGGGCAAGATGATCTGGTGCCGAACCGCGGCTGTTCGCCCCAGCAGGTAATAGACCAGGAGAAAGGTGCCATACGCGCTGAGCCAGGTGCTACTCAACAGGGCGAGGTTGCTGGCGAAGGGCAGGTTGACCGCGAGGCTGAGGGGAAACGCAACGAGGGCGTGATAGAAATTGTACGTATACAGGATCAGATCAATCCCCAGCGGGTACCAGATCAATTCGGTATGCAACGGATTGCTCAGGTGTTCGACCAGGCTGTGCCTGAGTTGCCAGATATTCCAGACAAAGGTCGATTCGTCAAAGGCCCATTGCGCAATGCCGGGGACGTGCGTCGTGATGTGCTGGGGTAACGGCCAGCTGAGTATCAGACTGAGCAGGCCATAGAGCCCCAGCACCACGCCGTGAAGATAAGAACGGCGAAAAAGCATGTTATGGAATCAATCCCTCGGGTAGCCCATTTGGATAGGCCTGTTGGATAGCGGCCTCGATCTGCTGGATGCGATTATCGGGGTTCGGGTGAGTGCTGAAAAATTCTGGCGGCGCGGCCCCACCTGATGCCTGCGCCAGGATCTGCATGACGCCGATCAGGGCCCGCGGGTCATACCCAGCTTCGGCCAGGAACCGCACGCCAAGCCGGTCGGATTGCAACTCGTCGTCGCGGCCATATTTCATGTTGACGAGTTGGCCGATCATCGCGGCGACTTGGGCCGCCCGTGCATCGCCCGAAGCCACGGCCACCGCACCGGTCAGCCCGCCTGTCAATTCAGATTGGGCAATGCGCTCTGCACCATGCCGCGCCACCACATGCCCAATCTCATGGCCCAAGACACCGGCCAGTTGCCCCTCGGTCTGCAAGCGCTCAAAGAGGGCATAGGTGATGAAAACCGGCCCGCCGGGCAGGGCAAAGGCGTTGATCGTCTGGGTATCGTTGAGCACGGTGAACTCAAAAGCCCACTCGGTGTCCCGGGCCGCGCTGTTTTCCACCAACCGAGCACCAATCTCGTCGGCTAGTCGCTGCACTTGGGGATCAGGATATTCGCCGCCATATTGCTGCACCATCTGCGGCACAGCTTGCAAGCCCAGGGCGATCTCTTGCCGCTCGGTCAGGCTGACATATTGATCTTCGCCGGTCACCGGGTTATAGACGCGTGACCCACAGTAGGAGATCAGCGCGATCACCGCAATGATCACCCCCACCAGCAAACGACCACCGCCGCCACTCCGACTGCGGCTGCCATACATCGGCATTGCTCGTAACGGACGCCGCGACCGGATCATAATTGCACCTCCGCATGTTCGCTGCCAGATTCGGCCTCGTCTTCCACGGGGATATAGATCTCTTCTTCGAGCGCTTCATAAATACCCCCGGCCAGCGCGCCGAAGATCAGGTGTGTGAGCAGAAAGACCCAGTTATTCAGGCTAAACAACCAAGGTCGGATCAGCGTAAAGGTGTAGAGGTTGATGGCGTAAAAGGCTATGCCCAGCAACGCCCCGCCGACGATCCCGCCAACCAGGCCGCCGCGATGGATCACATAGGCAATGATCAGCGCATAGATCAACGAGAAGCCAAAATGGAGCAGCAACCCAACCAGCAAGGCGGTGCCATCGGCCGTGGCGGGTGGCGGCAAAATTGCCTCGCCAAGCAGAATTGAAGCAAATTGGCGCAGCAATTGCCAGCTACTGGTGCCATAGACCAGGCCATTGAGTAACAAATTCAGCAGCAAAAAGAACGAACCGGCAATAAACCCAGCTCGAATTGCTGCTCCCCAATCTACAATTTGACGCACTCGTACCGTTTGATAGCTCATCGTTGCGTCACCTCCGCTTGATTTTCCACCATTGATTCCCTAAAACAAATCCGGTCACCAACTTGGGTGTCAATTATAGCACGCTCCCTGTGTGCGCTCCAACACAGCCCGGAAGACAGTTCTCCGCTTTAATATTCCACATACGCAGCGCAGCAGGCATCACAAGCAGTTCATCCCTGACGCGACGCTATTCAACGCTGGTTCAACGCAGCCGGATTAAAGTATGGATACAGCGTAAGCCCAACGCAAAGACCTTTTCCCGGTCGTAAGTTTCTCATTGTTCATTTGGCGGCACGTTGTGCAACGTGCGTTCACCCGCAGCAAGTCAGCCACACCACCGCACCCAGCCAGATTCTGGCATGATTTGCAATTCGATTCCTATGTACCTTGGCTGAGCCTCACCACCTCGGCAGTCATCGGAGAAAGTACCCATGAGAACTCAATCCTTGCCCCCTGTTCAGCACCGCCCCGATATCGACCAGGAGATCGCTCGTTTGTTGGAGCAGCTCTATAAACTGGCCAGCAGCACCGAACATGGCCAGGCCATCCAACACCGGAGCGGCGTCCGTATTGCTGGCAACTTCCCCGAGTCGGATCAATTTGTGCTGCAAGTTGAAACCAGCGAGGCGTCGTATACCCTGGTACGGCAGCCGCGGGATAGCGAAGAGCGAATGGCGCTCAGCCCACGCGAGCAGGAGATCGTCCAGTTGGTCTCGAGCGGCCACCCGAACAAAGCGATCGCTCGCCAGTTGGCCATCAGCCAGCACACGGTCAACACCCATGTGCGCCGCATCTTCGACAAGTTGGGCGTAAACAGCCGCGCCGAGATGGTTGCTTATGTCTTGCAATCCGGTCTGGTTACCCGGCCACTGCGATACAATTAACCCAGTGTGGCCGGTTTTTCAGCCACACAGAGCACGCTCGTCCCAAAGGGCAGCGAGAGTCGTTGCAGCAGTTCGGCTTCCAGCCAGCCAACCCCATGCAATATTGCATTGGCGGGTTCGGGGATCGGCTCCATTTCCACTTGATAGACCTCATCCGCGTCCGTGAGATGGGGGCTGGCCAGGCCGGGGTTGTAGGGCCGCAACAGCCGAATTGCCGCAATCAGGGGAAAGAGAAAAAAGTTATTGTAACTGATGCGGCGCACGCGCAGCCCACAAATTTCCAGCTTTTGCTGCAGCTCGGGCACAGTGTAGCGCCGTTGATGGGCATTGATCTCGTCGTTATAACTCCATAACCACATAAATGCAGGGACAGTCACTAATAACTTACCCCCAGGTTTTAAGACACGGCGGCACTCTTCAAAGACACCAAACTCATCGGGGATATGCTCTACGGTATCGAGCAGCGCCACCAGATCGAACGAGGCGTCGGCAAAGGGAAGCGCATCGCCGATACTTTGGGTCACATTGAGTGCGCGTTCTGCGGCCACCTGCAACGGCCGCCAATTGTTGTCGATGCCAAAGACGCGGCCATAGTGAGCCAGGTGATGGGCCATATTACCAGCCCCGATGCCCAGATCCAAGACAGTGCGTTCGGTGGTTGGGTGGGCAAATTCAGCATCCAATAATTTTTGTATCGCCCGGGTTCGCCCGGCAAACCAGGCATGTCTATCTTCTTCCAAAACGGTTAAAACCGGTGTATTCATCAATCAACCCTAATTTCTCTATACCACTACTGTCGTAAACCATTCCTCGCCGAGGAGATCCACCAGCCGCACGGCCACGGTCGTGCGGTTGGCTGGCGCGGGCACCGTGTAATGGCCGCGGATCTGTTCCTGCTTTTTGCCCGGTGCATCCACGACAACCCCGTGCAACACTTGACCATCGTAAGCTGGATCAATTGTCACGCTCTCGACAATTGCCCGCCAGTCATAATCATTCGTGGCAATTCGGCGGTGTTGACGCGCCAAGAGATCGGCCATTCTGGACGAGCTTACCCGGTCGATCACAACTTCGATCTGGTCGGCAGATGCGCGGGCCCGCTCGATCCGCACGGTAGCTTGCAAGGCCGATGCTGGCGGTGCCGCCGCGCCATCCAGTTGATAGACCGAGAAACTGGCCGCGTTTCCTGGTTCGGCCCCCAGACGCTGCAAACGGTGGCGCGTGGTGTGCAGCGCGCCGAGATTATTATCACAGCCGATCCATGCCCGGCCCAAACGCTGCGCCACAGCCAGCGTCGTTCCCGACCCCATAAAACAATCCAGAACCAGATCGCCCGGGTCGGTTGCCGATTGGATCACCCGTTCGAGCAGGGCCTCGGTCTTTTGGGTAGGATAGCCCAAATCTTCGCCGGGGGTGACGGCCAACCCCGGAATATCTTCCCACAGATTATCGACCGCGCGCTCGACAGCCCATTGTTTGCGCCCCACGGCTGTGAGATAATATTTGACGGCCAGATTCCCACCGTTCGACCCATAGACCCGCTGGCTTGCTTCGTCGATCACCACGTCACCGCCGTATGGTGCATACAAACGCCCAGCCTCATGCAAACGTTTCAGGCTGGCAAAGCTGTAGGTGCCCGGGTCGGAGGTGCGAAAAAAGCCCCCCTCATCCCGCATAAACTCACGGGCCGCGCTGGCTTCATCCAGCACAAGCTGCTTTTTCGGCGGATTCCAGCGCGTCGGGGCGCGGCGGTTTTTGGCAAAGATGGTCAAATAGTGGGTGCTGAAGGGAAAATAGAAGGCGTTGACCTTCGCCCCCCGCGCCACTTGACTGCGCCAAAGCACGGTATTCAGATAATGCTCCAGGCCAAAGACCTCTTGCAGCAAAACCCGCAAATGGTGCGCCTGGCGATGGTCAGAGTGGACCCACAGACTGCCATCCTCAGCCAGCAACTCGCGCAAGAGCGGCAACCGGTCGTAGATAAATTGCAGATAGGCCCCATCATCCCAGCGATCATCATACTGGGTTTGCGCGCCCACGACTGCATCGGCGCTGGTCTGCATGGTGCGCGCTTTGGGCCCGCGCAGGCGAATCTTGCGACGATAGGCCGCGCCACTGTCATACGGTGGGTCGATATAGATCAAACGAACCTGGCCGCGCAGCCCATTTGCCAGCAGATAGTTGAGGGCCGCGAGATTGTCGCCCAGGAAAAGAGCATTCGGCAGCGCTGTGGTGGGAGCGCCAAATCGCTCGATCACCGTGGCGCTGCTGGCAGCCGGTGGCGGTGGCGGGCGACGCCCGACCCACTGCAAACTGGGCGTAGACGGATCAGCGCCGCTCAAAATAGTAGGCATAGACTGGCCGCTCATGGGCCTGGCACCAGAATTCGCGATGGGTGGGCACCCATGTGCCGATGCGCTCGGCAAGGGCTGGGTCGTGGGGCAGAAAATCTGAGTGTTGCTCGACCAGATAGCGCACCAATTCGCCATACTCGGCCACATCGCTTTTGAAATGGAGCAACCCGCCCGGCTGCAACTTGGCGGCCAATAGATCCACAAAGGGGGGCGACATCAAGCGTTTGACACGGTGCTGGGCCTTCCACCAGGGGTCGGGAAAGAGAATGTGGCACGCGGCCACGCGGCCATTGGCCAGGACGCGCGGCAGGTTGAAGCGGGCATCATCATCGCTGAGCCAGAGATTTTCCAGCCCCAGCCGCCCCAACCGTTGCAGGGCCAACCGTGTGGCTTTGGTTTTGGTTTCGTAGCCAATAAAGAGTCGGCCTGGGTGACGTTGCGCCCGATCCAGCAGAAAATCACCGCGCCCGTAGCCAATCTCAATTTCCAGCGGTTGCGAACTGGCCAGCGCGGCGCGCAGGAGCGCCCCATTCTGCCCGCGGGGATCGTCCAAGGCCAGCGCGCGAAAAAAGGGTTGATCCACTCCCCACTCGGGCAGGAGATCGGCATTCGGGCGAAAACGCGGGTCACCATCGATCAACCCTTTGCCCGCCTGCCAATCGGCGTAGGCCTGAGCGCGTTCAGCCTCGCTCAATTCCTCCCAGCTAAACGCCATACGTCCCTGGCTAAACCCAGTGGCCTGATAACTCAATCCCGTACTCATGGTGCTTCCTTTGGGCCTGCCGCTCGCCATTCGCGCAGCAACGCCTCGATCAGATCTAAATAGCGCGTGGCCGCTGGGGTGATGGCCTCGGGCATCTGCGCGCCGCGTGCCCGCATGGCAGGCATCATCTGCACGAGATGGTCGGCCAGGGTGCGCAGAAAGTGCAGGCGCGCCACTGCATCCGGATCAGCGGGGATGGTGGCGGGCAATCGCTGCCGGGGCCAATCGAGAAACGCGGCCACCTGCTGGAGCGTATCGAGCGGTGGGGTGATCACAAATTGTTCGGGTTTACGCGCCAGATGCTTGGCAGCGATCAACAACATCACCCAAGCCAGGTTGACCTCTTGCGTGGCAATTTCAAGGGCCGGGCGCGGCAGAACCGGCGCGTATTCAAACCAGGTGGGGGTGGCGAGGCGGGGCAATGGCGTTCGCTCGAACAGGACAAGCGTTTCGCTCGGAATCTGCGCCTTGCTCTGCGGCACCCAATACCAATCAACCTGGTGCGGCCCCTCCGCCCCATCATACAGCGCCATGTTGTAGACCCCGCCCGGCGGCCAATTTTGGGGCGCTTCCAGGATCAATAATGGGTCGCCAATCTGCGCCAGATATTGCTGGCGCGCTGTGGCAATTGCGGGAAAATGCTCATCCGCAACGATCACAAACAGATCGAGATCACTCAGCGCGTCCGCAGTCCCGCGGCCCAGCGAGCCAAAGAGCCAGGCCGCCACCACGCGTGGATCAGCCAGCAACACCTGGGCGGCACGCTGCTGGAGCGCGTCCCGTTCCTGGCGAAATTGTTCCAGACGCCGCCCAAGCGCTGGATTAGCAATAATCTGCGGCAAACCAGCCACTGCTCACCCCAATCGTTGTTGAATCGCCGCTCTGACCTGGTCGGCGTCCGCGGGCAAATAGACCGGCGGATTGGCCAGCGTGCTCTCGACTTCGGAGAGCGTGCCATCATGATAGCCGACTTTGAAGCCGGTAAATTTCAGGCCATGCGCGGTGCTGATCACAATCACCCGTTCGTGGCTTTGAATCACCCCACGGTTGACGAGCTTGAAGAGTGTGGCCAGGGCCACGCCCGTGTGCGGACAGGTGTACATGCCGGTCAAATCGGCTCGCGCCGCGGCTTCGGCCAATTCATGTTCGGTGGCCTGCTCGACAATGCCATCGGTCATTTGGATCGCTTGCACCGCCTTTTCGTAGCTGACCGGATCGCCGATCTGGATGGCCGAGGCCAGCGTGGTTTGGGCGGTGAGTGTGCTCTTTTGGCGGAAGCCCTTTTGGAAACTTTCGTAAAAAGGATTGGCTTTGGCTGCCTGCGCCGCTACCAGACGGGGCAACTTGTGAATGATGCCCAGGTCCAGCATCAGCTTCAAGCCCTTGTAGAGCGCGCTGATATTGCCCAGATTGCCGACCGGAATGATGATCCAATCTGGCACTTGCCAGTCGAACTGGCGCACAATCTCGATGGAAACGGTCTTTTGGCCCTCGACGCGAATGCTGTTCATCGAGTTCGCCAAATAGATGCGATTGTCCGCGGTGACTTCGCGCACAATCCGCATACAGCCGTCGAAGTCGGTATCCAGCGCCAGAACGTGCGCACCATTCGCCACCGGCTGGATCAATTGCGCGGTGCTGACTTTGCCCGCGGGTAAAAAGATGATCGCGGGGATGCCCGCGCCAGCCGCGTAGGAGGCGAGCGCGGCGCTGGTATCGCCAGTACTGGCACAGGCCACGGCCTGCACTGGGCTGCCATCGGCCATCATCTGTTTGACGACGCTCACCAGCACCGTCATGCCGAGGTCTTTGAAGCTACCCGTGTGACTATTCCCGCAGAGCTTGATCCAGAGATCCGCCACGCCGATCTGTTTGCCCAGGCGTTCGGCCCAGAAGAGATTGCTGTTGCCCTCGTACATGCTGACGACATTTTCGTCGCGCAGATCAGGCGCAACCCATTCGCGCATCCCCCAGACGCCGCTGCCATACGGCCATTGGGTGCTTCCCACGCGGCGGTCGAGCAGATTCTTCCACTCGTCCGGGGTGCGTTGCTGCAAGGCCGTCAGATCATGGTGAACTTCGAGCAAGCCGCCACAAGTCGGGCAGGTGTAGATCACATCATAGAGCGAATATTCGCCAGAGCAGCCGCGAAAGCAGCGAAAGTGAGCACGAAATGGAGCTTGCGTCACCATAACCAGATCCTTCTGTTCTATCCGTAAAGTTTGCACCACTTTGTTGCTGGGTAGCGATACACTTGTATACCTACCAGCGCGGCTTAGTATGCGTTGTGGGTTCGCTCGGTGTCAAATTATGTGGCGAAAAAGACAAGCCAAGAGCCGCACACCTTCAAGCGGTCTCGGCCCTCGGGGAGGCAGGCCAAAGCCACAGTCGAGTGCTGCTCAACCGTGGCTTTGCGAATGGATAGTTGCGAATGGGTAGCCAATCAGCCAGATTCTCACCCCAAGCGCTGGCGGAAAGCCTGGATCAGCGCGGGCAACACTTCGTAGAGATCACCGACAATGGCGTAGTTTGCCCGCTCAAAGATCGGCGCTTCCCGATCTTTGTTGATCGCCACGATCACTTTGCTGCCACCCATGCCGGCCAGGTGTTGGATCGCCCCGCTGATGCCCGCCGCGATGTAGAGATCCGGGCGGACGGTCTTGCCGGTCTGGCCGACCTGGTGTTTGTAGGGAATGTACCCGGCATCGACTGCTGCTCGGCTTGCCCCCATTGCGCCGCCGAGGACTTGGGCCAGTTCAGCGACCAGCGCAAACCCCGTTTCCGGATCAGCCGCAACGCCACGCCCCCCAGACACGATGATCTTGGCATCGGTCAGGTTGACTTCGCCCGTATCGGTGGCGCGGCTTTCGAGAATGGTCTCGGCGATTTGCACATCGCTCAAATCCAGCGGCAGGGTCTCGATCTCACCGCTCGCTTCGCCCGGCGTCGGCAGCGGAAAGGAGCGCGGGCGCACACTGATCAATTGCAGCGGGCCGCTCAGCCACACATCCGCCAGGATGTTGCCGGAATAGAGCGAGCGGACGGCCACAATTTGCTCATCCTCAACGCGCAGATCCACCACATCCGGGGCCAGGCCAGCGGACAATTGACAAGCCACGGTCGCGCTGAGCTCGCGGCCCTGCGTGGTAGCACTGACCAACACCACGCTCGGTTCAAGCGCCTCAATGGCCTGGCGTAAGGCCGCGGCATAAACACTCAGCCGATAGGCCGCCAATTGCGGATCGGTGATGGTAAAGACCAGGTCGGCACCGTACTGCAGGGCACGTTCGGCCACAGCCGCGGTCTCGGCCCCGATCACCAGGGCAATGGTGGGCAGGCCCAACGTCTGCGCCAACTCGCTGGCTTTGCCCAACGTCTCCCAACTGCCCGCGACCGCTTGCTGACTGCTCGTTTGTTCAATCCATACCAAAACAGACATAGTTAGCTCACCTTTGTTAGATCACCTTCTCGGCCAGCAGCAGATCGGCCAGTTTGTTCGCTTTGTCCTGCACGCTCGCCCCGTCGATGATCTGCACCTGGGTGCGTTGCACAACCGGCTTGCGGATGTTGCTCCACTCGGCCTGCTGCGCTGGGGGTACCCCCAATGCCGCCGGGGTGGTGGTCGGAATCTGCGCTTTGTTGGCTTTGCGGATGCCCATAAAGCTGGGGTAACGAGGCTCGTTGATCTCTTTGCTCACGCTGACAACCGCGGGCAAAGCCACCCGCACGGTTTCGAGTGTGCCATCCAACAGGCGTTCTGCCGTTAATTCGGTTTCGCTGAGTTCCAGAATTTTTACGACATTGGTCAACAAGGGGTAGCCCAGGGTTGCGGCCACCCCAGCATAGACAGCGCCCGAACTCTCATCCACACTTTGGCGACCGGTCAGGATCAGATTGACTGCTCCCTGGCTGCGGATCGCCGCGGCGAGGGTCGCGGCGGTCGTCCACAAATCGGCCGCGGCCAACGCCTGATTCTCCACCAACAAGGCATCGGGGATGCCCATGGCCAGCGCGTGCTTGAGCGCGTCCAGCGCATCTGGCGGGCCGAGCGAAATGGCGACCACCTCGGCCCCGAAGCGTTCGTCCAGCAGAATGGCCTCTTCCGCGGCAAATTCATCCCACGGATTGATGACCATGGTCGTCTTAACGCTGCCGCTGCCCACATCTTCGGCCGCGACTTTGGGTAATTCAGCCGTATCCGGCGTCTGTTTGATCAACACGACGATCTTCACAAGCTTCTCCTTGCTGCTTTAGAACCCACGCAAGTCGTGAGCAAAAAGGGCAGGGTACCCAGGACACAACAAAACAGGCTCGGCCCGCTGGTACCCATCTACCTGGCGTTCGTTTCTGGGGCCTAGTTTACCGACTTTCTGTGGGGTTGGCTATTTGTTACGCCACTGTTTTACGTATAATACAAGGATGGCGCAAAATTATTGGCTTTTCGTCGCTGGCACGCTCGCACTGACTGCATTCTTGAGTTATAACACCTATTTATCGGCGCAATTGTTGCGACATTGGCGACCCACGCAAAATCTGATCCTGCTGCCGAGTGAGAATTTGCTACGGCTGGGGTTGATCGCGCTCTGCGTCGGGTTGGGGTGGCTCAGCGGGTTGCGTTACGACCAGCTTGGCTGGCGTTGGCCGCTCGACGCTCGTTCAATATTCAGCGCGGTGATCTGGGGAATTGGGCTGGCGGCCTTTTTTGCCCTGGCCACCGTTTGGGTAGTGCAGCGCACGGGTAGACGTTTTTATTCGCCCACGGTGGTCCAGGCCATTGTCCCCAGAAACAAGCAGGAATTACCCCTGGTCTTGCTGGCGATGATCCCGGCGGTGTTACTCGAAGAATTACTCTTTCGCAGCTTATTGATCGGTGGCTTGAGCCCAATTTTGCCCATCCCCCTCCTGGTCGTTGCATGGAGCCTGCTCTTTGGCTATTTGCACAGCCCGCAGGGCTACTGGGGCATGTTCGGCGCTGGATTGGCCGGGCTTTTGTTGAGCTGGCTCTTTTTGTCTTATGAAACGCTGCTGATCCCGCTGATTGCCCATTATGTGACCAACATTCTGCAAGTGGGCCAGGCAATGCGCCAGCGGCAAAACGGGGCGACAATGGACGGGGCCAATGGATGAGGGACGATTGACAACCGGCGCTTCACTCATCACGTCCTATTTGCCAATGCTGGAAAATCTGCCAGCATGGGCTATAATGCGCCCGATCAACCCAATAAAGACAGCTTACATAGCAAGGCTTGTGTAAGTTTTAGAGGAATTGAGCATGGCAACAGCCGCCACAACACCCAACTTTCAACCAGCCACGCGCGTGCGAGGCTTTGGGACCACGGTTTTCGCCGAATTTACAGCATTAGCGTTGCAACATAATGCGGTTAATTTAGGCCAGGGGTTTCCGAACTTTCCCGCGCCGGACTTTGTCAAAGAAGCCGCGCAAAGCGCGATCGCCGACGATCTCAACCAATATGCGCGGGCGGCTGGGCATCCTCGCCTGGTGCGGGCATTGGCCGCGGTCTATGGGCCACTCTTTCACCGAGAACTGGATCCGCTGGCCGAGATTGTGGTCACTGTCGGCGCGACCGAAGGCATCTTTGCCACAATGCAGGCCCTGGTGGAGCCGGGCGACGAAGTGATCCTGATCGAACCCTTTTACGACAGTTACCCAGCCGCGGTGATCATGGCGGGTGGGACGCCGGTCTATGTGCCGCTGCGCCCCAAAGCCAATGCCGTCAGCGCGGCCGATTGGGTGTTGGATCTGGATGAGCTGCGCGCGGCCATCTCGCCCCGCACGCGGTTGTTGGTCATCAACACGCCCCAGAACCCGGTGGGCAAAGTCTACACTCGCCAGGAATTGACGCAGCTTGCCGAGCTTGTGCAGGAACATAACCTGCTCGTGCTCAGCGACGAAGTGTACGAATGGATGACCTATCCCGACGCCGAGCACGCGGTCGATCATGTGCGCATCGCCACTTTGCCTGGCATGTGGGAGCGCACCATCACGCTGGGCAGCGCGGGCAAGACCTTCTCCGTCACCGGCTGGAAGATCGGCTGGGCAATTGCCGCGCGCCCGCTGGCCGCGGCCCTCTTTGCGGCCCATCAGTGGATCCCCTTTGCGGTCGCCACGCCCCTGCAAGAGGCGGTGGCCGTGGCGCTGGAACAGGTAGAAGAGCGCGGCTATTTTCACTGGCTGCGCACCATGTATCAGGCCAAGCGCGACAAATTAGCAACGGTGCTGGCTGAAGTTGGTTTGCGCCCGGTCGTTCCGCAAGGCTCGTACTTTATCATCGTGCATACCGACCATTTGGATGTGCCGCTGGAGGCCGGTTATCGCCGCGATTATAGTGTCTGCCGCTGGTTTACGCGGGATGTTGGCGTGGCGGCAATCCCGCCGGGGGCTTTCTACAGCGCCGAACACGCGGATCTCACCGAGAATCTGGCACGCTTCTGCTTCTGCAAAACCGACGAGACATTAGAAGATGCCGCAGTACGCCTGCGCCAAACCCTGCGTTGATTGCGACAAGGATCACACACGATGAAACTCAATGTGTTTACGGGCAATTTAACCCAATTTGGCAGTGATTGTATTGTTGTTAACCTCTTTGAGGGCGTCACCACCCCTGGCGGGGCGACCGGCGTCATTGACCAGGCGCTGGATGGTGCGATCAGTGCGCTGATTGCCAGCGGCGATTTTACGGGTAAGGCCGAAAGCACCGCGCTGCTCTATACGCAAGGCAAATTACCAGCCGCGCGCGTGCTGATCGTTGGGCTGGGGCCAGCCAGCAAATTTGATCTGAAAACAGCGCGCCGGGTAGCCGGGGCGGTTTACAAAGCGCTGAGCAAACTCAAAGGGGTCAAACAGTATGCCACGGTTGCCCACGGGGCGGGCATTGGCGGGCTTGAGCCCAGCGCCGCGGCCCAGGCATTGGCCGAAGGTACCCTGCTGGCGGCCTATCAGGCGCCAAACTATCGCCGAGAAAGCCCCGCAACAGGCCCCGAACGCTGCACCATCGTCGAGTCGGATAAGGCCAAGGGCGCGCCGATCCAGGCCGGGTTGGCGACCGGCACCGCAATTGCCAGCAGCGTCAACCACACGCGCAATTATGTCAGCGAGCCGCCGAATGTCTTTTTCCCGGTTGAGTTTGCCCGCCAGGCCCGCCAGATGGCGGAGAGCATTGGGTTAAAATGCACGATCCTCGGCGAAGCAGAGATGCGCGAATTGGGCATGGGCATTTTGCTCGCCGTCAGCCAGGGCAGCGAACGCGAAGCCCAGTTGATCATCCTGGAACACGCGCCACCCGGCAGCGAGCAACAAGCGCCGCTGGTTCTGGTGGGCAAAGGCATCACCTTCGATACCGGCGGCATCAGCATCAAACCAACGGACGGGATGTGGCTGATGAAGGATGATATGGGTGGTGCCGCGGCAGTGGTCGGCGCGCTGGAAGCGATTGCCCGCTTGCAACTCCCCCGCCGCGTGATTGGGGTGGCTGTCTGCGCCGAAAACATGCCCGATGGCAAAGCCTTCCGCCCGGGCGACATTCTGACCGGCATCACCGGCAAGACTTGCGAGATCCTGAGTACGGATGCTGAAGGGCGGCTGGTGTTGGCCGATGCGCTGGGATATGTAGCGCGTTATAATCCCGCCGCGGTGGTGGATCTCGCTACCCTCACCGGAGCGATTGGGGTGGCGCTCGGGGCCCAGGCCGCGGGGCTCTTTGCCAATGATGATGCGCTACGCGATGCCCTGTTGGCCGCGGCCGAGCAAAGCGGCGAACGACTCTGGCCGATGCCGCTCTATCCCGAATATCTGGACGAGATCAAAGGGGAGATGGCCGAGGTCAAAAACAGCGGCGGGCGCATGGGTGGCGTCGGCACCAGTGCCAAATTTATCGAACATTTTACCGAAGGCTATCCGTGGGCACATCTGGATATTGCCTCGATGGTTTGGGCCAGCAGCGAGAAGAACCCGACCATTCCCAAAGGGGCTACCGGCTACGGGGTGCGGCTATTGGTCACCCTGGCCCAAAATTTTCAAGGATCGAATGGTAAGTAAGACCAAGAAACCACTTAGAAACCGCAGATTCTAAAGATGACACAGATTTTTGGTTTTTCGTCTAGAGAATCTGTGTCATCTGTGGATAAGTCTTCTAAAATCCTGTTTGGTTTTGCTTACGTAAATCCCAGAAAACTTTAAAAATTTCTCCGCAGATTACACAGATAGAAAATAAGAAATCTGCGGTAATCTGTAAAATCTGCGGTTTCAAGCTCTTTTTGCGTTTTACCTAGAGGATTTTGTATGGAAACGAGCAGCCTTTGGCCAGCGATTGTCCCTTTGCTTTTAGCTGCGGTCGGCGTCGAACGGGCCATTGAGGTCATCTGGAACTATTTAGAGTGGTTGCTGCTGGGTGTCTTAAAATGGGAGCCAGAACGGCTCAAAGCAGCACACTATCTCCAATTCAAGAGTGGCACGAGCCTGGTCTTTGGCATTGTGTTGGGCATCCTGTTGACCAACGCCACCAGCCTCCGGCTCTTCGCCTATCTGCAGCCATTGGCGCCCGGCCTGCTGGACAATCTCAGCGCGGCGTGGGATGTGTTGATCACCGGCTTTATCATCGGGGCAGGGGCCAAACCCATGCACGATCTGATCGGCATTCTGACCCAGACCAAAAATCTATTGGGCAATTGGGCAATTCATCAACGCGAGGCCGCGGGTGCAGCCCTGGCCGAAGGTGTGTTGAAGTTGGCGCAGAGCGAGGCGCAAGCAACCGTGGATATTCCCGGCATTGGCCCGGCCCGGTTGTCAACGGGTAGTGGTGGTGGGTATGGGGTTGAGGATGACGATGAACCAGCCTCTGAACAGACAGCTACCGAGCGCTATGTCGAATTGCTGCGCCGCCAGACGCAAAACAGACAATAGCGAGCAGTCCGCTCAAAATCGGTTGTGGCTGATGTCCACCTTCTCTGCATTACCAGCGGGACACAGATATTTTGAGCGCGTTAGCCGTAGATTAAGCTGGCTGGGTGCGGCGTTGGCGACGCAATCGGTAGCCCCCTATCAACACGAGCCCCAGCAACGCGAGCGCAACACCCCACCAGGCGCCGCTGAGTCGCCTGGCAACGGGCGGTGTATGACGGGTGCCGAGCACACGCTGCGCCTGATGTTGCCGATGTGTCAGCTCGAGTGCACGATGCAGATCCGCCCGGAACTGGGCCTGCGGTTGCACTTGGGGCATCGTGTCCGCGACGCCGCTCGCCACCTCGGTCAGCGGGGCCAGGTCTGGGGCCAGCACGGTAATGGCTGCCTGTAGATCCGGGCCGACCTGTACGGTGACGGTGCGGGTGGTTAAACGATGATAGTGACCTTCGAGCAGATCCGCCGGGGCCAGAAAGTAGCCATTGCCCATGTCGATCTGCGGTCCATCTGCCTGGTTGGCAGTTGAGAGCAGCCACTCGGGCCATTCGTTGCGCAGGGTATTGCGCCATTGTTCAAAGATGTGTTTGAGCGAAAAAGTTTGCACGGATTGCCTGCTTACTCCCCTGCCTGCTCCTCGGCTGCCCCATTAGCAGCAGCGAGCGCCTCGTCTGGATTTCCCCAACCCATCGCCTCCAGGTCTTTGCGTAGCGAGGCCAACGTGCGGAAATAGAGCGACTTGATCGCACCTTCGCTCTTGTCCATCAACTCGCCGATCTCCAAATTGGAGAGCCGACTACTAAATTTGTAGAGTAACAGATCGCGCCGTTCGCTAGGGAGTCGGTTGATCGCGGCCCAGAGCGCGGCCTGGGTCTCGGCTTGCTCGACATGCACCTCCGGCGTATCTTCCACGCGGCTGTGTGCCCAGATCCGCTCCAGCGAAAGGAAACGACGACGGCTGCGATCCCGGTGCCAGTTAGCGACCAGATTATGGGCAATGCGGAAGAGCCAGGCCGAAAAGGGTAAGCCGCGGTCTTCGTAGGTGTGCAGCTTGTCCAGCGCGCGATAGAATGTCCGGGCAGTGAGATCTTCGGTATCCTGCTGGTTGCCCACCCGATGATAGATGTAGGCATAGACCCGCTCGACGTACCGTTCGTAGAGCAAGCCAAATGCCGTAGGATCTTGGCGGGCTTGCAACACCAGGGCAGCTTCATCCGCCACAGCTTCCCCGCGCGTCTCTGGCGGCGAGGTCAGTTCTGTTTCATCAGGGGTTGTCTCCACAGCCGTCTGTCGGGTTAGCGCGGCTGCTGGTGACTGAAAAAACCTGGTCGGAATCAATTCGCTACCTTTCTAAACACAAACTATCTAGCCACAAGCAATCTAGCCACAAGCAATCTAGCCACGAAAAGGCTCAACCAATACCGAACCAAATCGGCGGCTATTATATGTTGCTCTGCTCGAATCAGCAAGTTATGGCAAGCGATTCTCAACAGGCGGACAAATTCACTTGCCAGCGTGGCTGTGGTAAAATGGGCGACAATCATCGTCTCATTTTATCATTCACCGTTCTCTCGCCACCATTTAGTTAGCGCAGGAGGCTGCTGTGCGGGTCAGTTGCTTTCAGGAAAATTTAGCCAAAGGGCTTTCCATCGTCAGCCGAGCAGTCTCAACACGCAGCACATTGCCTGTTTTGGGCAATATTCTGCTCGAGGCCAAGGACAATCAATTGCGGCTTGCGGCCACCAACCGCGAGATCGGCCTCAACTGTTGGATCGGCGCCAAAGTCGAAGATGAAGGGGCCATTACTGTGCCCGCCCGGCTTTTGAGCGAGTTTGTCAATAGCCTGCCCCCCGAACGGATCGACATGGAATTGGCGGTGCGCACCCAAACCTTAAACCTGAGTTGCGCGCGCTACAACGCCAATATGAAGGGGATCGATGCCTATGACTTCCCGTTGATTCCCACCGCGGGCGACGGGCAGGCACCGGACGCCAATTCTTCGGTGATCGACGGGGTGCGGCTCGAACTGGCCCCCACCGGTCTGCGCCGGATGATCGAGCAGGTGATCTTTGCGGCCTCCAGCGACGAAAGCCGCCCGATCCTGACCGGCGTCGAAGTCAAGTTCAAGGATGATCGGCTGCGCATGGCCGCGACCGACGGCTACCGCCTGAGCATCCGCTCGACCGAGCTGAGCCAGGGCGTGGTGAGCGAGCCACTCACGGTGATTGTGCCGGCCAAAAGTTTGGGCGAATTGGCGCGCATCAGCGCCGATGCCGACGACAGCAAGCCGGTGCAGGTGATCGTCACGCAGGCGCGCAACCAGATTCTCTTTCAACTGTGGGGCAAGGGGGAAGAAGGGCGTGGCGCTTTTCAGCGGGTGGAATTGGTCAGCGAATTGATCGATGCTAAGTTCCCCCCCTATGAGAATATCATCCCCAAAAATCACACCACCCGCACAGTTGTCGATACCGCGGCCTTACTCAAAGCGGTACGGGTGGCCTTCCTGTTTGCCCGCGACAATGCGAATATCATCCGCCTGAATGTGGTTCCGGCTGGGGACAACAATGGGCAGGTGCGTCTGACAGCCACCAGCAATGAGATGGGCGACAATGTCAACGAGATCGATGCCCTCGTTGAGGGAGACGAGCTGGATATCGCGTTCGATGCCCGCTTTTTGATCGACGTGCTCAGTCAGATCGACCAGCCGCAAATTGTGCTCGAAACCACGCAGGCCACCCGCCCCGGCGCGCTGCGCCCGGTGGGCTTGGGGCCCGAAGAATTTCTCCACGTTGTCATGCCGATGCACCCGCCGCGCTGACAAGATCCACTGAATCTCCGCAACCTCTTACGCTCTAAAACTCCCGAGACAAAAGAGATTGCGGAGATTTATTGAGATTTTTAGGGCGGCACCTGCAATACTTGCCCCACACGCACGGCCTCTGCCGAAGCCATAGTCCCGCGGTTGGCAGCAAACAGATCGGCGATCCGGTCCGTCCCGTAGAGTTTATAACTGATCACCCACAACGATTCGCCGGGCTGCACAGTATACGTCGCTGGCAGACGGATGAGCAGATCCACCGCGTCCACTTCGGAGACTCCTGGTGCCTGTTGCCCAAGGTCGATCAGCGCCTGCCGTTGATCAAAGAGTTCGACAATGCCCTGGAGTTTGAGCGTCGAGCCCTGCAAGCTGGCCCCGACCCCTAAGGTAGCCAGGTCGGGCCGGGTGGTTTGGGTGAGATAGGTGGTCAGATCAAACGTAGCAGCGCCCGTCAGGTCAATTGGCGTGATGGCGGCCACGGCCTCCTGTGTCGGAGGCTGCACCACATCGTCCGGTAGATTGGGCGTGGGGCTGGGCGTCAAGGCTGGCTCCGGCGTCGCGGCTTGGGCATCGACCGGCAGCGGGGTCACCGTCATCTGGGCCACATCCCCGGCCCCGCTTGGGAGCAGCGCCTGGATCATTTCGCCTATCGGTTCCAACGTCAGCCACACCAACATCGCCACCAATCCCAAGGCAACCGCCCCGTATAACCAAGGATTTGTCCGATAGAGACGCGGGGGAGGCAACGGCCTTGCGGGCGGTGGGGCCGACCAGGTGGGGAGAGATTCGCCCGTGGGTACAGTGCGCTGAGCTTTGTAGGCCTCGCGCGAGCTACGCATGGTCGCCTGTTGCGAGCGGAGCAACCACTCGGCTTCGGGGCGCAACACATCATCCACCGGGATCGATGAAACATGCTGGCGCATCTGGGCATAATCCCCCAGCCGTTGCGACAGGATCGCGGCCAGCAAATGGAGTTCCGCGTTGGATTGATAATCCAATCCCCGTTCGGCTTCCAGCAATGCCAATGTGACCTCACCGGCCGCGGCCATTTCACTGGCCCGCTTGTAAAAATAGCGCACTGCATAATCCGGCGTGATCAGGTGGCGCAGGTCTTCTCCACAGGCGGCGCAGCGGTGCGCATCGGGGGAAATATGGGCAACGTGGCCGCAATGAAAGCAAGTGACTTCGTACATGAGCAAACGTATATCGGCTGGAGGAAATTGGAGTTGATGCCGAGTGGTAAGCGAGTCCGCAGTGTACCACGTCACCCATCGTGCGTCAAACATCGTGCGTCAAATGTCATTCACCGTTCATTATTCACCATTCATTATTTGTCACTCGTCCGCCATCCCTAACGACAGATTGCCCAGATACTCGACCAATGGCATTGTCAATTTTGCTGTTTGCATTTTCAGCAAATTCCAGTAAGCTATAGCCAGATCATATCTGTTCTGCGAAAAATTACCCTCCTGCATTCCAGTTTGGTTAGTCTCAGAATCTCTGGGCCCCGCTGGTTGTGTTGGCCAGGCAGACACACACCACAACCGATTTTGAGCTGACTGCTTGTCTTGTTCAAATCACAGCTTAGGCTGCTCATCCGTACGCGGCAAACCGAGTACGCCGCGCTTCCACAGCGCAGCGCGAGAAAGAGATCCATGTCTGCGGAATCGCCCACCCTTGCCTCAATCGGGGCCAATTCATCCTTCTCTGGGTACCAGTTTATCCACGCCTACGACGAGATGTTTACGCAAGCGGGTACGCCTCGCCCGCAATATCTGCGGCTCTTTGAGCGTCTTCTGGAGTTAAGCCCCAGCGAATTGCAGCAGCGCCAGCAAGCCGCGGACTTGATGTTCCTGCACCAGGGCGTGACATTTACGGTCTATAATGCCAACGAGGGCACCGAACGCATCTTCCCGTATGATCTGCTGCCGCGCATCCTCACCGGCGCGGACTGGGCGACGATCGAGCAGGGGCTCACCCAGCGCATCACCGCGCTGAATCTCTTCCTGCACGATATTTATCACCGCGGCCACATCCTCGCCGACAAGATTGTCCCGGCGGATCTGATCTACAGCAGCAAACATTATCGCCGCGAAATGCGCGATGTCACCGTCCCGCACAAAGTCTACACCGCGGTCGTGGGCACTGATCTGATCCGCCAACCCGATGGGCAATTTGCCGTGCTGGAAGATAATCTACGTGTGCCGAGCGGTGCTTCTTACATGCTGGCCAATCGCCAGGTGATGAAGACCACCTTCCCCAAATTGTTCAGTGATTACGGTGTGCGCCCGCTGGATGCGTATGGGCAATCGCTCCTGGCCACACTCTCGGCCCTGGCCCCCAATCGCCCCAGCACCACCAACAATGTCAATATTGTACTGCTCTCGCCCGGCGTCTTCAATTCAGCCTATTTTGAGCACACCTTTCTGGCCCGGCAAATGGGCATTCCCCTGGTGGAAGGGCGCGACCTCGTCACGCATGACAATGTCGTCTACATGCGCACCACCGCTGGCCTCGAACGGGTGGATGTGATCTACCGGCGCATCGACGACGATTTTATCGATCCCCTGGTCTTTCGCCCGGACTCCACCCTGGGCGTGCCCGGTCTGTTTAATGCGTATCGCGCGGGCAATGTCACCCTGGCCAACGCCATCGGCACCGGGGTGGCCGATGACAAAGCGGTCTATGCCTACGTCCCGGCGATCATTCGCTACTACCTGCAACAGGATCCGATCCTACCCAATATTGAGACCTACCTGCTCGAAGATGAGACGCAGCGGGCCTATGTGCTCGAACATCTCCACGAACTGGTCGTCAAAGCGGTGGGCGAATCTGGCGGGTATGGCATGTTGATTGGGCCACACGCCTCGGCAGCCGAGCGCGAAGCTTTCCGCGCGCAGATCCTCGCCAACCCGCGCAACTATATTGCCCAGCCGACGATCATGCTCTCGCGGGCGCCCTGCTTTTTAGACGGCCAGGTGGAACCGTGCCATGTGGATCTGCGCCCATATATCCTCTTTGGCGACAGGGTGACGATCCTGCCCGGCGGGCTGACGCGTGTGGCCTTGCGCCGCGGCTCGCTGGTGGTCAACTCTTCGCAGGGCGGCGGCAGCAAAGATACGTGGGTCTTGAACGACGAGGGATAGAAGCAATGGCAATGCTATCGCGCGTGGCCGACCATCTTTATTGGATGAGCCGGTATTTGGAGCGGGCAGAACATACAGCCCGCTTGCTGGATGTTCATCTCAACCACGTGTTGGATCAATCCAACAGGGCCGCGGGGGAGCGCCGCACGCTCCTTTTGCGCAGCCTCTCGATGACAATTCCCGAGGAGATGATCGCCGATGAATATCAATTGGCCCGCCTCATCACCTTTGATCGCAGCAACAGCAACTCGATTGTCTCGTGCATCCTGCAGGCGCGCGACAATGCCCGCCATGTGCGCGAGCAGATCAGCTCGGAGATGTGGGAGCAGATCAATCAGCTCTACCTGGCGATGAACACCGCGCAGATGGGCAATGTCTGGGCCAATCAGCCGCACGAATTTTATCACGGCGTCAAACAGGGGTCGCACCTTTTTCAGGGCATCACTGATTCCACCCTGAGCCACGGCCAGGGCTGGTATTTTGTGCAACTTGGGCGCTTTTTGGAGCGGGCGTTGTCAACTGCTCGCCTGCTGGATGTGGAATTTCAATGGCTGGCCCAACAAAAATATGCCGATACACGGGCAAGCAGCCTGCTTTCGTTGATCGGTCTGCTCAAGTCTTGCACAGCTTTTGAGGCCTACACGAAGATCTACACGGCAACTGTCGAGTCACATGCTGTGGGTGAATTTTTGTTGCTCAACAGTGATTTCCCCCACTCGATCGGCTTTGCGGCCCGCATGATCCAGACCGCGTTGGATGCCGTAGCCGAGGCCACCGATACCCACAAGGGCGCGCGCGTCTATCGCCTGGCCGGGCGGCTGCGGGCCACGCTCGACTACAGCCAGATCGACGAGATCATGGAGGCTGGGCTGAGTGACTATTTGGCCAATCTGCGTGAGCAATGCGTTCAACTCCACGTTGCCATCTATCAGAGCTTTATTACCTATCCCATCGAGGATAAACTGACACTATAAAATTTCATCCTGAAATTCTGCGCCGATCCGAACTCGTAGGGCAGAATTCGGGTATCGCCACCATTTTCAGGATAGGCTCCACCTATGTTTTATACCATTCGCCACCAAACTCGCTTTCGCTACAGTGCGCCGATTCACGAAAATGTGATGGAGGTGCGCGTCCAGCCTCGCACCGACGACGGGCAGCAGTGTCTCTCTTTTCAACTCCATCTGCGCCCGAACGCCCAGGTTGCCAGCTTTGCCGACCACTTGGGCAACCTGGTGCACCATTTCAACGTGCCGGGCATGCACAACGAGTTGACGATCCGCTCGGAAGCCCTGGTCAAGGTGACGGCGGCTGGCCCCTTCCCGACAGAGCTCAGCATGGCAGCCTGGCAACAGTTGGACGGGCTCCCGCTGACCCAAGAGCTGTGGGAGATGCGCACGCCCAGCCATTTTACCGAACCCACGCCTCTGCTCGCCAGCTTTGCGAATGAATTACAGGTCGCGCGCACACAGGATCCATGGCGGATGTTGCTGGCGCTCACCGCAGCGCTGAATCGGACAATTGCCTACGCCCCCGAAGTCACGCGGGTGGATTCGCCAATCGACGAGGCGCTTGCGCAGCGCCAGGGTGTCTGCCAGGATTACACACACATCATGTTGGCGCTGATCCGCACCTACTTGCGCATCCCTTGCCGCTATGTCAGTGGCTATCTCTATCATCGCCAGCATGATCGCTCGGCGGCTGACGCCACACACGCCTGGGTCGAGGTCTTATTGCCCGAATTTGGCTGGGTGGGGCTGGACCCGACCAACAATCTGCTCGCGGGGGAGCGTCATATTCGGGTGGCTGTGGGCCGGGATTATCGCGATGTGCCGCCGACGCGCGGGGTTTACAAGGGCGAAGCAACCAGCGAATTGAGCGTGCATGTGCAAGTGCGCCAGGCCGATGACCCGGAGCCGCAGGAGGAAGCGGATTTGTTCAGCGAGCGCGGCGTCGAGGTGAGTGGCGTCAGCCAGGCGTTGGCAAGCGCCCAACAACAGCAACAACAATAGGCGCATTACCCAATACGCTCCTCAGATCCGGCCAGCGCTGACCGGATTTTTGCGTCTGCAACCAATCAACGCGGCTGAAAAAAAGGTTGACCCGCCGCCATTGTGCCGGATGACGACGGGCCGAGGGTAGAGGAAAAGCAGGAAGCAAAGGAGAACATCATGTTGAGGACATACGTATAGTTTGCCAGGAAGCAAACCTTGCAGTGATGCGTGATCGACCTGTTTTCGCTCACCACATCACTGAGCAGAGTATAGCTTGCCGTTGTGTCGCAAACAATCAACAGTTTGCACAAAGTAAGCGGGCAATTCCTGGCCAAAAGCAACCACTTTGGTCGGTCGCGCGGTTCAATCTATGCAGATCGCCCGAAAGGCCATCCCGCTAACGGGCGTCACAACTCCTTCACCAGATCGATGCGCCAGCCATCTCCGGCATGGTATTCACCGGCAGAGTCCACAAATTCCCAGTGAAAGTGATAAGGTTGCTCTTGTAGGGGCTGATAGCCGAGCCGTTGATACAAAGCATAGGCGCGTGGATTCTCCACTGGGTCTGTCCACAAATAGAATTGCTTGCTGCCCGCGCTCGCGGCCAACGTTTCGACTTCGCGCAACAGAAACGAACCATACCCGCGCCCGCGCAGAGATGGATCGATCACCAAATCGATGGCGGTGGGCAAATAGTCGGTGCTCCCTCCATCCGACCAGTAACGCGGGCGGACAAAGACAAGGCAAACAAAGCCGATCACCGCGTGGTCACGCTCAAGCACAAGATAATGGAAGCCCGGTTGCGACGCATCACGCAGACGGTCGCGATGAACGGTCAGCGACGGCTTGAGCCGCATCAAAGCGTCCAGATCAGCCGCGGTCGCGCTGCGTACACTTAACTTTTCAGGGTTCAAGGTGGTCATTCGCTCTCCACTTTCGCTCGCTACTTTCCAAAGCTGTACACTGCTAATAGAAAAACCAGATAAATATCGCATAAATCGTAGGTGCGGTTAGAAACCGCACAGGTAGG
>CAZIRP010000036.1:14643-54671 GCA_964541665.1 uncultured Caldilineaceae bacterium | reverse complement strand
GTCGTGACCGTTGCGGTGCTGGTCTCAGTCGGAACACCGGTCGCGGTTGGCACCGGGGTCGCAATGATGAAGCTCAGCGGCGCGGTCGTGATCTGAACATTGCCTTGATCATCCAACTGTTGGACAAGGACTTCGTGCTCGCCCGCCGCGGTAATTGGGATCGAAACTTGCCAGGCACCGGCTTCATCAACGGTTGTGGTCAACGTTGCCGCGCCATCTACCGCCAACAAAAGCGCGCTACCAGGGGAACCAGTCCCGGTCAAAACAATGGTTGTCGTAATTCCACCGGCAAAGGCAAAATTGCTGACTTGCGGCGGCAAGGGCGTCGATGTTGCCGTTGGTTGCGGCGTGCTGGTATTGGTCGGGGCCGGTGTCGCGGTCGGGGTTGCCACCGCCAACGCAATTGCGCTGACAGGCACAGCGACCGGCACCGTCACCCCCTCTGTCGTGACAAGCTGCAGGCTGAGTGCGCTTACCGTTGGTGCTGTAACCGTGGTGGTCAGCGACCAGCGACCATCAACATCAACGGTCGTGGTGTTGACCACAGTCTGGTCCAGCAGCGCCTGCACCTCCAGACCCGGATCCCCATTCCCAGTCAGCGAGAGTACGCCCGGATCGCCGCTGATAAAGCGCAATCCGGCCACAGTCAGCGCGGGGGGACTTGTCGTCGGCGTCACTTCGACCGTGGGGGGCATCGTTGTCCCCGTAATCACAGTTCCCGGCGTGCTGATCGCTGGGGTGATGGTCACCGCTTCGGTAATCGCTGCCCCACTTCCAACATCCTGCTCGGCAATGGTTGGCTCATCTATGGCTGGCTCATCTTCGGGGAGCACTTCCGTCGCGATGACAGCCGTTGGCGTAACCGTCGGCAGGAGCACCACGGCTGGCGGCTCAAATGTGATGGTCAGCGGTTCGCTAGTGGACAATACCACCCCAGCATTGTCGAGGGATTGAGCCGCAACGACATAGGAACCAGGCTCGGAAAATTGCACTGGTTGCGACCAGATTCCATCCCCGCGCACAGTGGTCATGCCGGTCTCGGCATCGTTGACCAGGATGCGCAGGGCTGTCCCCGGCACACCCCGGCCACTCAATGTCACCTCGCCAGGCACCAGATCCAGCGGTAATGGATCGATAACAACGTCTACAGCGGCCTCAGCCGTTGGCGGCTCCAGTTCGGTGATCGAACCGCGCGCTGTTGCGACCGTATACGTTGGGATCGGTGTAGCGGGTGAGGCAACCGGGGCAAACTGGTTTTGCCACTGGAAGACAATAAACAGAACGGCAAAAATGATGAGGAGCAGCAGTAGCACCACATATTTTGCTTTATCGAACCGCTGAAGCGCACGCGGCGTTCGTCGCATGGGCCTACACTCGTTTATTCATGATTGGGTTGGTTCTCTACAACATTATTCAGGGTGTGCATGATGGCGCTGTGTTCCACAACAACCACCATCCAAGGGTAACTGACACAAGCCTCGATGGTTATCCGGCGCTGCGTAAGTTAGACAATCGGCGACAGCGAATCCTGAGGTGCAGCGTTCGCGGCGTACCTGGCCTGGACAATCCATTCGGCCACATCGGGGCGGCTTCCGCTTTCCGCCTGAACGGCTTGAAGTACCGCCTCAACCGGTGTGTCGGCCAGTTGGGCAAACGTAAAGATACCGGCTTCATGCAGGCGTTGGGCAAAAACCGGCCCAATACCAGGAATGTCTTCTAGTGGATCGCGTTTGACCAGGGCGCTGATTGTCTCTTTGGCCGGCCAACTCGCAGCAGCTTGCTGCGCTTGCAACTGACGGATCTGCAAATGGGCGTCGGCCAGTTCCTGGCGTAACTGCCGTTCAATTTCCAGGGCAGCCTGGAGTTGCCGCCGCCAGAAACGCCAATCAATGATCCATTCGATCACCCAGCCGATAATCAAGCCAGCGACCAGGCCCAGCCAAAACAGCATTGCATTCTCCTGCTCGTCATGATGGACTGAGTTAATACACCATAATAATATTACTTCTTTTTACCATAGTTTACCAAGTTCAGCCAATTACTAATTTACTGGCTGGGGCAAAAGTCGTGCCAAAAGGGAAGAGGGTGCGCTCAGGTAAAGCTCGTGAAGGGGCAAGGTCTCTCGTTTGGATTTGGGTGGGTGTAAGTTTCGGTTTACAATGAAGTAGCAATTGGCGGGCAGCGATTGGAGATCCGCAGCCTGACCCTATCAACCTGGCGTACCATAAGAATTTCCCGACTTAGGCAACCCTGGCCTGCATTCTGGGCTTGAGCTTGCCTAAGGCTGAAATTGACAGGTAGCACCGTATGAATTCTACGCGCACTGAGATATTTCGTCAAACAGCTATCACCGAAAGGCTGCTTGGCTTTCTCGATGCCGACCACCAGATCTATGAAGCCCGCGGTCAGACTGCCCACCCCGTGGGCCGCATTGACCCCGACACAGGGCGCGTCTTTCGCATCACCAATTTTGACGAACGTGAATTGGGCACCTTCACAGCAGATGGCCGCATCCGCAGCCACGGACTTTTCGAAGGGGGCGAATTGGGCTGGGTCGATACCGATGGGGTCGTTGTGCAGGGCGGCTTGATCCTGGGCGAGACCGAGGTTGGCCGCGTTGCTGGCCCAGACCCGATTCCAGCGGCAGCGGCTCTCTTGCTGCTCTTTTTGCCGGACGAACAAGAAGCGAACAAACGATTCCGCACTGACTGAGCCATTATTCTAATGATCCATTTTCTAACGACCTCGCGCCTGCGCATGGCCTATCGCAGCCAGGGGAGCCCGGAGGGGTTACCTCTTTTGTTATTGCATGGCAGTTATGGGTCCAGCCGCTGGTGGGAACCATTGCTGGCGGTGCTCCCCGGCGAGTTCCATGTCATCGCGCCGGATCTGCGCGGCTGTGGCCAAAGTGAAGTTACGCCCGCTGGTTACACCATCGAAGAACAGACCGCGGATGTGGCCGCGTTCATTGCTGAGTTGGGGTGGCAAGGGTTTGATCTTGTTGCCCATTCAACCGCGGGCGCGCTCGCTATCGAATTGGCCTTGCAGCAACCGGCGCTGTTGCGTTCGCTGAGTCTGGTCGATAGTGTGCCGGTTGAGGGCGTCTTTACCCCGATCGAAACCATCATGCTGCTTGAGCAAATGAAAGAGGATCGCGACCTCCTGGCCCAGGCGCTCCAATTGTTGATGCCCACCTATGACAGGACAATCCCTGAACAGGCTGACTTTTTCGCCCAACTGGTCGAGGATGCAGCCAACATGGCGCTGCCTGCTTTCACTGAAATCGCCACCAGCCTGAGCCAGTGGAATCGCTTCACCGACGCCAAGCGCCTCACCCTGCCCACCCTGCTGCTCTGGGGCGATCAGGATAGCATTGTCAGTCGCGACGCCATGACCCGCACGCTGCTCGCCATTCCCGGCGCGGGCAATCTGGAGATCCTGCACGGGGTGGGGCACACGCCGCAGATCGAAGCACCGTTGACCCTGGCCGAGAAGATCATCGAATTTATTACCGATGACTTTGCAGATTATGATGCGTTGCGTCAGCGTGCCTACACGAAATAGCCTTAAGAATCAAGCTGAGCAAACCCTTATGCAAAAATTGACCCACTATACCGCTGAAAATCTGCTGGTCAACCCTACGGCCAACGCCCAGGACCCGGATCTGATTTTGGAGATTACCCCGGCGCAGGCTGGGTGGGACTTTATCTCGTTTCAAGCGCGGCGTCTGGCCCAGGGCGCGTCGTGGTCGTTTGGCAGCGGCGCAAACGAATTGGCAATCATCAACCTGAGTGGGCGCTACACCGTCACCTCGAACCGCGGCACCTGGCAGCATATCGGCGGGCGGACAACTGTCTTTACCGGTGCGGCCCACGCGCTCTACCTGCCGCGCCATTCAGACTTCACGATCACCGCGGAGGAAGCGGGCGAATTTGTCGTCACCTGGGCACCGACCGATCAGGACCACGACCCTTGGCTGATCCTGCCCGAGCAGGTGCCGATCTCGATCCGCGGGGGTGACAATGCCAGCCGCCAGATTAATGACCTGCTGCCTCCCGGCTCACCGGTGCATCGGCTGGTGCTGGTCGAGGTCTACACACCGAGCGGCAACTGGAGCAGCTATCCCGGTCACAAACATGATGTCCACCGTGAGGCCGCGGATGGCACCCTGCTCGAAGCCGACCTGGAAGAGATCTATTTTTACAAGATCGACAAGCCCCACGGCTATGCCTATCAGCGGGTCTATACCGACGATCAATCGCCGCTGCACCAGGCCGGCTACCCGATCGATGCGCTGATCCGCGCCGAAGAGAATTGTGCGGTCATCGTGCCCGAAGGCTATCACCCGGTTGTCAGTGCGCCAGGCTATACCACCTATTACCTGAATGTCCTGGCAGGCAGCGCGCAAAGTTTAGCCAACCAGGACGACCCGCGTTATGCGTGGGTGAAAGAGAGCTATCGCAGCGTCGATCCACGCCTGCCGCTCTACCAATATCCCTAATCACCAACTTGTATTCTGTACCAATCCCGCCAAAGGAAACTCATGTCTACTTCGACTGCTCACACGTACGATACCTTCCACATGGGTCGCTCGTCGATAGATCTCTACAGCAATGATGTCGGCACGCCCTTTGAAAACATCACCAGTTTTGCCGCGTATGTCGGTGGCTCGCCCACCAATATCAGCGTTGGCGGACGGCGGCTGGGGCTCAAGACCGCGCTGCTGACCGGTGTGGGGCAAGATCCTGTCGGCGATTTTATTCTGCACTTTCTCAACAAGGAAGGGGTGGATACGCAATTTGTGGTGCGCAAGCCGGGCAACCGCAGCAGCGCGGTGGTCCTGGGCATTGAACCGCCCGACAAGTTTCCGCTGGTCTATTATCGCGACAATTGTGCCGACATCGAGTTGACCATCGACGATGTGCTGGCCTCACCAATTGCCCAGAGCAAGATCTTCCAGTTTGCTGGCACCAATTTGAGCAAAGAGCCCAGTCGCAGCGCCACGATGTTTGCCGCCCAGGTTGCGCGGCAGGCGGGCGGTGAAGTGGTGTTGGATGTCGATTTTCGCCCCGACCAATGGCACGATCCACGGGCCTTTGGCGTGGTCGTGCGCTCGGTCCTGCCGCTGGTCGATATTGTGATCGGCACCGAAGATGAGATCAACGCCGCGACGCTGGTCGATGCCGGGCAGATGAGCTTGACCCATTCGCAAATCTCCGACACCAAAGTCAGCGGCAATGTCGAGCAAGCCATCCAAACGCTCTTGTCGCTCGGCCCCAAAGCTGTGGTCGAGAAGATTGGGGCCCAAGGGGCGCGCATCCATCTCAAAAGCGGCGAAGTGATCGACGCGCCGGGGTATCCGGTGGAAATTTACAACATTCTCGGCGCGGGGGATGCGTTTGGGGCTGGCTTCCTGTATGGGTATGTCAATGGGTGGGGCTGGCGTAAATCCGCCCGCCTGGGCAATGCCTGCGGCGCGATCGTGGTCACCAAACATGGCTGCGCCAACTTCATGCCCACCTACGAAGAAGTGATGGCCTTTGTCGGCGAACGCGGCGGGCTTGACTAAGTACTTGCATCCGAGGGATCAGGCTTGTGCAGGTCTGACCCCTGTTGGTTCATGTTGTCCGTGTATGTCTACACGAATCAAGGTCGGTTATGGATCCAATGGAGCAATACGAGTTGACGACCCCGCCACGCCGTCGCCGCTGGAATAGCTGGCTGAGCATTCTCTTTTTGCTCGCCTGTTTGGTGATCGGGCTGGCCGTGGCTGATTATACCGCGCCCGAGCCAGTCGTCGGCGTGATCCGCTTCGCCGATGTGGTCTGGACAGATACAGTCGACAATTTGGTGCAGGTGCTCGAAGCCGCGGGCCA
The DNA here is from genome assembly GCA_964541665.1 of uncultured Caldilineaceae bacterium. Lineage (GTDB taxonomy): Bacteria > Chloroflexota > Anaerolineae > Caldilineales > Caldilineaceae > CFX5. Next base: position 48,795 of record CAZIRP010000036.1, on the reverse strand, counting down.
GGATGATCAGATCGCCGCGGTGGTGCTGGAAATTGATAGCCCCGGTGGTCTGACCACCAGCAGCGAAAAGGCTTTTTACAGCCTCTTACGACTACGCGAACGAAAGCCGCTGATCGTCGTGGTGGATGGTATCGCGGCCAGTGGCGGCTATTACATGGCCGCGGCTGCCAACCGGATTTACGCCGCGCCCAGTAGCTTTCTGGGCAATGTTGGCGTGCGCGGCCCGCGTCCGCTCGACCCAATGCTCTATCCCGATGAGCTGAGCACCGGCCCCTACAAACTCTCTGGCGGAGACCGCTTCGACCAGATTCACCAGTTGGATCTGCTCAAGGCCGCGTTTGTGAATAATGTGGTCCAACAGCGCAGTCAGGCGGAGATAAATCCGCTGACGCTGGATGCGCAAACCGTGGCCGAAGCTCGGCTGTATGTTGGCAGCGAGGCGTTGGCCATCGGCCTGGTGGATGCCGAGGGCAGCCTCAGCGATGCAATCAGCGCGGCAGCAGAGTTGGCCGGCGTGAGCAGTTACCGCTCGTATAACCTGATCGATTTTTACGACTTGCCATTTAGCCTGGAGTTCCAACAGCCGACCTTCGCCTTCACCGAGGCCATTGCCCAGCGTCTGGCAACGGCAGATCCCAACACGAGTTTTGCGCTCGATACGCGCATCCCGCTCACACCAGCGGTGGACCGCACCGTGCTCGAAGCCCATCTTTTGCAATTGCGCGCAACGGCCCCAGGTCCTTTGCGCTTTTCCCCCAGCCACCTTCCGGCGGAAAGCGAGTAACGGTCGATGACCTTTTTGTCGCGTACTCTGATTGCTTTGATCGGCGTGGCGCTGCTGGTCGCGCCCACACTCTTCCGCCTGGTTGTGTTGGATTATCCAGCCCGCACCTATGATCCACCAGCGATCACCCCGATCAGCCTGGCGGCTACGCCCATCCCGACCGCCACGCCCCAAGCCGTTGCGCTGCGCACAGAAGTGACCATCAACGACCGTGGCCCGGTCGTGGTTGATCTGGCCCATGCCAATAGCGTGAATCCAGTTGGGGTGCAGCCATTGGCCGACGCCCTCGCGCCCCATGGGATCGGGGTGCGCTTCTGGTTCTCCACGATCGACCCCCTGCAAGTGACCAACTATCTGGCCTATCCAGACCAATCCAAAGCGTTGGCAGAACAATTGCAGGATGCCAGCGCGCTGGTCGTGATCAGCCCCTATTTCCTGTGGACGCCGGAGGAGATTGCGGTTGCCGAACGCTTTGTGGCCGACGGTGGGCGCCTGTTGCTGATCAGCGACCCAGACATCTTTGGCGATTTTGCCGCGGTCACCAATCTGATCGCCGAGCCGTATGGCATCGTGTTCAATGATGACTATCTCTACGACACAACCATCAACGACGAAAATTACACCTACTTTTTCCAGCATGAATTCCGCGACCAGGCCGCGGATCTGAATGGAGCGCGCATCGCCTTCTACGGCGGACGCAGCATCAGCGGCGCGGTCGAGCCCCAGGCGATCAGCGAGCTGAGTACGTTGAGCAGTCTGCGGGTTGGCGCAACCGGATTTACAACCATGGCGATTGGCGGGGTGGCAGCTCGCAATACCGCGGGCCGGGTCCTGGCCCTAAGCGATTTTGAAGTGCTGAGCGAACCGTACGTGCGTCGTCACGATAATCACCAATTGGTGGGCTTTGTAGCCGACTTTCTGGCCGCGGATCAACGCATCAATCTCGTGGCGGATTTCCCCAATTATCTGCGCCAGTCGGTCGCGTTGACAGTGGATAGCGCCGAGCCACTCGGCGGCGAGATCCTGTTGCTGGGCGCGCAATTGCAAAAGCGGCTGGAAGTCAGCAACCGCACACTGAGCCTGACGCAGGCCACTGCCCTCACCGACAGCACGTTGATCTCGCCCACCACGGATCTGATCTATCTGGCCCATTACGAAGCGGCTGATCCGCACATTTTGCAGGCAGCAGGCTTGCAGGTCAGCGAAGAGCTACTACCCACACCGACTGGAGCAGCGGCAGCAGCCACCCTCGTCGGGACAGCAACGTTGACCACTACAGCACCAACTGAGCCGCCTGCCCAGGCCAGTCCCGACCAATTTACGCGGACGCCCACACCTACACGAACCCAGGAAACACCGGCATCGACCCCCACACCGACCCCCAGCCGGGCGGATCGGGAACCCACGCGCTTGCGGACACCTGTGAGCGCAACAGGGGAACCGACCACTACAGTTGCCAGCCCAATCACCCGCACGGCCTCCATTACCGACGCCAACACGCCAACCGTAACGGTGACGGTGACCTCAACATCAACGCCAACACCCGTGCCCGCGACTCGCTGGATCCTCACCAGCCCGGCGGGGATGCGTCTCCTCGCCGACCAGACGGTCACCATTGTGCAAGCGCGCGATCCAGAAACAGAGCGCCTGACGCTGGCCGTACTCGCAGCAGATGCGAAGGGAATCCGCGCCGGGGTGACTCGGCTGTTAGAGAATAACTTTGCCGAATGTATTACTGGCGACCTGCTCACCTATTGCCCGATTGCGCCGGAAAGTAGTAGTGCCGCCACGCCGAGCCGCACACCACGCGCCACTGAAACCAGTCGCTCGACACCCGCAGCCACTGGGGAAGCAACCCCGACGCCCAATGGCAACAATGGCAATGATGAACAAGGTGGCAGCTTCCGCATCCTGCTGGTGGATGACAACCAGGAAGCCACCGAAGATGAAATCGGCGAGGCTGACACCTATTTGCAGGGCTTACTCGCTGGCGGCTACCCGCCAGACCTGCACAGCACGAGCGAGAATGGGTTGCCAACGGGCAGCACCATGGCAAATTACAGATGGGTGATCTGGAGCAATGCGGGCTATGGGGCGAGCACTCTCACGCCGCAGGAACTCACGCTGCTGACTGACTATCTGACCAATGGCGGCGTATTGACAATCAGCAGCCGCAATCCCCTCTTCGGGGCAGGCGCGGGCTCCGATGCCGCCTCCGCGGTACGCGATCTGGTTGTCGAAAGCAGCGCGGGCGATCTCGTCGAAGCACTGCCCACCACGCCCATCCTGCTGGGGACAAATCTCCCCAACGCGGTGCCCCTGCTAGACACCAGCGACGAACCCCTGGTGCAGGTGGTTTTGCGGCGCGGGCCCACCAGCGAAGATGCGGGCGTACCAGCCGTGATCGCGCTGGCCGATACGTCGAGCGATGCTCGCTTGCAGGTCTCCGGGATCGCCCTGAACTGGCTGCCTGAAGAAGTCGCGCACCAGTTGATCCAAAACCTGGCTGAATGGGCCCAGGAATAATGATTTGACACGCCAATAGCGCTATGGTAAGCTGGAAATTGCGCAAACGTTTGCGCAATTTTGAACAAACAGCTGATTCTTCTGGCTCCCCAGCCATCTACATGGACGGACGACAAAAGCGCATTTCGATCAAAGACCTGGCTCGCCAAGCCGGGGTTAGTGTGCCAACGGTGAGCAGAGCACTCCGGGGGTCTGGCCGCGTGAGCGAGGCCACCCGGCAGCGTATTCTGCAATTAGCCACCGAAGTGGGGTATACCCCCAGCCTGGTGGCCCGTGGCCTGGTGACGCAGCGCAGCTACTGTGTTGGCTTGGTGGTCACCATGTTTGCCGATCCCTTTCACAGCGAAGTTGCCCAAGGCGTGGAAGAAGAGGCCCGCCAACATGGGTATAGCATTTTTCTCGCCAGTACCGGGGTGGATCCTGAACGGGAAGTCGAAGTTGTGCGCACCTTTCAGGGCCGCCAGGTCGATGGCATCATCGTCTCTTCGAGCCGCGTGGGCAACCGCTACGCCGAATTGTTGCGCGAAAGTGGGACACCGGTTGTCCTGGTCAATACGCATGTGGACAGCCAGGATCTCTACACGATTGGCCATGATGATTATGCTGGCGGCCGCCAGATGATCGACCACCTGCTGGCGCGCGGCTATCGGCGGATTGCCTATGCGGGCAATGAGCGTGGTGTGCGCACCAATGGGGAACGGTGCCGGGCCTGGGAAGATGGGCTGCGCGCAGTTGGCCTGGAGCCACTCGTTACCGGTCTGGGGCCCAATGGTCGTCTGCACGGGGGCACCATTGCTGGCCACCACATTTTGGCGGCAGCGCAGCAACAGTGGCAGGCCCCGCCAGATGCCATCTATTGTTACAACGACACAATGGCGATTGGCGTGATGGCGACTCTGCGCGACCACGGCCTCCAGGTTCCCAAAGATGTGGCGCTCACCGGCTTTGATGACATCGATGTGGCAGTCTATTTGGATCCCCCGTTGACAACCATCCGCCAACCGCGTTACGCGATGGGCGTGCAGGCCATGCAGCTCTTGTTGGCGTTGATCAACGGCGAGGTGGAACACACACAGCCGCAGCGCAGCGTGTTATCGGGCGAGTTGGTCATCCGGGCATCCACATAGCGTTTTGCAGCTGATGCTCCGGTTCACACTATTTTTCCAGTTTCCATTCCACAAGGAGGAATTCAATGACTCGCACACCAAAGTTGTACGCAGTGGGTCTGGTAGCCGCCATGCTACTGGGCATGATCATCGTGGCCTGTATGGGGCCAGCGCCTATCCCGGTGGAATCTGCCACCGAGGCTGCCCCGGCCGCCCAAACCAGCCGCGATGTGCGCATTGTGGTGGTCAGCCACGGCCAGGCGTCGGATCCCTTCTGGAGTGTTGTCCAGCGCGGGGTCGAACAGGCCGGTATCGACATGGGTGTGGCTGTCGAGTATCAGGCGCCGGGCACTTTTGACATGGTGGCAATGGCCCAATTGATCGACGCGGCGGTCGCCTCGCAACCCGATGGCCTGGTCGTTTCCGTGCCCGATGCCGACGCGCTGGGCGATTCGATCCGCGCGGCGGTTGATGCAGGCATTCCGGTCATCTCGATGAACTCGGGCAGCGATGTGGCTGCGGATCTGGGCGTGCTCAACCATGTGGGCCAGACCGAATATGAGGCTGGCTTTGGGGGTGGCGAGCGCATGGCCGAGGCAGGCGCGACGAACGCCATTTGCGTCAACCAGGAAGTGGGCAATGTCGCGTTGGATCTGCGCTGCCAGGGCTTTACCGATGCCATGACTGAAGCTGGGGCAACAGTGGAAGTGGTCGCGGTGGATCTGGCCGACCCAATCGATGCGCAACAACGCATTGCTGGTGCGCTGACCGCGAATCCCGACATCGACAGCATTATGACGCTGGGGCCCACCGGGGCTGCGCCTGCGTTGGCCGCGCTGGAAGAATCGGGCCAATTGGGCGAGATTTTGCTGGCGACTTTTGATCTTTCACCCGAGGTGTTGGAAGGTGTGCGCGATGGCAACCTGCTCTTTGCCATTGACCAGCAACAATATCTGCAAGGCTATCTGCCCATTGTCTTCCTGACACTCTATGCCGACAACCTGAACACGGTTGCCAACGAGGTGATCATGACCGGGCCTGGCTTTGTGACAGCCGACAACGCCGAGCGGGTGATCGACCTGAGCGCGGCTGGTACACGGTAGATGATATAGGTAGACAGGTAGACAGGGTTCTCAAGGGGCTTGATTTGTTTCCTTGTTTCCCTGTCTGCCTGTGTACGAACGCAAGGAGATTCCCCACATGGCAACGACGACCACGTCACAAACCCGCGACGAGCGGCTGGTTGCCGCGGGCTGGCTCAAACGGCTCTTGCTGCGGCCCGAATTGGGGGCGGTTGCTGGCACAATTCTGGTGTGGCTCTTCTTTGCTCTGGTCGCTCCCACCGGCTTTGTCAGCTTGCGCGGAGCAGCCAGCTACTTAGAAGTCGCGTCCCATTTGGGCATTCTGGCCGTCGCGGTCGCCTTGTTGATGATCGGTGGTGAGTTTGATCTGTCGGTCGGCTCCATGATCGGCTTCACCGGGGTGACAATCGCCATCCTCAGCAGCCGCTTTGGCATACCCATGTATTTCGGTGCGCTGATTGCCCTCGTCATCGCGCTGATTGTCGGCATGATCAATGGCTATATGGTCATCCGTACCCGGCTGCCTTCGTTTATCATCACGCTGGGCAGCCTCTTTATTTTGCGCGGCCTGACCATCGCCATCACCCGCTCGCTGACTGGCCGCACCCAGGTTGGCAGCCTCGACCAGATGCCGGGCTATGCCCTTATGCAAACCCTCTTTGGACAAGACATCACCCTGGGCGGGGCCAACTTCCCAATCGCCATTCTCTGGTGGCTTCTGGTCACGGCGGTGGCGACTTGGGTGCTGTTGCGCACCCGCGTGGGCAACTGGATCTTTGGCGTCGGTGGCGATCCAAACGCATCGCGCAATGTCGGTGTACCGGTCGACCGCCTCAAAATTGGCCTCTTTATGACCACGGCTTTTGCCGCCTGGTTGGTAGCCACAATTCAGGTCACTGTGGTAAAATCAGCCGACACATTACGCGGCACCGGCCAGGAGTTCTACGCGATCATCGCCGTGGTGATCGGCGGCACTTTGCTGACCGGCGGCTATGGATCGGCAATCGGCGCGGTCTTTGGGGCGCTGATCTTTGGCATGGTGCGGCAAGGGATTGTCTTTGCGCGCGTCGATGCTGACTGGTTCCAGGTTGTGTTGGGGGCCATGTTGATCCTTGCCGTGCTGGTGAACAATTATATTCGCCAAACCGCGGAAAAAGCGCGACGATAAACCATGGCCAGACCCGAGGGCTCTTCCCAATGACAACACAGCACAACGAAACACCACTGCTCGAAGTGCGTAACATCGCCAAATATTTTGGCAGCGTGAACGCGCTCGCCGATGTCTCGCTCACCGTTCAGCGCGGTGAAGTGATGTGTTTATTGGGGGATAATGGCGCGGGCAAATCCACATTGATCAAAATTTTGTCGGGCGTTCACCAACCCAGCCAGGGGACTTACCTGGTTGAGGGCCAGCCTGTCTCGTTTGATTCGCCACGCGCCGCGCTCAATCATGGCATTGCCACCGTCTACCAGGATCTGGCCATGATCCCCCTGATGAGCATCACCCGCAATTTTTTTCTTGGCTCCGAACCGACTATCGGTTGGGGGCCCTTTCGACAATTTGATATTGCCACAGCCAACGAAATCGCCCGGGCGGAATTGCTCAAAATGGGCATCGACATCCGCGACCCGTCGCAGCCCGTTGGCACGCTCTCGGGCGGCGAGCGCCAATCGGTGGCGATTGCGCGGGCCGTCTATTTTGGGGCCAAAGTGTTGATCCTCGACGAACCGACCGCGGCGCTCGGGGTCAAACAGGCCGGTGTCGTGCTGCGCTATATTGCCCAGGCACGGGCCCGCGGCCTCGGCGTGATTTTTATTACGCACAATCCGCACCACGCCTACACCGTGGGCGACCGCTTCACCATTCTCAAACGAGGCCGTTCGTTAGGAACCTTTACCCGCCAGGAGATCAGCCGCGAAGAAGTGGTGCGCCTGATGTCGGGCGCGGATGAGTTGGATGCTCTCAGCCACGAATTGGAGCGGTGACACTCCAAGCACACAAGGAATCAACATGAGCGATCAGACGATTCGCCTGACCATGGCGCAAGCGGTTATCCGCTTCTTGATAAATCAATCCGTTGCCCGCGATGGGGTCGAAGCGCGCTTTTTTGCGGGCTGTTTTGGCATCTTTGGGCACGGCAATGTCGCGGGCATCGGCCAGGCGCTGCGCCAATACCCCGAGTTTCGCTATTACCAGACGCGCAACGAGCAGGCCATGGTGCACACCGCGGCCGCCTATGCGAAACACAGGAATCGCCTCCAGACCCTGGTTTGCACCACTTCGATTGGGCCCGGCGCCACCAACCTGATCACCGGCGCGGCAGCGGCGACGGTCAATCGGCTGCCGGTCTTGCTCCTGCCCGGGGATATTTTTGCGCGCCGCAATGTGGCACCCGTCTTGCAGCAACTTGAATCCGAACACAGCCAGGACATTTCGGTGAACGACTGTTTTCGCCCGGTCAGCCGCTATTGGGATCGCATCAACCGGCCCGATCAGTTGATCACCGCGCTGCCAGAGGCGATGCGGGTGCTGATCAGCCCCGCGGATACCGGTGCGGTGACGCTCTGTTTGCCGCAAGATGTGCAGACCGAAGCCTATGCCTATCCCCAGCAATTGTTCGCCAAACGCGTCTGGCAGATCCCCCGCAACCGCCCCGACGTGGCCGCGCTCGAACGTGCAGCCGCGGCGATCCGCGCGGCCAGGCGCCCGTTGATCATCGCGGGGGGCGGCGTAAAGTATAGTGAAGCGACCGACGCGCTGCGCCAGTTTGTTGACCAGACCGGGATCCCCGTGGGCGAGACCATGGCGGGCAAGGGCAGTTTGCGCTATGACCATCCTCTCTGTCTGGGGGCTGTCGGCACGACCGGCACCTCCGCGGCCAATCTGCTGGCACTGGAGGCCGACCTGGTGATTGGGATTGGCACGCGCTACAGCGATTTTACCACGGCCAGCAAGACCCAGTTCCAGCACCCGGATGTGCGCTTCATCAACCTGAACGTGGCCGAATTTGATGCCTATAAGCACAATGCGATCCCGCTGGCGGGTGATGCCCGCGCCACGTTGGCCGAGTTGAGCGCCTTGCTGGGCGAATATCGCGTGGATGAAGCCCATCGCAGCCACGCGCAGCAATTGCATGATGAATGGGAGCAGGAAGTGGACCGCATCTACGCCATCCGTCATGCGCCGCTGCCCAGCCAGGGCGAGTTGATTGGTGTGGTCAACGATCAGGGCGACCCGGACGCGGTGATGGTCTGCGCGGCAGGCAGCTTGCCGGGCGATCTGCACAAACTGTGGCGAGCGCGCCATCCCCAGCAATATCATCTGGAATATGGCTACAGCACCATGGGCTACGAGATCGCGGGCGGCCTGGGCATCAAAATGGCCGACCCCGAACGCGAAGTCTATGTGATGGTGGGCGATGGGAGCTATTTGATGCTCAGCGCCGAGATTGTCACGTCGATCCAGGAAGGCTATAAGCTGACGATCGTCCTGATGGATAATCGGGGCTACAAGAGCATCGGTGCGCTCAGCCGCTCGGTGGGCGATCACGGTTTTGGCACGCGCTACAGTTATCCACAAGCTGGCGGCCTGCCCAGCGACCAGGCTGGCGAGGAGGTAGACGATCTGCCGGTGGACCTGGCCCAGAATGCCCGCAGCCTCGGCGCCACGGTGATCGAGTGTGAGGGCTATGCCGGGCTCGTAGCCGGTTTGCAACAAGCCAAAACCATCGACAAAACCGTGGTTCTGTACATTCGCAATGATCGCTATCTTGGCGTGCCGGGGTATCATAGTTGGTGGGATGTGCCGATTGCCGAAGTCAGCGAGGCTGATTCTGTGCAGGCTGCCCGCGAAGAATGGGAAGAGATGCGCGGCAAAGAGCGCTACTTTTTGTAATCAAAGTTAGTTTCTCGATAAGTTCAGAAAGATGATGGATCAATGACAATACAAGCGAACGGAAATCTGCTCAACTTTGTCAATGGGCAATGGCAAAAGTCCAGCACCAGCCACTATAGCGCGGTGATGAATCCAGCCACGGCACAAGTACAGGCCCATGTGCCGCTCTCGCCCGGCGCCGAAGTGGATGCTGCTGTGCAAGCTGCATCGGTTGCCTATCAGAGTTGGCGTCGCACCCCCGTTGGCGACCGCATCCAGCCTCTCTTCAAACTTAAAACCCTGCTCGAAGAGAACATCGACGACATTGCCCGCACGATCACGCTGGAATGTGGCAAAATTCTGGCGGAAAGTATTGGCGAATTGCGCCGTGGTATCGAAAATATTGAAGTCGCAGCCGGGATGCCTGTGTTGATCCAAGGCTGGAACAACGAAGATATTGCCCGCGGCATCGACGAACACATGATCCGCCAGCCGCTGGGCGTGGTCGCGGCGATCACACCGTTCAACTTTCCAGGGATGATCCCGCTCTGGTTTTTGCCCTATGCAGTGGCAACCGGCAATTGCTTTATCCTCAAACCGAGTGAAAAAGTGCCGCTGACCAGCCAGAAACTCTTTGCCTTGATCGAGCAAGCTGGCTTTCCGCCGGGCGTCCTGCAATTGGTCAATGGGGGCAAGGAGACGGTCGATGCCCTGTTGGATCACCCGCTGGTACGGGCGATCAGCTTTGTCGGGTCCACACCGGTCGCTCGCTATGTCTACAGCCGGGCCACGGCCAATGGTAAGCGCGCCCAGTGTCAGGGCGGGGCCAAGAATCCCGTTGTGATCATGCCCGACGCGGATATCGAGATGACGACACGCATCATGGGCGATTCGGCCTTTGGCTGCGCGGGGCAACGCTGTCTGGCCGCCTCGGTGGCGATCACCGTTGGCGAGGCGAAGAATAGCTTCACCGAAGCAGTGGCCGACATGGCCAGCAGTCGCCGGGTCGGTTTTGGATTGGATGAGACCACGCAGATGGGCCCGGTGATCACGAGCGAAAGCAAAGAGCGCATCGAACGGTTGATCGGTGCGGGCGAGCGCGAAGGGGCGAATATCCTGGTCGATGGCCGCAACCGCAAGGTGGACGGCTACGAAGATGGCTATTTTGTCTTCCCGACCATTTTGGATGGCATCAACCCGGAAAGTGATATTGCCCGGACCGAAATCTTTGGGCCAGTCTTGAGCCTGATGCACGCCAACACCGTGGAAGATGCGATTGCCCTGGTCAACAATCGCGCCTTTGGCAACATGGCCTGTATTTTCACCAACAGCGGCGCAGTGGCTCGCAAGTTCCGTTATGAAGCGGACGCGGGCAATGTTGGCATCAACATTGGGGTGGCCGCGCCGATGGCCTATTTCCCCTTCAGCGGCTGGAATGAGAGCTTCTTTGGCGATCTGCATGCCCAATCCCACCACGGCGTGGAGTTCTATACGCAGACCAAAGTGGTGGTCGAGCGCTGGCCGCAAGAGTGGAGCCGCACGTTTTAATGGTTAATGCCCACCGGTTAATGCTCAATGGCTAATGATCCGGACGACATCGCGCTGTTCGTTACTCATTTACCGTTGAGCATTGAGCATTTACCATTATGATGGAGTTGTTTATGACACACACGCTCGGCATCGGCATTATCGGCATGGGGTGGATGGGCAGCGCGCATGCGCGTGCCTATCGCAATCTGCCGGATCGTTTCTACGATAGTGGCATTCGCCCGCGGCTGGTGATCTGTGCGGATGAGGTATCCGCCCGCGCGCAACAGGCACAGGAGATCCACGGGTTTGCTGAGTCCACCACCGATTGGCGGCGGGTGATCGAACATCCACAGGTGCAGGTCGTCAACATCACCTCGCCCAATTATCTGCATTTGGAGATGGTGCGGGCAGCCACCGCCGCGGGCAAGCATGTTTTCTGTGAAAAGCCGGTAGGGCGTTCGCCCCGAGAAACCGCGGAGATCGAGCAACTTGCGCGGCAGGCCGGTGTTTTCTCTTTTGTTGGATTTAATTATCGCTGGGCCCCGATGGTGCAATATGCCAAACAGTTGATCGACGAAGGGCGGCTGGGGCGACTTACCCACTATCGCGGCCGCTTTTTTGCCATGTATGGCAGCAATCCACTGGGGTTGCTGACCTGGCGTTTCAAGGAAGAGCAAGCGGGGCTGGGTGTGTTGGGCGATATTATGTCGCACGTGATCGACATGGCGCACATGCTGTGCGGGCCGATCCGGCGGGTGGTGGGCAACCGCCACACCTTTATCCCCGAGCGCCCCTTGCCGATCCCTGGTCAGGGCACCCATTTTTCGCTCGGCCAGCCGGGCGATCCAACTGGCGCGGTAGAAAACGAAGATTATGCGGGCGCGCTCGTGCAATTCGAAAATGGTGTGCAAGGGTCGCTGGAGAGTTGCCGGGCGATCTTTGGGCCCAAGTGCGAAATGGCCTTTGAGATCAACGGCACGGCCGGGGCCATCCGCTGGAATTTTGAACGGATGAACGAGCTTGAGCTGTATCTGCCGGATCAAGCCAACACTCATGATGGCTACACGAATCTGATTGGTGGCCCTGCTTTTCCTTTTCATGGGCGCTTTAACCCGGGGGATGGTATTGGCATCGGCTATGAAGACCTGAAATGTATCGAAGCTTATCAGTTCCTGCAATCAATCGTCGATGGGCAGCAACGTGAGCCGAGTTTTGCCAGTGCCCTCGCGCTGGCCAATGTCCAATCCGCCATGATCCGCTCCTGGGCGAGCGAAACGTGGGAAGTTGTAGATCATTTATAACAACGCAAGAGGAGAATTCCGTGTCAAGTCGAACCAGCCCATTTGCTACCCCCATGCCCGGCCTGCGCATCCGCCCGGGAACACCGCCATTGACGCGGCCCAGCAAAGAGGAGATCGCCGCGTTCCCTGCCGAGGCGCAAACCCTGCTCGCCAATACCTGGGCCGCGCAGGAGCCATTGCTTGCCGCAGGCCAGTATGATCTCAGTTGGATGGAAGGTCGTCATCTCTTGTTGGCCGGCGCAACCGGGCCAGGATTGGGCGGAGCCTTTGCTGTGGCCGCATTGGGTATCGGCAAGGCGGCTAGCGTCACCATTTTGGGGCGCGACCTCTCGCGTTCGCTCAACTACGAGACCGGATCTGCCCTGCAGGCGCAAGCCGACGCAGCAGGCTGGGGCAATCGCTTCCACTGGTTCAACGATGGCATGGCGCTGGAAGGGGCGGCGCTGGATAAATTGGTGGCTGCGTTGGGGGAAGCTGGGGCGGATCGTGTGGTCTATTTCAACACGGTGGCCGCCGCCCTCTCCGGTTTGCTGCCGGGCATGCCGCCGGTTTATGTGAAGGATGTTGATGCAGAGGGCCTCTTCCAATGGGAATTGACCCCGCTCGACGAGAAGGCAATCGAGATCACCAAATTTGTCATGGGGGAGATGGCCGTACGTTTTCCAGCGGTGCTCGAAGAGCGCGGCATTGGCGTGGAAGCCAGTGTCTTCGCGGATTGGCGCGGCAGCATGGATAAAGCCAGCCGCGACCCCAATCAACACGAGTATGGTCGCCATGGTGCCTACTCCACCAGCCTCTTCTTGCCCAAAGAGATTCTGCAGGCGGCCACGCGCAGCGCCTACGGCAGCGAGCGGATCGTGCTCGACATCTTCTACCCGATGATGCGCACGCGCGCGCTCCCCTTGATTCCCGGAGGCATGACCATTGCCAATATCAATGAAAAATTGATGAATCGGGAAGGTATTCGGCGTTTGGATGTGCCTGAATTGGCGTTGATGGGTATGGATTTCGTGGGCAAATCCCTGGCCGATCGCCATGCCAATCCCTTTCCACGGGCGGACCGCCACGACGCCTATTTAGACGAGTGGATGTTTGAGGTGCTCGCCCGGTTGAACGACGACGAAGATAGCGAATTTTACTACAAACATTGGCTGTGATGTCTGCACGTTGCGGGTTGCAAGGGGCTCTGCCCAGGATGCAACCTGCAACACAGCTTCTATTGGACACAATTGCCAACTAGTTGATTGACTTCACTGAAATTGAGCGCTATGAGCAAGCAGATCCAGGTTGGAATCATCGGAGCGGGGCGGATTGGCCAGGTTCATGCCGAGAGCCTGACCCGCCGTATCGAGGCGGCGCGACTGGTGGCGGTCTCTGATATCGACCCGGTTGCAGCCACTCGCTGCGCCGAACGCTTTCAGATCCCCAAAGCGACGGGTGATTATCGAGACTTACTCAACGACCCGACCATCGATGCGATCCTGATCTGTTCCAGCACTGCCAGCCACGCACCGCTGATCTGCGAATCCGCGGCCGCGGGCAAACATATCTTCTGCGAGAAACCCATCGCGCTGGAGCTCACGGCCATCGACCAGGCATTGGCCGCGGTGGAGCGTGCTGGAGTGAAGTTGCAAATTGGCTTCAATCGTCGCTTTGACAGCAATTTTCATCACCTGCGCGAGACGGTGAAAGCAGGCGGGGTGGGCCAACCGCATCTGGTGCGCATCACCAGTCGGGACCCCGCGCCGCCCCCCATGGGCTACCTGGCCACATCGGGCGGCATCTTTCTGGACATGACGATCCACGATTTTGACTTGGCCCGTTTTCTGATCGACGCTGAAATCGAGCGTATCTTTGCCACTGGCGCGGTACTGGTTGACTCAGCGATTGGTGAGGCCAACGATCTCGACACCACGGTGATCACGCTTCGCTATGCGAACGGGGCTTTGGGCGTGATCGATAACAGTCGCCAGGCAGTCTATGGCTACGATCAGCGCGCCGAGGTTTTGGGGTCTGCAGGAGCGATTGAGGCCCAAAATAAACTCCCCCACAACACCGTTCACAGCACAGCCCAGGGCGTGCAAAGCGCGAAGCCGCTCTACTTTTTTCTGGAGCGCTACATGGATGCCTATGTTCGCGAAGTGAGCGCCTTTATCACCGCGATCCAGCAGGATCAGCCGGTTCCCGTCACCGGGCATGATGGCCGTATGGCCACCGTGCTGGGGCTGGCGGCATGGCAGTCGTACCGTGAAAATCGCCCGGTAGCCATCGCAGATCTTCTTTGACCTTGGCCATTCGAGAAGGCCCCTTCCATCGGACGCCTGGAAGCTATTTCCCTTTTGTTTGGTCTGGAAACCAAAAACCACTATGAGCCAAATTTTTGTCGGCAACGCTCCCTGCTCGTGGGGAACCCTGGAGTTTGAAGGCCTGGCGCAACAGCCGATCAGCCATCAACAGATGCTGGATGAGTTGGTTGAGACTGGCTATACCGGCACAGAACTGGGCGATTGGGGGTTTATGCCTTCCGAGCCGGAGATATTGGCTCCGATTCTGGCTACACGAAGCCTAACCCTGACCGGGGCGTATGTGGGCGTTGCGTTGGAAGATCCAGCCAGCCACGCCGAAGGGGAAGTGGTGGTCTTGCAGACCGCAACGCTGCTGGCCGCGGTGGCTGAACTCAACCAGCAAGCAACTCAGCCCTTTTTGGTCTTGGCGGGCGCGAATGGCAGCGACCCAATGCGCACGCACCACGCGGGGCGCATCACCCCGGGTATGAGTTTGAGCGAGACCGAGTGGCAGTTTTTTGCCGAGGGCGCAAACCGGATCGGCGCGGCAGTGCAGCGCCATACGGGCCTGCGCACTGTCTTTCATCCCCATTGCGCGGGCTGGGTTGAGACCCCGGAGGAGATCGCCTACTTTTTGTCGCTCACCGATCCTTCGCTGATTGGGCTGGTCTTTGACACTGGTCATTACGCGTTTGGTGCGGGGGGTTGTGCCACGATTGGCCTCGCCCTGGAGCGCTTCGCCGAGCGGATCGAATATATCCACTTCAAGGATTGTGACCCAACCGTGCTGCAAGCTGCCCAGCAAGAACAGTGGGATTATTTTGAGGCGGTCCGGCGAGGGATATTTTGCGAGTTGGGCCAAGGGTGTGTCGATTTCCCAGCTGTCCTCGGCTGGCTACACGAATCATCCTATCAGGGGTTTGTGACGGTCGAGCAAGATGTTTTGCCCGGTATGGGTACGCCGCGAGCCAGCGCGGCGCGGAATCGGGCGTATTTGCGCTCGATTGGCATGGTAGCGTAAGATAGCGCCCATGAATGTTTGGTACCCACGCGGCACAGCACTCCTGGCCGGGCTGCTGCTCGCGGTTCTGATGACCATCGCAGCACAGGCAGCCACGGTTTTGGGTGCATATGCCACCGTCAATGTGCCGCAGCTCAATGTGCGCGGCGCGCCCGCGGCCTCGGCCCCATTGCTGGTGGCCGTCAACCAGGCCGCATCCCTGCCGGTAATCGGTCGGACGGCTGATTGCGCCTGGCTGCAAGTTGTGACCCCCGAACACGGGGTCGGCTGGATTGCCGCCGAGTATGTGATCCTCAGCCAGCGCTGCCAGGATCTGCCCGCGGTCAAATTGGCCGAGCCCACACGCACAGCCCGCACCACCCCATCAGCACCGAGTACGTTCATTCCCGTTGCACGGACACTCAATACGCCGCCAGCGCCCACCCAAGCCGCGCCAACGCCAGCCCCGATCCGCGTGGGGGCCAGTTGTGGGCCAGGATTAAACGAACACTTTGGTGCGCTGACGATCAGTGGCGCGGCGACCGACCGGCCAGCCGTCGAGCACCCCGACATCAACCTGGCTCGGCGGGGCTACCAGGCGAGCGACCAGCCAGCCGCGTTGATGAGCTTTGGCCCCGTGCATGAGGTCGACCTGCAAGCCCCTCAATTGCGCCAACTCTTTGCCGATCAACGCCATGCCGCGGTGCGCAGTGTCGCGCAGGTTTTTGATTGGGATTGGGGCTGCAATTGCAAAGGGGAGGCGTTGAGCTATCCACCCGTGACGCTTGTTGGCCTGGCCACTACACCAGGGGAACGAATTCTGCTGCCCGACAGTCCACGCACCATCGGTGATGGGTATGAAGCGTTGGTGCTCTACGCCACTGCGGATCAGATCACGCTCAAGTTTACGCGCGAAGATAACGTAATCAGCGGCTATACGCTGCACGCGACCGGTTTATGTGTGGAGCCCGCGCTGGTGGCGCTCTACAACACGCTCAACGCCGCGGGTCGCGGCCAATTGCCAGCAGTGCGCGGCGGCCAGCCCTTTGGCAGCGCGGCGGGCGACCAGGTGCGGGTGGCGATCCGCGACAACGGCCAATTCCTCGATCCTCGCTATTTGGAAAATTGGTGGCGATAGCCCATCACCCACAACATTGATCCACAGATTTTACTTTTTCATCTGCGCAATCTGTGGATTTATTCTGCTAACTCAACGTGCCAAGCGCCTGCATCATGCCGCGCATGTAGCCAACGGCGTGCGCATTAGCCGCGTGTCCAAACTCCGAATCACCCGTCACATGGGGCAGGTGATCGGGGATAAACGCCCCATCGAACCCAACTTCTTTGTAGACTTTGAGCGCCTCGAACATGTTGATGTCGCCGTCGTCGATAAAGGTCTCGGAGAAGCTGGGCATCTGACCGAGCACATTGCGGAAATGAATATAAAAAATCTTGCCCTGGTTGCCAAAATGGCGGATGGCGTCAAAAACATTTTGACCGAGCATCTCAGTATAACAACCTTGACAAAAGAGTAAGCCATTTGATGGACTCGGCACCATATCGAGCACGCGCTGGAACGAGGGCACGTCGATAAAGAGACAGGCCGCACCGGCAATCGGGCTGACAGGTGGATCGTCTGGGTGCAAGGCCATCTTGAGACCGACCGACTCGGCGGTGGGGATGATGCGACGCAGAAAGATCTCAAAATTCTCCCAAAGTTGGTCTTGCAACATCTCGGCCTGCTCGACCGCTGCATTTTCCATCAGGGCATGATCGTAGGCCGTGGTGAGGGCGTTGCCGCGCACACGCGCATGACGGCTGGTGCGCCAAACCCGAATGGCGTGAAAATTGTAGTGCATCACCGGCACCCCGGCACGCCCCACGTTGATCAATGTGCGACAATAGTTGTCTAACTGTTCCTCACGACCCGGCAAGCCCCACAAAATTTTATCGTACCAACTCGTTGGAATGTTCTGGATGGCGGCTAATTCCAGACCGGCGGCTTCGACGCGCGTTTTGAGTTGCACCACGCGTTCATGCTCATAATAAGGGTTGTCACCCACGGTTAGCCCGCTCGGACTGACCGCCACGATTGCCGTTGCGCCAATTTGTTTGGCGAATTGCAGCTTCTCTTCGGTGATGTCACGCATACCGATGGCAGGTTTCATGGTCTCTCAATCTTTCGTGGTTCTGCGGAAGAATTCAATGATGGGGAATGGTTGGATTTTGGAAATAGCGGCAGTATGCCATACGTTGACGGGCTGGTCAATCTATGTCAAGATTTGTCCACTGGGGGCAGCATGGAAAGGAGTAACCACGATGGCACCATGGCGCACGATCATGCAGCGGCTGGGCAACGAAGCCGATGAATATTTTGAGCAGCTCAAGAGTCGCTTTCAACAACGGTTGCAGCTACGCTCGCCTCGACAATTATTGTTGTATCGCGGCTATGGCACGCCCAATTCGCTCCAATTGACTGGCCGGGTATTGGCCAACCCCAACCCAACACCGGCCAGCGCGAGCGATACGGTTTGGGAGAATCTGGTGGCGAGTTATCAACGATTTGGCACGCGTGAATTGCCGGGCGTGCATGTCGATGCCCAATTTGGGGATGTACTCCAAAGCAACCTCACCGATGATGAGGGCTACTTTGCATTTTCGCTGCCGCTGCCCGCCACCGGTGCCATCCAGCCGGGCTGGCACCCCGTGACCGTGACCGTACAGCGTGAAACAGCAGATGCACCCTCCCCGCTCCAGGGAGTTGGCCAGGTGCTGGTGCCGGATGCAGGCAGCGAGTTCGGTGTGATCAGCGATATTGACGACACGATCGTGCAATCTTACGCGGCTCATTTTCTCAAAATGGCGCGCCTGGTCTTTCTGGGCAATGCCCATACTCGGCTGCCTTTTGCGGGTGTGGCCGCTTTCTACCGGGCTCTAGCAGCAGGGATGCAGGGCTCGGCCAGCAACCCGATCTTTTATGTATCGAGCAGCCCCTGGAACATGTACGATCTGCTGGTCGAGTTTATGGAGCTGCAAACATTGCCGCGCGGGCCACTCTTTCTGCGCGATTATGACATCGAACGCAGGCGGCTGCTCAATTTTCGTCACCATGATCATAAGCTGGAGCGGATCCGCCAGTTGCTCGCCACCTATGCTGACTTACCCTTTATTCTGATCGGCGACAGTGGGCAAGAAGATCCCGAGCTCTATCGCCAGGCCGTGAAAGAGTTTCCTGGGCGGATTGCAGCGATCTATATTCGGGATGTTTCGACAGCTCGGCGCGAGGCAGAAATCCAGACATTGGCAGCGGCAACGCGGTCAGAGGGGGTCGATCTGCTCCTGGTGCCGGACACGTTGAGCGCAGCGCACCATGCTGCGGCCCAGGGCTGGATCAAGCCGGATACGCTGGCGGCGATTGGGGAAGAGAAGCGCAAAGACGAAGCAGCCCCAAGCGAATTGGAGCAATTGGTCGAGGGGAGTTGAGCCACGGAGGCGACAAGCAGACAGGCTGCTTGCCCGGTCGACTTGTCGCCTGATCTACCTGGCGTTAGCCTTCAACGGCTTGCAATGCTTCGATGACCGGCTGGGCTTCGGTCTCTAAGATCGTTTGTACCTCGGCGAAGACCGTTGCCACATCTTCCGATTGCACGGTGATGCGCTCCAGGCCAGCACCGATGATCTGATCCCCATTTGGCACAAAGACGCGGGCAGAATCCTGCGGGCGAGTCAATGCCAATTGTTCGGTTGCGGTCTTGAATTGCGGGAACTCGGTGAAGTAGTTCTGCATTTCGGCGCTTTCCAACGCGCTCTTGCGTACCGGCATGTACCCGGTGTTTTGCGCCCAGAAGGCCGTATTTTCGGGATTGGAGGCAAAGACCACATATTCCATGGCCGCGGCGTGTCGATCTTCGGGGGAGGAATTCAAAATTGACAAGCCTGCCCCGCCGGTGCAGCAGCCAAATTCGTCTTTGGCGGGCAAGAAAGCCGTGCCAAATTCAAATGGGGCATTGTTTTTGACGCCGCCCATCGAACCGGTGGACATCATGGCAGAAGCGGTGAGGCCGGCAATAAAATCGGCGGTCACATCAGCGCCGAGCGACGCCCAGCCATAGGTGTGCACAGTGTCAAAATAGAATTGGCCAGCCGCGACGGTCTTTTCATCGGTCATGTGCATGGTAAAATCGGGGTCGCTATATTTGCCCCCAAATTGCCAGGCCACTCCCTGGAAGAGCCAGGCGATATAGCTGGCGCCGTCCGGGTGGGCAAAGGCCGAGGTCGTCATGGTGTCGCCATCCATCTCAACCAATTGGGGAGCCCACTCCATGAATTCGTCCCAGGTTTCAGGCCCACGGTCGGGCAGACCGGCTGCTTCCCATTTCTCTTTGTTGTAATAGAAGAGTGGCGTGCTGCGGGCAAAGGGCACCCAGTAATGTTGGCCCTGGCGCAAGCCCTCGTTGATCAACGAATCCTGGAAGTCGGTGAGATCCACATCTTGCGCTTCAAGCAGATCGTCCAAGGGCAACAGTATTTGGTTGAGATAGAATTTGAACCACCAGACATCGCTCAGCAAGGAGATATCTGGCGCGGTCTGGGCCTGGAGCGCGGCTGTAACTTTCTGAGCGGTCTCTTCGTAGCTCCCCTGGAATTGATAATCCAGGAAGATCTCGCCCTGGCTGTCGTTAAACTTTTCGACCAGGGTTGTTTCTGCTTCGCCATTGGCACCGGTGAAGCTGCTCCACAGGACGACCGTAGTCTTTTCGGCAGCCGGGGCGCTGGCCCCATCACCGCCGGTGGCTGGCGCCGCGCCAGGTACGGTTGGCGCACACGCGGCCAATGCCAACAATCCTGCGCCCGCGCCGAGCCCCTGCAATAACTGGCGGCGATTTAAGCGTACTGTAGACATAACAATTTCCTTTCTTTTGCAATCCAAGCAAGTGTTCTATCAGCCAATAAGTCTGCGTTGAGCGAGCGCTGGCTGGCATCGCTGGCGTCGGCAACGCAATAGATAACCCTGAAGGGGCAGCGTTGGTTAGCCTTTGACGGCTCCAGCCGCAATCCCCTCCACGATATAACGCTGAGCATACAAAAAGACGATCACCACCGGCACGACGACAAACAGTGTGCCAGCCATGACCACCCCCCAATCGATGGTCCCCTCTTCCACCCGCAACCAGTAGATGCCAATCGGTAGTACCCGCATATCCCGCGTATTGGTCACCAGCAGCGGCCACAGAAAGTCATTCCACTTGGCGACAATACTCAACAAGCCAAACGAGACGATAGCTGGTTGTGCCAACGGCAGGACCACCGACCAGAGCGTACGCACATGATCGGCCCCATCTACTTTGGCGGCATCCAAAATATCGAGGGGTAAGGTTCGATAGTATTGGCGCAAGAGGAAGGTCCCATAGGCGACCGACGCCCCCGGCACCACAATCCCCTGGTAGGTATTGATCCAACCGAGGCGCGCCACAGTCAGGTAATTGGGCAGAATTGTCACCTGGCCGGGCACCATCAAGGTGGCGAGCAAGAGCAGGAATAGCCATTCTTTTTTAGGGAAGCGGAGGAACACAAAGGCATAGGCCGAGGTCACCGCAAAGAAAATTTCGAAGCCACTCCCAAAAATTGTTGTGATCAGGGTGTTGATATAATAACGGCCAAACGGGGCCGAATTCCAAGCCTCGCTGAAATTGCTGAGCGTTGGTTCAGCCGGAACCCAGGTTGGGGGGACACGGAAAATTTCGGCATTGTTCTTGAACGCGCCGATGATCATCCAATAGACCGGCAAGCCAATCACCAGCACACACAAGGCCATGCCGAGATACCCCAGCAAATCGTTCCACCAGTGCCGGGGTTGCCCAGCCCAGCGGCTGCTCATTGGCGAGGCCTGGCTCCCCGTGGATATAGTCGGTTGAGAGAGATCAATCTGTGCCATAAGTAGTCGCTTACTGATAGTTGACCGAGCGTTCGGTATACCGCATTTGGACAAGCGTCAAGGCGAGCATAGCCCCAAAAAGGACCACAGCCGCTACCCCCGCTCGACCAGCGTTGAACCCCACGAACCCTTCCTGGTAAAGATAATAGATCAAGGTTGTGGTGGCGTTGACCGGCCCCCCGTCGGTCATGACTTTGATGATGTCGAAGGTTTGAAAGCCCGCCAGGATCGTCGTCAGGACGAGGAAGAAGAGCACAGGGGAAAGACCGGGAATGGTGATATTCCGAAACCGCGCCCAAACCCCGGCCCCATCTACCAGCGCGGCCTCGTAGAGCGAGCGCGGAATCGCCTGCAGGCCGGCCAGATAGATCACCACGGCATAGCCGATATTTTTCCACACGTAGACAATGATCACCGCGGGCAGCGCCCAGGTGGTACTCAGCAGCCAATCGGGCGAGCGCAACCCAATGGCGCGGATAAAGATATCCAACAGGCCATAACGGATGTCAAAGATGTAGGTCCACACCAGACCAATCGCGGCACCACTCAGCATCACCGGGCTGAAGATGATCGAGCGCACGGCATTGCGTGCTTGTAAAGGTTGATTCAGCAATAGCGCGATCAGCAAACCCAGCCCACAAGTTACCGAAACCGAAGCGACTGTGAAGATCGCGGTGTTGGCCATAATTTTGCCAAAGCCGGGCGAGGTAAAGAGATATTTGTAATTGTCCAGCCCTACCCAAATTTTGACCGGTGCCAGCATATCCCAGCGGACAAAACTGAGATAGCCACTATAGAACAATGGCCAGTAGGTAAAAACGACAAACAGGAGCAGATTGGGGCCGACCAAGAGCGCAAATAAGAGCCACTCGCGCCGTTCGGCCGCGCTGCTCGACCGTCTTTTGCGCACTGGTGCGGTCGATCCCGGAGTTGCGGTTACCACAAAAACGACTCCTTCCAAGAGCTTGGCAATTGAACGAGGATCGACCAATCAGCCTGGCAGGTGGGCCCAACCTATCCTCTGCTAAAGGTTGCAGCCAGCACCGCAAAACATTGTTCGAGCAACGGTCAATTGGTCAGCCTGAGCCAGGTGGGGCTCAACTGACATTTTGTTATAAAGATTGAAGAGGGTTTTGCTTAACGGATCAAGCTGACGCGGTTAACACTTGGTTAACCAGCGGTAAAAGGATAGCTGATAGTATCGGCCAAAATGAAAGTGGTACAAGGGCCGACCAATTTTTCCAGGTTTATCTCAGAAATCGCTGTGACACATGGGTAAGGCTGCGCACGGTCATGGGAAGCACGATTGTTTTCTGAGCTGACTGCTCGTTGATCCAGCCAAACCAGCAAAGCATCCATAGTGTAACACAACCACCCGCGCTATGCAATCACTTTTCTGGAGCAGATTATCGCAACTTCGAGGCGGATTTTGAGCTGACTGTAATTCTCCTTCGCGCGCCTAACAGACGCTTAGGATATCCCCACCCAACGATTACCCAGCGCTTATTGGTTACATAGCCAGCGGGCCCATGCATCGGCTTACAAAAAACTCGTCACAGAGCCGAAGTTTCGTCTTTTTTTAGCCTTTCTTCAGGCTCTCCCACTCCAAAAATTCGTCGTAACTTTCCGTGCAGGGCTCCGTCATTATAGTTGGCTGAGTTGTGATAATCGGCTTGGCCAGCTTGGCGTTATTCGATTTATCAGGTAAATTTCATATCAAATTTTCTTAAGGAGCATGAACATGACTGACTCGGTAAAGCTAACCAAAAGCCAACTTGAGCTTCTTACCAAGAATGGCCAGGTTAATGGCCTTGATGCCAGTGCGATGATCGGCCGCTGGCTTGAAGATGAATTCGGGGGCCTACCGATTGACGAACGCAGTGGCCTATCTGTGGAAGCCATCCGCAGCCATGTTCAGTTGCTCGAAAATATCTTAAAAAGTCGCTAATTTCTTCTCTGGGGGATGGACACCGGTTGCGCCCGCAGCGTTCAACGTCCCCATTTTATTTTATGCCAGGCTTGGCTCCCATCCGCTACTAAGTGACTCGCCCTGAGTCACTTTATTTTATTCCACAACCCCGCAGCAAGAATACTAAATCTTTAGCTTACTTTATTGGTGAATTCTAGTTTTCTTAAGTTGACGATATAATGCAGTAGGCGTTATTTGATCATCCATCAGGCCGATACTGCCTATCGCCCAACCGAACATCGGTAGCGCCTGGCATCCTGAACAACATCGCCACGTCATTACGCTTGCTTCATTCGTCAGGGGGAATCGCCATGCCCGTTCAATGTTTTCTCAGCTCACCGCTTTCAACCTTGGCTGAACAAAATCTCAACGCGACGCTTGCCACGCTCGTGCGTAGTTGTGGTTATGACTGCTATGTGCCGCAGGAGCATCTGCCGCCGGGCGGAGGAGCCTCACCGACCGCGGTCTTACAATATAATATAGAGGCTGTGACCGCGAGTGATCTGATCCTGAGCGTGCTCGACAAGCCGGGGTCGGGGGTCGTTTTCGAGCTGGCCTATGCCTTTGCGCTCCGCAAGCCCATCGTGGTCTTTCGCAGTGACAAGCAGGATTATCTGGGGAAGGTGCTCGAAGGGTTCTGGTCGATCACACCGACAGGCTATAAAGCGACTTCGCTTGAGGAATTGCGGCAGATTTTGCTACAGCTTCAGGTTGAAGACCAGCTTGCTTTAGCCCCGGCGGATTGACCGGAGCGCGTACCAGGCAGCGCCATAGGCTGGTTCTGTTGCTGTGTGGAGTTGTGCCCGCGGGAAACGCGCTTGCACCTGGGCGATCACTTGTTGACGCAAGAACCCATCCTGCAGATTCCCCCCAGCGAAGACCAACGGGAAATCTGCGGCCAGGTCCAGGCCGGTAACAACGGGCACAACCGCGGCAGCAAGTGCAGCTGCCTGTTGGTTGACAATTGCCAAAGCGGTTGGATCCTGGTTGGCAGCACAGGCCAGCACCAAGGGCGCCAGTTGGGCAAACCGAGCCCACGCTAAATCGGCATACGTCCAGGCAATCAGCTCCTGCGGTTGGGCCAGTTGCAGGTGTTCCAGGATCGCGGTCGTCAGGGCTGTTGGTGGGGCGAGTCCATCGGCGCTGCGGGTGATGGCTTGCAGCGCGGCCATCCCGAGCGAGTAGCCGCTGCCGTGGGCGTCCAGCAAAGCACCCCAGCCACCGGCCCGCCGCCGTTCGCCCTGATGATTCACCCCATAGATGATCATGCCCGTACCGCTGATCATCACGACTCCGTACAATTCACCACGATTGCCCGCGGCCAGGGCAACGAGCGCGTCATTCAGGATCTCGACATGGACACCCGGTAACAAGTCGCTGAGCCATGTGGTCACCATTGCCCGCTCAGCAGGCCGATCCACCCCAGACATGCCCACACAGATCGCGTCGATGTCAGCCGCCGCGCAATTGGCGGTCTGCAGCGCGCCGTGGATCGCCAGGGCCAGGTGGTGGCGGGCAGCTTGCTCGCCAACGCTATTCCGGTTGCTCGATGCGCTGTATCCCGACCCAAGCAGAGTGCCTGCCTCGTCGAGCAATACGCAATGGGTTTTGGTGCCGCCACCATCAACCCCCAGCACACGGTACGGACGGTGAACGGGATCAGTCGTGGTCATCAAGCGAGTCCTTGGGCAACTTGGCGCAACAACTGTGGATAATGATCGCCCGGAGCAATCTCACCGAGCACAACCGGACGAGTAGCGCCGGTACACGCGGGGATATTGCTGGCCCAGCCATGAATGGCAAAATAGGCCAGGAGGGCAAAAGCAAACGCTTCCTTGGCATCGGCCTCATACCCAAGCAGCGCATGATCGCACAGATCAATGGGAGATCCCAGCGCCTGCTGCAAGTGATGAGCCAGCCGCTTGAGCAAAGTGGGATTGCGGCCACCCCCGCCCCCGATCGCCACTTGCGCTATGGGCCCCGGCGCAAAACGGGCGTACGCCTGCGCAATCGTGATAGCAGTCAATTCGGTCACCGTGGCGACAAAATCAGCCGGGGATAGGCCCTGGGCTTGCCCGTCGTCCCACCAGGCGGCGACCAAAGGCGCGCCGAACGATTCACGACCTGTAGTTTTTGGGGGTTCTTGCGCAAAATAGGGATGGCGCAGCCAATTGGTCAGCAGATCCTGAGCAACCTGGCCCGCCGCGGCCAATTGACCATCCTGGTCATACCGCCATTCGCCCCTGGTGGCTTGCACTGCTGCCCAGTCGATCAACGCGTTGCCGGGGCCGGTATCAAACGCCAGTGGCGGCGCGCTGAGGTCAGTCGGCGGCAGAAACGTGACGTTGGCGATCCCCCCGATGTTCTGCACAGCGCGCCAGCCTCCCTCAATCCCATCCAAAGTTGGCGGCGGGCGCAACAAATGCCAGTCAAACGTCGAGACGAGGGGCGCGCCCTGGCCCCCAGCCGCGACATCCGCAACGCGAAAGTTGCCGACAGTAGTAATTCCTGTGCGGGTCGCGATCAGAGCGGCGGGGCCCAGTTGGAATGTGCTGGTGACGCGGCCAGCAACCACATTGTGCCACAGGGTCTGCCCATGGCTCCCGATCAGGTCCACGGCGGCCGGCTCCAGGCCAATCTGGGCCAATATGTCGAGGGCCGCCTGCGCAAGCCCTTCGGCAATCGTCACATTCAACTGGCTCCAATCCGCGGCGGGAGCTGCATCTTCAAAATGAGCAAAGATCTGGGCCCGAACCTCATCGGCCCACGGCACGACCCCAAAATGGAGCGGCTGCAAGTGTAAGGTGCTGCTGGAATCAGGCGTGAGCGCTGGATGCCCAGTGATCTCTGCCAGGGCGACATCGATACCATCGACCGACGTGCCGCTCATCAAACCGAGGACTTTCATCGTGAATTGGCGTCAGGATATGATTGCTGCAAGATCAGGATGAGGTGGACAGGCCAAAAAGTGGAGTCAAATTGGTGAGATCAACCATAGCCTCAACTCAAGCGGGTTAATCTCACCAATCGAGTGGGCGCGAGCTTAGACCAAGCGTGCGTTGAGAACGATCTCAACGCCGCTCAAGGCTTTGGAAACAGGGCACCCTACCTTGGCTGCGTTGGCATGTTCCTGGAACGCGGCTGCGTCCAGATTCGGAACCTCGCCTTCGCAATCTAGTTCGATCTTGGTGATCGCGGGCCCGGCCTCCAGATGCACTGTGGCTGTCGTCTGAATGCGGGTGGGGGTAAAACCGGCGCGAGTCAACACTGCGGACAGGAACATCGAAAAACAACCCGCATGGGCAGCCCCGATCAATTCTTCGGGATTGGTGCCTTTGCCCTCTTCAAAGCGCGAGGCATAGGTGTACGCGCCTTCATAGAGACCACTGCCCAATTTCAAATTCCCTTGACCTTCTTTTAACGTCCCTTGCCAAACAGCTTCAGCGCTACGCACTGCCATGAGTCTCTCCTTATGATTGATTTGTGTAATTTCACCTGTAACCGACATCTGGGCGACACTAGCGAGTCAAGTCGCTGAGCGGCCGCAGATAACCTGGTTCTTATCTCAAAATCGCTGTGTGCGGCTGATGAATTGATGGAGCATACGCCAGCCGTAACCGATTTTGAGCCGACTTAATCCTCAAATGCGCTCTTTGCGCTGCCAACATTGTACCATAGAATCACCAGGTTCGGGGATCCAGCTATGGTTGCGGGTTGCTTTGCAAGTTGCCAATTTCGTTCAGCAGATCCCGGACCTGCGGCATACAGCCTTTCAAGTCGGCCATACCTTGCTGGATCATTGCCACGTCGTTGTTGGCGATCGCGTTCTCAATCGTAAAGACGATCGAGGTACACAGCTGCGTAGCGTTCACTGAACGCGTGTGCAGATCGTTCAATTCAGCTGGGGCGCTCGCGTTAAGGATGTCGTTATAATTTTGCCGGAGAATATCATGCTGGGTACGGACTTGAAGCTGCCACCCCCCATCCTCTATCTGCGGATTGATGAGCATACCATCCAACAAATTGAGGGCATTATTAAAGTTGACCAGTTGAGCCGTCAATGCATCCAAAAAGGAAATGACCGGCGTGGGGCTCGGCGCCACTTCTGCTGGTGGTGGCTGTGGTGGTAATTCCGGCGGATTCTCGCCTGGCTGTTCGGGGCTCGGCTGCTCTGGTATTGGTTGTTCGGGGACGGGCTGTTCAGGAATTGGCTGCTCGGGGATCGGTGTCGGCAGTTCGCTCGTTGGCGGGGGGATCGACTCCACAAGGGGTTCCGGGGTCGGGGTGGGCGGCGGCAGCGGGGAATCAGCGACTGGTGTGGGTGATGGCTCTTCCAGCGGCGAGACTACTTGCGGCGGAGAGCTCAGCGCCACTGTGGATTGCAGGCGGAAGTCTGAAAAGAGCAACAAGCCAGCCAAACCGACCACAGTACAGAGCATGGCTAATGTGCCAAACAAGGTCAGCGCGCTAAAGATGGCCAAACCGAGTACAAAACGATCCAAACTGCTTGGGGTGGAGTCGCGCAGTATTCGCTCGCGCCGCCGTAATTCAAACATTAACCACTTCCCACTTAGAATCTAAAAGATCTTGCAAAATCCCATCCCCAGAGTACGCAGATTCTACAGGGGAAAAGCCAGAAATCTGTGTGAATCTTTATAATCTGCGGTTCCAAAGCAGTTGCTGTATTTTACTTACGCCAGGCGACGCCGGACAGCCGCGGCGTGAGCATCCAACCCTTCGGTCTGGGCGAGGAGCTCAGCGGCAGGGCCAATGGCTTGTAACGCCACTTCATTCAGGCCGATCACACTGACGAGCTTGACAAAGTCCTGCACATTGACCGGGCTGGCGAAGCGGGCGGTTCCCCCCGTTGGCATGACATGGCTCGGCCCTGCGACATAATCACCCAGGACCTCAAAACTTCGTTCACCCAAAAAGATGCCGCCAGCGTTTTGAACCTGCCCCAAGTATTGCCAGGGTTCGGCCAGCAACAAACAAAGGTGTTCGGGGGCATAGGTATTGGCCAAATCAAATGCCTGCTGGATCGACTCCGTGACGACAATCCCGCTGCCGCGGCTTAAGGAACCAGCAATAATGGCGTGGCGATCCAACTCTTCGAGCTGACTCATGACTGCTGCCTGAACCTTTTCGGCCAGGCTGCGGCTCGGGGTGAGCAGAATTGCGCTCGCCAGTAGATCATGCTCGGCCTGGGCCAATAGATCAGCGGCAACCAGGGCGGGATCGGATTGATCATCGGCAATGACCAGCGTTTCGGTCGGGCCGGGCAAGCCATCAATCCCGACCAGGCCAAAGACCTGACGCTTGGCTAACGTAACAAAGAGGCTGCCTGGGCCACAAATTTTATCCACAGCCGGGATCGACTCCGTCCCAAAAGCCAACGCGCCAATGGCTTGGGCCCCACCGGCAACGTAGACCGTATCCACGCCAGCCAGGTCCGCGGCCACGAGGATGGCAGGGTGAGGCAGCCCGTCACCGCGCTGGGGCGGCGATATAATTGCGACTTGGGGCACCCCAGCAACGCGCGCGGGGATGGCAGTCATCAGTAACGAACTGGGCAGGGGGGCTGTTCCACCGGGGATATAAATCCCAACCCGTCCAATTGGGCGCACCAACTGGCCAACCGTACCCTCGTGATCGTTATGAATCCAACTGATGGCTGGCTGACGACGATGAAAACGCTCGATCCGCTCGGCGGCAAGGCGCAAGGCCTGGACAACGGCTGGCGAGAGCTGCTCATAGGCTGCGTCAATTTGGTCTCGCTCCAGACGCAAAGCATGGGGGGTAACCCCATCCAGCTTTTCCGTCCACTCGATCACAGCAGCATCCCCGCGCTGGCGAACGTCGGCAAGGATCCGCCGCACACCTTCATCCGGGGTGATCGGCTCACCGAAGATTGCCTCGTTTGCGGCCAGAAGCGCAGCCGGAACGGTGACTTCATCCCAGGCCGTGCGCCGCAGAATTGTCGCTTGCGCTGCTGCTGGATCCATAATCTTCATACGTCAACTTCTCCCAGTGATTGGCAATCATAACTGACCGTACCCCAACACAGAATGCACCTAACCAATTTGCAAGCTATCCGTAGGGAATTCGTAGGGGATTCGTCAATTATTGCTGATGATCATTTATCAGTTTCGATGTAAAATTAGGTTAACAAGTTATAAAATTAGGTTAACAAGTTGTGAATATGTTACCATTTTAGGCCCGAAGCCCTGACAAAGCCAAACGGCCTGGCTGGGATCTGGCAAACCCAGCAATCTGTTTGGCGGCTAAGCTGCAAATTACAGCTCCTCCTTCATCACCCAATAGTCGCGTCAGCGGCAAGAACAATTTGCTTGACTGTCCCAGGAAATACTCGCAACATAGATTGATGCGGTAATTTTTTGGGATCCAACCTTACATTTTTCTGACATATTCCTGCAAAGTCCCATCATTTGTATCAAATTCGGGTACAAATAACACAATTTTGATAGGTAAAATTGACCATTGCATCCTGTTAAACACTATGATTTAATGAACATGATCAATTGCAACACTTTACTTCAGTTTATTGTAAGGAAATTCTCTACGGTAACAGTCAATAATCAGGATAATGCCCCCGGCTGATCTCCTAACACCTGGCGGACCCACCATGCATCCACAGCGAGTTACTGGATGAACACAACTGGCATGTTTGGCGGTAGAAAGTTAAGAACATTGGGTTGGTATTTTTCGCATACGAGCCTTGCATAGCAGGTATTATGCAACGATGTATGAATAGTAAATAAGTATTCAACTTCATTACCACCAAAAAAAGGGAATACTGCGAGGCCGGCAAGTCTTCAGCAGTATTCCCCATGGAAACAGACATCCATTGACTGGGAGCTTTTTGGCTCGCATATTCAATGGTGCTGCTATTTTTCATTCTAGCATGGTTTAGGGGAGCCGCAAAATGAAATTAATTGCCGCCCATCTCTCGTTCCGTCTTGCATTAATTGCACTTATTGGGCTACTTGGCATTTGGCTCTACCGAGATCAGCAAGTCATGGCAGCAGCGGGTTGGTATGTAACACCCACTGGTGCCGGCACACGGAATGGGCAATCCTGGGCCAATGCCTTCCCCAAGATCCAAATGGCGCTGGATGTCGCTCAGGCCGGAGACACGATCTACCTGGGCGACGGAGATTACTTTGAGTTTCTTTTTACCAGAACTCACGGCACGGCAGAGGCCCCGATTACGATTGTGGGTTCTCCGAATGCTATTTTGCGCGGGGTAGCAGGGATCAACCGCACCTTCTCGATTAATCACGATTATTACCTGCTGGACGGCTGGACGATCAATGGGCACGATGGTCTAGGTGGCGCAAAGGCAAATTATCGCGATATTCTGCTCTATATTCATGGTGATGCCGCGGCCTATGGCGGTGAAGTGCAGCGCGGCCCCCGAGGGGTCGAAGTGCGCAACATGACATTCACCAACGCCGGTGGGGAGTGTGTCCGGCTGCGCTATTTCGTGCGCGACGCGGATATTCACCACAATACCATCACCAATTGTGGAATTTACGATTTTGTCTTTAACTCCGGTACAAAAAATGGCGAAGGGATCTACATTGGCACCTCCGCCCTCCAGTGGGGGGACGGCAAAAATCCCACAGCCGACCCCGACCACACCGACCACAACCACATCCATAATAATATAATCAACACGCAGGGTAATGAATGTATCGAAGTCAAAGAAGGTAGCTCAGCAAACCTGATAGAATTTAATGAATGTACAGGGAATAAAGATGCAGAATCGGCAGGCATGGCCTCGCGTAGCGATGGGAATGTCTTTCGGTTCAATACTATCTACGAAAATATTGGGGCGGGCATACGGTTTGGCGGCCACACAGTCGATGGGTACACCTATGGCCTTCACAACGACGCCTATGGGAATATCATCTATGACAACGGTAGCGGAGGGATTCGCTTTGAAACCTCGCCGCAATCGGTCATCTGTGGCAACAATTTTGTGAGCCCACAAGGACAAGTCCAGCCGTCGATTGTGGCTGGGCCTTACGGGAATGAGTACCTAACCAAAGTGGCCCCACCGTGCGGAACATTGGCGACATGGACTCCGACGCCAACCAATACCCCCACGAATACGCCGACGCACACACCCACGCCGACAGCGACGCACACGCCAACCCATACCCCGACCAATACACCGACACACACACCCACACATACAGCGACCAACACCCCACCCCAAACCTCATCTCCCACAGCCACAAATACGCCAATCCATACCCCAACCCAGATATCATCCCCAGAGCCAAGCCAAACACCTACCAGCTCACCCACAGAGATCCCGCGGAATGATACGGTGGTCTATCTCAGCTTCACGCGGGAAGTTCTGCTCACTGAACACAATCTTTTGGTCAAAGATGAAGATATTGTCACGTACAATCTGGCGGACCGCAGTTGGCACCTCTACTTTGATGGCTCTGACGTAGGGCTGGCCAATGCGGATGTCGACGCCTTTGCCATCCTGCCGAATGGTCATTTGCTATTAAGCTTCCTGAGTGAGATTTTCATTGAGGGGCTGGGCGTGGTGGCGGATTCAGATATCGTCGAGTTTATCCCAACCCAGCTGGGCTCGGATACGTTTGGCCATTTTGCTTTCTTACTGAAGGGTTCAATGGTCGGGTTGACCGAACCGGGCGAAGATGTGGATGCAATTGCGTTGCTGGCAGATGGTGCCCTGGTGATCAGCACCCAGAGTCGCTTCGAAGTTCCTGGCGTTGTCGGGAATGGGCAGCAATTGTTCCGCTTTGCGCCCATATACTGGGGGCCCGAGACAAAAGGCCGGTGGTCAATCTTCCCGAGCAATGGGGATGTCGGCAATCTGTGGCTCGATGAAAGCTCGCTCCTCAGCCTCGCCCACGCGGCCGAGCATGTGCAGGCGGCTGGGGTTGCCACCAATCAGCATGATCTGACTGTATGTCGATTGGCCACCTTACACCTCTGCCAAAAAGGCGTCTTCTGGGCTGATGGCTCCATCGATTTTGGGGAGGCGCAGATCGATGCTTTTGGGGTAAGCAGAGGGCTGGTGAATAGTGCGATGGTCACCCGGGGGAATACCATGATCGACGACGGGGGCAATGTAGACGACGGCGACGAGACGACAGTCCCTGCCACAAACCGGCAACTTTATCTGCCGATTGTAAGTAATCGGTAATTTTCTGGCAGATCGAAGCGCATAACGAAGGATTTTCGTCAGCACAACGATATTATACAGGTACACTTATTTACGGTTCAGTAAAGATTCTTGTGAGGCCGGCAAATCTTCAGCAAGAATCAGCCAACTCACGCACAGCATGGGCCCGCACCAATTAGGGCCTCGCTGTTGCTGAGCAAGATCAGCTTCAAGCTGAATGGCATGGAAACAGGCAACCATGGACTGGGGGTTTCTCGCCCCTGGCCCTTGCTCCTCATCTCTATTCTCCATCTGCGCAAGGTTCTAGGGAGCTTCATTTGAGTCTGGCAACGATCTTACGCTCCGCGCGTATGCTGATTCTCGGCTTGACTGTCCTCAGTGGTCTTCATCATTATCTCACGGCTAACGCTGCGACAGGCTGGTATGTCACCCCCACCGGCGCGGATACGCACGATGGGCGCTCCTGGCAAACAGCCTTTAGCTCGATCCAAGCCGCGCTGGACCTGGCCCAACCGGGCGACACCATCTATTTAGGGATCGGCGATTACTTCGAATCAATCGAGACCAAGCGCCATGGCACGGCTGCTGCACCGATCACCATTGTGGGGTCAGCGGGTGCGGTGCTGCGGGGCAATGCGAGCCAGAATCGCGTCTTCCAAATTTTCCACGACTATTATCTGCTCGACGGCTGGACCATCAACGGCTATGATGGCAGCGGCAATAGCGCGAGCGATTATCGCGACAAGCTGCTTTATGTCCACGGACAATCCTCGGCCTACAATGGCGCGGTTCGGCGCGGCCCTACCGGGCTCGAAGTGCGCAACATGACCTTCCTCAATGCGGGCGGCGAATGCGTCCGGCTGCGCTATTTTGTGCAATATGCCAATATTCATCACAACACGTTCTTGCATTGCGGCATGTACGACTTCAGGTTCAATGGTGGCGGCGTCAACGGGGAAGGGATCTACATCGGGACATCCAGCAACCAGTGGGCAGATGGCAAAAACCCCACCGCGGAGCCCGATAGCTCGAGCTTCAATCACATACACCACAACACATTTGATGTGCAAGGCAACGAATGTGTAGAAGTGAAAGAGGGCGGCACCAACAACCTGATCGAGCATAATCTCTGCACCGGCAGCTTGGATCCGGCCGCGGCAGGCCTCGTTTCGCGTGGGAGCGGCAATACCTTTCGCTACAATACCAGCTACGGCCATGCTGGTGGCGGCATCCGCTTTGGTGGGCATACGGTCAATGGGCAAACGTACGGGCTCAACAATGATGCCTATGCGAATATCATGTATAACAATGCCGGCGGCGGGATCAAGTTTGAAGGAGCGCCCCAGCGCACCATCTGTGGCAATATCTTTACGGGGCCTCAGGGTCAAAGCCAGGCCCGACCGGCTTGGGGCAGTTATGGCAATGGCTATACCAGCCAGGTAAGTGCGCTCTGTCAGCCAGATACACCGCCCAGCCCATCCGCAACGCCGACACCAACCAATACCGCCACGGCAACGCCGAGCAACACGCCATCCGCAACCGCGACAAGCGTGCCATCCGCAACGCC